>CAYSCS010000072.1:0-47462 GCA_964429695.1 uncultured Eubacteriales bacterium
AAAAATGCCTTTTGGAGTTTCAGCTTGAGGGTAAAACTTCTCGGTTTTTTCATGATGCCTCTATGTTACCAGTTTCTTGGGGAAAGAGAGGCTTTTTTATAAGATGAAAAAATATCACCCCATAAGCAAATATTCGGGGAAGAAGGCTTCTTTGTTGCCTCATGAGAAAATCTATTGAAAGCACATTCATTGCCTCACGGAAGAATCTACACGAAAATTTGCGCAATTTTTCTTTTCTCTTTGAAGCCGCCACAACTTCTCCCAAAGTTTCTCTATCTCCTGCTTTAGTTTAACCACATTGAGCTTCTTAGAAATCTTCTCTAGTTTCCCTTTCTCTTCCTGACTTAATTCGTTCGCTTCTCCCAACCGCTGATAAGAGGTTTTAGACTCATCATATCTCAGATAACCAATTAGGCCTCTGAGCACCGTGTAGTTCTTTTGCTCCACATAGAAGCTATCGTTTCTCTTATAAGGCTGGCTGCGGGTGAAGCTCAGTTTGTTTTCCTCGAAGTAACGGATAAGATTTATCTGAGTATCTCCCCAAAAACTTAAAAGGCAGTCACTCTCTTATTTTTTCCAGAACCAGAAAAGTTCAAACCTGCACCCTGTTGCGGACCGGTTCAGCTTCACTCCAACCTGAGGCGACATCGGTAGCGTTAAGACTGTAGAGAAAGTCTCCCTGAGCATTCCCCCGTCATGACTGACCAAGTCCATCTCCATAAAGCCAAGTAGACTCTTATCCCATTCAGAAAAAGTTCTCACAGCTACTTGACTTTTAAGCAGCGTTCCTAGCTTGGTCCTGGCTCCGGGCTTAAGCTGAAATTTCTTCCTCTCCGTCTTTAAAAGCCGATCCAGCGTGGCTGCCGAAACTTGCAGCAGCTTTTCCCTGATTGCTTTTTTCCCCCTCAGCTCACCCTACGCCTCAAGCTTCGGCACCCACCGCTTCCCCCAACTATAATCCAGAAGCTGCCATAACCAGACCAGCGCCTTCAGCCTTATCTTCCTTATTTCGCCAATAAAAATCACCCTCTCCCTTTCAGAATTACCAAAACAACCTCCAGGCTATAGTTGCCTAATAGCCAGCTGGGATAACTTCGGTTATAGTCAGTAATAGCTATAAGTTCCTTTCTCAGCTTTCTCTTACCTTTCTTAGAAGAGTTTTTATAGCTTGAGGCTAGCTTTTTCAAAATGGCTCTCTTAACCTTCATTTCTAACCTCATTTACTTGCCTCTTAGCTAATTTCATCTTGAAATTAAATCGCTCTTCCCGCCAGAAGGCAAAATAATTTCGCATAGATTTTCTCGTGAGGCAACGAATCATTTTCGTCGAGATTTTAAGTGAGGCAATTCATCATATTGTTTCCCATGGTATTTTCTCCATATAATTCTTTTTTTAAATTTTCTTAAAATTCCTCAATCACAGTATTCAAGGGGCTTGCTTCTTTCATTTTTGCCTCTTTCGTAAAACTTTCACACCTTTGCATATTTATTTATAGATAATAAATCGGAAAAGATTTACCTTCTTTCTCTTTCTCGCTGAGGAAGGCTTTTTTTTAAGGATGGTAATCCAGTCTGTTCGGATAAAAAAAGAGGGTATTTATCTTTGGAGTATTCGTGTGCTTGGAATCTTGCTCAGCCTAAAAGGGATATTTTCTAGAGCTATACTGAATTGGCTATCAAAATCTACAATATCAAATTTTATCTTCCAGTTAATCCTTATCTTAGTATTCGGTTTTAAGAAGAAGTGAAGAAAGAATCAATTGTTGCTTATAGCTTCAGAAGACAACGCCTTGCCTTGGATAAGAAAATCAAAAAGAAGCTAGAATCATTTATTTTCATTTAGGATAAAAACCTCTGGGACTGAATACCCAGAAGACTTTAAGAGCCTTAAAAGTTCGTTTCTCTTCGCTGTGAATTCACCTGAAAAAATCTCTTTGCAACTCATGATGTTCACACTCTCTTCTGAGAGCTTGACCGCAAAAGCCAAACAAGTCAGTTCTCCACATTTTCTACAGTTTGTACCGGGGAGTAGCTTGTAAATATCAAGAGAACTCAGTTTATGTCTTCTTTCATAGATAGGCTTTATCGAAGCTCTGTTTTCATAAGAATAATTAATCCTCTCTTTCAACCACTCTACAATCTTCTTTGCATCTTCCTCATCCAGAACTTTCCCCGCCGCAATCTTATCTGCATGGAGGGTGATGAGCCTCCCTTCTTTTTTAAGGGTCAGGGTTTTTCCTTCGTGATTATAAATTGCACCTTCTAAAATAGAATTTAAATAGGGAAAGACTTCAGAAATATCTTTTTCGAAGTAGGCTATGAACCTTATTTTTTCAGGGTCCGCAAGGCAGGGAAGAATCTCTCTTATTTCTATACTCTCTAAATACATCTTCTTTTTACCTTTTCTTTTTCCACCCTCAAATCATGATTTTTATTTGAACTATTTTCTATTTCTCTTTTTAATCATTCTTAGGCCAAAATAAAAACTTATTCTTTTTTCTTACTTTCCTCAAATATTCAATCCAGAGCCCTTTGCTGAGAATATCAATCTTCTTTTTCATTCTTCAATTCATTCCTCTCCCTGAAGAGCTCCTCTATTTTTATTTCCATATCTCTGAAGTGAGTCCCCTGCCAGAAAACCTTCCCGCACTGGGGACAGATGGCAAAAGAACGGGCACTTTCATAAACAAAAGGACTGACAAGATTTCTGGCTCTTTTCTTGGGAAGAGACTTCAACCTTTGGTTACAATGAATGCAACGAGTATTTGGCTGAACCTTTTTCCAGAGGTTGAGTTCATTAAGAACCTGGAGAAGCTGCGAGTCCCAGTTTGAGTTGCGGATGAAAAGGCTGGGGAGATTTCGCGATTTCTGGAGCAGATTAACATCTCTAGTGAGAAGCACACGCCTTTCCTTCTGAGCCAAGGCAAGAAGCTCAGAATCTTCTATTTTTCTGAAGTAAAGTGTATCGAAACCAAGAATTTTAAGCCATTTTGCCAGCTTTCCCAGCATGCAATCTACGACAAACTTCATCAAAATGATTTTTAAAGTCCGAGGAACCTGACTCCAAGTCCCGAGAGGAAAATCATAGCGCCTGCCATGATGTGAACGTATCTTTCTGCTTTGCCAAGGTTGATTAAACCTATCCCCCAGGAAGAAATTAGGATTATTGTGAGCATGGTTAAGATAGTCACAACTCCAAATGCCGTAGTAACCATGATCAATCCCGCCGTATTATGCTTTGAAGCTGGATACATGACGAGGGGAATGAGTGGTTCGCAAGGCCCGAAAACAAAGATTGTGAAAAGGACCCAGGGTGTAATACTCTTTTTTTCTTCCTGAAGATGAAAATGCAAATGCTCATCCTGATGGGTATGGAGATGATCATGCTCCAGACCGTCTAAGTGAAGATGAAGGTGTTTATGAGGCTTGTTTCTTATGGCATGCCGCAAACCCCAAACAAAATAGGTAAAGCCAAACCCGATTAAAAGCCAGGACGCAGCTTGACCGCGAAAAGACTCCAAATCTTCAAGCCTCGAAACTGCTATCCCAAGGGCAATTCCTACGAAACCAAGAACAACCGAGCTCATCACGTGCCCCAGACCACAGAAAAAGGAAATAAGAAGTGTCTTGCGAAGTGCCCATCTTCTGGCACGAGCAATGAAGATAAATGGTAGATAGTGGTCTGGCCCAAAAACTGTATGAATAAATCCGAGAGAGGCTGCGGTGATTACAAGGAGTTTAATTCCTCTTTCCATCCTTTCACTCTGGTGGACGGTAGGGGATTTGAACCCCCGACCTCAGCGTTGCGAACGCCGCGCTCTCCCAGCTGAGCTAACCGCCCACCCTTCATATAAGCCCTCTAAAGAGAAAAATCTACCATTTTTTCCATCATTTTCCAAGGGCTGAATTAAATTTCTTCCTGAATTAAACTCAAAAATCAAAATCAAACGCAGTGCATCTAATCATAAAATGCTTAAGATTTATGAGGAAAAATTTTAAGGCAAAATTCAATTTACAATCCAGGCTAATATCAAAACATCTCCACATCCGTACCTTTTCTCTCTATCCCTAAATCTGAATAATTGCCTTCTGATTCTCTCTCTGGATGGGACAAAGTAGTATACCTCACCGCTGAGAACCATTCCTTTTTTAGGTTCATCTCTAGATTAGTTGATAAAAATATCAATCTTCGCACGAGTAATTGAAAGATAACCTTAAGGAAACGGGAGGAACAAAATCCATTCTATAAGCTAGAAAATGGAAGGAGGAATCTTTGGTAATCCTTTCGATCTTAACCTCCAAAATTAAAAGAAGATATTTATTTCTTTACCTTTTTCTCCTCTGAGCTTTTACTGACTGATTTAGAGAAGAGCCTAATTTTATTGATTTTATTTTTAATTCAAGTTTATTAAAAGAAGGGTAGGCTTTGCTCGAAAGCTCACAAAAGCCCCAATCTGTACTTTAGGGAATTTAGGGTGTTTCTCATCAACATGGCAATCGTCATGGGTCCTACACCCCCTGGCACAGGAGTAATCCAGCCTGCAATCTCTTTCACTGCCTCAAAATCAACATCCCCCTTCAATATCGGCACCTTCTTACCTGTCTTCTCACTAATCTTCTCGCCCACCCTATTTACTCCCACATCTATGACACAAGCACCCGGTTTAATCCATTCAGGCTTGACAAGGTTGGGAACCCCAGCAGCCACGATCAAAATATCAGCCCTCTTGCAGTGGGCGGCAAGGTCTTTAGTTGCGCTGTGGGCGACTGTCACCGTGGCATTGGCTGCCAACTCTTTCTGCATGAGCATAATCGCCACAGGTTTCCCGACGATGTTAGAGCGCCCTACGACCACAACTTCCGCACCCTCAGTCTTAACCCCGGAACGAAGAATTAGCTCTCTGATTCCCGCGGGAGTACAGGGTGGAAACTTCACCGCAGAACCCCCGATTACCAAGCGTCCCATATTGAGTGGATGAAAGCCGTCGACATCCTTATCGGGGTCGAGTGAGCAGAGAATCCTTTTTTCATTAATATGAGCGGGGAGGGGAAGCTGGACAAGAATTCCATGAATTGTCTCATCTTTGTTATATTTTTCAATTGTAGCCAAAAGCTTATCTTCGGAAATTTTCTCTGGAAAGTTTTCCTGGATTTCCCTATATCCGAGGCTCTGCGCAGTCTTTATCTTTGCAGTAACATAGGAGACCGAAGCAGGATTTTCTCCAACGAGAATAGTCACAAGACCTGGCACAACTCCATATTTTTCTTTTATTCTCTCTGTTTCGTCTCGGATTTCATTCAGAATTTCTTCTCTTATTCTTGTGCCCTCGATGATTATTGCGCCCATCTCTTTCAACTCAACCTTTAACATAAAAAACCAATCTTTTTAACCTCTCCTTAATTAATCTTCAGCTAAGTGAATCTTCTACCATAATTGCGCAAAGTTTGCAAAAATTTTATTCGAACTAAAAAATCCTCATTGTTTTTCCTTCCTGACCTTATCAAATCTTGAGCCGGGTAAAAGGCTTATAAATTTTTTTGTTAACTTGCAACTGGAAAGATAATTTAACTATCATAATTAAATTGAGCTAAGTTTTAAGTTTAATGAAAGGAGTGAAACTTGAGAAAAAATTACCTTATTTTAATCCTAATTCCTTTGCTTTTAAGTGCTTGCCAAAAAAAAGAACGAACTGAAATAGACCTTTGGCCTGAGCTTGAACCATATGAGACAGGTTATCTCAAGGTTTCTGACCTTCATGAAATCTACTACCAACTCGGAGGGAATCCACAGGGAAAACCAGTGATGGTCCTCCATGGTGGCCCGGGGGGAGGTTGTCATCCAGAGATGTTTCGCTTCTTCAATCCGGGTAAATTCCACATCATCCTCCATGACCAGCGCGGCGCAGGAAAGAGTAAACCCTATGCTGAAATAAGAGAAAACACGACCCAGCGTCTTGTTGAGGACATAGAGAAATTGAGAAAACACCTGAAATTAGAGAAAGTCTTGCTCTTCGGCGGTTCCTGGGGCTCAACCCTGGCGCTAGCTTATGCTGAGACATACCCTGAAAATGTAAGCGGGATGATTCTACGAGGAGTGTTCACCGCCACTAAAGAGGAAATAGACCATTTCTACCATGGAGGAGCAGCCCATTTTTTTCCCGAAACTTATCACCAACTAATTGAGTTAATAAACAAACCTGAAGAATGGAACTACCCTCAACAATTGCTCGAAAAACTTCTGGACCCTAACCCCGAGATTAGAAATAAATACGCGCTAGCCTGGGCAAGATATGAAATCAAGATGTCATTTCTCGAAATTCCAGAACAAGCTTTAGAAGAAATTATATCAAGCTTCAATCCCTACGATTTTGCTCTCTTAGAAAACTACTACATGTCCCATAATTGCTTCCTCGAAGATGAACAGCTTCTGAAGAATGCTGATAAGCTAAGGGATATTCCTGTAGCCCTCGTCAGCGGTCGCTACGACGTAATCTCTCCTCCAGTAAATGCCTACCGACTTCATAAGAAGCTGCCCAATTCAAAGATGTTCATCATCGAGAGAGCAGGGCATACGGCAAACGCAGAACCCTTGAGATCAGCTCTGGTTAAAGTGATGAGGTTATTTGAATAGACTCCCATCTTCCACTCTCAAGGTGGAATATAAAGCCTGATGGGGTCTTAATGCTCAACTAATCGCTACAAGAAATCTTTAGTTTCATTAAGGAAATAATTTCCCTGAAATCAAACCTTCAGCGCAATTTAGTTCAACTTAATCCCATTCAAGGGAAAGAAACACACCTTCCAATCGTTACTTCTATTTTCCTCCTCCCTTTTACCCTCAGCCCTTAAAAAGGTTAAATTCGCCTCCTCCCTACCTTGACCTCTCTATCTTCCAAAAGGAGAGAAAATCAAGGGAAAAATTTTAATCCCTGAAGCTAAAGAGCTACCTCAAGACGAAAAATCATTTTCCCTGTTGACAGCTACCCTTCATAATTGATAGATTCAGAATGAAAGTCAGAAATTTAAAAACTCAATTAAGAGTTTTCACCGCCATTTTCGAAATCAGAGTTGAAGAAGGTAGCAAGCGGTGGAAGAGATTGTTATCAGGAGATATCATCCCCGTGACAGGGAACAGGTAAGAATTCTTTGCTGCGAAACGGGCTTTCTCGGTAACCCGATTGACGATATTTTCGAAGATAGAGCTTGGTTTGCGGACCTTAACACAAATTATTATTTACAGTATGAGCCTCGCTCATGTTTTGTGGCCGAGAAAAATGGAAGTATTCTAGGATATGTGCTCTGCAGCCGTCATCCTCTCAGGTTTGCTTTAATTTTCTACCTCTTTATAGCTTTTCCCCTCTTCACAAAGGCACTCTTCAAGTGTCTCACTCGCCGCTATTCAGCGAAGAGCAGGAAATTCATTTACAGGCTGATTACAAGAGGAAGCCTTGAACGTCCAAAAAGGCCAAGAGCAACTGCCCATCTTCACCTGAATGTCAAAGAAGGATTCAGGGGGATGGGACTGGGGAGGAGGCTTGTAGAAACTCTCTTTGATTATCTAGTTAAGGAGGGAGTCAGGGGAATTTACGGAGAGCTGACTTTTGTTGAAAGCCGCCAAAGCGAGCAGATTTACACCAAACATGGCTTTCTTATCTATGACAAGAGGCCCACCTCAATCTGGGGGAAACTAGAAAGAAAAACATATCTCATGTGCATCAAGATGGACTTAAGAAATTGGGCAAAAAGGAAAGAAAAGTAAAAAAGTTGATAATCGCCATTCATGACGTCAGCCCGGCGTTTTTCTCTCAGACTAATGAAATCTTAAAGGCCTTGAAAAAACAAGGGATATCAAAAGTGTGTTTGAAGGTGATCCCTGACTACCTCGGAAAATGGAACATCATCGCTCATCCCCAATTTGTCACCTGGTTGCATAGAGAGAAAGAAAAAGGTTGTGAAATCATCCAGCATGGTTATAGACACCAGCGTCAGGGAGGGAGAAGAGGACTTCTCCATTTTTTCAGAGCGAAATTTCTCACCCAGAATCAGGATGAGTTTTCAGAATCAGATTATGTTGAAGCTAAAGAAGCACTCCAAAAGGGAAAGGAAATTCTCGCCACAGCAGGCTTTGAATGCGAGGGGTTTACTGCGCCTACCTGGTTTCAGAGCAGAGAAACAAAACGGGCAATCATAGACCTTGGTTTCGCTTACTTTACCCTCCTTTCTGCGATCTTTGATTGCAGGAAAGGAATAAAAACTCATTGTCCTGCCCTGGGAAACATGGGCCTTCAGCCCTCTTTAGAGCGATTAGTTTCCCTCAGAAATTGGTTTTTAAAGGAAATCACCCTGAAGAACAGGGTCTTAATGAGGATAGTTCTCCATCCCCAGGGAACATATCTTAAAAAAAAGTTTCCCTCTTTCCTCCGCTCGATTCATGAACTCGCAAGAGAAAGGGAAGTAATAACTTATTCTCAATGGATAAAAGCTTCATGAATCCAAAGATCTCAATCATCATCCCTGCCTACAATGAAGAAAAATATCTAAAGCTTGCCCTTGAATCTGTAGAGAGACAAACTTTCGACCATAATCTGCTGGAAGTAATCGTCGTCAACAACGCCTCAAATGACGGAACCCCTGAGGTGTTTACCTCTTTTCTAGGGAAAAACACCGTCAAGATGATTTTACTGGAAGAGCCAGTGCTCGGAGTCTCAAGAGCCAAGAACAAAGGGGTAATGCATGCTTTAGGTGAGGTGCTCATTTTTCTCGATGCTGACTCTCAGATGAGTGAGAACCTTACGGAAGTGGTTAATTCTTATTATGAGCGCGGCTTTCCGGCAGGAATAATAAAGCTTATTGCCGATACTCCTGATCTCTGGGGACGTTTCTTTTTTGACCTCATCGACTTCGGGAAAAGAGTCTTCCGCATAAAGGCTCAGATGGGTTACTGCAGTAAAAAAATTTTCTGGGAAGCAGGGGGATTCGACCCCCAGCTGAAGCATGCCGAAGACCTGGCATTTTTCACCAAGGTTGACTGGATTCTGAGGAAAAAAGGGAAATCATTCTCTTATATCAAAGAAGCCTGGATCTTGACTTCCACAAGAAGAATGGACCGCCTTCCCTTTCATCTTGGTTACCCACTGGTGATGATGGAATGGCTATTTGGAGGGCTTCTTGGTCTGAGAAGAAAGTCATACAGGCCAATCCGCTAGGAAAGAGGTGCACGTTGAAAAAATAAGGATTTGAGGCCAGTAAGGCTTCATTCAAGGTATACTTTTCTTTCCCCCTCGATGAGCTTCCCGATCATCCATGCTTTCTGGCCTAATTTTTCAAAACTTAAAATAACCTCACTTGCTATTTTTTCGCTCACGATAAGAACCATTCCCACCCCCATGTTGAACACTCGAAACATTTCGCTCTCTTCTATTTTCCCTCTAGCTTGAATCTTGCGAAATAGGGGAGGGATAGGCCAAGAGCCTTTTCTTATTACTGCACTCAATCCAGAAGGAAGCACGCGGGGAATGTTTCCCTTAAAACCACCTCCAGTGATATGCGCCATAGCCTTTATCTCCATCTTTTTCAAAACAATCAAAATCTTTTTGGCATAAATCCTCGTCGGACGTAGAAGCTCTTTTGCCATTTTGCCTTTTATTTCTTCCTGAGTGAATATTCTTCTCACCAGTGAGTAACCATTGCTGTGCAGTCCACTTGAGGCAAGCCCAATCAAAACATCTCCCTTTTCACAACGGCTTCCATCTATTATTTTTTCCCTCTCTACAAGCCCCACACAAAAACCGGCAAGGTCAAATTTACCTTTGGAATAAAGACCCGGAAGTTCGGCAGTTTCACCCCCTATTAAAGAACAGCCAGCTTCCTTACAACCTCTAACCATCCCTTTCATTAGCTCATATAACTTTTTCGGCTCAAGCTTTCCACAGGCAATATAATCGAGGAAGAAGAGTGGCTCGGCCCCGACTACGATCACATCATCCACACACATTGCCACGAGGTCGATCCCAACCGTATCGTATTTTCCTGTAGCCTCCGCAAGCAAAAGTTTTGTTCCCACTCCATCTGTGGAAGAAACAATCACCGGATTTTTGAATTCGTCGAGGCGTGGAGAAAAGAGCCCACTGAATCCCCCTATCTTCCCCAGGACTTCTGGCCTTCTCGTTTTTTCTATAAGTGGTGTTATTCTTTTGATAAAATCTTCCGCCTCATCTATATCAACCCCAGCTTTTTTATAGGTTAGCGATACCAATTTTCTCACTCTTCCCTCGCTTTCACTTCTCTTTTGTATATATCACTTCCTGCCTTTGAGTCAAACTAAAAACTTATGGGGAATCATTGATTCTTCTAAAATCTACTCTTCTGAGACATGAAGGCAGGCTCCCTCTTTTCCCTGGTGAAGGAAGAGACAAGATTTAAGAGGAGACTAATTAAACTCTAGCCAGTGCTTGCTCTGCTCTTCGCCTCACCTTCTTTGCTTCTTTTCTCTGTGAGGAGGAATTCACCTGGATTTTCGGCCAAAGCTAGAGCTTCTCAAAGGGTAAGAGCCATCAAGACTCATTCTCCAGATTAAAGGGAATCAGGGCAAAAAGAGAATTCAAGACCCATTTTCCAGTTTTTTCTCTTCCTTTTAACTTTTAATCTTAACTCAAGAATGAAGATTAATAAAAAAGCGGGAGAGCAAGCCTTAAATTTAGAATACTTGCACAGGGATTTAAGAAATTCTTTTAAAGAAGATTTAAAAATGGCATCGAGGCTTAAGCTTCAACTTTTTCGCCATCTCTTCCACGAAGAAAATCCATCATCCGAAGAATAACAAGGGGCATAACATCGGCAAGCATCTTGGGCATAAGATTCTCCATCAGCTTGGACATGAGTAAAGGCATCTGTTCAGCCATGTAATCCGGCATCTTAATAGAGTCATTCACTCTCTCGATGATAGCAGGCATTACTTTAGTCATCATTCTTGGGAGTAATCTTGGAAAAAGCACAGGGGAAAAAGGTTTCATTGCAGAGAGTAGAATTCCGCCTATAAACCCGAGCTTCCCTGTAAGTCTCATTATTTTCCCCATTCCAAGAGGCATGGCATCCAGAAGCTCTGGCCACATTGACGACATTAGATTTGAAAAACCATGGGATTCATAAGGGCAATCATCTTTTCAAAAACTGCCAACTGCTGAGAAATTTCGGGACTTGGATCCTTGAATTCCTTGCCGAGGCCTTGACAGGCAAAAATTGCCAGGTCTTGGATTTCAAGAGAGAGATTCTTTTTTTCCTTTGTCACTCGAAACTGAAATTCACAACAAGGACAAAGGGCAAGAATAGTCTCCGCCTTCACCTCTCTAAAGCCTCCTCTAACCTCGATTTCCCTATCTCATGGGCAACAGATGGCTCTTTGATTAAAGTCAAGACACTTCCACAACAGCTTCCCTCCTCTCTGTTGTGAGGCATATCTGCGAATATCACTCCTGGAATTGACTTGATTATCTTCCGATGCTCCTCATAAATACCCGAGACTCGACCAATGTGACAGGAATCGTGCCAGGTAACTCTTTTCTTGACCGGATGCCTGAATCTAAACTCAGCGCTTTTAAGCTTCTCGGAAATTATTTCACTGTAGTGTTTAACACTAATCCTGTAATCAATTCCAATTTTTTCTGACCATCGAGGATAAGTGTGCCGCCACATCATATCACAGGCAGGGCGGGAGGTGATGACATTTGATGCTCCGGCTTCCTTAACTGCTTCGATGTTTTTCCTCATGATGGTCTCAAACAATTTCCACTTGCCGGCAACGAGCATATGAGTCCCACAACAATTTTCCAAATTCCCAAGATATGAAAAATCAACTCCTGTTGCGTCAAGTAAAGTCACAGCAGAAGCACTTATATCATGCTCAACATAAGATGCGGTGCACCCTGCAAAATATATGTTCTCGCTTTTCACACCTGGCCCATGTCTTGTCCACGACTCTTCAGGAAACCAGTTCTTTCTGTCTTTTCTGTAGCCTGCCCATATGTTCCCCTCTGCTTCAAGAGCAGCTGCCATCATTTCAAAAGGAGGAAAAGTCATCCTTTTCTCCTCTTCAATCAACCTACCTCTGAGCTTCATCCAGGATGATTCAATGGAAAGCCTCGCCGGACAGCGGAGATTACAGAATTCACAGGTAGTACAGAGAAGGATTGTATCAACCATGAACTGGTCTCATTCTGTTTTTCCTTCAAGATACTCCCTTAGCCAGTACCATTTGCCTCGAGGCGACTGACTTTCCCAGTTTCGGCTATAAAACTGATCGCACTCATCAAGACAATAACCACATTGAGAACAGGCATAAGCATACCAAGCAACATAGGCTGGAATGCCCCTTCGGGCACTTTCAAACCTCTCTCCGACTCGAGTAGAAACACTGTTTGCAGATAGTCTCACCAGAGGCTCAAAAACCTTGGCAATCTGACTTGCCTTACTGATAAGCTTTGCTCCTATGACCTTATCCGGGTTAAGAATGTTTCGAGGATCCATATCTTTCTTAAACTGCCTTATCCTTTCCATTCTTTCCATACCCAATATTCTTCCCGCCTCATTGGCGAAAAAAAGACCTGCGGAATAGGGACGACCTCCATGCCGCTTTACAATTTTTATGATTGTTAATATGAGAGAAAATACAAAATTATAGGAAAACTTCCTCTGATCAGCAGGGATAAAGCCCAGAAGAACTACTTCACTCTTACCATCCCTCCCTCTCTTGATCACAACCCTTTCCTTCAGCACAGGTTGATTAATCTCATTCTCAATCTCCTCCATTACCTCTCCCAATTTCTCAAGAGGCACAACTACCTCAGCAGGGACAAGGGATGGTCCGAGGCGCTTGACAACCATGAGCTTAAAGCGATTTTCCCATTCATGTTCAGCTATCGATTTGGGTAGAACTTCACTCTCCCATCTTTTGAGGATTTCCAAGAGTCTGCACATTACTTTTTCTTTGTTTATCTTCCGAAAGGCAAGTGTCAGGACATAAGCTGGAGGAAGAATCACTCTTTGTTCCACAGGATAATCATGGTGAGTACGAAGGGGCGCTCTGTTCTTCAGTTCTGCCATTCTCGGATTAATGAATAAAACTGACCAAAGAGGAAGGTCTTCGCCTCTGAAATCTTGAAATATTCTAGAAAGCTTATGAGCATCAGGACAGGCAAACGAAACAACGCTTATTTCTTCTAATTTATGAACTCTAATTGTCAATTGGCGTATGAACCCTGTGATTCCTTCAGAATCCGCAATGAGCTCCAGCTCTTTGTCCTTGAATTCTTTTACTTCCCCATTGGGCAGAACAACTCGAGCGCTTGTTACGTTGTCAGAAAACCAACCATATTCATATGAACTAATTCCCGCCCCTCCCTGGGCAAGCCATCCTCCCGCCGAGGAAGGAGGGTAACTTGTTGGATACAACCTGATAGTTAAGCCGTGAGATTTTAGTCTTCTATGGAGTTGTTCCTAGGTAATTCCAGGCTCAACCGTGACTAGTTCATTTTCTGCATCTATAGAAATTATGTTCTTCATTCTGATAAAATCAACCACGATTCCCTTTCTAGTGAGAATTATCCTACCGTAACTGGAAGAGCCTTTTCCTCTCGGAACAAGGGATATTCTTCTCTTAGATGCCCAGCGCACAAGTTCTGACAATTCTTGCTCATTCTCTGGCTGGACGATGGCTTCAGGCAGTGTATTTCCTATTTTAAAAAGCCAAAGATTCGAGGAATAGCGGCTATATCGTGGCTGTAAAGAAGCCTTTCAGTCTTGTTAAAATTCACCCTATTTCCGAACTCTCTTTTAACCATTTCTCATCTTTTTTTTATAAATCTTGCCATTTGGCTCCCTCTTTTCACTCTTTAGAAAATATTGGTTCATGCAGCATTGTTGGGCTTAATAATTAGTGTTATGCTTTTTTTCTTGCCTTAAGTCCGCTCTTTTACTTCAATTATGTATTGAGAACCCGAAAAACCAAAGAATTTTGATAATAAAATTCCACCCTTATAACTTATTAATTCTATAGAATTAGTAGAGCTGAGTCAAGACTAAAATGTCTTACTTTTCCGATAAATCAAGAAAATATCCTTTGAAAACATCAAAATTCGTTTGCGTAAAAAACCGACGCAGATACTCATGATTTTTTGCTCTTTCTTAAATATTATTCGATTCGCCTCTTATATACTTGACTTGCTGCTTCGCATCATCTAGAGCTTGGTGTTCAATCTCATCCAGCCTTCCCACGAAGCCAGAGTTGTCTTTTTAACCTTTGGAGAATAATAAAGAAGAAAAGCCATCCTCTCTCTCAGATCTAATACTCCTCAGGCAGAGCTTGACATTACTCGTTTTTTTAAGCAGGGGTCACATCGTCGGTCGGAAGAAAAGGAAGTTTAGCCTCGCGTTGACTAAGACCATAAATCAGCTTCCTCCTAAATATTAAGGCCTTCCTCTCCTCTCTCTTCATTTGGGAGATATGCTTGAAAAAGCTTCCTTCATCCCCTCAGCGGAGTCCAGAGTTAATCTCTTTCGAAGCTCAGTTCTAGTGATTTCAGGACATCATTTGATTAAGAAGCCCTAACTTCCTCTTTTCCCTAATTTCTCGTCTTTTCTAATTTTGGCCTTTCTTTTCTATTCCCTCTAATTTTAAGCTTTAAGGAAAGGGTTTAGATGGCTCTCCTCATTTTTACATTTTTTCCTCTTTAGACAGAGTATTCACTCAAGCTGATGAACCCTTCTTGCATTCTCCCTCATGACTTTCTTAGCCAAGGAAATCGCCTTTTCCTCGTCAACAATTTCCTCTTCTACAAGTCTTCTCATGGCTTTCGAGAGCGCCTTTCTCGAATTCTCTGCCGCAATCCAGAAGAAGATTGGGGTGCCAGCATCGCTTCCAAACATAAGTTTCTCAGAAATTCCATGATAAGAAAGCCATTCATAGAGTATTTGAGAAAGCTCCCCATCGAAGACCATCCAGTTTACTGCAGAAAACTCAACGAAGACATTCCTTTTCTCCAGCATGGGTTTTAACTTATCCCAGTGAGGGTAGCCAGCATGAAGCATCACAAACTTAGTTTTTTTAAATTCCAGCTCAGAAAAAACACTCTCAAGATTTAAAGGGTTGGAATCAAGGTTTTTTAGGGTAGCTGTATAACCGAATCCTGTGTGGAAATGGACAGGTAGGTTGAGCTCACCTGCTTTAAGAAATACGTATCTGGCGATGAAATCCTGGAGCCTCTTATATTCCTGCCAGCTTGAGATTTTCCCTTTCTTAGCCTCTTCAAAAATCTTTGTGGCTTCTTCCTCTTCAACCCTATCAAACCAGAGAGTCCTGATATAAGCGCTGGCTACCTTTAAGGCCACTGCTTTATTTTTCCTGTAATCTTCGAGAACGGCGTCCACAAATTTAAGGTAGGAACGCAAATCGGTGATGGGCAAGCCAAACTTTTTCGCCAATTCATCGTCTGCTTTCTTATAGTTCCTCAAAGCTTCCCTTAATTCAGGAGCTATAGCCTTAAGCGACGAGGGGTCCATAACGTAGAAAAGGGGGTCTACAAAGGGAACCCAGAGCACCCTTCTTTGATCAAGGTCTTCCTCAGGTGAAACAGAATTGCAAAATATTTTCTCTATTTTACATATGTCGAGAACCCTGTTAAAAGCTTCCCTCTTTCCTGCTTTCCAGAACTCAGTCCCTAATTTTTCGAGGAGGGGGATGTCATCTAGAGTAACATCTTCTTTTTCATACCCGAAGAGTTCTCTCAAACCATCGACTTCAAGGGAGTCAACCACAGCTACTCTTTTTTTCTCTATTGGCCAGAATGGCCTTGAAATCAAGGGCTCAAGTTTAGGATATTCATCTTTGGGGTCATATTTCACATCACCGGCCATAGGATGGGAGTGGACATCGATGAGCTCAATTTTATGTATGGCTTCGAGGATTTTCTTGGGCTTTGGGTTCTTTCCTTCAGGATAGGATACTATTATTCCCGAAAGGAAAAGCAGAAGGGATAAAAAGATTTTAAGCTTTTTTCTCATTTTTCTCTCCCTAAGCTAATTTAATCTCATTTATTTAATCTATATTTTTTATTCTCGAGGAAGGAAAGAAAAGATTTTCCTGAAATCGAACTTGACACTTCATCGAGCCAGCCTCAAAGAAGAAAAATAAAGATTTACAGGTAAAAGACGCTGCCTCGAAGTTTGAGTGTTCAAGAATTGAATATTTGAGGAATTTTCTCCTTTTTTTAACACTAAATTTTTATGATGAATCTCTCTTTCAGGTATAATCATCTTTTCTAAAAATTTCATGAAAAACAGTTGCCCTCTCTATCCTTTCTTTCCTCACCGAGACTCCAATCCCTGGAGCTTGAGGCACTCGAAGTGTTCCCCGCGAAGTCAGTTCAAATGGAGGCTCAACTAAATCTTCCTCGTAGTATCTTCGGCTAGCAGAAAGGTCGTTGGGAAGAGAAAAATTCGGGAGAGTAGCCAGATGGACATTGTGAGCTCTTCCTATCCCACTCTCAAGCATTCCCCCACACCAAACAGGAATATCTTTTTCCAGACAATAATCATGAATCTTCCTTGCTTCAGTCACTCCCCCGACCCTTCCTACCTTGATGTTTATGACCCGACAGCTTCCCATCTCGTAAGCTTTTCTCGCTGAATCCATACTCAAAATGCTTTCATCCAGACAGAGGGGAGTTTTAAGTTCTCTCTGAAGCTTCGAATGGTCCCAGAGGTCGTAGGCAGGAAAAGGCTGTTCAATCATTTCCAGATTAAATTCATCAAGCAATTTAAGTCTTTCTATATCCTGGAGGGAATATGCCCCGTTTGCGTCAACTTGAAGCGGAATATCCGGGAAATTTCTTCTTACTTCCCTGCAGACATCTATATCCCAACCTGGCTTAATCTTAATTTTTATTCTCTGATATCCCTCATCGATAAACGACCTAATTCTCCGGATTAATTCCTCAAGAGAATCTTCTATGCCCACGCTCACTCCGGCGGGAATCTCTTTCCTTGTTCCTCCATACAAAGCTTGAAGTGGTATCCCTTTCTTCTTCGCTTCTATGTCCCAGAGCGAAAGCTCCAGCCCGGCCTTGGCCATCGGGTGTCCTTTATACCTTTTCACTTCTGAATAAAAATTCTCGGGGTGAGTGATTGAACTTTTGAAGACTAAGGGAATCAAAAAATCTTTGAGAATGTGCCACGCACTTGAGGTTGTTTCGTAGCTATAAAGCGGGCTCTGACTCGCCACAACTTCACCATATCCTGGAATTCCCTCTGAAAATGTCTCAACCAGGATGAAGGTTTTCTCTTCCTCCCTTCCAAAGCTCGTCTCAAAAAAATGGAGAAAGGGGAGTTTAAGCAGTCTTAACTCAATTCTTTCGATTGCCATCTTCTTCAATACAATTTTATTCCCTTCCTTTCTGCAAGTTCCTTATAGAGGCTGATCACCTTCTCTGCCATGGCTTCCACAGAAAACCTCTGATGCACGAGTTGATATCCTTTCTCACCAAGTCGAGAAGAGAGATTGCGGTCTTTATAAAGAGTGAGAATTGCCTTTGCAAGCGCCTCCGGGTCTCTTGGGGGGACCAGCAGTCCTGTTTCTCCGTGGACTACAACCTCTGGAATCCCACCCGCCTGAGTGGCAACAACTGGCAAACGAGAGGCCATGGCATCGAGAAGGCTACTACCCAGGCCTTCAAGATAAGAAGAAAGGACAAAAAGGTCAAGAGAGCCAAGTATCTGGGGAATATCTTCCCGGAAGCCGAGAAAAAAAACTATGTCCTCAAGGGCAGAATTTTTCACCTGTCTATTGAGCTCCATCCTCAACGGCCCTTCACCAACCACAATCACTTTAATCTTAGGTGCCTTTTCTTTAAGTATTTGGGCAGCCTGGAGGAGATAAATGTGGCCTTTATGGTCGGCAAGATGAGCAATTATGCCCACGAGATAATCATCTTTGGAAAAAGAAAATTCCCTGCGCAAATAATCGCTTGAAGAGACACCTTCAAAAGGAGAAAAATCTATTCCTGAGGAGATGACCCTTATTTTTTCTTCAGGAATGCCGCTTCTTTTAAGAACCTCTTTCACCGCCTCTGAAATGGCAATAATCACATCCACATTCTTTCTGTATTTTCTGGAGCTGAAAAAATTTTTTTTCAGCGGAAAGTCTACTCTCCTTGAAATCACCCTGAGGGGGACTCTGGCAAGGCAGGAGGCAAGGCTCCCCACGGCAACCGAATGGGCATCATGAAAATGGGCAAGGAGACACTTTCTTCGTTTCATAAGATAAGCAAGCTTCATGACTGCAAAGAGATCGAGCTCATTTCTGATTTTAAGCGGGAATAAGGGAAGCCCATCTCCCGAGGCTTTAAAGTGCAGCGGGCTTTCAGGCTGGACGACGAAAATAACAGGATATTTTCTTCTCCACAGTTCTCTCACCAGGAAGAGAGATTGCCTCTGCCCCCCTCGCCATTCTTTACCTGCATCAACATGGATAAGGCTCAATTCTTTCTCCTTTTTTCCATATTTCTTTCAACTTGGCGTAACGAATAAAGATTGAGTACCCGTTGAGCACAGAAACAATAAATCCTGCAAATCCATCTAAGAAACCTGCCTTTAAAAGATATGAATTGAAAAACCTAAAAAAAGGTAGAAAAACAAGGTGGTAGAAGTGACACTTTTTCCCCTCTGCGTAAAGCTTCCTTGCTCCGAGCTCAGAAAACACATTTATTCTTTCTAGATGGTCTTGAATGTTTCGGTAGGTAAAATGGTAGATAGGTTCCTTTAGTTTTTCAACCTTACCCTCAACTAAAAGCCTCTCATGAACGTATTCTCCTTCCCAGCGGGCACTATCCTTGCGGAAGAGCCTAATTTTCCTATCAGGATACCAACCTGAATGTCTTATCCATTTTCCTAGATAAAAAACCCGCCTCGGAATTGAAAAAGCAGAGCAATCAGTTTCTCTCTTCTTTATGCGCAGGATTTCTTCTTTGAGCTCAGGAGAAAGTCTTTCGTCTGCATCCAGCGAGAGAATCCAGGGATAGGAAGCTTGAGAGTTTCCGAAATTCTTCTGGTCTGAAAAATTGGTCCACTTTCGCCTGAAGATGCGGTCAGTGTATTTTTTGGCTATTTTGAGAGTGTCATCCTCGCTCTCTGCATCGACGACAATAATTTCCTCCACCACTCCTTTGAGACTTTTTAAGGCTGGCTCAAGTCTCTCTTCCTCATTCAAAGTAATGATTACTGCCGAGATCTGCATGGCTAAAATATTATCATAACTCTGCTTTCAACTCTACAAGTTGCGCCTTATCAGTCCTCCATGAAATCTTGGTCTAAGAATCTTATCTTTCTTTTTTCAAGACTAATTCCGCATGCCTTCTCAAACTTTGCCCAAGCAAGCCTGTAGTCAATCATCGCTTTTAGCTCCTGAGAACGGGCAGTTGAGAGCTCCTCTTGATACTGGAGGACAAAATAATTTGTAGTCAATCCCACTTCAAGTTTCTTCTCTTCTGCCTCAAGCCTCTTCTCAGCAAGCTCCCTTGCCAGACGAAGTGCTTCCACCCTCTTGGCATTAATTTCTAGCTCTCTCACTGCATTGCGAATTTCAAGAAATACCTGTTTCTCCTCTCTCTTCAATTCAAGCTGGCTTCTAGCAACCTCCATCTTTGCTTTTGCATACTCAGCCCTAGTAATTACCGTGCTCAGCGGGAGAGAAAGCGTAAGAGCTATGGACCAGTTTCTGTAAATGAGCCTTAGAGCATCATTCAATGAATCTTGAGCACTTCCTTTCTCTTTTCCCACGACTATTCCAAGTAAAGGGTTGTCATTCAAATACAGGATTCTATCTCCTGAAATGCCCGGACTCCAATACGAGAGTCTAAGGTCAAGAGCAGGCAGTAATTGATTTCTGGCAAGGGTGAGATTGAGCTCTTTGGCTTCGATTTCATTCCTTCTGATTAAAAGCTCGGGTCTATTCTCCCTAGCAAAAGCAAATGCGTCTTCAATTGAAACTGCCCTCTTCTCAAACGAAGGCTTATCTAAAGGAATTATCTTCTTCTCCTCATCATTTTCTTTAGGAAGATTCAGGATACTCCCCAACAAATCCTCATAACTTTGAATAAGGGCTTCAGCCTCAAGAATATCAGCCTCCCGCATGGCCACCGCCGTTTCAGCATTTAAGAGTTCGATAGGTGCCAGTTTTCCCAAATTAACTTCTTTCTCGTTCTTTTTCAAGAGGTCCAGGGCAAGCTCTAAAGACTGTTTCTTCACTCTATGATTCTCTATGGCATAAACAAGATTCCAGTATGCTTCCTCCACCCTGTAGACGAGGTCGAGAAGCACAGATTGGAGTCGATTTATAGAGATCTGTTTATTATTTCGAGCGAGAAGCATCTCTTTCTGACTCACCTTGAACCCAAACCCCCTAAGTAAAGGCTGGGTAAAATCAAACCTGAGGACACTTCCATAGCGAGGATTGATGAGCTGGAAAGCCTGATTTGTATCTGACTTATAGCTCATCAAAGAAAGAGAAAGGTTTCCTCCAGTGGGAATTTCTTGAATCAGAGAAAAGGAGTAATCGAAGTAGCTGCTTTTGACCATCTCCTTTCCCTGAATCCACCAATAGGAAGGATTCTCTGTCCTTTGAGCCGCATAACTCAGCTCAAAACGAGGCAAGAAGAATTCTTTAGCCTTGATGAAGGACTCTTCCGCGAGCTTAGGGTTGAAGATTTCAAGCGAGAGTTCAAGGTTGTTTTTTAGTGCTTCCTTGATGCATTCCTCCAAGGAAAGGGTGATTTCTTCTTGAGAGAAAAGTTTTCCTGAGATTACAAATAGAAAGAAGAAGGAAATTAGAATCGAATTCAATTTGATTCTCATTTAAGACCTCCTTTGTCTTTATTCTTTCTCTTTTCTTTACTCTTTATTTTATTCTTTTAGCCCCTCAAGGTTTAAGGATTAATTTCAGGAACTAAAAAATTTGGTTTACTCCAGATGAATTGATAAAAATGTGAATCATAGATCGAGGAATTAAAAGATATCATTGAGGAAACCTTGGGAATAAGAGACGCGACATAAACTGGAGAATGAAAGATAGAGTCATCTGTGCTTCTTTTAATCTTAACCCACAAAATTAAAAGAAGAGGTGTGTTTCTTTTCCTGCTTCTTGTATGTTTTTTTAGCCATCTAATTTGGGGAAGAGCCGAGAATTATTTTTTTAAAGATGATTCTTTTATCTAAAAAAATCTATTCTAAGTTGAGCAAGACATAAAATTAAAACTAAATCAAAATTAACTCTAGCCCGAGTAAAGATATTGACTAATTTATTCTAGCATACAGGAATGGATTCATTCTAAAAAGGTATTTTTGAGAGCATCTGTGCTTGACAATCTCAACTCAATTTTCATAATCTCACTTCGAATGAAAAAAATTCTACTCCCTCCATCTTATTTTTCCTTCCTTGTTTTTTCTCTTTTTCTCGCCCTCTATTTTCTCTACTTTGAAAAAGCCTCTAATTTCACCATCGAAAGTCATTCTCTTGAGATTGATGAGAAAAGACTCGTTCTTTTAACTCTCCTTTTCTTGTTTCTTCTCCTCTCTTTGTGGCTTTTATTTTCCTTCTTCCTCTCGAGAATCTATTCCTTGAGATATTCTTCTTCGCTTTTCCTTGATTTTTTGAGCTATCTACCTTTTTTTTTCATCGCTCTTTTACCCCTTGCAGCCGGACACTACTTGAGCGCAAGTGACCTTCAGCTTCGCCTGCGACTCTTCGCCATCGGTCTGGGATTTTCCTTTCTTTATCTCAAGTTTATTCTCATTCTCCAGCAAGAAAAACAGAAGCCTCGCCTCCTCATCCTCTTCCTCGAGAGCTTCCTCGCCCTCTCTCTTAAAAAGAAAATAATCATCCTCTTTTTTCTTGCCCTCATTCTCTATAACTCAGGCTCATATTTCCTTACTTTAAAAGGTATAAATTTCTCTGGAGACGAGCCTCATTACCTTCTCATCACTCACAGCCTGATGAAAGATGGCGATTTTGACCTTTCTAACAATTATCGAAATAAAGATTATACCCTCTTCATGAAGCCTGGCATCGAAATTCAGCCCCATGTTGCTCCAGGAACAGGGGGGAGATATTCCTTCCATTCGCCAGGAACTTCTTTCTTCCTCTTGCCTTTTTATGCCCTCGGCCAACTCTTCGCTGGAAAATTCCTCATTCTCTTTTTGCGCTTCGGGATGAGCATCTTTGGTGCACTCCTCGGGATTCAAATTTTTCTCTTCTCCCTTGAAGAGTGGCGCAGAGAAAAACTCTCTTTAGCACTCTGGCTACTATCCAGCTTGACTTCTCCTGTTTATTTTTACTCCCTCCACGTTTATCCTGAAATCATCATCGCCCTTTTCTCGCTCTTTATTTTTAGAACTATTCGCTTCTCGAAAAAATTCCCTAAACTCAAACTCATCCTCTTAGGCTCAACCCTCTCTTCCTTTCTCTGGTTTCATGCGATTAAATATGTTTTCCTCATGGTTCCCCTTCTTCTTTATGGATTATTCGTTGTTTCCAGAAAACAACACCTGAGATGGGAAATCAGCTATTTCCTAGGGCCTTTTTTCCTCCTCTTCGCTCTCTATTTCTTCTTCCAGCACTCTCTCTACTCATCATTTTCTCCATCTTCGGTCACGTGGAGAGGGGCTATCGAACCCCAGGAGTCTCTCTCCTATTTAAGGTCAATCCTCACTGAGATACCATTTCGCGTGAGATGGGAAACGCTTGCCGGTTATTTCTTCGACCAGAAAGATGGTCTGCTCTTCTATTCTCCGCTTTATTTTTTCTCCTTCCTGGGAATGATTGAAATGGCAAGAAGAAAGTTCCGCGATTTTGCCACTCTATTTTTCCTCACTGCTCCCTATGTTCTCAATTCTGCCTTTCTCACGCAAAGGACAGGGTACGCCCCTCAAGCAAGACCGCTTGTTTCTGTTTCCTGGGGATTGGCAATTTTTCTTGGATATTTTCTCGCTGAGTGCAAAAAGAAAATTTTTCATTCGAGCTTAGTCTTCTCCTCTTTCTTGAGTTTCGTTTTTTTGATTTTACTCCTTGTAAACCCCCTTTCCCTCTACCAGCTTACCACAAGAGGAGAAATTGAGCGCTCAGGGAAGCTTTTCCTCCACCTCAGTAATCTCCATTTCTATCTTCCTCAATACCTTCCTTCATACCTAAAAATAGATAATTCCGGTTGGATTCCAAACTATGTCTGGCTTGGCATCTTTCTTTTTCTGATTGTGCTCTATCTTGCGATGAAAAAACACACTTTCACTCTGGGATTAAAATCTCAATTCACCCTTCTCTTTTTAGGCTTTCTAGTTTTCTATTTCATCGCTGTCCTTTATCCAAGGCCTGTCCTTCTTTACCCCACAAAGACTTCATTCCCATCAGGAGAAAAAATTACTTTTTACGCTATTGGAAAGGTAGCGAAGATGAGAGAGCCTGGAAAATTCTACCTTCCAGAAGATAGGAGACCCTACATCTTCTATTTTACTTCTTGGAGGAAAATCGAAGCATTCGAAATAGTTTTTGGCTCTCAAGATGGAGAGTTCTTTGCAGAGATAGCCCATTTTGACTCTCAGATTTTCAAGGGAAATATAAGACATAAAATAAATTCGCTTCGGCTTTCTCCTGCCTATTCTTATCGTTTAAAGAATACGAATCTTTATCGAGTCAGCATCTACTTGGAGAAAAAATCGGGACTGCTCGACATTGAAAGACCTTTCTTCTTCTTCATCCTTCCCGTCCGTTCTCAGTCATAACTAAAATATGGAAAAATCTCGTAGATTTTATCCACGAATTAAAATCTCGGGCTTTAAACAAAGGCTAACTTGTTACACCATATTTGAACTGTCCCCACTTTTCCACATTTGAATTGTCCACTACAATGTGACATGAGAGATTGACTATGGAGAGGAGGTCACATGATAAATGAGGCGAAATTTGAGTTAAAAAAAACGTTATTTTGGACATCATAAATGGGGGGATTAAAAAGAAGGAAGAGGCAACGAAGTTAGGATGTTCTTCTCGGAGTTTAAGGCGCTATATGAGTCGCTTTCTTAGGGAGGGGCCTTCGAGCCTAAGGGATAGAAGGGGAGGAAACAATAGGAAATTAACTGATAAAGAGGAGAGCAGAATCGTTCGGTGTAAGTGAGGAGGGAAGCATCTTTCAGCGAGATTTATCCGCGATAAGCTCCTGCTTTCTGTGCACAAGGAGACGATGCGGCGGGTTTTAGCTCGGCATCATTTAAGCCGGGTTTCGCTTCCTCCAGTGAAACAGATTGAACGCTTTGAGGTTGAGGAGGCGAATGATTTATGGCAGATCGATATCATGGGCAAGACCTATTTTCCCCTGATTGGGGACTTGGATTTAATTTGTTCTCTCGATGATCGCAACCGGTTTATTCCCTACGGCCAGTGGTTCTATAGCAAGTTTGGGATAAATCTCTTTCAGGTGATGGATCAGTCTTTTGTTAAGTATGGGCTACCCAGAGGAGGATTCTCTCTGATAGAGAGAGCCATTTTAGGGCTACTCACAGGCAAGGAGAGGCGAGTTATCAGTCGATGCTAAAAAGCTGGGGATAAAGCCTCACTATGCCCAGAAGGTAAGGAGAAAGGGGAAGATAGAAGGCTTATTTTCCGGTTTATCCAGAGGGATTTTGTTCTAGAGAATGTGAAATTAAGTTCTATTAAGGAGGTACGCGGAGCTTTTTCTGACTGGGTGGAGAAGTATAATTTTTCGCATGAGCATGAAGGGATTAACAAGCAATGCCCGGCTGATCTTTATACCCCTTCCTTACGCAAATTAACTCCAGAGGAATTAGAGTTTATCTCGGTTCAGGAAGAGTCTCGGAAGGTGTTAAAAACTGCTTCCATTACCTACCATGGACACTTTTATAGAGCGCCTGAAGAATATATCAATCGAAGAGTTTGGACAAAGCTGAAAGGGTCAACCCTCATCATCGAGTGCGGAAATAACGTTATAGCTCGATATAAAGTGAGGGAAGAAAGATACAAAGACATCGCCATAAATCTTTTGTGAAAATAGAAACAAAAGTAGACAGTTCAAAAGTGGGAAAAGTGGCCAATTCAAATGTGGAACAACATTAAATAGATTACTTGACTTATCCTTTCATTTCTAATATTTCTCAAGAAAATGAAAAAAATCCATTTATATCTTATTTTTGCCTCTCTTCTCTTCCCGGCTGGAGGAATCTCTCTTTTTCTCTCCCTCTACCTTAGACTTCCCTCCTTCTCCATGGTCAATCATTCTTTTCAAATAAACATCATTCATTTTCTTTTCTTTTTTGGGGTGGGATTTTTTATTCTCTCTGCTGGCTTGATCATTCTTTCTCGGGTTGAAGGGGATCTCTTTCCCCTCAAGCGAGAGGCTCTTTTCTGGAGAAATCTTATTTCTTATCTGCCTTTCTGTCTTTTTCTCCTCTCCCCTCTGCTTCTCCTCCATTACCTCGAAAAGGATGACCTTAGAGCAAGGCTTCAGTCTCTTGGCATCTCAGTCCTCATCTGCTTTCTTTATTTTAGATTAAGCTCGCCCAACACTCTCGAAAAAATCCTTCCTTATAAAAAATGGTTATCGAAATTCCAAGAACTCTCCCTCAGAAAAAGGATACTCACCCTTTTTCTTGTCTCATTTTTTATCTATAACCTCTGTGCTTTGGTTCTCGTCTCAAAAGGGATCACCTTCTCTGGGGATGAGCCCTATTATCTCCTCACTACCCACAGTCTCTACAAGGACCATGACATCGACGTTTCTAATAACTATGAGAATAGGGACTATTTCAATTTTTATTCAAAAAAAGAAAATCCCAGACTTGTTCTGGGAAAGTATGCCAGAGAAGGACGAAAAAAAAACACACTCTATCCTATAAACTTGCCTGGCATCTCAGTTTTGATGCTCCCTTATTACGGATTGAGCCAGTTAGCCAAAGGAAAAATCTTGACTTTCATCTTGAAGGGAAGCCTCTCAATCTGGGCATCCCTTCTTGGAATCCAGTTTTACCTTTTAGCTCTTGAGCTCTGGCAGAAAAGAGGCCTTTCCCTTCTTCTTTGGTTTTTCTACTCTTTTTCGAGTCCGATTCTCTTTTATGCTATCCATCTCTACCCTGAAATTCCAGTCGCCTTCCTTTCTCTGTATGCTTTTCGAAAGATTCGTTCCAGGGCTCCTCTTTCTTGGGGAAATTATCTTCTCCTTGGATTTTCTCTTTCCCTTCTTCCCTGGTTCGGCCTGAAGTATCAGACAATATTCTGGCCTCTTTTTTTTATCTTTCTTTATATCTTTTTTAAAGAAAATAAATCAGGTAAAAAGGCACTTCTCTTCCCAATCTTCCCTCTTTTTTCCCTCACTTCCTTTTATTTTTTTCTTTTCAAGCTCTACGGCTCTTTTTCTCCTTTTTCAGTCTATGAAGGGACGATGACTCCTGAAAAAACAATGTCCTTTCTGAGGATGGCCTGGAAGCTTCCCTTAGGGCTGAGGATTGATTCTTTCCTGGACTATTTTCTTGACCAGAGGGACGGACTCTTGCTCTATTCTCCCTTTTATTTTTTCAGTTTTCTTGGACTCATCGAGCTTCGACGCAAGTCAAGCCGTGATTTTCTAATCCTTCTCTTTCTTTCCCTTCCTTTCATCCTGAATTATGCTTTCTTCACCCACCGACAGGGATATTGTCCTCAGGGAAGAGTTCTTACTCCCATATCCTGGGTAGGGGCAGTGCTTGTGGGTTATTTTCTTGTTGAAAATAGAAGGAAAATCTTTTCCCTATTTTTCAAGATTATGAATCTGGGAGGAATTGTGATTACGGGGATGCTTATCTCTCATCCTGACTTTCTCTACCAGCCCACAACCCATGAAGTTACTACTCGCGCAGCAGACCTTTTCATCCATCTGAGCAATCTCTATTTCTTCATCCCTTCTTATCTTCCTTCTTTCATCAAGACAAAAAACATAGGCTATCTCCCCAATTATGTGTGGTTAATCTTGATAATTCTCTGGGGAGCTGCCTATGCCCGGACAAAAAAAGATATTCAGTTTAAGCCTCAGGTGCGATATTTTTCTCTCTTCATTCTTCTCCTTGTATTTTTCTTGCTCTGGGTTCTCTTCCCTCAACTCAGCCTTTATCCGGTTCATACTTTTCATTATTCTGCCCAAAAATCTTTGGCATTTTATACTTTTCCGATGGGAAAAGGGGTAATATTAAAGAAAGAAGGTGAGCTCTATTTACACCGCGATGGCTCCTTCAAGATTCCCTTCAACTCAAAAAAAGAAATCGAAAAAATGAAACTTACCTTTGGCTCAGAAAGTGGAGAGTATAGAGTTGAGCTTTTCTTATTCGACATTCCTGTTTTTAAGGGTAGGACTCTTTATGAAAAAAGAAAAATCATTCTCACGCCACCCAAATCTTATCCTTACCGGAAGTTTCATCTCTATGAACTAAACCTGAAGATAAAGAAGCTTTCTTCAGAATCGATGCTTATCGACCCTTATTTCCTTGAAGTTGTTCCCTTAAAATAATAAGGCGCTCTCGGATAGGCATCAAGGTCGAAGGGGAAGCCACTCACTCCCTCTACCTTCAATCTCTTCAAGGCTAAGGCAGCAACCATGATTGCATTATCTGTGCAAAGCTCTGCCTCAGGTATATAAGCCGCGAGATTGTGCCTCTTAGAAAACCCCACAAAAAACTCTCTGAGTTTCCTGTTTCTTGCCACTCCGCCGCATAGAATCAGGGAGGCGGGCCTATATTCCTTCACCGCCCGAGAAAGATTTGAAAGAAGTGCCCTTATTACCCCTTGCTCAAAACTCGCCAGAAAGTCATAAAAAGCTTGGCTTCCCTTTCTTATCTTAAACTCGCGGATTTTCTTTAGGGCTTCTGTTTTTAAGCCGCTGAAACTGAAATCAAAACTTCTATTGCTCATTCTAGGCAAGGCAAAGGTAAACCGTGTTGGATCCCCTTGCCTTGCTAGCCTGTCGATTATCGGCCCTCCTGGGTATCCAATTCCCAGAAACTTTGCAATCTTATCAAACGCTTCTCCTGCAGCATCGTCTCTAGTGCTTCCTATTAACTCATAGTCTAGTTCCTCCCTCATCAGAAAGAGTGAGGTATGCCCACCTGAGACTACAAGGGCAAGTAAAGGGAAACGAATTTCTCTGTTTCCCAGGAAAGCCGATTCTATATGAGCTTCGATGTGGTCAACAGGAATCAGAGGCTTTTGATAGTAGAAGGCCAATCCTTTAGCGAAAGAAATACCAACTAAAAGAGAGCCAACAAGGCCTGGGCCCTGGGTTACTCCATAAAAATCAATATCCTTAAGCGCAAGGCCAGAACGTAGCAGGGTCTCTTCAACCACATAAGGCAAGGAAAGAAGGTGTTCCCGCGAGGCAAGCTCTGGAACCACTCCTCCATAGGGAGCATGAATCTTATCCTGCGAAAGGACCACACTGCCCAAGACACTTAAATCTTCCCCGAGCACTGCGCATGCAGTCTCATCACAAGAAGTTTCGATTGCCAGAATGTGTTTCATCTCTCTTTGATTCCCAGCTTATCCCTTAAGATTAAGACTTTTGTTTAAGAAGGATTAAATGAAGAAGATTTCTCTCTTTTCTTTTTATTTTTCAAGTCCAGGAGACTTCTACGGTAGGGTGGCCTGATGATGCCCTCTTCAGTGATTATGGCGGTTATGTATCTTGCCGGGGTAAGGTCAAAAGAAGGATTATAGACTTCTACATTGCTCAAGGAGATGCATCTCCCGAAGATTTCTCTTACTTCCTGAGGAGCCCTTTCTTCAATCGGTATCTCATCTCCCCTTTTGAGCGTAAAATCAATGGTGCTTATGGGAGCCGCAACGTAGAAGGGAAGGCGGTGTTCTCTGGCAAGCACAGCCAGAGTATAAGTCCCGATTTTATTAACCGTGTCCCCGTTTTGAGCAATCCTATCCGCCCCAGTGAGCACAAGCGAAACCATCTTTTTCTGCATAAGGAAACCAGCCATATTATCGGTCACCAGGACAAAGGGTATCTTCTCTCGGGAAAGTTCCCAGCAGGTCAATCTTGCGCCCTGGAGAAAGGGCCTTGTTTCATCGACAAAAACTCTTATCCTTTTCCCCTGAGCTACGGCTGCGCGAATGATACCAAGTGCTGTTCCATACCCTGCGGTTGCCAGGGCTCCCGCATTACAATGCGTAAGCACTCGATCACCATCTTTGATGAGCTCTCTTCCCCAAAAGCCAATCCTCTTGTTTATCTTGACATCCTCCTTCTCCATCTCCAGAGCTTGTTGGAGTATTTTTTTCCTCAATTGAGGAAGATTAAGTTTCTTGTATTTCTTAAAAGTGCTCTCCATCCTCTCTAGCGCCCAGAAAAGATTTCTTGCGGTCGGTCTTGTTCGCCTCAGACGATTTATCACTCGAGAAAAATCCTCTTCGATATTCCCCTTATCCTTGACTTCTTTTAAACCCAGGCAAACTCCAAAGGCCGCTGCAACTCCGATGGCAGGAGCTCCTCTTATCGCCATCTTCTCTATAGCCTCAGCCACCTCTTCATAGGTTTCACACACAAGATAAGTCTCCTCCCAAGGTAAATTTCTCTGGTCAACCATCACCACCTTTCCCTTTTTCCATTGGATTGTGGGGAGCATCTTATTCCTTTTCTCTCTTCTTCCACTCTGGTTTCTCAGGGTTTTCCCACTTCCATTTCTTTATCCATCTTAAATATATATTATTGAATTCTTCCCATTCCTCAGAAGAAAGTTCTGTCTTTAGCCTTTGATAACAGAAGACTATCTGAAGGTCATTATCGCGCCTGACTTCATCATTGGGGAGACCGAGTTCCTTGGCCAAGATTGCTTCCTCAAGGCTTTTTCTGAAATCAGAAAGATGGCTTTGAACCTGTGACTCAAGATAGTGAAAATAGCCACAACTCATTTTTTTCTCCTTAAGCTTTTCAACCGTCTTCAAGACTTGAACCAGAAGCTTCTCCCTTTCTTTTCCGCTTGCTTCAAGGGCTTCCCTCAAGGCAAAGTCTAGATGTTTTTGAGAAGTTGGTAGGAGAATCTCTATAAGACTCGACCTCTCTAAGAGGAAAGAATAGATTTTAAAAGAAGCCTCCTTGAGTCCTAATTCTTCAAGAGAGGAAGCTAAACCAAGGAGAGAAACCTGTTCAGCCCATTCTTCACCCTTCTCAAAACCAAGGTTAAAAGCTTCGCAAAAGCTCTCTTCAGCCTCTTCAAATAGAGCAAGCTTTAATTCTGACATTCCTTTAAGCATGTAGGCCTGGGCTGAAGGATTCTTCAAGGCTTCAATCTCAGCCTCTTTTCTTGCTCTCCTGTAGCAGGCTACAGCCTTTGCTTCATCATATTCGCGCGAAAATCTCTGCCCCTCAGCATAAGATAATTTTGCTTCTTTAAGATGGGAGACACAGGAAGGAAAAAAAAGAAGTGAAGAAAAGATGATCAAGATTCCGTAATTTATTCGCAAATTAAACCCTTCCCTCATTTGTTCCTCTTTAATTCTTTGGCTACTATCTTTTCAATCATCTTCCTCACCTCATTTTCTTCGAAAAGCTCAATGCTCAAGGATGCAATATTTTCTGAAAGCTCCCGCAATCCCTCTTCTATCCTTAATCTCTCACCTGAAGATTCGATGTCCTCTTTTACTTTCTTCAGTCTTTTTCTGAATTCAGAAACTATCTTCTGGTATTCGCGAGATTTCAATTCTTTTTGAAAAAGCTCGTTCAGAAAAGGATCTTCAAGACCAAGAATTGGATAGAGAAATTTGAAGGCTCTCCTTAGCTCTCGGAGGTCATTCTCCTCTATCTCTTTAGAATATTGTGCAGAAAGGGAAGTATCCTTCTTGAAAAAATCAAGGATAAAAAAATCCGGCTTTGACTCCAGTTTTCCCGGCTCCAACCAAATCTTCCAAGAGAAGATCCTTTCTCTCCAGCCTTTGCTCCTCCTCATCGCCCAGATAACCGAGCTATAAAGAAGAGGAAAGTAGAGGTAAATCTTCCCCGTTAAAAACCGCGAGAGAAAAATTACCCCTTGCTCAATGAGCCCCTCAAATTTATCTTTTTCCATTTGAGTTAAGTTTAGCCTAACTTTTAATAAAATCAAAGAGAATTAATGCTCTTGAAATAACCCAATTTATTCTGAGATTGCTTCTCTCTTTTTTCTTTTTTTCTTTTTTTCTTCAAAAACCTTTGCCTCGACCCTTGATAAAAGAGCTGGGCTTCACTAAACCCAAGTGAGGTGTGGGTTCCTGACCTTGAGGCATAAATTCCCTTAAACCCTTAAACGGATCAAAATTATTGATATCTAAACTTTTTTTCTGGCGAGTAATCATCCTTATTTCCGTGATGAAAAATATTGTTTGTTTATTTTAGATCTTTTTAGCATGAGTATAATAAGTTTCACTCAATAAATAAATTAAAAAACTAACAGATTAGAATTTATTTTTACTAAAAAAGAGGCCGCAAATAGTCACTTCCTTTCTCCCTCACATTCTTGGGGATGCTTCATTCTCTCGATTAAGGAAACCCTGCCTCTTAGGAAAAGGAAGTCCATCCACGAGCCATCTCCACTGCATCCAAAAAAACAAGCCAGTCAATGTCAACGAGGCTTTGAGGAGTAAGAGGAAAATATGTCGGGTTCTTCATACTTCCTGACCTTGAGGTAAACGAAATTCTCCCAGACACTGGACAAGCATTACTCCCCATAGGTTGGAATTAAGCAGGTTCTTTCCTTAATTGAAAGTATCCGTTCTTCAAGACTTCCCTCTTCAGGCCTTTCGAGGCCACTTGTCTTAGATAATCCCACCGCCGAACCTATGACTGCATAGCGTCTCCCCAACTTCCAGTTGAGATGCGCACCGGCAGGCCACCAAAGATAAGACTCGCTCCCTAGTGTCTATTGAGCCTCCCCTCGCTGGAGATGGCTATTATGAGCATAGGCTAAAACCTTTCCTCTCCAACGCCCGCAAGAGACGATGTATTCGAGGTTTCGCGCCATCATCATCTCGCGAATACCGAGGACTCTCGCAACCCTCTCCGCTGATTTTCGAGCCAGCGCGGCATGGTAGTTTAATAACTCTCTTGCTAGGAAGGCATAGTGCAAGGCTTCCAAATACAGGCTTTTTCCACTCTTAACCACAAATTCCGGAGAGCGGATTTCAAGCTCTGAAATGAGCTCTTCAGTCTGTATCCTGAGTTCTTTTGCCTCATCTGAATCACCCCCAGACTTTTCCGCATTGAGCATGGCCTCAGGGTTTTCCCAAGCTGAATCATCTCCAAGTAGTGAGTCTATACATTGAGCATATTCCCTGCTCCTCTTTGAATCGAGGGAAGAAAAATAATCTAAAACAAAATGGAGAATTTCTCTTGGGTTCTCGCTACGCATCATTTCTGTCGGACTATCGAAGGCATAGAATCTTAGCTTGAGAGGATGGCAGGGGTCGTCGTTGTATCTCCTCATCCACTCAACTAGCTCTCGATTCGCCTCAAGGTGACCAAAGCCATGGCTGAATCCTTGTTCCCTCAACTCCTCGCAAGAAACCTGAGCACGAGAAGTAACAAAATCATTTACAATTCGCGCCCGAGGAAAACTGCTTTCAATGGCAATCGCGCTAAAACCATGCTCCTCGACCAAGTTTTCAAAGAGTCTGTTACGAAAGATAAGAAGCTCCTTCCCTCCATGGAGAGCTTCTCCCAATCCTAATAATTCCAGAGAATCATCGAATGATGCCATCATCCTCTTCACGGCAAAAGCCAATGAACTCCTCTCATCCAAAGAAAACTCAATCGCCTCTTTAAAAATCCACTGCTCCACATTGGAATAAGAGGGAGGGCACTTAGCTTTCATCTTTACCTCCATCATCTCTTTTAGGGCTATCCTTTATAAAATTATCCTTGGGGGGAGAGGCTCAAGGTGAAGATTTTTTCTCAAAATAATCTGTTAAGAAACCTTCTCTGCTCTTTGCTTTTTTTATTATATAAAAAAATTCCTCTTTCTCAAATTAACCCTCCCCCCTTCAAGACTGGATTAATTCAAGCCTAAAACCTTTCCTCCGTCCAGAAAAAAAGGAAGGAAAAGGATAAATAATTATTCTCTGATTTTAAAAATTGCGACTCCGCCTGAAATGTTGACTATCCTAGGGGAGATGATTTTTTTATTTATTTTATCTCGAGCAGGGCAAGAAAAGCTTCTTGGGGAATTTCTACCCTACCAATCATCTTCATTCTCTTTTTTCCTATTTTCTGCTTTTCCAGAAGCTTCATTTTCCTCGTATAATCACCGCCGTATAATTTAGCTATGACATCTTTCCTGTAAGGCTTAATCGTCTCCCTTGCGATTACTCTCTTTCCTATGGAGGCTTGAAGAGAAACTTCAAACTGCTGGCGGGGAATGAGCTTTCTCATCTTCTCTACGAGGTCCCTTCCCACTTGGTATGCCTTATCTCTATGGACAATTAGAGAGAGGGCATCCACGACTTCTCTGTTGACGAGAATATCGAGTTTTAAAAGAGGAGCTTCCCTGTAGCCTACAAACTCATAATCCATCGATGCGTATCCCTGAGAAACAGATTTAAGCTGATTGTAAAAATCGAACACCATTTCACTTAAAGGAAGAATGTAGGTAAACAAAACCTTTTCGGAGCTGATGTATTCCATTTTCTTCTGCTCCCCACGACGACTCTCCAGCAATTTGAGGATTCCCCCCAAATATCTATCAGGGGTAAGGATGAAAGCCTCGATTATCGGTTCTTCTATCTTTTTTATTTCATTCGGAGGGGGAAGCTGGGAAGGATTATGAATCTCGATAATTGAATCGTCTGTCTTTGTAATCCTATAGCCAACACTCGGGGCTGTAGTTATAAGATTCAAATCAAACTCTCTTTCCAGCCTTTCCTGAATTATTTCTCTATGGAGAAGTCCCAAAAATCCTCCTCTGAACCCAAGCCCGAGAGCAGGAGAATTTTCCGGTTCGAAATGAAAAGAAGAATCATTGAGTCTAAGTTTTTCAAGAGCCTTTCGTAACTCCTCTACGCTTGTTTCTCCAGAAGGAAACATTCCACAGAAAACCATTGGCTTTGCTTCCTTAAAACCCGGGAGAGGGTTTTGGGTTGGCCTTCTCTTTTCAGTTACTGTGTCTCCAATCCGGGCATGCCTTAAATCTTTTATTCCTGCTATCAGATACCCCACCTCTCCGCAGGAAAGGCTTTCCACTTTTTTGGGTTTTGGTGTAAGGTAACCAAGCTCTTCTACCTCATAGAAAGCATGACTCGAGAGAAGTTCAATCTCCTGGCCAACCTTAATCGTTCCCTCAAAGACCCTAACCAAGACCACCACTCCCCTGTAGGAATCAAACCAGGAATCGAAAAGAAGTGCTTTAAGCGGAGCTTCAGGGTTTCCTCGAGGAGGGGGGATACGAAGCACAATCTGTTCCATCACTTCTTCTATTCCCGTCCCATACTTTGCGCTGGCAAGGATGGCCTCCTCCTTACTTATCCCAATCAAAGTTTCCAATTGTTCGAGAGTAGCTTGAGGGTCAGCCTGGCTGAGGTCTATCTTGTTGATAACGGGTATGATGACTAGGTCATGCTGAAGAGCAAGATAGGTATTGGCCAATGTTTGAGCCTCAACTCCCTGGGTAGCATCTATTACAAGAAGTGCTCCTTCACAGGCAGCAAGACTCCTCGAAACCTCATATGAAAAATCTACATGCCCCGGAGTATCTATGAGATTGAGAATGAACTCCTCAGCGTTTTTTCTGCGGTAAATAAGTCGGGCAGTCTGCGCCTTTATGGTTATTCCTCTCTCTCTTTCAAGTTCCATTGTATCGAGGACCTGTTCTTTGAGCTCTCGAGGGGGGAGGGCTCCTGTCCTCTCAATGAGACGGTCAGCAAGAGTGGATTTTCCGTGGTCTATATGAGCGATGATGGAAAAATTCCTTATTCTCCGCATATCTTTCGTCATTTCTCTATAATTTTAACAGCATTGGTTAGAAAGAGTTAAGTCTTTTGAAAATCTTAAAATGACTCGAAACCTAGGCTTACTTGACTTTTGTCAAGGAGTCGAGTAACTTTGTTATGAGTTAACGCTTAATTTGACAACAACCCTCGAAGGAGGTCAATATGTTTTTATTCGGACCGGTAGGGCCTACTGAACTTCTGCTAATCCTGCTCATTGTGGTCATCATCTTCGGTGCGAGAAGACTTCCTGAACTAGGAAAATCACTTGGAGAGGGAATCCGAAACTTCCGCAAATCCATAAGCTCAAAGAATAAAGAGAACACAAGCGAGAATGAATCTCATCCTCCTCTTAAAAAAGAATGAGACGTGTCCTGGAGAAACTCGCTCACGAGCGAAAAGATAAAGAAGAACACTTCCAAAAAAGACTTAAAGAGTTAAAAGAAAAAGCAAATCAAATCGCAGATGAAAAGTCCATCCTGAGGCTAAATTCTCTTGTTCTCAGACTCGAAAATCTACTAAAAGAAAAAGAAGAATTAGAATCAGAGAAGGGAAGAGGAACCTTCTTTCCTTTTTTAAAAAAAAGAAAACTTGAATCTCGAGTAGATACTTTCTATTCCCAAACAATTCATGTTTTCAGAGAGCTCCAGAGTCTCATCGAGAAAGAAACTCAGAGAGTGAAGGATATCTCTGCTTTGACAACAGACCTTTTCGAACTAAACCTCTCTCTGATGGATGCCAAAGACAGAGAATGGGATGCTCTGGGGAGTAATCATGTGGGGATGATTTTCAAGAGCATGGAATGGAGGGTGGATAAACTTCAGGCTGTTTATGAGGATACGAAAGCATTGATGAAGACATTCCTCTTCCTAAAAAAAGAGCTTGAGTATCTGCTTCAGACACTAGAAGAGAAGAAAACCCCTTCCCCAAGTTCAATCAAAAGAATCCTCTACCCCCTTGAAGACTGGAGATATGCTGGATTTGAGAACCGGTTTAGGGGGAGCGAAGAAGAGGTCAAGAAACAGCAATCTCAGTATCTTGTTTATTTTATTAAGAAAGGAAAGGTGCTCGACTTGGGTTGCGGAAGAGGCGAATTTCTGGAGCTTCTTGAAGAGAATGGAATAGAGGCAGAAGGGATTGACCTTAATGAGCAGATGATAGAGATTTGCAAGGAGAAAGGTCTTAAATGTCAGAAAGGAGACATCCTGGAAAAACTTTCTGAATTTAAAGACGAATCTCTTTCTGGGATATTTTCATCTCAGGTTGTTGAACATCTCTCCTCTTCTTATCTTAAGAGCCTAATCGAGCTTGCCTATTTCAAGCTTGCTCCTTCTTGCTATATTGTGCTAGAAACGATTAATCCTACCTCAGTCTTTTCGCTTGTAGAGATTTATTTCCTGGACCCCTTTCATAAAAGACCTATCCATCCTCATGCACTGAAATTCCTTCTTGAAGGTGCAGGATTCGAAAAAGTGGAAATAAAATATTCTTCTCCACTCGAGAAAGAAAGCCTTCAAGAGTTACCCCAGGAAAATGAGTTTACCTCAATCCTGAATCAAAACCTAGATAAATTGAATGCCCTTCTCTTTGCTCCCACAAACTATGCAGCCATTGGATTAAAGCCTTAAAATGCCGCTTCATGCTGGATTTGACCTTGGTGGCACCGAGCTTAAATACGGGTTGATAGATGAGAAAGGGAGGATAGTCTTAAGGGGGAAAAAACCATCCCCTCCGAGTATGGAAGAACTACTCCGCGTCCTCAGCAAAACCTGGAAGCAACTGAAAGACAAAAAGGGGAGAGAAATTTTAAGCTGTGGCTTTGGATTCCCCGGTATCTTTAACCTTAAGGAGAAAAAAATCTTCCAATCTCCAAATTATCCCCACCTCGATGGTTATGAACTTGAGCCAGCTCTTTCAGCCTTTATTGATGTCCCATTTTCCATCGATAATGACGCCAATGTGGCTGCCCTTGGTGAATATCTTTTAGGCTCAGACAAGGGAGTTCAAAGTCTTATTCTCATTACCATTGGCACAGGAATCGGAACGGGAATAATCCTTGAAGGAAAAATTTGGCATGGAAAGTGCGGATATGCTGGTGAGTTGGGGCATGTGAGTGTTAGGCAAAGAGGAAAAAAATGTAAATGTGGAAGCAGGGGTTGTCTGGAAACAGAAGTCTCGGCTCAAGCCCTGGTTAGAAAATATAAGAGCTTTGCCCAAACTGAAGAAGAACTCGAGGCTCGAGAAATCTTCCAAAGAGCAAAAGCTGGAGATGAAAATGCCCTCAAGGCATATGCCGAGGCAGGACGTTACCTGGGGATCGGACTTTCAATCGTCATCAATTTATTGAATCCGGACAGGATTCTTCTCGGGGGAGGGGTGATGAAGGCCAGTAAACTCCTCCTCTTCCCTGCGCTTCAGGAAGCAAAAAAACGCTCTTACAAAGCAGCCTTTGAATCATGCAAAATCCAAATGGCATTCCTGGGCAATGACGCTGGCTTCATAGGCGCGGCTCTTCTGGGAAGAGAAAGAATCCTTGCCGAATTTAAAAAAGATTAAAGAGAGAAACACCCTCTCTTAAGAACATTCAACATTTTGACCCTCACAGAATCCTTTTTCTCAGGAAACAAGAAGACTCTTACTGGCCTCAAAAATCTAATCGAGACACAGTAATTCAATTGTAAAAAAAGAATAGAATTGGTAATATATTTAACTTATTGTGAAAAAAAGCCTCATCTCAAAGGAAATCAGCTAATATCTGAATTCAGGCAAATAAATAAAGGCAACTCTTCCGTCTTAGTGAGAGTTATAAAGTTGATTCATTGAAGAGAAGATAAAAAGGAGGAAAATGTGAGGAAAAGAATCTCGCTTCTGCTCCTAATTCTTCCCTTTCTCCTCTCTTATCCACTTACCTCATCTGCTCAAAGAATAACAGGGACAATCAAAGGCAGATTGACCACAGAGGAAGGTGTGCCTCTTATCGGAGCATTCGTAGACATTGAATCTCCCTCATTGTTAGGGATGAAAACCTATATAACTCAAAAATCAGGTAGTTTTAAATTCCATGGACTTCCCCCAGGGCGATATAAACTCAGAGCAGAAATGCCAGAGTTTAAGACCGTAACCATCGAAGACATTATCCTGAGAGCGGGGATGACAGTAAGCATTCCCCTAATCATGGAAAAATCAATTGGCGAGGAAACAAAAAGCCTGAAATATTCAACGCCCATAGGTGACGTGAAACAAGCTACTTTCACTTCAACGCTGGACATGAACATTCTAAATAGTGCCCCTGTGGCTCGTAACTTAAATGACGTCCTCTTCATTTCCCCCGGAATTATCCCTGACGATTTCCATAAAAGAACTCATTCTATAATCCATGGCTCTCCCCTTAGAGGCAGCGTCTATGCTCTTGATGGCTCCTCACAGAATGATCCAGAAAGCATGCTCCTCCTTACCTCCATAAACTTTGACCTCATAGATGAAATAGAAATAGAGAGTGGCGCACATCCTGTAGAGAGCGGCCCGATAGACGGCGGCTATGTAAACATCATCACAAAATCAGGATACGAAAAATCTTCTGCTGAGCTCCTTTTTCATTATACAGGCTCAGAATTCACAAGCCCGTTGAGAACGCGAGAAGAGGTACATCAACTTGGCGCAAATTTCCCTCCCCTTGACCTGAGTCACCTCGATCTTTCCTTGTCTGCAGGAACCCCTGTTTACGCTAATTTGCTTTGTTTTTTCGGAAATATTCGCTACCTCACCCAAAGCTCTTGGACCTCATTCATTCCCTGGGAAGACCCCCAGGGCAAATTTCATCAAGAATATAACTCTTCTAACACAGAAAAGATGGGTTTTTTTAAGCTCACCAGCCGCTTCCTCCCCGAACTCAGGATTACAGTTTCTCTCAATTACTATGATAAATACCAACCTTTCTACAAACTTCCTCTAGATTGGAACATCACACAGGAGGCGACTCAAATCTTAGACAATTCTAAAAACTATTTTTTAAATGGCTATCTAAACTATACGCTCGACCAAAATACTTCCCTTAACCTAAGGGCAGGATACACCCAGCATAAGCTCCCCTTGATGTTAAGCGAAAATAGCTCCAACCTTCCCTTTTATCGTGATGAAGCTACAGGCCATGTCTGGGGAAGTGCTCTTTATAACGAAATCGAAATAAAAAAAAGATTCGATACAACCGCCTCTCTAACACGCTTCCAAGATACGCTTCTTGGAGACCATGAGCTCTGCGCGGGAGCAGAATATGAAGATTCAAGCCAAGAGTGTTCTGCATGGAAAGAGAATAACTTAATCGTCTATTATCTCGGAGGAAGTCCTTATTATTTCGGTCTGGAGGAATCACCCCTGACCCAAGCCACAGTGGGAAAAGGATTGATAGAGTTTACTCTTGTAAGCAAAGAAGAAGTGGGAATTCCGCAAATATATAGACTCAGAAGATTTGCTGTTTACCTTCGAGACTCAATTACTTTTTTAGACAGATTCACCCTCAACCTTGGATTAAGATTCGACCGAAGCAATGCAAATTTATCGGCTTACATCAAAGGGGAAAGCGGAAATTCCCTTTCTCTAAAACTTGGAGAAGAATTGATCAAGCCTCTAGCAAACTCGAATCCTTTTTCTAGGAATGAATTTCAAGAATGGAGAAATGTGCTGAGCTGGGATTCTCTTTCTCCGCGCTTCGGTCTTGTTCTCGATTTTTTCGGCAAGGGAAAAACCATCTTAAAAGCCTCCTTTTCAAGATACAATGAGTACCTGATGCTTGAATATTTAAAGAGCCTGGATCCGTATTTTTACGGACGTTCTCACCGATTTTACTGGTTTGATGAAAACATGGATGAAAAAATAGATGCTTCAGACTCCTTCGCTCTTTACCCCGAAGATTATCGTCTCTATCACCCCGATTACTGGACGAAAAGAGTCGCAACAGATTTAAAATCTCCCGACATAAATGAGTACACTCTCACTTTAAGCCAGGTAATCCTCAAAGAAATCTGGGTTAACCTTGGCTACATTCGTAAATCTCAAAGAAACATTTTAGGGAATGTTTTTTATTCTCCTGAGTTAGAAAGGGACTGGTATTCACTCAACGAAGAAACCAAAAGTTGGTGGATTCCCTTCCGAACTATTGTTCCTGCCGGTATGGGATTCCCCGAAACTTGCCTCACTTTATATTTCCGCTCAAAAAATGCTCCTCCTCTCTTTGAGAGGATTAAAAACATCCCCGAATTAAGAAGGGATTATGAAGCATTGGAAATTTCCATTCACAAGCCGATGTCCCATAACTGGCAATTCTTATTCTCCGCCGTGGTAAATAGAGCAAAAGGAAATGCAGACCTAAAAAATATAAGCACAGGAAATAATAACTCATTAGTCTTGCCATATAACCCCAACTACTTCATCAATCTCCCTCCCGACTCAAGCCTTGACCATGAGAGGAGATTTATATTGAAAATCATGGGAAACTACAGCTTTCCCCTGGGATTTAACTTGAGCTTTTTCTACACCCACATGAGCGGCATCCCCTGGTTGAGAACAATCACCATCGTGCCTCCTGAGTCATGGGCAGAGGAAAATAACGTCCACATAGATTATCTTAATGTTTTGCTTGAAATACCCGGCTCTCGAAGAAAAGACGCTATTTATAACCTTGACCTCAGAATTCAGAAGGAATTGAAGTTGAGAGGCTTAGGAAGGATGGCTCTCTCAGCCGACATCATAAATGTCTTGGGCAAAAAATATGAATCGCTTGAACGTAACGATGGCGGCTACTGGTTCCCTGCAGAAGAAAACTCATCACAGGGCCTGAGAATATTAAACCCGTATTACAATCGTGTAACTTCCCTTTCGGGGATTCGGCAGCTAAGATTAACTCTCCGCCTTACCTTTTGATGCTCTTCTTTTTTGCCTTTATTGTTTCATTTTTTCAATTGTGGTGATTATATTCTTAACCTGAGGTGCCTCTGGGCTTTCAGGGTCCATCTCGAGGAACTTACGGAAATATTCAAGGGATTTTTCGAAATCTCCCTTATTGAGATAAACGTATCCAAGCTTCATGTAAGGCTTAGACCACTCCTTCTTAATCTGGATTGCCAGCTCAAAATATTTGATGGCCTCATCAATCTGTTGATGAGAGAAAAAAACTTCTCCTACGTTGTAAGCTGCCACCTCATCCTCAGGCGAGATATCCAGGGCTTGGGTAAAGTACTTTCGAGCCTCCTCGAATTCCTCCTTCTGAATGAAGACCTCGCCGAGCCCTGTGAGTGCTCGAAGACTCGCCTGGGGATCCTTTTTATAATCAGCATGAGTTTCAATGGTCTTTTCTAAGACAAGTTTAAACTCAGCCTCCGCCTTATCGAGGTCACCTTTTTTCAAATAACAGGTCCCAATGTTCAGATGAACCTGGTATACTTCAGGATATTTCTCTAAAAATTTCTGGAAAATCTCCAAGGCTTCGTCGTACTTTTCTTCATTGATGAGTTCGTTTGCTCTATCGAATTCTGCAAAAGATTCCTCATCGGTCATTAAGGCAGCAAATCCGGTCATCTTTTTCAGAATAAATGAAATCGGAGGATTTCTCCTCAGCTGACGAATCTGCATGTCTACATAAGAGCTTGTGTATCCTTTTTTTGAGGCTGTCACTCTCCAGTTACCTGTCCCCATTCCTGCCACGGCAAAATGACCTTTTTCGTCAGTATATCCCTCAAGCTTTGTATCAAATTCCAAGCTCTGAACGGTAATCAGCACTCCTTCCAATGGCTTTCCATCTTCATCCACCACTGTCCCGTTGACTCTTCCTTTCCCCATATGTTCTTGAGAAAACGAAAATTGCCAGAAGAAAACTAAACCAAAAATTATAAAGATTATTTTCAAACATTCATTCTTTAAGAATTTACTCATCTCGGCCTCCTTAATGTCCCTAGAGATATTATTATAGAAGAAAAGAAGCTCATTTTCCAATCGGAGCACAAATCTCAAGGAGAAAAAATTAAAGCTTAAAATCCATTATTTTTTTAAGTTCCTCTCCTCCTGTCTCATTGGTAATCTTTATCTGGAGCCGATTCTTTCCTTTGTGGAGCCTTTCTATTTCCTTATCCAAAACAAAAGGAATTTCTATCCGGTGTTTCTTCCTCGCGGATTTTTTTAGTTCCTCTTCATCAGTTTCTAGAGGATAAGAACCTTCATATTCCCAGGCAATGGTATTTTCAGAATCAAGAAGCTCAAGCTCAACTTTCAATGTCGTCCTCAATTTATCATCTTCTGCCTTGAACCAGAGCGCAGAATAGGCAATTTCGATGGTAATCAAGCCCTCCACCCTCTCTTCGCTCACATGGGTCTTCTTCACGTTCCATTCAAAGTCGAAAAACCTTCTCTCTCCCACTATGGTCTCCTGAGCCTTAGCCTGGGCTATGTTCAGCTCATGCATGTAATTCAGATTCAGAGAACTAATAGCAGTCAAGTTATAGGTAATCAGGCGATAGGACCCCGTACAAGTATCATCAACGAATACAACTGGAAAATTCCCGTAGTACCAAATTTCTCGGCATCGGCCGTAAGAATCCTCGCCCATAGGATATGTTATTCTGTCTGTAGGGGGACCGAAGAGAACATAAATCCTCCCTCTATCTGTAAGCCATCCTGGTTTTCCTTCCCCCATGAAGAGCTCGGTTGCCCTTTCAATCCTGTTGAAATATTCAATCTTGAATTCATTCTCTTCTGTGTCAGGGTCCGGGTCTCTTTTTTTCCAAAATTCTTCTTTAAATTTTTCTTTTTCGGAATCTGGGAGCTCAAGAAAAATCTTTCTCTCTTCTTTGGTAATTATATATCTTACTTTGGAAAGAAATTCGGCATTCACAGGGTCAAGTTTCCTCTCCAGATTATAAAGTCTGCAGGAAGAAGAAAGCATGATTAAAAAAAAGGAAGATATAACGAAGAGAAAAAGGGTAAAAATGAAGGATGAGGAGATTGTCCTTAAACTCTTCTCCCTTCTTGAAATCTTTTTCCTTCTCATTTTTTCTCCTTTAAAGCCTCAATCCGGCTTTTTATCTTTGGTTGATCAGGATTTATCTCCAGAGACTTCTCGAAAGCCTCGAGTGCCTCCGCCACATTCCCCAGCTCTAATTGACATTCTCCAATTTCATTTAAAAGTGTGCTGTTTATTCCATAATGGAGAACTCCTTTTTCTAAGATTTCAATTGCTTTCTTCAACGCTCCTGTTTTTTTATAAGAAGTAGCCAGAAGAAAGAGAGCTTCATATTTCGGTTGTGGATCACTCTCCACAAAAGGGAGCAACAGGGCTACCACCTTTTTTTCCTCGTTAAGGAGGAGGTAAACTCGGGCTAACTGGATTGAAAATTCAACAGAGCCCTGATTCTTACTTGCTGCATCTTCCAGATAACATCTTGCCTTTTCAATCTGACCGCAATTGAAAAGTTGAGTCCCAAGCATAAATGACATAAATGAATAGATAGGTTCTTTTAGATTAGGTAAAACCTTTGAGTAGACCCAGGGTCTAGAAATTTTCTCAAGATGGGTAACATCAAATTCACTCCTTCCTTCAACGAGCCTTTGACCCTTGAAGAGAAGAGAAACGACTATTGTGTAGTGAGCGGGTAGAAATTCATCAAGAGAGAATTTTTCCACGAAATCGAGAGGCGATTCATAATCACTTATTTTCTTCGAGAACGATTTATATTCCTCGTTTTCTTTATAAAAAATGTAGCGAAGCTCCCCTTCTTTTTTTAACTCTTCTGATAATCCGCAGACTTGAAAGCCCACAATGAGCTCATCCTGCCTGAGGAAAATATGGTTAGCTTGGAGGAAAATCTGTGAGTCTCCTATCTGAAAAGGTCTCAATCTTCTATCTTCCCAGCCAGAGCTCTTCAAGCCATAACCGAGAAGGAGAGGACTCATCTGGAGGCCTAACTCATCTTCAGGGGTAGAGATTTCTCTTTCAAGAGAAGTAAATTCTTTGGAAACTTCATTTTTGACCAAGACAGAGAACTTATACCTCCCTGGAATAAGAGGAAAGAGGTCACGGAGGCTAAGAGGCCTATGGCTTATCTCCCTTATTTGTTCTTGCGTAAATTCAAGGGGAATTTCCTTTTCAAATTGGTAGACGGTTCTACCCTCAATATCCACCAGAGAACCGTATAGTTTTAAATGAGTGGAAAATTTATCTCCAGATTGTCCCACAGAAAGTCTCTCGGGCTCTATGGCGTAATGGACAAAATACAATCCATCTTTACTCCTAATCACACTTACCAGGGAATCACATGAAATATAGTTTGTGCTGTATTCTACTTCGACAATGTCCTTGTATTCCAAGAATTTTTGAGCATAGCTTTCCTTCACCTGTCTCAAGGATATTGTTTCGAGCTTCTGAATCAATAAATCTGAAGAGAGAGAGGGCCGTCCCAGCATAGGGGATCCTTCCCCAGGAATTAAGCTTAAAGATACTTCAGCCAGGACTGGCTCTATTTCCTTTAGCTCCTGATATGCCTTCAAGTAATCCACCCTGTCTCCCCAGTAGGAAGTCATTAGGGCTTGAGGACCATCCGCCGAGGGGCTATAAAGCCTGTATTCACCACTCCCGCGCTCTTGAAAAAAGACGAGGTTAAATCCAGGAGGAAACCCCAAATCTGTCTTTCCCTGATAAAACCAGATCTCCACAGGGTAGGTCTGAGATTTGCCCTCAAACCTCTGGATATCGTTGGGTTCGCAAAGCAGAATGTACATTCTACCCCGGTCTGTTTTCCACCCCGGTTTTGGAGTTCTCCTACCAAAGAAGTGAGTGGAATAGTTCAGCCTTCTGTAATGTTCTTTTTTAAACTCATTCTCCGTTGTCCCGGGTGTGGGGTCTCTCTGTTTCCAGAAAGCCTCGATGAAAAGGTCCCTCTCCCGGTCTGTCTTAAGCTTAAGAAATACTTCCCTTTCCAGAGGAGTTATGATGTAAACAACCTCTTCCTCAAGCCATTTCCTATAAAAGGCAGGAAGTTCAACTGCTCCCAATCTTAATTCACTGGAGATAATGATGAAAATGAGAAAAAAAAATAGGATGAGTAGCTTTAAATCTTGGATTCCTCTTTCCATCGATAGCGCCTAATTATAAGTTTAGACTCTCATAAAATTTAATTCAAGACGTCTCCCTGGGATGGTGCAATTTATATGCCAACAAAAACCAGAAAGAGAGACTCTTGAATTGCCTCATTAAATTTTTAGGTTCATCTCTAGAGGGGTTGATAAAGAAGATATGTATTTCTTTTCCTTTCTCTGCTATGAGTTTTTAGGAGCTAATTAAGAGAAGAGCCAATTTTTATGGTTGAAGAACTAGCTGTTTCAATTTTAAAAAATCTTCTTCTGGAAAATCCGGGCGGAGGTAAGGAAAAATCGCTTTGTTATGGAGGAGTGGGTCGTCATCAGGATTCAAATATTTCCTTTCAATCATCTTTTTCCAGGCTTCGGTCCCAGGAACAGGAGAAAAATAAGCAAGCCTCACTCTCGCCCCCAGCTTCTGAACCCTTATTATGTCCTCCTTCACTCCTTTGAAATCTTGTCCAGGAAGTCCGACTAATAAATAAACATTTACGTTTCTCCGGTTGTATCCAGCCCTCCCCAGATTTTCCAAGGCCTTCTCGAGATCACCTTCCCTTACTTTATGACTGGCCTCATTGAGGAATATAGGATTAAAAGATTCTTGAGAGAGAAAAATAGATTCGAACTTTGCCCTTTTAAAAAGGAGGGCAGTTTCAAAGTCGACCTCATTTATCTGTAAACCGTTTGGGGTGTGGAAGGCGAGAGGCAGGTTCTTATTTATTATTTCTTGAAGAAGAGGAAGGAGATGATGCTCCTTTCTAAAAAGAAGAGCATCATCATAAAAAGCAAGGTTCTTCGTCTTCCATAATTTCAGGTCATTTTCAATTTCCTGAATCACAGAGCTTATGCTCCTGTGTTCTATCTTTTCTTGAAGAAGAGGGACACCACAAAATGTACATTTAAGAGGACACCCTCTGGAAGTGAGAAGCGGAAGTGAATCTTTTCTCGCCAAAAGTTCAAAAGCTGGAAAGGGCATCCTCTCCAGTGAGTCAATTATCTCTTCAGAACAAACCTTTTTACCGAGAATTTTCCTCAAAAGAGAAAAGATTTTTCTTTCCCCAGGTCCCTCACTAACCACATCCACACCTGTAGCGCTCCGAGCATGTTCGGGCATCAAAGTGGCATAAACTCCTCCCAGGATGATAGGAACGCTGCCAAATTTTTTCCTTATCAACTCGACTACAAGCTGCACACCTGGATACCAGTATGTCATGCAGCAAGTAAGGAGAACAAGCTCAGGCACAGGAATAGATTCGATTTCTTTCTGAAAAAGAGAGAGCGGAATTCCATAGCGTGAATACTTTCTAGGAATATTTCTTAAAACTTGTGGTTTTTCCACTTCTTCCTTTAAAAAAGGGCTCCTCCCATCGGACTTAATTTTCAATTTCTTAGCTAATAGGGGATGATGTCCCTCCAAGCAATCTATGAAAAACATGTTAAGATTTGTATATTTTTTTATAAGAGAAGCGATATAAAGTAAGCCCAAAGGCTTGAGCCAGAAATCGTAAGCCGTGAAATCGTAGATCCAGGGATTTATAAGAAGAACGTTCTTTCGAAAGCTCATGCTCTTTTTAAATAGGAGTACTTCTTTTTTTGAGAATTATGTACTTAAGCTATGAGATTCTTCATTGGTGCGGAAGGTGGGACTCGAACCCACACGGTCATTAAGACCATAAACTCCTGAGGCTTACGCGTCTACCACTTCCGCCACTTCCGCACCTTAAACAACCAAAGCTTTAATTTATTCTATTATAATCTTCTCCATATAGATAGTAAAGTTACCACCCATTAAATGTTAGTCCCTTAGGTAACGAAGCATCAGCCACTGGAGATTAACCAAGCTTTGCTTTTCTTGAGAAAAAAGGGTTTTCTATTTTACCAAGGAAGCAACACAAAATTTGAAAGCATTCCGGGAAGATATAATCTCCTTCTTGCATGCTGAAGAAGGTGGAGGAGAAGAAGGGAACGAAGTTACCCTTTAAGAGCTCGTTTCCCCTTCCTTTTTTTAAAGATTAAGCGTACATCTTGGCGCAGATTCTGTATCAGATTAATTCTCATCTAATCCTTCCAAGATTTTTTATTTGCAATGCATGAGTAAAATAGGATAGAATTCTTTTCACGTTAAGAAATGACGAGATTTTTTCTTAACTAAAAAACATTGTTCTTTAACCTTCATAACTGTGCTGGGTCAGATACATTAGTGACACATTAGGGTAAAATAGGTGTTGCTATGTATCCACATCAAGCTCGAGTTTACGGGGACATCATCCCCGGTTCAGAGTTCATTCGGTCTCTTGTCCGCCAGGGGACAATTACTA
>CAYSCS010000073.1:0-148678 GCA_964429695.1 uncultured Eubacteriales bacterium
GACTGAGACTATAAAGAGTGGGCTCAGGAATTAAATTTTTTCCCTTCTTTTGGGAGGAGGGAAAGAGCAGGATTTTAGCTCATTTTCAGAGGGTGATGGCTCGAAAAAGATACTTCGCTGAGGCTCATTTATAACTTAAAAGAGGGTAAAAGTTTTTTAGATTGGTATTTATTAGATTTAATTCTCTAATTTTTTCCCCAAATTAAGCATTATCCGAATATTTGGTATTTTTGAAATTCATCAAGTTAATGGCTGAGTATATTTCAGAAGAATAGGGAAAGGAAGTGGATGTCTTCTCTCGATTATGAGACTTAAATTAAAAGGAAAAAAATCCCCTTAATTCTCTAGATTATGTCGAGGCTCTTAATCTTACGCTTTTCTCAATCTTATCTTTAAATCCCTCTAAGGAGAATAAGATTTTCAGCAATTAAGGAGAGGATGAATCGAAGAAGACACCTTACTTTTCTTCTTAGGATGGGGACTGCTAAAGGCAGATAAAAGATTAAACTCTTTGTCTTCGGATTGATGTCAAGGTTCTGGATTCTGAGCTCAATTGTAGATATCTTTCAGTGACTGCCTTCCGGCTCTAATTTTCATCACCTCGAAGAAGATTTTCCGTTGTGCTAAAAACCCTGAAAGAAATGATTGAGGCTAAATAAGAAAGACTCACCTTATCCTCTCATCTCGATCAAAGAGAGCGGAGATGAACTCTCGAGGAACAAAAATCCCATTCGCTCTTAATCCCAATTTAAGAAAAGGCGTCAACGGGATTGAAAAGCAGAGAGAGATGCTAAGTAGAGAAAAAAAGCTTGACATTTTAATCTATTGTGTTACTATTATTAAAACAGTAACACGCTTTAAGTTTAAGTATATTCTTGATGATGAAAGAGGAGAAGAAAAAAGCGAAGAAAAAAAGAAATCGTGTTTTCCATCCCAAGGAGCGATGAGTTTATCAGGAAGATGAAGTTGAGCATAAAATATCATAGGAGGAAGTTCTCATGACAAGAAAACCCTTCATTATTCTTTCGGCTATTCTTTGTCTTTCGATTCTAAGTCTTTATTTGTCTTCGAGCCTTTTTGCTGAGGAGAATGAAAGCGTTGACAAAGGAAAGAGCTTAAAGGAGGAGAAGAAGAAAGATGAGGAAGTTAGAAAGAAAGATATCTTTCATCCTCATGAGGAAATCATCGTCACCGCGACAGCAACTCGCAAATTTGTCAAAGACTGTTCCGCCTCGGTCAGCGTGGTGAGGGATGAGGACTTGAGAGCTACTCCTGCCACAAATGCCATGAATATCCTCAATTTCCTTCCTGGCCTTTTTGTTCAGAAAACGGGCGATTTTGGACGAGCAGACCTTGAAATAAGAGGAATAGGAGGGAACGGACGGAGAATTAACATCCTTGTCGATGGCAGGCCGGAAAAAATGGGTCTCTTTGCTTGTGCCGTGACACATGCTTTTCCGCTCGACAACGTGGAGAGGATTGAGGTGGTGAGGGGACCTTCGTCGACACTCTATGGCTCTGAAGCTCTGGGGGGAGTGGTGAACATAATCACCCATAAGCCTCAAAAGTCACTTGAAACAGAATTTTTTGCTTCCTATGGAAGTTTTGATACCCGTCAATTGAATCTGCGTCAGGGAGGGAAGGTAAAAAAATTTGGCTTCTATTTAACCCTTGATGAAAGAAAAAGCGATGGTCATCTCCCCAATTCTGATTATCACGGAAGAGCCTTTACAGGGAAAATTCTGTATGAGCTTTCTGAAAATCTTGAATTGAGCTTTCAGGGTAAGTATTTCCATGGAAAAAAATATGAAAGTGGGCCGATTAACCTTCCCCTCAATGATTTCTGGAACGATTATGAAAGAGGAGCCTTTGACCTTACCCTAAATCGAAGCAGCGAAAAGAGAGATCTATTCCTAAAACTCTACAGAGATTTTGGGCATCATGAATTTTCTGATGGTTGGCACTCAAGGGACTTTGTCCAGGGAGGAATCTTCCGCTATACCTCCCGCTGGATGGCAAATAACGAGTTCAGCGTGGGTGGGGACTTTCGCCAACTTGGGGGAAAGAGTTATAACTTTCCCCGGGGGGAATGGAAGAAGAGTGAAGCCGCTCTCTTTCTTCAGGACGAACATGTGCTCAAAGAGCGCTTGATTCTGAGTGCAGGATTCAGGGTCAACAACGATTCTGTGTATGGTCTGGAGTGGTGCCCTTATTCAGGTTTAGTGTTGAGAATCGACGATAAGACGAATCTCAGAGCCTCGCTGAGCAAGGGCTTCCGCTCGCCTCAACTCAACGAGCTTTACATCTTCCCTTCCTCAAATCCAGAATTAAATCCAGAGAGAGTCTGGAGCTATGAGGCTGGGATCCAGAGACAACTGGGAAGAAGGGTAAACCTTGGGGCTACATTCTATCGCCTTGAAGGACGAAACCTGATTGAATTGGCCTCGAACCCTGTTCCTCCTCCGAAGTTTAAATTCTTCAATGTGGGGAAATTCACATTCAAGGGAATGGAGATGAATCTCGAGGCATTTCTTTCGCCTCGATTCTCACTCCTGGCGTTTTTTACCTACCTCGACCCTGGCACAAGGACGAAAGGAAGACCAGGTCAGAAATGGGACTTTTCCCTTCGTTTCAAGAATGAGCGTCTCTTCGCTTCGCTTCAGGGTCAGTATGTAAGGGATTACTATGCCGAAGATTTTTCGAAATTTGAGCTTCCTTCCTTCTTTCTGCTAAATTCTCGAATTGAGTATGAGATTTTCTCCCATCTTTATTTCTTCACGGAAATCCAGAATATTCTGGATGAAGATTACAGAATTTATGTCGAGATGCCGGGAGTTGCGGCTGGCATCTATCCCATGCCCGGACGAAGTTTTAACTTGGGAGTAAGAGTTCGTCTATGAGATATTCGAGTTTCGATATTCTCCTCGGATCCATGCTCCTTGCCTTGGCAATTGTCTTTCCCCTTTTATTCCATGCTCTCGGTCTGGGGAGTGCCTTTCTTCCCATGTTTTTCCCTATTTTGGTGGCTGGTTATGTGGTAGAGGTTTCGGTTGCAGTTTGTGTGGGGGTTACTGCTCCGCTTCTATCTGCCTTTTTAACAGGAATGCCCCCCTTCTTTCCTCCCATTGCTTTCATTATGATGGCAGAAGGGGCCGTCCTTGGAGGGTTACCTGCCCTCCTCAACCAGAAAAAGCGCATGAAGATTTTCCCTTCTCTTCTCCTTACTCTTCTTGGAGAAAGATTTGTTCTTCTCTTGAGTGTGATGCTTGTCGCTAAATGGCTCTCTTTACCACAAGGAGTCCTCGGGTTTTCCTCCCTTTTACATGGTGTGCCAGGGATTTTACTCATACTCGTTCTCATCCCTCCTCTTGTGAAGGGACTTAAGAACAAGTTAAAACTTTTTCCGCAAATGCAATGAATCCCCACATCTCAGCTAAGAAAGATGAATAAACGGGAATTTTTTGATTCTCTTGCCAGAAGCTGGGAAAAGGAGCACAGGCATGAGGGAAAAGATGAGAAACTTGCCCTCCTTACATCTTATTTTTTGCTTAAACCTCAAGACACAATCCTGGATGCAGGTTGCGGCACTGGAAGACTCATTCCTTATCTTCGAAAAAAAATAGGGGAGCAGGGAGTCCTGGTCGAGCTTGACTTTTCTCTTGAAATGTTGAGAATTGCCAGAGGGAAGGGAGGTGAAAAAAGCCTCTTCTTCGTTCTTGCCGATGTGGAGAGGGCTCCCTTTAAGAAAGAAACCTTTGATGCCATAGTCTGTTTCTCACTCTTTCCTCATCTTTCGCACAAGAAGAAAGCCCTTAGAGTCTTTCATTTCCTTCTTAAGAAAGGGCACTTCCTCTACATTGCCCATACGATGAGCAGGAGGGAGCTCAATAGCTTTCACGCGAGAGTAAAGGGTCCGGTAAAAAGAGATTTTCTTCCTGGGGAAAACACAATGAGAAAGCTTCTTGTGGAGGTCGGTTTTCGGGAAGTTGAGATTATTGATAGACCGTCCCTCTATCTTGCCAGAGCAAAGTCATGACTTTTTTTTATAAGAAGAAAAGAAAGGAGAAAAAGGCTCTTCTCTCCTCGCTTGACCCTCGCTCCAGGCTCTTCGCCACCCTTACGCTTATTGTCGTTGTCCTTATTACTCCAGGGGAAAAGGGCAAAAACTTTATCATCCTTTCCCTTTTTATTTTTTTTCTGGCATTTTTTTCTCGTTTTTCAATTAGAGAGATAGGAAGAGGGATTTTTTTAATTTTCCCTTTGCTTCTTTTCCTTTCCTTTACCATCTTTCTTACGGAAGGCAATCATCTCGTCCTGCTTTTTAATCTCTGGATTAAATTCTTACTTATTTTCTTTACTTTAAGGATCTTCTCGCTGACCACAGACCTTACGGAGCTCATCAAGGCGCTGGAAAAGATGAGGGTTCCTCATCTTCTGACCTCACTTCTTTTCCTCAGTCTTCGTTTCATTTTTGTTTTTGGGGAGGAAACGGAGAGGAAGAGACGGGCGCTCATCTCCCGAACTCCTTGGCGGATGCGAATGAAGATAAAATTAAAGGTTCTTTCCTCGCTCATCATCCATTTTCTGGATCAAATTTTTTTGCGCAGCCAGACCTTTTTTGCAGCCATGCTTTCCAGGGGTTTTGAGGGAAGAGTGAGAACCATCTCGGACCTTCGCCTCAAGAAAGGTGACTATCTCTTCCTATCCTTTTTCCTTGGGCTAATTTTTTATTCTATCTTTTCATGAGAGAAGAAAAAAGAGAGAAGATTATCGAGGTTGTTGACCTCTGCTTTTCCTATCCTGATGGTCATGAAGCTTTGAGGGGAGTTAGCTTTTCTGTTTACAGAGGCGAATCTCTGGGTTTAATCGGAGGAAACGGCGCTGGAAAATCGACTCTTCTTCTCCATTTAAATGGAGTCCTGCAGGCGAAAAAAGGAAGCGTGCAAATTCAGGGTGAAGAAATCACTGCGAAGAATATAAAGAGATTGAGGGCAAAGGTTGGCCTAGTCTTTGAAGACCCGCGAGACCAGCTCTTCATGCCCACTCTCTTTGATGACATAGCTTTCGGTCTTCTTAACCTGGGGTATGAGGCTCGAGAAGTGGAGAAGAAGGTGAGAGAGATATTAAAAGAATTCAATCTCGAAGGTTATGAAAAACGCCCTCCCCATCGCCTAAGCTCAGGAGAAAGAAAGAAGGCAAGTCTGGCAACTGTGCTTGTACTTGAGCCTGAGGTACTTGTCCTCGATGAGCCGACGGCTACCCTCGACCCTGCAGGAAAGAAGTCTTTTCTTTCACTTGTGGAGAAAATAAAGAAGACAAAAATAATCGCTTCCCATGACCTTGAAATGATTGATAGACTCTGCTCAAGGGTAATCTTGATGGATAAGGGAAGAATAGTGGCAGAGGGAAGAAGAGAAGAAGTCTTGCAGAACACCGCTCTCCTTGAGGCCTATGGGTTTGATCCCCCTTAATTCATTAAAAAAAGTGGTAAGATCCGAGAATTTTGTATTCTTCAAAAAGGAGAGATAGTTTACCTAGGATTGGAAGGAAATTGTAATTTATTAACTGTTTCTCTTTTTTAAATTTTCATCCTTTTGAAATCTTTTTCTGTTTTTTAACATATGCAGATAAGAAATAAAGAAATTATGCAGGGAATCTATTCATCCATGGCTTACGGGCATGAGTTTTAAGGGTTGGGGAGAGGGCGATTCAGAACTTATATAATTTTTAATTTCTTTTGCTTGAGCTTTAATTAAAATTTCAGAAAAGCGAGGCTTAAAGAAAAAGATTGAGACCAGGATTTAATTCTCCAGAGAAATAGATTGACTTGGTAACTCATAAATTATATATCAAAATAATCTAAGAAGGAGGCAAGATGGCTTCAGGAAAAAATCAAGCTTTACCCAAGGTTGAGGTGGGAGTGCTGGGAGGGACTGGTCTTTACGAGATTGAAGGCTTGACTGAGATAGAAGAGGTTGCACTTGAAACTCCATTTGGAAAGCCCTCGGATGCATATCTTCTGGGGATTCTCGAAGGAAAGAAGATCGCCTTTCTCAATCGTCACGGGAGAGGGCATCGTTTTCTTCCTTTTGAGATAAATTACAGGGCAAATATTTTTGGCTTCAAAATGCTCGGAGCAGAAAGATTGATTTCTGTAAACTCAGTGGGCTCACTTAAAGAAGAAATAAAGCCCAGAGACATAGTCATTTCTGATCAGTTCTTCGACAGGACAAAAAGATTAAACTCCTTTTTCGGCGAGGGAATAGCAGCTCATATCGGCCTTGCCACTCCCGTGTGCCCCGAACTTTCAGGAATCCTTTTTGAGGCCGGAAACAAGCTCGGGGTGAGAGTGCACAAGGGAGGAACGTACATTTGCATTGAAGGCCCTTCATTTTCGACTAAAGCTGAATCAAACATCTATCGTCTGTGGGGCTGCGCTGTAATCGGAATGACTTCAGCCACTGAGGCAAAGCTTGCCCGGGAAGCAGAAATCTGCTATTCGGCCCTGAACCTTGTCACAGATTATGATGTCTGGCATGAGAGTGAAGAACCTGTCTCGATAGAGATTATCCTTGAGGTGATGAGGGAAAATATTCACAATGCTAAGGCAATCATCAAGAAGGCCATAAAGGTGCTTTCTTCAGAAACCGGGAGAAAATGCGAGTGCTCCTCTGCGCTTAAAAATTGTATCATCACTCCCTCTGAGCTCATACCTCAAGAGGTAAAGCAGAAGCTCAGCCTCATCATTAGTAAATACATTGATGTTACTTAAAAAGGGTGCAAATGAAGCTTGTCATCGTAGGGTCCTTCGCTTTTGATACCATCGAGACTCCGTTTGCGCGAAGGGAAAGAATCGTGGGAGGCTCAGGCACCTACTGTTCACTTGCAGCAAGTTTCTTCACCACGCCAGGGATTGTGGGGGTTGTTGGTTCAGATTTTCCTGAGGAAACAGTAAATTTTTTCAAAGAAAGGGGAATTGATACCACAGGCCTCGAAATTAAAGAAGGAAAGACATTCTTCTGGGAAGCTCGCTACGGGAACGACCCCAATGAAAGGACAACAATCCGCACAGAGCTTAACGTCTTCAAGGATTTCAAACCAGTCCTTCCCCCTGAGTACCGTAAGGCGGGAATTGTTTTTCTGGGGAACATCGACCCTGACCAGCAGGATGGAATCCTCAATCAGTTTGAGGCCCCTTATCTTGTGGCCATGGATACCATCAACCTCTGGATTAGAGAAAAACCTCGCTCGCTTCTTGAACTTCTCGAAAAAGTGGATGTTTTCTTTGCCAACGATGAAGAAATCAAGATGCTTTCTCAGGAAACAAACTTGGTCAAGGCGGGGAAAAAACTTCTGCAGCGAGGGCCTTCCCTGATAGTGATAAAGAAGGGTGAACATGGTGCACTTCTTTTGGGCAAAGATTTCACCTTTGGCGTCATCGCTCATCCCTGTGATGAGGTCGTTGACCCCACTGGCGCAGGGGATAGTTTTGCAGGAGGATTCCTGGGTTATCTTGATAAGGTAAAATCGCTTACCACAAGGGATTTCCGTCGTGCTGCAGTCTACGGAAGTGTGATGGCCTCCTTTGTTATCGAGGATTTCGGGATAGAAAGATTTAAGACCCTCACCACCCAGGAGATTAAGGAACGCTTCATCTATTTTAAGAAGCTTGTTTCTTTTTGATTCTGGGCTCCTCTTTCACTCCTCATCCCGTTGGGGAGCTTACTTTTCGAGTGTCGCTTTAAGCCTTTCGATGAGTGCAGGGAGGACCTCTTTGTAATCGGCAACAATGCCAATGTCTGCTTCCTTGAAGATATTTGCTTCTTTATCTTTGTTGATGGCTACAATCAATTTCGAGTTAGAGCACCCTGCAAGATGCTGAGGTGCTCCAGAAATTCCAATGGCGAGGTAGAGGTCAGGAGCAATAACATGCCCTGTCTGACCTATTTCAAGTGTGGAGGGCATCCAACCCTCTTCAGAAGGGACTCTGGTGATTCCTAAAGCTGCACCGAGGAGAAAGGCAAGCTCCTCAAGAAGAAGAAAACCCTCTCGTGAGCCTATTCCCCCTCCCCCTGCGACCACGATCTTTGCTTCCTCGAGGGATATTCCCCTGCTTTCCTGCTCTACCATTTCAATGAGCTTGATCCTGTTTAAAGATTTCCTTCTTTCTAATTCGAAAAAAATGATTTCTCCCTTTCTTGTGGGGTCTTCTTCTTGAGGCTGGTATGCTCTTTTTCTCAGGGTAATTACCTGGGGTTTATCTCCTTGACACTCCCAGACTGCAAGTGCTCTTCCCCCAAAGACAGGTTTTGTTACTTGGAGGTTTCTTGAGTTTTTTTCTAAAGAGATTTCGATGCAATCAAGACAGGCCACAGAACCTAATCTTGCTGCGACTCTGGGCGCTAAATCACATCCCAGCTCGTTATGGGAAAAGATGATGGAACGGGGGTTTATTTTTTTGGTAAGTTCGACGATAGCCTCGGTCTGGTTCTCAGGGTCAAAATCAGAAAATCTTAAATTCTGGGGAATGTAAACAAGCTCGGCACCCAGAGAAATTGAGGATGAAGCTTGCTCCTTTCCTTCATTCCCGAGGAAAATAAGGGCCAGTCTCTCGCCGAGCGCATCGCAGAGACTCCTCGAAGCACGAAGAACCTCCTTTGTCGCCAGGGTTACCCTATCCTTGCTTGATTCTCCGCAGACTAAAATCCCTTCCATTTTTTCCCTTGACTCAAATTAAGCCCTGTTTCCGGAGTCTTTCGCTAAGCTTGAGGGAGACTTCCTCTGGAGTATTTCCCTCAAGAATCTCACACCTTCTCTTTTTTTCGGGAAGAAGAAGCCTCAGGAGTCTTCTTCTTGGATGATTCAGGTATTCGGGCAAGGGCTCAGCTTCGATCTCAGCTGCTCCCCAGCGAGGGATTTCCTTTCTTGTGGCCTCTATGATTCCCCAGCCTGTCGGTAGACGTGCTTTTATCCCTTCGCTGCTCACGGTAAGGAGTAGAGGGGGTTTCACGGAGATTAGCTGATAGCCATCTAGAAGTACACGCTTGACGATAAATTCTCCGTCTTGATAACTAACCTCGCTAACACTATTTATTAAAGGGAGCGAAAGGTTTTCAGCTAAAAGTGCACCCACCAAGCCTTCCTCCCAGTCGGCTGCCTGTTTTCCGCAGAGAATTAGGTCGAAATCCCCGATCTTTTTAATCGTCTGGCTCAGGATGAAAGCCGTCAGATGGCTATCCAATCCCCTGAATTTTTTATCGACTAAGAGGATGCCTTCATCTGCTCCCATGGCCAGGGCCTGCCTTATTATTTCTGTTGAGCCTTCCTCATCCAGAGAGATGGCAATGACCTTTGAGTCTACTTTTTCCTTAACCCTCAGGGCAATTTCAAGAGCACAGCAATCGTAAGGGTTCATCACTGGGGGTATCCCTTCGGGAGGGATGACTTCCTTCTTTGCTTCATCCACGCAAAATTTTGAGGGAGGTATCTCAGGGTCAGGAATCTTTTTTATACACACAAGTATCTTCATCTAAGCAAAAACTTTTGCATTTTCTCCTTTTACGCAAAAAACATGAGAAGGGTTAGTGTCTGACATGATGACTAACATGTGATTTTGAATTACTATATTGGATGACTTTAGGATTTTCGAATATAGAGGAGATAAATAAAGCTTCCTTTCCCTCCATCTTGGGCTCATTTTGCCTGAGATATCCCCATCTCTTGCTTCATTTGCCCCCGAAGAAAGCATGGGAGTCGTTAAGAATGATTTCAGCCTGCTTCATAGCCTTTGTTCAGTTAAATCACGCTTAACTCTTGAAGAAAATTTGGCGCATTATTGAGTTACTTATATAATTAATTTTAAGCCAAATTGAGAAAATTATCCATATTGATAGCAAATTCCGAAGCCGGCTCGCGGCAGAGTCCAGAGCACCGCATCGCTTTCACAGGCTATACGACATGAACCACATTCAAGGCATCCTTCATAAGAAAAGGTAAGATGGTCATCTTTCCATTTGAAACACTCAGCGGGGCAGGCATAAAGACAGGGCCGAGTTTCACAGACTCTACAGATTTCTTCCTTTAGGCTTATGTGAAAATCCCTATCGACATCGAATTTATTTGCGGCAAGTTTATCTTCGATTTTTTTAGAATTCAAAGTGCTCTCCTCATCTGCCATAAATCGTAGAGCACCTCAAGCAAGCTTGCCTTACCCTTGATGGATTCTCTAAAGAGATGGGAAACTTTTTTTCTTGGCTTCCCTTCATTCAAAAGGACTCGCTCTGCTATTTCACAGAGAAGAGGAGGATAAAGGCTGTAGAGTCTTTGGTTTTCAAGAAAATGGGGCGCCCTTTTAAAGGTTTTAAAATCCTTGAAAAGAGGATTTTCTTTTAAGAGCCTTTCATAAAGGGAAAGGGTTTTTTGGGAGAAGTCTCCTTCTTTTTTTGCCCTGATAGTTGCCTCCGCTGCGGCGATTCCGGAGAGGAGGGCGAAGTTTGCTCCCTCGAGAGCAAATCCTGTGGCAAAAGTGAAAGAAGCAGCATCGCCAGCCACAAGAAATCCATCCCGGGAAAAAGACTGGGAGAAAGGCTTTTGAGGTACAGGTAAAAGATGAGCAGAATATTCTATGAGCTTACCATCTCCGATATATTTCGAAATTGAGCCATGTTTCTTGAAGTTTTCAAGGAGCTCATTTGCTGTGACCTTATTTTCGAGAAGGCTTTTAAGTCCCACAACCACCCCCACCGAACAGGTTTCCTTGTTTGTGTAGAGGAATGCACCCCCTTTAACTCCCCTGGTAAATGTGCCTACAAATTCCCAGGCTAGGCCCTCCTCTTCTGAAAGATTAAACCTCTCTTCGATTTTTTCTTTGGAAAGGTGAATTAACTCTTTTACCCCTTGTTTTATGAATCTTGGTCTGAGCCTTCCTCTTAGCCCCGCCTTTTCTGCGAGGAGTGAATTTACACCATCACAGGCAATGACCACATTCGAGAAGAAGCCCTCTCCTCCCGCCTTTATTCCCGCAACCCTTTCGCCTTCCCAGATGAGGTCATCGGCTTGAAGGGGGGCAACGAGGAGTGCTCCTTGCTTTTCTGCCTCTTGCGCAAGCCAGCGGTCAAATTTGGCACGGAGGAGTGAATATCCGAGATAGGGGGGAGAGCTGAATTTTTTTGAGCTGAATTCAAAAGTAAATTCTGCTTCTTCCGCAAGAAGGGAGAATTTCCTCCTCGTAATCGGCCTTTCTACGGGTGCCTCTTTCGGAAAGTGGGGAAAAAGCCATGAAAGTATAGGTCCATACAATACCCCTCCCCACATGTTTTTTGACCCGGGAAACTTTCCTCTCTCTATGAGAAGGGTGGAAAGACCTGCCTTAGCCAAGGTATAGGCGCATGAACATCCTGCAGGCCCGGCGCCAACGACTATGGCATCAAATTTTTCTTTCACGCTTCAAGTCAGAAGTTTTATTTAAAAGCCTGTAGCTCGAGGAGTTGTTGTCCTATGGTTAGCTGATGGATCTGGGCAGTTCCTCCGAGTATGGTAGCTGTTATTGCATCCTGGTAGTGATGTCCAACTGGATAGTCATCTATCGTCCCGAAAGAGCCATGTATCTTGACAGCCTGGGAGCTAACCCAGAGAGCCGTCTCGGTAGCGAAATATTTGGCATAAGACATTTCTTTGATATGGCGTATGTTTCTTGTCTTTAAGTCTGCGGCACGGTATGTCAACCAGCGGGCTGCTTCGATTCTTGTTGCCATTTCGGCAATGATTCCCTGAATCAGTTGATGGCCTCCAATCGGTTTTCCAAACTGGACTCTTTCCCTTGCATATTTGAGGCAGGAATCGAGGCAACTCTGAGCGATGCCAACCGCACCGGCAGCAATGAACAGCCTTGCTGTGTCGATTCCTCTAAGAGCATCTCTTAACGCATTTCCGACATCCCCAACCTGGTTTTCGAGTGGTATTTCCATGTCAGTGAATCTAAGAGTGCCCTCGCTTCCACAGCGCCAGCTTATTTTTCCTTTCTGGGCAAAGCTGGAAAAGCCAGGAGTCCCCCTTTCGACGATGAAAGTCGCCAGACCCTTGATTCCTTTACTTCGGTCAGTTTGGGCTATGAGAAGGACAACATCCGCTATCTCTCCGTTGGTGATAAAGATTTTTGTGCCGTTAATCACCCAGCGGTCTCCGCGGCGGAGAGCACTGGTCTCTATAAGAGAGGAATCACTTCCTGCACCTGGTTCGACGATAGCTCCTGCCATAATTAGTTCCCCTCTGCATACTCGGGGTAGATACTTCTCTTTTTGCTCCTCGGTTCCTGCATCGAGGAGGTTTGTAGCAGGCTGGATGGGACCGCTCACCGCAGCCTGAACGAGAGAGAGGCTTGCCGAACAGAGTGATTCCCAGATTATTGCTGAGGTCACATAATCCAGCCCCAGACCGCCGTACTCTCGGGGAAGGTGGGGAGCAAGCAATCCCTGATTTGCCAGTTTTTTTATTAGCGAAGGGTCGAATGTTTCCTCGCGCAGGCTTTTTTTGAGCAGAGGTTTTATCTCCTCTTCTGCAAACTTTCTCGCCATATCCCTGAACATCCTCTGTTCTTCGTTAAGTTCAAAATCCATTTCCCCCTCTCTATTCGAAAATTTACTCTCTTTCTTTCTTCTCGACGAGCTCAACCAGAACTCCATGTGTGGCGCTCGGATGGAGAAAGACACTCATTCCCTCCGCTCCTGGGCTTGGTTCACCCAGAACCTTTATTCCAGAAGCAGTGAGAAAGGAGATTTCTTCCTTTATGTCATCCACTTCAAAGCAGATGTGGTGAAAGCCCTCCCCCCTTTTCTCAAGGAATTTTGCTATTACTCCTTCTTCCTGGGAAGGCTCAAGAAGTTCTATTGAAACTTCACCCACTTTGACCATGCTCACATTTATCGACCCACAAGCGGCAACAATCGGAGCGCTCGATTCAAGCTTGAAGACCTTGCGGTAGAAATCTCTCGCTTCTTCCAGATTTTTGACTGCAAACCCGAGGTGACTAACTTTTTTTATCATCCCCAACCTCCAGAATAGGTAGCCTTTGAAAACCTGTAAAAATCCAAAAATAAAGGCTTTCTTCTCAATTGATTTTTTTGTTTTTCCTGAAGAGTCCTAGATTCAAGGCAAAAAAGATATAACACAGCAAACCTTCGATGTCAAAAGGAGAATCCCTGAGTATCTTGAATCCCAAAGACTTTTTTCTTTTAAGAAATAATTCAGCTTAAGAAAGGGTTTCTCGCGGAGAGTTTAGAGGAAGTAATCTGCCTCTATTCGCGTTTTTTTCATCTTTATCTTCTAAGGTTTGTTGGGGAGAATTTCTTCCTTTAGGAAATTCCTTCATTCAGCTTAGCTTCCATCATTTTAAAAATTTTTAAAAAGCTTAGATTTTTTTTGCTTTCTTTTCTGCCTCTTCAACTACCTCACGGATTCTTTTTCTTACCTTGAAGGGAAGCGGTTCAGGTCTGCGTGTCTTTAAGATATAATTTATCCTTTCTTTAGCTCGCTCACTGAAGGGTTTCCCTCCTCGGCTAACCCAGGCCTCATAGTTAGCCCGCTCAAAGGTTGTGGGATACCAGCGCTCGCGGTAGTGTCTGAAGGTATGGTCTGTGTTAAGGAATTCACCGTCCGGACCTATTTGGGCTATTACTTCAAGGGCAAATGTTTCTTCGTTTACCTCAAATCTTCTCATGTAGGCTTTGATCCAGCTTACAATCTCATCGCAGAGGACAAGCTGGGTGAATGAAAATGTCAATCCACTCTCAAGGTATCCAAGGTCATGGATGATGTTGCCTCCTGCAAGGGCTTCGACCACAAGAGTCAAAGCTGCTTCGGCTGCTGCCTGCTCATCATTCAGTTTGGATTCAGAGGCTCCTCCGATGGAGAACATGGGGAGGCCATAAAAATGAGCCAGAGCCTGATTTATGGTCCTTTCCGGCTCAGCATAAGAAGTGACCAAAGTTCTCATATCGAATGTTCCTCCTGGAGGCATCCCGGAGACGATGAGAGGAGCTCCTTCTCTAACCAGTTGCGAAAGAACTAAGCCTACCAAAACCCCTGCATAATCCAAGGCTACAGACCCTTCAGGAGTGATGGGGCTGGTGAGACCAGCGGTTGAAGCAGGAATGTAAAGAGAAGGGAGATTTTTTTCAGCGAGAAAAAGAAGCTTCTCCAGAGCTTCTGTGTTATGTCTCAGCCCTGATATAACGTTTATATAGCAAGCCAGCATGGGCTTTTCTCTTAACCCTTCCTCACCCTCCCTTACCACTTCAGCCATTTTGATAGCATCCCGACACCCTTCCATTTCATAGGCGACAAAGATGATTGGTTTTGTCGTATATGTGAGCATAATCTCCATTTGATGGCGGTCAGCTATAGTCCCATCGACATCAGAGGGAAGCAGCATAGACATCACGAAGTCGATATTATGAAGAGCATCACAAAGGATCGCTCCCTCTCTTACATCTTGGAGCAGAGGTTTGCGTCGCTTGAAAGAGCGATGGTCAAGAATGTTGAGACAATCTGAGCCTGGCCCAAAGAAACAATTGTGTCCTTCTATGGGCATGGCGAGATTTCCCTCTCGGTCATATAAGTCAACTCGCTTTGGGGCAGTTTTTAAGGCATCTTCTACTAGCTTTGGGGGAATATGCACAAGATTGCCATCTTCAACCTTAGCTCCTGCTTTCTTGATTAGTTCTAAAGCTTCTTCCAAGAAGAGGCGAACGCCGATTCGTTCTAATATTTCCAGGCTAGCCTCGTGAATTCTCCGGCATTCTTTTTCCGAAAGGCGAGGGAAACGAAATTCTTTTGATGCTCTGTTTTTCTTTAGATTTTGCATTCCATTTCTCCTTTCAGATTTTTAACGAAAAGATATCTTCTTAAAGGCTGTTACCAATTACGACCTTAATCTACTCACGCCTAGGACCCTCTCGACTCAGAGATTTTTTATTTTTTTATGCATGATGGTCAGGGCTGAGACAAGACCTGAGATGTTCATCATGACCACGAAGGAGAAGAGATACCTGTATCCCAGACTACCAGGGAATTTATCGAGCAGGACTCCTCCCAAAAGAGGTATAAAGACATCCGGAGTATAACCAATAACAGAAATAATTCCTGTGGCTGTGCCCGTGACCATAAAGGGAATGCCACCTTCTTCCAACAAGGCGTAATAAATACCCCTCAAGGCGAAGATGGCAAAAGAGGCTAGGGCTGCGTTAGCGACTAAGATAAACACTAGCCGAGGATTTCCTGGAGTGAATATGAAGATGCTGAAGCTCAAAATTAAAATCAAAAATGACCAGGATGTAGTTTTAGAAACCCCAACTCTATCGGCAAGAAATCCAGCTGCCACAGCCACTACCGGCTTAAGCCACATTTTCCCTACGCCTATGGCTCCCCCAAAGACAACACTCATCAAAAAAACATCTGTAGCATAGGGCGTAAAATAATACGCTCCCCAGTAAGCACAATAAGCTCCAAGAATGACCATTGAAACCAACCACACTACGGGCATCTTCAAGACCATGATGATCTGATTTAATCCAATCTTTTGTTTTTTAAGCTTTGTCTCTTCTCGGGTAGAGTCTTTCAGGGTAAACCAGGCCATTATCCCCATTAAGATATCTATGATGGAAAATATGATTGTGACCCATGAGAGGGCTAATCTCTCGCTTCCCAGGCGAGCGAAGATAGCCAGCAAAGCCGTAGAGCTTGCTACTTCAGCAATTCCTCTCCCCCCTTCCAAGATTCCGAAAGCTCTTCCCTGTTCGTCACTGGGAGCCCAGTTCCGGGTAGCCTTGATCATGGCTCCCCAGAAAGTTAAGCTACAGGTTATTCCCCATAAAGCATGGATGGCAAGCGAGATAAGATAGGGAGGAAAGGAGGCAAAATAGAGACCAGAAAAACCTGTTAAAAGCATGGAGAGGGTGATGAGCTTTCGGGAAGATATGCGGTCGGCAAGCCAGCCTCCTGGGAAATAGGAAACCAAAGCTGTGGTCCCAAAAACACCCATCATCACTCCAAATTGAGTGTTGCTAAGGTTCAAAGCCTTCTGCAAAGGAAGGTAATAGACTTCCCTCAGAAAAGGGAGGAGATAGATGATTCCCCCTGAAAGAGAGAGACAGGCCATCACCAGCCAGCGGCGGATTGAACTCACTCTTTGAATTTCTCTTCCTTATTCCGATTACCACACTCTGAAGCATAACTCAAATATTTTTATTTGCGAAGTATAATCTTTATGAAAAGGCATTTAGAATCGAGTTTAAATAAGAAAAATTAAACTTTTATGACTCTTCTCCAAATTAGTTGATTAAAATATGTATGGGGAAAAAGAAATAGATGCCTTCTCTTATTCTTGAGGCATAAAATTAAAGAGCTAAAGAAGTTATTCTTCCGGCCCTTAATCCCAAGTCATGTTGATGATATTTCTTAGTTATTAGGTAGAAAATTAAAATTTTTTTCAATAATCCAGAGATGAACAGGATTTTATGTCTCGAAAAATTTCAGGCAGTTTTGATTCTTAATCTCTGGTGATGATATCCTGGGAGGTGATTCCTGCTAAAATTAAACGATGTTTTAGGTAATTTATGATAATGAGAGAGAAAATCCTTCTTTTAATATTTTTTTAACCTTTAAAAATTGAGCTCCTATAGCCTTCTTTTCTCCAAGGAGTATTTTATCTCTCAGGTAAAGGCTTCTAAATGATGTTTTAAAGGAAAAAGACAAGGAATTAATTGGAGCTTTTAGTAAATTAAAGAAAAGAAGAGCCTAAATAAAGAGGAAAATTGGATTTTTTTTGTGCTCGCTTTTTTTTTGTAAATCTGGCATAATTCTTTCTCATTCCCTGTGCCTTCAATGCTGAATGAAGATTGGTTCCTTAAGGGGTTTATCCTTCTTTTTTTTGAATCCCACCCAAAAATAAGAGGTTCAGGCCATGAAGAAATTATTCAGAGAGAATATCACCACAATTAATCAATATGAGCCAGGGCTTCCACTCGAGCTTCTGCGCAAGAAAATTTCTTTTAGAGGGAAGTTCTCCAAGCTTGCTTCAAATGAGAATCCCCTGGGACCATCGCCTCTTGCCTTGAGAGCGCTCAGGAATTCGCTTAAAGAAGGAAACTATTATCCCGAAAACACATGTTTTAAATTGAGGGAGAAGCTATCCGAAAATTTAAGGATACCCCCTGCCAATATTTGCGTAGGAAATGGTTCAGCAGAATTGATTTATCTTCTTGGGCTTGTTTTTTTGAATCCAGAGGATACTCTAGTTACGAGTGAATGTTCTTTCATGATGGGACGAGTTGTCTCTCAAATCATGGCTTCAAAATTGGTTGAGGTTCCGCTTAGAGGATTCAAGCATGATTTAGACTCTATTCTGGAGGCCATTACCGAGGAGACCAAGATCATCTACCTCGATAATCCCATGAATCCCATTGGCACCATGGTAGATAAAAATGAGGTCTCAAGATTCATGTCTCGAATCGATGAAGATGTTGTTGTGGTTTTCGATGAGGCTTACTATGAATATGCAGAGGGGGAGAATTTTCCTCAAACGGTTGAATATGTGAAGGAAGGGAGAAATGTCATCGTCCTTCGTACCTTTTCAAAATTATACGGGCTCGCAGGGCTCAGGATAGGGTACTGTATCGCAAAAGAAGAATTCGTGAAATGCCTCCAGCAGGTAAAGCCCCCCTTCTCAGTCAACAGGCTTGCTCAAGAAGCAGCTCTGGCTGCTCTTGAAGATGAAAAGCACAAAAAAAAGTCACTCGAAATAAATGCTTCAGGCAAAAAATACTTAACCGAAAAATTTAAGGAGATGTCTGTTTTTTTCATTCCTTCAGAGACGAATTTCTTGACTATTGATGTTAAAAGAGATGCCAAGCAGATGGCAGAGATGTTGGAAAAAAAGGGGGTCATCGTCAGGCCCCTCACCATGTACCAAAAACCCACCTTCATCCGCATCACAATCGGAACAGAAAAAGAGAACCAGAGGTTTATCCGGGCTTTTAGGGAAATCTGGGAGATGGGGTGAGGGAGGGGAGGAGGAAGGGGGGAATGACTTCATTGAAGAAAGAGGAGATGAGAGTTCTTTTGGGGAATGTTGCCATAGCGAGGGGAATTGTAGAGGCGGGATGTCATTTTGTGGCTTCCTATCCCGGCACCCCGAGCTCTGAGATTGTTCCTGGAGTTGTCTCATACAAAAAGGAACTCGACCTCAACACTTATATAGAATGGTCAGCGAATGAGAAAATTGCCTTTGACAATGCACTTGCCGCCAGCCTCACGGGAAAGAGGTCGGCTGTGGCCATGAAGCAGGTCGGACTCAATGTGGCCTCTGATTCCCTGCTTAGCTCTGCCTACACTGGGGTTGTGGGAGGAATGGTCATCATAAGCTGTGATGACCCAGGGCCGCATAGCTCACAGACAGAACAGGATTCAAGGTTCTTTGCCATGTTCGCCAAAATTCCTGCCCTTGATCCCTCTTCACCCCAAGAAGCAAAGGATATGGTCAAAGATGCCTTCGAGCTTTCGGAGGAATTTGAAATCCCAGTTCTTCTCAGGCCGACGATTCGAGTTTCCCATGCCAAGCAGCTCGTTCGACTGGATACTCCGAAAGTCATTCCCAGAAGAGCAAATTTCAGGAAGAACCCAGAGCGATGGGCAGCAACTCCTCGCTCTAGGCTTCTCCTCCATAAAAGGCTGAACGAGATTCTGAAGAGGGTGGAGGAAAGATTTGAGGAGGAAAGCAGATGGAATTTCGAGCTTTATTCCTCAAAGAAGGCGGTGTTAGGAATAATAAGCAGCAGTGTGAGCTTTGCCATAATCAGAGAATTGATTGATGAGTTGAATCTTGGAGAATATGTTTGTCTGTTGAAGATTGGGACTCCTTTTCCTCTTCCTTTAAAGAGGGTTGAGCGATTCATCCGTCGCCACAGAAGAATCTTGATCATAGAGGAGCCCGGACCATTAATCGAGCTCCAGATAGGAGATAGAAGGCGAGTCTCAGGCAGGATGAGCGGCCATGTTCCCCTAGAAGGTGAGCTCACCCCCGAGGTAATCTACGAAATTTTAGCCAGTGTCCTGAGAAGTGAAAACTTGAAGAACTTAGAAAAAACAAGAGATGAGGAACTTGAGGAATTGATCGAAGGTCTTTCTCTTCCATCACGTCGTCCCACTTTATGCGCTGGCTGTCCAGAGAGAGCCGCATTTTTCGCCATTAGAAAGGCCTTCCCCAAGGGAATTTACCCCAGTGACATAGGATGCTATACCTTAGGACTTAACCTCAAGGCTGTGGATACTGTAATCGATATGGGAGCAGGGATTACCCTTGCCAGCGGATTTTATCATGCCTACGCTCAGGATGGGAAGAGGATTCCAATAATCGCCACAATCGGAGATTCCACCTTCTATCATTCAGGACCATCTGGACTCTTGAATGCTGTTTACAACGATTCAAGATTCATCCTGGTTATCCTGGATAATGAAATTACTGCCATGACTGGAATGCAGCCAACGCCAGGCCTCGGAGTAAGGGCTGATCAAAGCGCGGGGAAAAGAGTCCCTCTTGAAGACCTGGTCAAAGGATGTGGTGTTGGTTGGCTGAGAGTTATAGACCCCTATGATGTTAGAAACATGGTTGAAGTTTTGAAAGAAGCCGATAAATACACGAGAAGAGAGGACGGGGGAATTGCGGTCATCATTGCCCGTCACCCCTGCCTCATCAATTATCCTGAATCTTTGAAGGGAAAAAAGGTTAGAGTGAAGATAACAGAGGAATGCAATGGCTGTGGATATTGCCTTGAGTTTTTCGAGTGTCCCGCTTTAAAGATGGATGATGAAGAAAAACGAGTGGAGATTGACCGTGGACTCTGTGTGGATTGTGGAGTCTGTGTGAATTCCTGCCTTAAAGGAGCAATCATAGAAGCTTAGGAATTAATGAGATTGAAGATCATTTTTACCGGGATTGGAGGACAGGGAATAATCTTTTCTTCTAGGTTATTCTCCGAGCTGGGAAGGAAAATGGGGCTGGGAGTGATGGGTTCAGAAACCCATGGAATGAGTCAGAGAGGGGGCTCGGTCATCGCCCATTTGAAGCTCGGTGAATTCTGGAGCCCTTTGATCCGCAAAGGGACTGCTGATTTCTTGTTTTCCTTTGAAGAGAGTGAGACCTACAGGAACTTGAGCTACCTCAGAAAAGGAGGAGTGTGTTTTACAAACCTCATACTTCGCCGTAGATTTAACGAAAAGGTGCTCAATAATCTCAAGAAAAAACGCATAACCTTCGTTGCCTACGACGCAAGTCAAAAGGCTTCAAGAATTGGTCTGCCGATGTTCTCAAACATGGTTCTTATCGGTTATTCTCTGGGCACAGGGCTTCTTCCCTTCGCTTATCACAAGCTGAGAGCTGTTCTTGAAGAGATGAGTCCAGCAAAACACAAAGAAATGAACCTTAGGTCCCTTGAGGCAGGCTATAGGGAAGGGAAGAGAAAGTGGAAGCGCTGAGAGATGCTCGCAGACCAAAACTGATTCTCACTTTAAAAAATTCTGGTTACCAAACTTTTATTTTAAAGTAAGATAAAGGCTCAAAGCCTTGAAAGCATCGCCAAAAATTAAGAAGAAAAATTTTATTCTTCGCAGGATAAAGGAAGATGAGAGTTGGCCAGGAATATAGAGTATTTTCTTGAATCCCAAACAGTCCTTTTGGATTCTTTAAAAATGATTTTGCTCAAGAAGATGCACGTCTCTAGCTTATTAAGGAGAAGATCTTTAGTAAGGCTAAAGCAGTGATTAAGAGGCGAATCTTAGACCTTTTTATCGCCGATTTTTTGCTAGGGTTGTAAAGACTTAAAAGAGAGTCTAAAGAAAAGAGATATACTTTTATCTCCAGTCTTCCCCTTTCCTTTATCAGGCTCAAGCCTTCGCCGAGGAAATAAATGTTCTTCCCCCCATACAATCGGAATCTTTTTTCTAAAATTGTTGGAAATAAGGTCAAGCCACGATAAAATGCGTGAGGAGAGATAAAATTTCTACTAAAAGGCTAATGCCACCTGAGTTTTGAAACTTCCCCTCTTAATATGCTGAGCTTGACATAGAGGGGATTTCTATACTATAGAGAAAATCCATTCACAAGACAGAGGGATTGGATTTAAAGTCTTTAATTTCTCAGAAATAATTAAAGAGGAGGGATTAAATGGCATGGGAAAAATTTGGCAGAACCATCCGCAAAGTCGGGGTCATTGGCTCAGGGAATATAGGGCCAGATATTGCCCTCTATTTTAGCAAGGTCTTTCATCCTTTCAATGTGGGGGTGGTTGTGGTCGATATCTCGGAAAAGGCTCTTAAATCAGGTGAGGAGAGAGTGAGTGAAAAAATATCAAGAGGCGTAAAAAGCGGAACTTTTGAGGAAGGGGAGGCTCAAGCGATGCTTTCCAATATTTCATGGACTACAGATTATTCTCTGCTTGAGTCAACAGACTTGGTAATAGAGGCAGCAACCGAGGATGTAGAAGTTAAGAGAGGGATATTTTCAAAGCTCGAAGAAATTTGTCCTGATGAAGCAATTCTGGCTTCGAATTCCTCTCATCTTGAGCCAGAAGTCATCTTTGCAAAAGCCAGGAACAAGAAGCGCTGTTTAGTAATCCATTATTTCTTTCCCGCTGAGAGAAACATCATCGTGGAGATTGTTCCCTCTCAGGAAACCCTCCCAGAGATTACAAATTTTCTTCTGCGTTTTTACGAGGAAATCGGGAAGGCACCTCTCAAGGTTAAGAGCCGTTATGGTTATGCGATTGACCCTATCTTCGAGGGGATTTTCCTCGCATCTGCTTTGATGGTGGAGAAGGGATTTGCTTCTGTGAAGCAAATGGATGCGATGGTTCAAAGAGCACTGGGTTTAGGAGTAGGACCTTTCACTGCCATGAATCTTACAGGGGGAAATCCCATAACGAGACACGGCGTTTCCCAGATGCATTCCAAGATAATGCCTTGGTTCCATTCTCCCCAAATCCTAGAAAGACAGATTGCTTCAGGAAAGCCGTGGGAAACTCCAAAAAGAGGGGAAGAAGTGACTTATGACGAGAGAACTTATGAGTTTGTCTCAGAGAGAATCAAGGGAGCTTACTTCGGGCTGGTCTGTGAAATCCTCGGCTCAGGGATCATCGAACTCGGAGATTTGGAGATGGGGGTCGAAAATGCCTTGGTCATAAACCCTCCTTTCCAGATGATGAATGAGGAAGGAATAAAAAAGTCTCTCGAGCTTGTCGAGGCTTATGCCAGGGAATGGCCAGGTTTTGTTGTTCCTGAGATTCTCATCAAGCAGGCTAAATCAGGTGAGCCCTGGGAGATTCCGATGGTTTACAGGGAGGATTGGGAAGAGGTTGCAGTTGTGACCATCAGGAGGCCTAAGTATCTCAATGCCCTGAACGTGGCAGTCATGAGTCAGCTTAAAAGAATTTTCTCTGAGATCAGGGATGATAGAAAGATAAAAGCTGCAGTGCTCACCGGATTTGGCAATAAAGCTTTCGTTTCAGGCGCCGACATAAATGATATTGCCAGAGTCAGGACTCCTGAGGAGCTCGAGCATTTTGCGCTCAAGGGACAGGAGGTTCTGAGCTTGATCGAAAACCTGGGCAAGCCGGTGATCTGTGCCCTCAATGGCCTCGCCTTTGGAGGAGGAAATGAGTTGGCTATGGCATGCACGGCAAGAATTTCTCGCAAGGGATTGAAGTTACTCGCAGCCCAGCCTGAGCCAAAGCTGGGAATAATTCCTGGATTCGGGGGTACTCAGAGATTACCAAGGATTGTGGGTCTTTTAAATGCCTGGACTCTTCTGCGCACCGGAAGCCCTGTTTCATCTGAAGAGGCTTTGAAGATGGGCTTAATCAGTAAGGAGGTGGAAGGTGACCTCAAAGAAGCTGCAGTTGAGTTTGCCAGGGATTTAGTTTCGGGGAGAGTGACCGTTGTTCCCATCCGAAAGGAGCCGCTCGAAATCCCCGAATCGCTGCCTGAAGTGGAGATAGGCCACCTGTCGAGGAAAATTGATGAAATCCTAAAAAGAGCCATACTCGAGGGAGCATCAATGACCCTTGAAGAGGGATTGAAAAACGAAGCAAGAATACTCGGGGAATGCATCAAGACCAAGGACATGAGAATAGGGATGGAGAATTTCATCAAATTTGGGCCTAAAAGAAATGCTGAATTTTCTCATGCTTAAGGGGTGAATCAAAGGAGGTCAGCATGGCTTTCGAAAAAGCTTACATTCCTTACGATGCTTACTGGTCGACTCCTTTCTGTCGCTGGCAGGGGAGCTTTTCCAACCTGCATTCCATGGTATTTGCCGCAGAGGTGTGCAGGGGGGCTTTTCCAGCGAGAAGAATCTCTCCTTTCGACCTGGAAGAGATTGTTCTGGGGATAACAATTCCCCAGAAACACAGCTTCTATGGGGCGCCATGGCTTGCGGGCATGATAGGAGCACCAGGGGTAACGGGACCAACTATCAGTCAGGCTTGTGCCACTTCAGCTAAATGTTTAGCCTATGCAGCAAGTCAGATAGAGCTAGGCCAGAGGAACGCCATCCTTGTCGTCACCTGTGACCGAACGAGCAACGGACCTCATATCTACTATCCTAATCCCATGGGTGTGGGAGGGACAGGCGAGAAAGAGGACTGGGTTTGGGATAATTTTGGCTATGACCCTTATGCCAAGAATGCCATGATTGAAACTGCGGAAAATGTTGCTAGGGAAGCAGGAATAACCAAGGAGGAACAGGATGAGCTCACGCTTTTCCGCTACTCCCAATATCAGGACGCCCTGAAGGATAGAAGCGCCTTTCTTCATCGCTTCATGGTGGTTCCCATCGATGTCAGAGATGCTTCAGGAAGAAAGGTAATAGCCACCGTGAGCGGAGATGAGGGAGTCTTTCCCACCACGGCTGAAGGACTTTCGAGGTTAAGACCTGTGCTTGAGAATGGGACTGTTACCTACGGCACTCAGACTTATCCTGCCGACGGTAATGCCAGCATCCTCGTCACTTCAAAGGAAAAAGCAAATGAGCTAACACGTGACCGCGGGGTGGAGATAAAGATACTTTCCTATGCTGAAGCAAGGACAAGAAGAGGGTACATGGCCAAGGCTGTTGTTCCTGCGGCAAGAAAGGCGCTTTCAGAAGCCGGGATTGAAATCAAAGATGTGACTTCGATAAAGACTCATAATCCATTTGCTGTCAACGACATCTATTTTTCCAGAGAAATGGGAATTAAATGGGAGAAGATGAATAACTATGGTTGTTCTCTCATTTGGGGTCATCCTCAAGGACCGACAGGAGCTCGATTGATGATAGAGTTGATTGAGGAGCTTGTTCTTAGAGGAGGGGGATATGGGCTTTTTGATGGCTGTGCAGCTGGAGATACCGCAGCTGCAGTGGTGCTCAAAGTTGAGGTAAAATAATTTATTTGGTTAGTAAACATCCAAAAAAATCTGAAGGAGGTGCCGGCAAAGTCGATTCTAATTGAAACTGAGATTTATGAGTTGCTGGTCGAGAAGAATTGCTCTTCTCCAGATTAGCTGGAGAAAAGAATGGATGTGGGAGAGAAGAAGATAAATTCTCTTACTTTTAAATATTTTTAGAGTTGTGATTAATCAAAACTTGGAGAGAAAGGTCTTCCTCTTCCTTGAATTAATATCCTCGCACTTACTCTACTCCTTCCTGCCTGGATGCCATTTACCTTCCCCATAAGGGTTAACTTTTCAAAAGAAGAGGGGGATTGAGAAGAACAAAATAACTTAGATTTTAGAGTTTCGCCTTTTCTTTTCTCCTAGTGCTAGAAGCACTTTCTCAGGCGTAATAGGCAGGTCGCGAATTCTTACCTCTATGGCATCATGGATTGCATTCGAAATCGCGGCTGCAGTAGGAACGAGTCCAGGCTCAGCTACTCCCTTGGCGCCAAAGGGTCCGAACCTGTCATCTGTCTCCACAAATTCAATTTCAAGGGGGAAATTCATTTCTGTAACACGAGGTATCTTATAATCTTTAAAACCAGGGTTGAGAATCTTCCCTTCCCTTGATTCAAGCTTCTCATAGAGAGCATAGCCTACTCCCTGAGCAATGGCGCCATAGATTTGTCCCTTAAGGGCAAGGGGATTGAGAACTTTCCCCACATCATGAACAGCAACCATCCGCAGAATTTTCACCTCTCCTGTCTCGGTGTCGACTTCAACTTCGGCTCCCTGGGTTCCAAATGAGTAGGTGGCTGAAATGTTTCCATATCCTCTTTTAAAATCTGGGAGCTCATTTGGAGGGTCATAGAAGAACTCTTCTGTGAGCATTTTTCCCTCATTCCTGAAGTGAATTGCTCTCAGCAGGCGTCCGAGCTCGACTCTAAGCCATGGCTCTGGAGGTGAACCCTTAAGATATAGAAATCCTTCACTCAGGTCGAAATTATGGCGGCTGGCTTTTCCCCTGTAATCAAAATCAGGGGGTTTGTAGTGCGGATTTTCCTTGAGATATTTTTCCAGATTTTTTTCTACTTCTTGAGGGAAGATTTCTTCGGCAAATTCGAAGAGCCTCTCCCTCAGCTTTTTTGCTGCGGGTATGGCAGCGTTACAAGCCATGAAGGCTCCCCGGCTTGCATGGGTTCCCACATCCCAAGGGCAGGTGGCGGTATCCACGGGAGTGATAAAAACTTTCTCAGGCCGAACACCCAGAGCTTCCGCAATGGCGATGCTGAGCACGGAATGAAGCCCCTGACCCATTTCGACTCCCCCATGGAGAACATACACATTTCCGAAATCGTCAAGTTTCAGGATCAAACCTGTGGCATCCGAGCGGTAGATCCTTCCCCCTCCTCCCACATGAATCAGAGAGGCCATTCCCACACCTCTCTTCTTCTTCCTCCTTTTTTTCCAATCGAGTTTCTCGGCCACTCGTGCCATGCACTCTCTCAACCCGCACGTGCTTATCCTCAGTCCCATTGGAGTCGTCTCATGGGGAAGATTTGAGTTGAGAAACCTGAATTCATAAGGGTCAATCCCTGCCTTGATGGCAAGCTCATCAAGGTTATTTTCGAGGGCCCAGGTATGTTCGGGGTTTCCATATCCACGCATCGCCTGGCAGTAAGTATTGTTGGTGTAATAGAGACGGGCCTCGAATGAGACATTCTTCACCCGATAGAGAGAGGTTGCAGGAAGCATCATCACCGTCGGATAGGTAGCTCCCCATGAGGTATAGGCACCGTTATCCTGAATTACTTCCACCTCTCGGAAAGTTAGCTTCCCGTTTTCATCACATCCTTGAGAAATCCTTGTCAGGGATGACTGGCGAGGGGAAAGATAGGAGAATTCTTCCTTTCTTGAATAAACTATTTTTACCGGATGGCCAGTCTCGTAGGCAAGGAGAATGGCGATGTATTCATAGGCATGGGTGTCGAGACCACTGCCAAATCCTCCACCAAGGGCGGGGATGATGATTCTTGTGTTCTTTCCTTTGAGTCCCATCTGCTCGAGGGCTCTGTTGAAGTCTCGCTGGGCGAGGTAGGGAATCTGGGTCTTTGCCCACATGGTGAGGTTGCTGTTCATGTCAAACTCAGCTATACAGCCTGCTGTTCCCATGCAGCATTGCTGGATGAGGGGGGTGGAGTAGGTGGCTTCTACAATGTGCTTTGAAGCTCTTTTTCCTCCTTCTATGTCTCCTGATTTATGGCCATAACTAAAGGGATGGAGATTATTTTTCCTCGGCCTTCCCTCTGGGTCCTGTTCATGGACAAGAGGAGCATCTTCTTTCATCGCTTCCTCTATAGAAAAAACACCGGGCAGAGGCTCATACTCAACCTTGATGAGCTCGATTGCTTCTTCTGCTATTTCAGGATCTATGGCAGCTACGGCTGCAACCTCATCCCTGAACTGGCGAACTTTATCCTTTTTCAGGGCGAAGTTGTCGTTAAGGAAACCGAAGCGTATCAAAGGAGTGTTAGCTGCAGTGATTATTGCCCTCACTCCCGGCAGCCTTTCTGCCTTTGAGGTGTCTATGTTTAAGATTTTTGCATGGGCATGTTCACTGAACTTTATCTTTCCATACAGCATCCCGGGTCTAATGAGGTCATGGATGTAAATGGCCTTTCCCATAGCCTTATCTGGAGCATCAGGTCTGGGGATTTCTTTTCCTATATACTTGAATTCATTCATTCTTTTTCCTCATTTTAATAGAAGCCATCTTAACTGCTTCGATTATCTGCTCATATCCTGTGCAGCGACAGAGATTACCAAGCAGGGCGTCGCGAATTTCATCCTCGCTGGGGTCTGGATTTTGGTCAAGGAGTGCTTTCGTTGCCATTACCATGCCTGGAGTGCAGAATCCACACTGGATAGCTCCACTTTCCACGAATGCTTCCTGAATGGGGGAAAGCCTGTTATATTTTTCTCTCAGTCCCTCAATGGTGAGGACATTCTTCCCTTCCACCTCGAGGGCAGGGAAGAGGCAGGAATTTACGGCAAGTCCATCCACAATCACCGTGCATGCTCCGCATTCTCCTTCTCCGCATCCTTCTTTTGTGCCTGTAAGTCCCAGTCCATGCCGCAACGCATCGATTAGCGTGTGATATTCTTCCACGGTAACCTTCACCCTGGCCCCGTTAAGAAGAAATGAAATTTCCTTCTTCATTTTTAAACCTAATCAAACAGCTGTTCAAGCGCTCTTTTGAGGAAGACAGAGATGAGCTCCCTTCTGTACTCCTCGCTTCCTCTTATATCTGAAATCGGCTGGATATTTTTTTGAGCGATCTTTTGGGCCTCAGAAATTAGCCTTTTGGTGATGACCTCTCCTTCGAGGAGTTCCTCAACCATTCTCAGACGCAAAGGACGGGGCGCAGCGGACCCGGCTGAGATTCTTGCCTTATGGCATTTTTTACCCTCGATTTCGAAAAGACAGGCAAGACTCACCACAGCAAGGTCCATTTTAACCCTCCCTTTCTTGAGAAAGGCCACCCTAAACCTGAGAGGAGGAGGGCCAAGAATGATTTCTGTGAGTATCTCATTCTGAGAAAGACAGATTTTCCCCTCTCCCTTGAAGAATTCATCCACGGGAACGAGACGGTCCCCTTGAGGGCTACTGAGTCTCAGAGTTGCCTCAAGAGTGAGGAGCGCAAGAGCAATATCAGCGCTTGGAGAGGCATTGCAGAGATTTCCCCCTACTGTGGCCACATTCCTGATTTGAACGCAGGCCATATTCTTTGCGGCTTCCTTGAGGAGAGGATATTTTTCATGGAGAGGCTCGTTCGCAAGCAGAGAGGTTATCGTCACCAGCGAACCTATCCTTGCCCCGTTTTGAAGGCCTATTTTTTTTAACTCTTGTAACAGGCGCAAGGAAATCAAGGCTGAGGGCCTGACTTCATTGTTTTTTATTTTCACCAGAATATCAGTACCTCCAGCAATAAAAGAGGAATCAGCTATCTCGTTTTTCAACTTCCATGCCTCTTCTATTGTTTGTGGTCGGAGGTATCTAAAGCGGATCATGCTACGATTTTATTTTTCCTCAGCATATTAATCTTTTCAGGGGGAAAGCCTGCCTCTTCAAGAATTCTATTTGTGTGTTCCCCATAGGCAGGAGCGAAGGTGATTTCTCCTTTACACTTTTCAAGATATTCGGTTAGAACTGGCGGAGGGGGAAGCCTCACCGTTTGTCCCTCAGGAGTTGAAGTCTTGAGGATACGGTCTCTTATAAATTCAAGGTCCCATACTTTTTCGATAGGAGTTATAGGAGAATGAGGGATTAGAGCTTCTTCAAGCACCTCCGAGACTTCTGAGGAAGTGTGCTTTTCTGTGATTCTTTCAAGCAGAAGATGTAACTCTTTTTTTACCTTCCTCCGTCCTTCATTGGTCGAAAGGCGTTCCTCATTAAGAGAGGAAAACATGGGGCTTTGCACAAGACGTGCCCACTGGGCGTCACTGCCAATGGCGATGTAGATGTAGCCGTCGAGAGTCCTGTAGGCGTTTACGGGTATGAACTGGCGGTGTTCATTTCCTGAGCGCTTGAGCTCAGAGGGTGGGCTCCCCAGGTCAAGCATGGGAAGAAAGGTCTGAAGCCAGGAGATGGCAGCATGGGCCATGGAGATGTCAATCTTTTTTCCCTTTCCTGTCACCCCTCGTTCGGCAAGCGCAATTATAATCTGGATAAATGCCTCATCTCCAGCCTTGAGGTCGATGAGTGGAGGACCACATTGAAGAGGAGGACCATTACTCTCCCCTGTGATGTCCATGAAGCCGCAGAGTGCCTGGAGCACAGGGTCATAGCCCGGCACCCCGGGATATTTTAATCCGAGAGCAGAAATGCTGCACCAGATTAGGTCTTCTTTCACCCCGGAAAGTGTCTCGTAATCTATTCCAAGCCTTTTATGGCGTTCAGGCAGCGTGTTAGTACAGAAGACATCGACATTGAGTCTTCGGATTAGCTCTTGGAGGACGTTTTGCCCTTCTTTACTTTTAAGGTCGATGGCAATCGCCTCTTTCCCTACATTCGGCGCGATGAAATAACTGTGACGGTCTTCTCCAGCCACTGGTCTTCCTATATAGCGGTTCGGGTCACCTTTGGATTTCAAGCCTTCACTTGGAGTAGGCTCTACTTTAATCACGCGCCACCCGAGATGCACAAAGCGCAAGGTGGCATAGGTCATGGTGAGAGCCTGTTCGACGCTAAGAATTATGCGTGAGTTACCAAGGGGAGAGCTTATTGTTGCGGCTTCTTTTTTAAGATTTTTTTTTAATTCTGATTGCATCACTCTGAACCCGCACTCCCGATTTTCTTTATACACAAAAGAGAGGAATCTGTCCATATTTTGTTTAAATCATAGATTTTGGTTTGAGAGGAATTTTTCTGGCTTGGATGTGGCGGTGGTTTAGCCCTGGCTGAAAATTAGCTCTCGGGCTTATCGCGAAGGATGCACTCCGCTTTTTTTACAGGCATTTTTACCTCATTTCTTTCTTAATCCTCTTTCCCCATGTTAACAGAGCTTAAAAGGGAGAGGTCGTGAAGGTAGAAAGTGGAGAGGGAGAAGGACCTTGGCCGCGAGGAGTTAAAAAATATAGGAATCGTGGGGTTAAGCCTTTAAAATGATTTTCTGAGCCCCTGCTTCACAAAATTCTTTTTAACTTGAAGCGTAAATGAAGTATTATGAAAAAATGTCTCTTTTTCAAGTTTAAATCAAATGATTTCCTTGCAAATTGAATCTTTTTTTATATAATCTTTTCCATGGAAAGGGAATCAAGATCAATAAGATAGAGATGAATGCTATTTTCCATTTCGAGAAAATAATCATTGAAGGAGAGAAGAATGTTACCCGGTGAAAAGAAGTATCCCCATATCTTCAGTCCCATAAGAATAGGTAAATTATGGGCAAAAAACAGAATCAAATATGCCTCGACAGAAACCAATTTCAATTACAGTGATGGTTTCGTCTCTGATAAGGAACTTGCTTACATCGAGGCTCATGCAAGGGGTGGGTCAGGGATTGTGACCACTCAGGGCGCCTACACTGACCCTCAGGGAGAGGGGCAGGGCTATGTGGGGATGATGGGTATCTGGGATGATAAGTTCATTCCCGGCCTGAGGAAGATGGCCGATTTGATCCACAAGGGAGGGGCACTTGCCTGTTTACAGCTCATGCACTGTGGACGGGTGGGAGGAATAAACTTATCCTATACAGTCGGGCCCTCTGTTATTCCTCAGAGATTGCGGCGTTTCAGACCGCCACGAAAGATGAGCATTCCTGAGATAGAGAAATGTATCGAGGAGCACATAGCTGGCGCAAGAAGGGCGGTTGAGGCAGGATTTGATATAATCGAGATTTCAGGCATTGTGGGATACCTCATCTCAAATTTCATTTCTAAATACACTAACTGGAGAAGCGACGAGTATGGAGGAGACATCCATGGTCGCTCAACTTTCATGAGGAAAATCATTGAGGGAATCCGAAAAGAAGTGGAGCCAGATGTTGCCTTGGGTATCCGTCTTTGTGGCTGGGAAATGCTCGACGATGTAGGAGGAAATACAGAGGAGGAGAGCCTCGAGTCAATCAGAATCGCAGAGGCAGCCGGCTGCGATTATATAAGCGTAACCGTAGGCTGGCAGGAGTCACTGGGATCTGTAATCTCTAGGGATATCCCCATGGGAAAATGGCTTTATGTTGCCGAGAGGACGAAAAAAGCAGTCAAGATTCCAGTGAGCATGGCTTACAGGCTTTTCACTCCCGAAATCCCTGAGAAGGCCATCGCTGAGGGGAAGCTTGACATTTGGGAGATGTGCCGTCCCCAGATTGCAGACCCAGCCCTTCCCAACAAGATTTTATGGGGTCATGAAGAGGATGTCATACCCTGCCTTGCCTGTCAGGTTTGCCTTGCGCGGCTTTTCCGCGATGCCCCCATCACCTGCATGGCTCGCCCTTCCTGCGGTCATGAAGGGGAGCCTGAATGGGGATATTATGGGTTTTCGAAGGCAGAAAAAAAGAGGAAAATCATCGTCGCCGGTGCAGGGATTGCAGGTCTGCAAGCAGCAAAGATAGCTTCTGAAAAGGGACATGAAGTCACAATTTATGAAAAGACTGACCACATAGGCGGTCAGTGGTTTTATGCCTCAAGAAATCCATATGGTGAGAACTCTGGAAGATACTGGGATGATGAAGAATTCATGCGCTGGGTAAATCACATGAAGTCTCAGTGTGAGAAAAATGGGGTAAAAATCATCCTTAATACCCCTGTGACCAAGGAGCTTCTTGAAAGAGAAAAGCCAGATTCCTTGGTGATTGCTACGGGAGCGGTGCCTGAAGTAACGGATATTCCCGGAGTTGATAAGCCTCATGTGGTGACAATGTTTGATGTCTTTTTGGGAAAAGTGAAGCTCGGAAAGAATGTGGTGATAGTTGGCGGCTCCGGTGCCTCGATTTCACTCGCTCTTTTCGTCATCGGGAAAATGGAGAAAGAGGGAGTTAAGGATTTTTCGCTTGCCATGATTGATTCAGCGCCAAGGTTTGGATGGGATGTGAATCCATCTTATATCTGGAGGTATAGATTAAGGCTTAATCAGGCCAATGTCAGGGAGCTTACCAACGGAGTGATAAAAGAAATTAAAGATGACCACATCATCGCCGACTGGATTGTTGTTGACCGCAAGACGAAGGAGAGAAAGGAATTCAAAAACCAGAAGGTTCCAGCAGATTCAGTAATCTTAGCTAAGCTTGTTCCTAATAGAGAACTTGGCTACGGCTCCTTCAAAGGAGATACTGCCATGATTGGTGATTGTCTCTGGGTGAGACGGGGTTTTGATGCCATCCAGGACGGATATCGTCTGGGGATGAGATTTTGATTGGGAGGTGAATCATGATTTTGAATGAGATTCCGAGTGCACGTCCTCATCTTCCCGGAACAAAGATCAGCGTCTATCCGCACTCATGGTCGAGCCAGAGCAATCTTTATCCCTGGATCGATGCTTTCAGGTGTACGGGATGTGGAGCTTGTGCCAAAGCTTGCCCCCCTCAGGTCATCGGGATTCACAGAGGGAAGGCGGCCATTGTGCTCGACCTCTGCCAGCAATGCGGGGAATGTTTCGAAGCCTGTCCCGTGGAAGGGGCGATCATCTTTAAGCTTCCTCCTGGAGCCCCTGAGACAGGAAACACAACTTATTTCTCGAAGTTTTGATTTTACCCATGTTAAGGAGGAAGAAAATTCTTGACTTAGGGAGAGGAGGGGAGAAATGCCTGAAAAATTAAAGGTTAACTACGTCGACCACATCTGTATAGCGGTCAATGACATCAAGAAGGCAGAGAAGGATTATATAGAAAACTTTGGCTGGGAAGTTGCCTACCGGTATGTAGACGAACCAGAAAAGATAAGGGTGACAGGATTCATTGTGGGGCAGACGGCCATAGAGCTGATGGAAGACCTTGATGGCACAGGCGAGGTGGCTAAGTTCATCCGTAATCGAGGAGAGGGAGTGATGCTCATTAGCTACAATGTCGACAATTGCGAGGAAGCACTCGAGGTGCTGAAGAAGAATAAGGTGAGACTCATAGACCAGAAGCCGAGGTATTTTGCCGCCTATAAAAGAAATTTTGCATTTATCCATCCCGCCTCGACTCATGGGGTTTTAACAGAAATAATCGACGGAAAATATTAACCTAAGAACAGGCGAGGAGCATGTTTTAGGTTGAGGAAAGTTTTGAGAAAGAAGAGGATAAGAGTCCTCATAGCTAAACCAGGGCTTGATGGTCATGACACTGGAGCGAAGGTTGTGGCTTATGCCTTGAGGGATGCAGGAATGGAAGTAATCTATACGGGACTCCACAAGAGCGTGGAAGAGATTGCCCGCGCCGCTTTACAGGAAGATGTGGATGTCATAGGGCTTTCAATCTACTCGGGTGCCCATCTTCCTCTCTGTAAGAAGCTTATGGAAAGGCTCAAAGAGCTCAACATCTCTGAAAAGATGGTGCTTGTGGGCGGCAATATCCCTCCAAAAGATGTAGAAGTACTTCTGAGTTACGGTGTTTCAGGGGTTTTTCCTGTTGGTTCGCATCTTGAGGAAATAATAAAGTTTATCGAAGAAAGAGTGAGGGTGGAAGATGAGGGATGAGGAAAAAGAAGAGATCAAGAAGGTGGTGCTTGAGTCGGGGATTGAAGTCAAGCCCGTTTATGGTCCCGAAGATGTCAAGGATATAAATTTTGAAGAAGAGATAGGAAAACCAGGAGAATATCCTTTCACAAGAGGAATTCATCCTCTGATGTATCGCAAACGCCCCTGGACGATGCGTCAGTACTCGGGTTTTGGAACACCCCGAGAAACAAACGAACGCTTCAAATGGCTCCTCAAGCAGGGTCAGACAGCGCTCAACGTTGCTTTTGACCTTCCCACTCAGATGGGGCTTGATTCAGATGATCCTTTTGCCGAAGAAGAAGTGGGAAGAGTAGGGATGGCAATCGATACCTTGAGAGACATGGAGGAGGCATTTGAGGGGATTCCTTTGGAGAGGATAAGCACCTCCTTGACCATAAACGCGGTTGCTTCTGTGATTTTTGCCATGTATCTTGTTGTTGCTGAGAAGAGAGGGATTCCCTGGGCTGAATTGAGGGGGACAACTCAGAATGACATCCTGAAGGAGTATATCGGAAGAGGGACCTGGATTTTCCCTGTTGAGCCTTCCCTTCGCTTAATAGCCGACATGGTGGAGTTCTGCACAAAAGAAGTGCCCAGGTTCAATCCGCTCAGTGTCTGCGGCTACCACATCCGTGAATCAGGAGCAAACCCTGTTCAGGAGATAGCCTATGCCTTCCAGATCGCAATCACCTACATCCAGAGGGTCCTTGAACGCGGTCTCCAAGTGGATGACTTTGCTCATGGCATCACTTTCAATTTCGACATTTTCGGGAACTTATTTGAACAAGTGGCAAAATTCAGGGCAGCAAGGAGGCTCTGGGCGAAGATTATGAAGCAGAAATTCGGGGCAAAAAACCCTCGCTCGATGACGATGAAGATGATCGCAGGAGGGGGAGGGGGAGGATTAACCATCCAGCAACCTGAAAATAATATCATTCGCGGGGCATACTATGCTCTTATCTCAGCCCTATCAGGGACACAGACCATGGCTCTCTGTTCCTATGATGAGGCCTACACCATACCTTCCAAAAAGGCAGCCCTCCTCAGCTTGAGGACGATGCAGATTCTCGCAGATGAGACAGGGCTCCGAGACACGGTTGACCCTCTCGGTGGTTCCTATTATATTGAATGGCTGACTCGAGAGATGGAAAAGAAAATCCTCGAATGCATGGAAAAGGTGGATGAGATGGGAGGGATGGTGAAGGCGATTGAATCGGGTTTGATTCAGAAGGAAGTCAGCCACCAGGCATATCTCCAGCACAAAAAGATACAATCTGGAGAGCTGGTAAAAGTTGGGGTAAACAAATACGTGATTGAAGAAGAAAGAGCAGAAGTCGAGCTTCATCCCTTCAACCCTCGAGTGGCAGAGGAGCAGAGAAGGAAGCTGGAGGAGGTAAAGTTCTCAAGGGATGAGCGAAAGGTTCGAGAAGGCCTGGAAAGATTGAGAGAGGCTGCCCTGAGAAATGAAAATCTCATGCCTCATATCCTTTGCGCAGTGAGAGCCTATGCCACATTGGGAGAGATAACTAGGGTTTTTAAGGAAGTATTCGGGGAATTCAGGGAGCCATGCTTCTTATGAAAATTTATTAATAATAAATATTAATTAATAATAATTATTAATAAATTGTAAGAAAAATTATGATTTTGTGAGATGGAATACAAGATAGGAATTGACGTGGGGGGAACATTCACTGATTTCCTCCTCGCTGCCGAAGATGGAAGTTCGGAAATCTATAAGGTCCTTTCCACACCCGATGACCCCGCCCTGGGATTGATGAATGGACTAGAGGAGATGGCTTCAAATAAAGGCCTTTACTTGCCAGAATTCATCAAGATGGTTAAACTCATCGTTCACGGCACAACGGTCACCACCAATGCCGTCCTCACCCGGAAAGGAGCAAAGACAGGACTTCTCACCACTTATGGTTTAAGAGATGCTCTGGAGATGAGAAGGGGCATCAGAGAAGAACAGTACAACAATCGCTATCGTAATGTTGAGCCCCTTGTTCCTCGCTATTTAAGAATAGGGATAAGGGAAAGGCTGGATTATAAAGGAGAGGAGCTCATGCCTCTTAAGAAGGAGGATGTCCTTGGGGCAGTAAGGCTTTTTGAGAAGGAGGAAGTAGAGGCAATAGCCATCTGCTTCATGAATTCATTTGCCAACGGAAAGCATGAATCCCAAGCAGCAAGGATAATTCGCGAAAAACTCCCTTCCGCCTATCTTACCGTTTCTTCTGAATTCCTCCCCAGCATCCGCTTCTATGATAGAATCTCTACCACTGTGCTCAATTCCTATGTAGGTCCAATCCTCAAGAAGTATCTGATGAGCCTTGTTGAAAAGCTGGAGAATATCGGGTTTGAAGGAGTGCTCCTCATCATGCAATCAAACGGAGGCGTAGTCTCGCCCCAGATTGCCATGGAAAATGCAGCAGTCACCCTCCTTTCAGGCCCGGCTGCAGGTCCAGTAGCAGGAATTGAATATGCCTCTATCCAGGGTTCGAGAGACTGCATCACTATCGACATGGGTGGGACAAGCTTTGATGCCTCTCTAATCAAGGACAGGACGCCTCTAGTGACGACTGAAGGAAGCATAGATCGTCTGCGCATCGCACTTCCCATGCTAGGGATTGTGACCATAGGCGCCGGTGGGGGAAGCATCGGCTGGGTAGATGAAGGGGGTTTGCTGCGTATGGGACCTCAGAGTGCAGGCTCAAAACCAGGTCCGGCTTGCTACGATAGGGGAGGAGAGGAGCCAACCTGCACAGATGCTGACTTGCTCTTGGGCTATCTTGATAAGGATTTTTTTGCCGGAGGAAGGATTCCCCTTAATTATGAGAAGGCAGTCAAGGCAGTGAAGGAAAAAATAGCCCAGCCTCTTGGACTCGATGTCTACGAAGCCGCAGCAGGAATGTACAGGGTAATAAATGTCAACATGGCTTCGAGTGTGAGGGAAGTGAGTGTCAAGCGAGGGCATGACCCGAGAGAATTCCCCCTGATTGCTGCAGGAGGTGCGGGGCCTGTGCATGCCTCGATGATTGCCCTTGAACTTGAAATCCCCCTTATCATCGTCCCCAAAGAATCGTCCATCTTCTGCGCAGCGGGGATGTTGATGTCTGACTTAAAACACAATTTCGTCAGGACCTATTCGGTCCTCCTCGAGAAAATAAACCCTGAAAGATTTAAAAGCCTTTTCCACGAAATGGAGCAAGAGGCGACTCGCTTGCTTGAAGCTGAGCACGTTCCCTGGAGCTCGATTCAGCATTTCTATTCTCTGGATATGAGATATATAAGGCAATATCACGAAGTAAATGTTTCCCTGAGAAAAGAGGATGTGGAAAGAGTGGACCTTAAATCTATATCTTCCAAGTTTCATCCCGAACATAACCGTCTTTATGGTTACTCGCTTGAGGAAGAAGGCACTCCGATTGAATTGATTAATCTGAGGCTCCTTGCAGTGGGGAAGACCACGAAGCCCAGATTTCAAGAGGAGGAATATAGAGGGGAAGATGCGACTCATGCCTTCAAGAAAAAGAGACGAGTTTTTATTCCTCTTCGAAATGCATTCGAGGAGGTTCCTGTCTATGATGGAGACAGGCTTCGTTTCGGAAATAGAATAGAGGGACCAGCCCTCATTGAACAGATACATACGACAACCTTTGTGGCACCCGAATATGATGTCCTCTGTGACCGGTATGGAAGCTTTACCCTCTACCTCAAATCAAAAGAGAAGGAAGTGAGCGCAAGAATAAGAGGTGGAGAATGAAGATAGATAGGATTCTGGTCTCAGTGCTCCAGAGGAGGTTCAAGTCCATAACCGAGGAGATGAGTATCGTTCTTGAGAAGACGACAAGGTCCCCCATCCTTTGTGAAGCAAAGGATTTTGTCACCGGGCTGTATGATGGAAAAGGGAAGATGCTCGAACAGACAGAAAATCTTCCAATCCTTTCTTTCTCTCTAGGTCCTGTGTGTGAGTATATCATCGATTATTTTGGAGATGACCTTGCGCCCGGAGATGTGATCTTTCACAACGATGTCTTCTCCATGGGAAATCAGAATAACGACGTTGCTGCCTATAAGCCAATTTTTTACAGAGATAAACTCGTTGCCTGGTCTGCATCGAAAGGGCATCAAGCCGATGTGGGTGGGGCAGTCGCTGGTGGTTATAATCCTCGGGCCACGGAAGTCTGGCAGGAGACTTTGCGCATCCCTCCGGTAAAGGTCATAGAAAGAGGGAAGGTGAGGAAGGATGTCTGGAACCTGATCTTTTCCAACATAAGGTTCGATATGGTCGAGGCAGATATGAAGGCTCAGATCGGGGCATGTGTCGTGGGTGAACGGGGGATTCTTAAACTTATCGAGAAATACGGGCTCGATACTTTTGAGTCGCACAAGGAATATCTATTTGATTCAACCGAGAAGATGATGAGAGCCGAAATAAGGAAAATTCCCAACGGAGTCTATCATGGGGAGTCAACCGTCTACTATGATGGTCGAACGCCAGGTTCAAAGTACAAGATAAGGGTGAAGATTATGGTTGAGGATGAGGAGATAATCTTCGATTATTCTGAGACAGACCCCCAGACAGATGGTTTTGTAAACGGAACCTACACCTCTTCAGCAAGCGCTACTCTGCTCACTTTCCTGCAGATGGTTAATCCCGATATTCCCCATAATGAAGGGATGCTACGCCCGATAAAAATCATCATCCCCGAAGGGACAATCCTCAATGCCCGTTTTCCCGCTGCAACCACCTTCGGGAACCACCTCTGCCCTCCTAACGCTGATGCCATAATTCGTGCCCTCTCTCAGGCTATCCCTGAAAGGGTGACCGCAGGGTGGAACCAGCTCCTCTGCTATCTGACGAGTGGGTTCGATCCGCGCCGTAACTTGAATTACGTGGATATAGGTTTCATGGGACTCAAGGGAGGTTCAGGTGCGACTTTCGGGGTGGATGGATATGACCACATCGGAATGATAGATGCCTCGGGGGGAGTGCTTGACCAGGATTACGAGATGTTCGAGCAGCAGACACCCCATCTGCTTCTCAAGCATGAATACTGGACGGATTCTTCAGGAGCAGGGAGATGGAGAGGGGGATTGGGAATAGAGACTTCTTTCAAGATAGGCGGGTTGAAGACTAAGGTAGTAACCTTTGGCGATGGAGACGTAGAGCCTGCCTTTGGACTCTTTGGAGGAAAGAGCGGGACCCTGAACAGGATTGAACTTCGCTACCCTGAGGGGAGAGTCTACAAGACAACGAGTAAAGACCTTATTGAGGATGTTCCGGAAGGAACAATCCTCTTTCAGCAGGCAGGAGGGGGCGGCGGTTATCAAGACCCCTTTCTTCGCGACCCTTTCAAGGTTGCTCAGGAAGTCCGCGACGGAATAATAAGCATAGAGAGAGCAAGGGAAGATTACGGGGTTATCATCGACCCTAAAACGTTTAGACTTGACCTCGAAAACACGAAACGTCTGAGAGAGAAGAGAGAGAAATAGTTTATTAGGTAGAGCCCTTGTTTAGGAAGTTTCTGAGTGAATGAATTTTTTAATAAAATGAGCTAAATTTATCTTCTATGGAAAAAGGAGGGAATGATGAGAATCCGTCAATTCCTTTATTTGGGACTCATTCTTTTTAATTTTTTCCTTATCCACCCTCTTTTTGCCAAAGAATCAGGGGTGGAGAAGGATTGGGTGCCGGATGATGTCCTGAGGCTAGAAAGAGCAAGTTCATTCCACATCTCCCCCTGCGGTAAGTGGGTAGTGTGGGTGAAGGCAAGCCCGGATAAAGAGGAAAACAAATACCTGACCCACATTTTTCTCTCTTCGCTTGAAGAGAAAAGAGAAATCCAACTTACGCGGGGGAAGTCATCTGAGAGCTCCCCAAAATTTTCACCTGATGGAAAGAAGATTGCATTTCTCTCCGACAGGGAAAAGAAGAACCAGATCTATGTCATCGAGCTCCCTGGTGGGGAACCGCTGAAGCTTACAGAGATGGAGAAAGGAGTAAATTCCTGGGACTGGGTAGATGAGAAGACAATTTTTTTCACTGCCCCAGAAGATAAGACGCATAGAGAGAAAAAGCTAGAAAAGGAGAAGGATGACACTGTGGTCGTAGCCGACCAGGAGCACTACGGCCCAGTGAGGCTTTTCAAGCTCGAGCTGGAGACAAAAAAAATCACCCGTCTTACTTCAAACGATTATGTCATCACGGAATTTGCGGTCTCCCCTTGCCGAAGGTTTGTGGTTACCAATGAAAGTCAATCTGTAGACTGGGAATTTGATATGAAGGTTCCGCCAAAGCAGTTTCTTTATGATCTTGACACAGGATTGCGAGAGGAAATATTCCCTGAACCCCGCATTTACCCCTTCGGCTTCCAGTGGACAAGAGACGGGAAGGGGTTTTATTGTTTCCGCGCCCTCTCTTCAGACCCTGAAGATACATTTGTCTCTGTCATGACCCTTGTTTATTACGACTTTGAGGAAAGAAACTGGGTAGATGTTAATCTCGATTGGGAGAGGTACCTGAGTTTCTTCGGCAGCCATATCACCGAAGAGGGAATCCTTGTCTCCCTGGCAAATGGAGTGAAAGTTAAATGGGCCATCTACCGCAAGACGGGTCCCAAAACATGGTCGCGCTCCTTCCTCGAGAATGAAAAGGCGGATAACTTTAACATCCTCGCTCTTCAAGAAAAGGGTCAGAGGGTAATCTATGCATACTCCACGGCCTCAACCCCGGAAAAGTACTCCTGGGGAGAGCTTCAAGGAAACAGGATTTCAGAGGGAAGTGAATTTTTAGAGCTCAATGGATTCTTGAAACATAAGAATATTGCAAAGACAGAGATAATACGCTGGAAAGGGGCAAGAGGAGATGAGGTGGAAGGCATCCTATATTACCCTCATGATTATCAAGCAGGGAAGAAATATCCCCTTGTTCCCATCATTCATGGAGGGCCGGCAGGAACAGACATGGACAGGTTTGAAGAACATTACATCAACTATCCTAACCTCCTTGCGAGTAAAGGGGCTTTCTCCTTGATGGTGAATTATCATGGGAGTGCTGGCTATGGACTGGAGTGGGTGGAATCAATCAAGAAGCGCTACTATGAGTACGAGGTTCCTGATATCCTCAGCGGAATAGATTATCTTATCCAAAGGGGGTTGGTCGATCCGGAGAGGGTGGGAATAATGGGCTGGAGCAACGGGTCAATCCTTTCCATAGCCTGTTGCCTGGAAAGACCGAATTTTTTCAAAGCTCTCTGTGCTGGAGCGGGTGATGTCAACTGGATTTCAGACTATGGTAATGTTTCTTTCGGGCATGCCTGGGGCGTTGCGTATTTTGGAGGTCCCCCCTGGGAAAACCTCGACTACTTCATCAAGATTTCTCCTCTTTTCCGCTTAAAGGAAAACACGACTCCAACTATAATCTTTTTTGGGAGCGAAGACGTGAATGTTCCCACTGAACAGGGCTGGGAACATTTTCGGGCCCTGCAACAGATTGGAAAGGTTCCCGTGCGTTTTCTCCTTTTCCCCGGAGAACCTCATGTTTTTGAAAAACTAAGCCACATGAAGCGTAAGATAGAAGAGGAGATGGCCTGGTTTGATAAGTATCTTTTTAAAATCGAAAAGAAAGAAAACGAGGCCTTCAATCCTGATTCCCCTCTTGCCCTGGCCCTAAAGAAAGCAAGGGCATCAAGATGGGGCGAACTCCTTGGTGAGAGAAAGAATGGGGTTCTCATTCCTGAGGTAGTCAGGTTCAAGAATCTGATGGTGGGAAGATTCGAAGTCACGAGGGCTCAATTTAAGGAGTTTAAAAAAGACTATCCCTTTGACCCAGCGAGGGCAAACTTCCCTGCCAGCAATGTTTCTTACGAGGAGGCAACGAAATACTGTCAGTGGTTAGAGAGAAAAACTGGGAAAAAATTCAGATTGCTTAAAGAAAAAGAAATGGCAGAGCTTCTGGAACTGGCCGAAGGGAAAAAGGAGAATAACCTTGACTACTGGGCAGGCTACAGCCCGACTCCTGATGAAGTAAGATTACTCGAGGAAAAAATCTTTGAGCTTGAAAAACAGGGAAGCCTGCTCAGGGAAGTGGGGAGCATGGAACCAGAAGGAGAGTTCTATGACTTCGGAGGAAATGTCTCAGAGTGGTGCACTACTGAAAAGGGAGAGAAGAAAATAATGGGGCTGTGCGCCATTTCCCCCGGCGACCCTAAAGCACGTTTCACTCCCCCATGTCAAAACTATGTAGGTTTCAGAGTGTGTTATGAGGAAAGGTAGACTAATTTCCTTTTTCTTTAAGTGGGTAAATATAGAAATTGTTCAAGTCTTTCCTCTAAGAAAAAAAATCCCCTTGGATTTAAAACTGAAGATATGTTGAGCGTTTTTTGAAATGAGAAGAAGTCTTAATAAGACATTCAATCTTTAATAAAGAATTAAAGGGTTGAGATAAATTAAAAAAGCTTAAGGCGAGAAAATTAAAAGCACTGAAAAGTATGTAATGTGCTTGAGTTCAAAGATGAGGCTCATAAGTTTAAACCAAAAAGGAGGGTGATAAATGATGAACAAAGCCTCGATTTCAAGAAGAAATTTTATGAAAGTCGTGCTTTCATCCACGGCTTTTCTTCCTCTTCAAGGTTATCGATTGAGAGGATATCAGAGAGAAAATGCTTCTTCGGAAAAGCAAATCGATTGGGGATATCCTCAAGGAGCCATCCGCTTGAATTCAAACGAAAACCCACTCGGCCCTTCTCCCCTGGCAATCTCGGCCATGGAAAAAGCCCTCTCCTTCGCGCATCGTTATTCAACCCCAAATCAGCTCCTGAAAGAGCTGGCATCCTTTCATCAGGTGCCACAGGATACTGTTCTTGCTGGCTGCGGGTCTACAGAATTTTTAAAAATAGCTCCCTGGACATTTCTTCGAGAGGGAGGGGAACTCATAATCTCCTTACAGACTTATAAGACTCTGGGGAGAGAGGCAGAGAAAATAGGAGCGAAGGTGAAGTGGGTCCCTTTGCGCAAGGACTTCACTCCTGACCTTGATTCCATGAGAAAGGCAATCACCTCGAAGACCAAAATGATTTACCTTGCCAATCCGAATAACCCTACGGGAACCTTTCTCTCTTTCGAGGATGTAAAAAAGTTCTGTTCCTCGCTTCCTGCAGAAATAATAGTCTTTATCGATGAGGCATATTCTCATTTTCTTGAGGATGCGAAAGATGGGATTACTCTCGTCAAAGAAGGCTATAATGTAATCATCAGTCGTACCTTTTCTAAAGCCTATGGTCTCGCAGGGATGCGTTTGGGTTATGTTATTTCTAAGCCCTCAATCATAAAGGCGCTTGAGGCCTTTGGCTTCAGAGACATGGGCATAAATCAGGCGGTCTATGCGGCAGCGGTGAACTCTCTTGAAGATGAGAATCACATCCAAAATTATAAAAAGCTGATGAAAGAAGAAAGGGAATTCTACTCTCAACAATTTCGCTCCATGGGTTTAGAATACATCATGGGAATAGCTCCTTTCTTGATGGTCAAGGTTACGACCGACTCCAAGGCTCTTCAGAAGAAGCTGGCTCGGAGACATGTCTTCGTTCGCAAAGGCGAAGATTGGCAGATGCCGGGTTATCTTCGCATCTCTATCGGTCTTCCCGAAGAAAACAGAGCCTGTATTAGGGCGCTGAAGGAAACCTTGAATATATAATCCCCTTAAAAATAATGGCTTCCTTTCTTTTTTTGAGGGAGAAGAAGAATTTTTGCATGAAGAATACTTTTCCAAGCTAAAAATTTCTCAGAGAGCTAGGGAAGATGAGAAAGTTTTTAGAGTTGGGAAGCGATGAGATTTAGTTTCTCGAAGGAGAAATTATTTTTAGATGATTTTTTTAATCTAAATAAGATATTATGAAGCAAGTCCAAAAAAATAGGGAGAAATTTGAGAAAAGCTCTGGAAATGAAAAACGATTGAGAAAAGGGAGACGGTTATAATGCCTGCTGAAAATAAGAAAAAATATCGAGCAGAAAGGATCATAGCCTATGTGGTTGAGATATTAAAGAGACATGGTGTTCCAGAAAAGAAAGCGAGCCTGACTGCTTCTGTTCTGGTGGAGGCAGACTTGAGGGGAATATTTTCCCACGGCATAAATACCCTCGACCTTTTAATCCTCCCCTCCCTTAGGGAAGGGGGAGCAGACCCTCTAGCTTTGCCCGAGGATAGGACAAGGAACAAGAAATACCCGATCCGTCACATAGACGCCCACGGAGATTTAGGTCACCCTGTGGCTTTTCAGGCAGTAGAGATGGTAAAGGATCTTGCGAGAGAATATGGTCTGGGCAAAGTCTACGTTTTTAACGCCAATCATTTTGGAATCGCTGCAGTTTATTCTGAGAAAATCTGTGCAGAAAAAGACCTTGCAGGCAGGGTTACCTGCACCACACCAGCCGTTGTCATACCTTATGGGGGGAAAAAGGCAAGGCTGGGAACAAATCTCGTTTGCTGGTCGATTCCTCATCAAAAGGGAGTAGTTACCATCGATATGGCCACCACAATCCATGCTGTAAGCGGAATACTTAAAGCCCTAGTCGAAGGGAAGACTTTACCTTTCCCTGTGTTAGATAAAGGAAGAAAAGAAACTGTAGATCCCAGAAAATTTAAGGACCCAGATGATTTTCTAAGGAAGGGAGCGATGATTCCTCTAGGGGGGATAGGGAAAGGTGGTGCCGATGCCGGGTACAAAGGCACGGGATTGGCAATGTTGATAGAACTGGATAGCGTGATAGGAGGAGGTTTCTCAGGATATGTGAACCCTACAGTCCATGACAAGAGGCGATGGATAAGACAGAGCTTCGAAGCCTGGCGCATAGATACCTACTCAAAAAGGAAAGATGTGCTTAAACACATCACAGAGACTATAGAAGAGATTAGAAAGAATCAGGGAAGCGGGATGCTTCTTCCTGGCGAAATGGAGATTAGAAAGAGAGAAGTTTCTTTACGAGAGGGGATTCCCTATTTGCCAGAGATGATAAAGAGATTGGAGATAATAGGAAAAGCAGCCGGCTTAGAGGGCATAGAGAAAATTAACAAAAAAATAAGCTTCAGATGAGAATAGAGATAATTGGGGAGAAGCTTCTTTCTGAAACTTCCCCCTTAAAGACCGAGGAGGCTAAAAGAAGAATCTCGAAGCACAGGGGAGGAAGGCATACCTATCTTTTTTGAATCTATTTAGAGGAAGTCTTCAATCTTGTTTCGTTGACTTGACTTTCTATTCTTTCCAAACTATCCTTCAGCCAAATAAAAACAGAAACTTAGGAGAGTAAAATCGTTTTCTTCAAGCGGAGGGTAAACTTGATGAGTTAAAAATAATTTATAAGGAGGCAAGATGAGAAGGAGAGGAGCCTATATTTTTTTATTGATTTCTTTAGGTTTCCTGGGCCATATCCTGAACGACAACAAGGGATTTGGAAAAGAAGCTGGGCAAATTTCGAGAGAGGAATTGATTTACAAACTTCCTCCTGGCTGGCTTATCGACCCGATCCAGGCAGGCCCTACTTTGATTGCTCATTATACTTATTATCAGAGCGGCAAGCCCTATGCAGAATTATATATCATGAAAGAATCCCGAGGAGGAGAGAAGAGCTTGACTCAGGTTTTTGAGGAAGCCTTGGAAAAAGGAAAACCCAGTCTTCCCTATTATCAACCCCAGGGAACGCAGAGGATTATGGTTGCAGGTGCGGAGGCTATTCTTCACGATTTTACTTACCTTGTCGGAGGCAATGTTCTCTTTTATGGTCGAGTGTATGTCATGATTGTCGATGACATGGTCTATTCCTTCTTTTTCAACACCCCAAATTCTCATTTCAGCTGGGTTCAAAACTCATTCTCTGAGGTCATGAATTCTGTTCAGATCTCTAAGAGCCTTCAGGAAGCAAGAGGAATAAAACCCGAGCCAGAAAAACCTCTAATTTGCGAGGAGTATGGGCTTATTTTTGAGCTTCCTCAAGGATGGAGCCTTTCTTCTGCTTCAGAGGGGGCAAAATATAGATATTATTCACCACAGGGAATGCTTCTCTGTTCCCTGTCAGTCTCCAAACTTGAGGAAATGAGTTCTTTGTTTGCAGTCTTCGAAAGTCCCTCATCCCAGCTTGAAAGAGCCCTTGAAAAGAGAAAGAATGAAACCTATTCAAAATTCCAAGGTTATTCACCCTTGGCTACAATTAAATCCCAGGTAGCTGGATTCGAATCCTTAATCCATGATTTTAATTTTCAGGACCAAAATTTGAAAGGCTTTTATAGAGCAGTCTTCATTGCCGTCAAAGAAAAAGATGATACACGAGAAAAGCGTTATTTTCCTGTTGTTCATGAGTTCGCTTTCATGTCGCTGAGGGAAGATAGGTTAGAAGGGATGAAGGCTCAAATGGATGAGATCATAAGGTCAATCAGGCTCAAAGGTTCTCTCCCACCTCAGAGTTCCCCTAAAGAAACAAGCGATTTTTCAAAGCCTTCAAAACCTGAATTTCCTCTATTAGTCTACATCGATGATAAAGGACGCTTTCAAATTCCCCTCCCCCCAGAAACAGAATTATTTCGCAGGGAAGGAAAAATGACTTCATACAAGATTAGAAGTAAAAAAGGATATTTTCAAATCTGGAATTTGGATTCCTTTGATGAAATGGAAAAAATAGATTTAATCAACAGAGATTTATACAAGGTAGAAAAAGGGCCTTTCTCTGAGGCAATTTCAACGAATCTCGAAGGGAAAGAATTTTTATTCCACGCTTACTCAGGTAAAGACCCTCTTGATCGAGATATTGCCTTCATTTCAGCCTGGTATTCTGAAATCTATCTTCTCATCATCATCACTGTTCCTCTCGATGAATATGAGAGTTCCCTCAACTGGATTAATGATTTCTTAAAGGGTGTGGATTATCTTAAGGAATGATAACACTTTCTCTGCCCTGCAATCACTCCCTCAGTCCGCAGGATAAATGATAATCATCCCGGAATTGAGTGTCGGTATGAAGCAATATTTACTTCACTCAGGGTGAAAAGAATTTTAAAAATTTAGATTCCTCCGGATTCATGGTGGGCAAAAAAAGATACTTTCAGAGGACTAAAAATGGACTCAGACTAGTTGAGTTCATTATGGATAAGGCTAATTGGATGAAAGTCAATAAAATAAGAAGCATTCATTCTCAATTTTTCTCTCAAAAGACCTCATCTAAAGTATCTCTTGATTTTTTTAGGTTGGACTTACCGGGTTTACTCAAAAAAATAAAGGGATATAAATTTCTAAAGGAATTTAGACCGACTTTCTCCTCGGGCAAGGAAGAAAAAAGATTTCATCAAATTTAATTGAAAAAGCGCTCAATTTTCTCCTTCCATTCTTTGCGGCGCAGAAATTTTTCATTCTCATAAATCTCCCTTGTGAAGGTCACATAGAAATATTTACTATCAGAGCTAATTTCAGCCTTGGTGAGAAGATAAATCGTTCGTCCTGGGAGCTCAATTCGGTTGCTTGCCTCTCCAAGGAAGAGTGAGCGAGCAGGGTCCTTTTCGTTTGTCTGGTAGTAATTCTTTTCAGTCGAATGGTAGCGGCGGTTTTCTATTTCGTAACTACTCCATCCTCTCCATTCCACGCTGACAACGCCCTTCCAGAGGTCCCTTCTCCATTCATAGAATCCTTTTGGCCAAGCCCCGCCACCTAGGTCTCGACAGTCTGGGCGTGCCTCTCTCGGTTCAGGCGGGAGTAGGGAAGGTTTCTTATGACCGTGAGAAGGGATAACAGGCAATTCAATACGGGTATTTTCTGTTCCCAGGTATAATTTTGTCGTCATTTGGTGGGGAGTTGGCCAGATCATGGGAAAGAGGGAGTTGCTCACAGAAACACGGATTCGGTGCCCTTTCTTGAAGGTCCAGGTGGTAAAATGCATCTCAAACTCAAGGTCATATTCTTGGAAGGGTTTAAGGGGCTCTGGTTCAAGCCTTGAGTTGCGTTGGGAGGAATTGAGTAAGGCACCGGTGACAAGGGAGACCCTCCCATCTGGCCAGACATCCTCGAGCCTGGCTACCCAGTGAGCAAGAGGAGCATCAGCCGAGACACGGAGGAAGACTCGAGGAAAACCGGCAATCACGAACTCTTCTTCGAGGATCTGGCTTGAAAAGACAAGGCTTCCTGCATCGTCAGGACGCATGTCGTCTGTAGCCTCCCCCCACCATAGTCCGGTGGCTATGCCATAAGTCGGGATGTAGCGAAGGCTTTCAATCCCTTCTTTACCTAGACCTTCAAGGAGCTGAGAATTTTGGGATGGATAGAACTTTTTCCAGGTTGTTTCCGGAATCGGCCACTCTCCAGATATCCAGTATCCAGGTGTAATTTCGAGTTCGGGGTCGGGTGGATGGGCTTCACGGATGAAAAGGATAAAGCGGGGTTCATCGAGGATTCCTGTCTCCTTTCCCTTCAACCACTGGTCCCACCAGCGCACGGCTTCATGCCGCCATTCATAATTCGGACCGGGCACCCCATCATCGGGCCAAGAGTGATTGTAAGGTCCCATCACCGCTTTTAGAGGAACTTTCATCTTCTCCAGCATCCGGGGAATGCTATCTCTATAACCATCGAGCAAGCCTCCGATTAGATAACAGGGAATCTGAATTCTATCATACTGCCAGCGCAGCGAATTTTTTCTCCAGAAATCACCGTCTTTTTGTTGCTTGAGATAGGTAAGAAGACCGGGGTAGGAATTGAATCGATTCTCAAAATATTCATCATTAAGGAGGTAGTCAGGGGTAGCAGGTAGAGCCTTGGCATGGTCAAACCAGAATGCCCATTCATCCACATGGAAAGCACCATCGATGTAGTGAATGTCGTCGTGGAAGAGGTCGTCAGTGGCCATTGCCGCCAGGATTGCCTTGAGAGCAGGAGGCCTTCTCATTGCCACTTGAATCGAGTTGAATCCTCCCCAGGATATACCCCACATTCCTACGTTGCCGTTAGATTCTGGGAGTTTTGAGAGTTGGTCGATGACCTCAAGAGCATCCTCAAGCTCTTCTTCTGAATATTCGCGGAGAGGGAAAGTTCCTTCAGAAGAGCCCGTGCCTCGAATGTCTACTGAAGCCATGATGAATCCCCGACGGACAAAGTAGGTGTATTTTGCATAAGTTCCTGAATAGCTTTCATCATCCTTCCGGTAAGGAAGATACTCAAGGATGACAGGGAATTTTTCTTGAGGGATACGTGGCACAGGCTTGTAGAGGGTGGCAGAGAGGCGGATGCCATCTTTCATCGTTAACCAGGTGGTCTCAATCACAAAATCATAAACAGGCTGAGAAAGCTCGGGATTAGCCTTTTGGAAGGAAAAAAGAGGAAGAAAGAAATAGCCAAAAAGGAAGATAATGAGAATAGACCGAACTTCAGCCTTCGATTTTTTTTGCATTTTCCCTCCCTTCGATAAGCGATAATTATTTTATCCGATAAAACCACATGAGAGGTAGCCAGAGTTGATGTCCATAGGGAATTCTCTTGTGATTAACTAGAATTTCTGTGCTTTCCCAATCGTGAACGAAGTTGAAGAGTTGGAAGAGGTCCTCAACCTCCTCAGGAGTATAGGTGGCAGAATGACGAATCCATTCGCCACTTCCTGTTTCTTCATATGTGGGGTTTTTTTTCGCTAGGCTAACAGCTGTCTCATAGTTAGGAGAACTCTTATAACCGAAGCTCACCGTAATCTTGAAGCATTTCGCGCGAGTGCTTGGGTTTAAAATGTTCTCCAATTTTTCTTCTGTTATTTCATCCATCTCGTTCAAGTCTGAAGGCATCCTTCTCTTTCTTTTTTCTGAGTTACTCATCCTCATTCACTTCATTCGCTAAATTTTCACTGCCTTTTATAAGCCATAGATTACCTTTTGTCAAATGATGAACATGCAATCGCCGTAGCTGTAGAACCTGTATTTTCTCTCGATAGCTTCTCTGTATGCTTCCTTGATGAGCTCAAGACCGGCAAAGGCTGCCACAAGCATCAGGAGGGTAGATCGAGGAAGATGAAAATTTGTGAGGAGCCTATCTATAACTTTGAACTCATATCCTGGATAGATGAAGAGCTCTGTTGTTTTTTTCCCTGGAACAATCTTATTTTCCGCGAAAGCACTTTCTAAGGTTCGTACACATGTGGTCCCTACTGCGACTATCGGTTTCGCCTCTTTCTTTGCTCGATTTATGCGCTCGGCTGCTTTCTCCTCTATCATATAAGTCTCAGGAAGAATCTTATGTTTTTCGACATACTCACTTCTTATGGGTTGGAAAGTGGCCAGGCCTATGTCGAGGGTAATTAAGGTAATTAAAACTCCTTTTTTTTCAATCGATTCCAAGAGCTCAGGTGTGAAATGTAGTCCAGCCGTCGGGGCAGCAATGGCACCTTCTTTCTGTGCGTATACAGTCTGATATCTCTTTAGGTCTACCTCTCTCATCTTTTGATTTTCTCTATCTCTCTTGATATATGGGGGGAGGGGAGCAAAGCCCTTTTCCTTGAGGAAAGGAAGCAAATCAGGGGAGGAAAAGGAGATGACCCTTATCCCTTCTCCGCCCGTTTTGATGATTTTTCCCTTTAAGTTAGAATCAAAGTAAATCGTATCGCCCGTCTTTATTCTCTTTGCTGGCCGGGAGAGTGCTTCCCATACTCCCTTTTCAATCTCTCTCAGGAGCAGAAATTCAATCTTCTTCCCTTCTTTCTCACCCCAAATCTTTCCAGGAATGACCTTGGCGTTGTTGAGAACAAGAACATCCCCTGGGGATAGAAATTCTACAAATTCTGAGAAGTGGGTATGGAAAAACTTACCTGTTTTTCGCTCCACAACCATCAATCTTGATTGATCTCTGCGAGCCAGGGGCTCCTGAGCGATAAGAGAAGGCGGAAGCTCATAGTCAAAATCAGAGACCCTCATCTTTTCTTTGCCCATTAATCTTCTCCTCAGGGGCTGCATTTATTATATCAGAAGGAAGAAATTTTGAGAGAAGCTCTAAAAGCAAGGATTCTTTATGTCTTCAGAAGAGCTTCTTCTGCAGGGAGGGTGAAGACTTAAACCCGAGATGTTCGTACGCTTTTTGGGTAACTTTCCTCCCTCTAAGGGTTCTTTCCAGGAAACCAATCCTCATCAGAAACGGCTCATAGATTGACTCTATGGTATCCTTTTCTTCGTCTATTGAGGCCGAGAGGGTGTTGATGCCAACAGGACCTCCATTGAAATTTTCGATGATTGTCAAGAGGATTTTTCTATCCACATCATCGAGCCCCACGGAGTCTACCTCCATCATGTCCAGGGCTTCCTTTGCTTCCTTTAAGGTTATTCTTCCCTCTCCTTTTACTTCCGCATAGTCTCTTACCCTTCTCAAAAGCCTGTTGGCTACTCTTGGAGTTCCTCGCGAACGCTCTGCAATCTGTTGTGCTCCTTTCTCATCTATGGAAATGTGGAGGATGGAAGAAGACCTCTTGATGATTTTTTTTAGCTCTTCTTCACTGTAGTAATCCAGTCGATGGATGATTCCAAACCTTCCCCGCAAGGGAGGGGTAATCCTTCCTGCACGTGTTGTTGCTCCAATCAAAGTGAATTTTTTTAGTTGTAACTTATGAGTCCGTGCGCTCGGCCCCTGTCCAATCATGATGTCAAGGCTGAAATCTTCCATTGCCGAATAAAGTATTTCTTCTACCGATGGAGGCAGGCGATGAATTTCATCTATGAACAGGATTTCTTTATGCTGCAGGTTCGAGAGAATCGCAGAGAGGTCTCCTGTCCTTTCAATCACAGGGCCTGAAGTGGGTTTAATCCCCACTCCCATTTCCTTGGCGATGAGGTAGGCAAGGCTTGTTTTCCCCAAGCCTGGTGGCCCGTAGAGCAGAACATGGTCGAGTTGTTCTCCCCTTTTTTTTGCAGCCTGGATGAAGATTTTCAGATTTGTCTTTACCGTCTTCTGCCCCACAAACTCATCGAATGTCTTTGGCCTGAGGCTATCTTCAAAAAGGATGTCTTCCTTTGTTCTCACAGGGGTGAGGACTGCTTCGCGGGGTGAATTCATCTTTGTCATCTCTTATCTTTCAGCTCCGATTTCCCCAGTTTCCTGCCTTCGAAAGTCATTATTTTGAGCCTTTATGGCACGCGGTTCGAAGCTTTTCTTCCTCTGGCTTAAAAGCCATAGTTTTTACTTTCACTCTTGAGGCAACTTTCATCCAGCTTATCTAAACCTTAGCCAATCTCCTCAAGCTCTCCCTGAGGAGGTCTTCAAATCCTGCCTCTTGGCTGAGCTCCCTCAATGTTTCTTCAACGACGGGCACAATTTCTTTTCGTTTAAAGCCGAGATTCATAAGCGCCGAGATGAGGTCATCTCTTTCTCTTGTGGTCTTTGCCTTTAGCAGTTTTTCTTTTTCCTCGAGCTTTTCCTGAAGCTCGAGCACAATGCGTGAGGCTATTTTTTTTCCTATCCCAGGAATGAGTGTCATTCGGGTCACATCCCCTCTTTTTATGGATTCCTTGAGGTCAGACACTTCTATTCCTGAAAGCACATTGAGAGCTATCTTCGGTCCTATTCCTGAAATTCCTATGAGTTTTAAAAATATCTCTCTCTCATCTTCGTTAGAAAAACCATAAAGGTTCAACGCATTGTCAGTGAGGTGGGTATAAACAAAAATTTCAACGGCTTCCCCGCATTCGCCGAGCTTGAGATATGTTGAAAGGGGAATCCCCAGGCAATAGCCCACACCTCCGGTGTCAACCACGATTTGGTTAGGTGATTTCTGAATTAAAATCCCTTTTAGATAAGCAATCATCGATTTTCCTCAATTTTACTCCGATAACCCCTATTATTGAGATGACAGAAGGCAGCCGCGAGCGCGTCCGAAGCATCTGTAGAGAGCCTTTCATCTTTTATGCTCAGGAGAGTTTTAATCATTGTTCTCACCTGGTTTTTATCAGCCTGGCCATATCCTGTTACAGCTTTTTTTATTTCAAGAGGAGAATACTCATAAAGGGTACATTTACTGGAGGCAATCGCAACGAGGGTGGCTCCTCTTACCTGACCGAGGGTGATGGCCGTCTTTATGTTCTGAGCATAGAAGGGGTTTTCAATGGCCACTTCATCTGGTTTGAAGCATTGGATGAGTTCTTCGAGCTGGGACCTTATCTCGTTTATTTTTTGATGGAAGAGAAGTCGAGGAGCTGGTTTTATGACTCCATAATGAATTGCCTTATAATTTTTTTCATCGAATTCGATTATCCCGTAACCTGTTGAATTAATGCTTGGGTCGATTCCGAGAACCCTCATCAAACTCATTTTTAAGTGGAGTATGTGGTGATTTCTTCTTCCTCGATGTCGAAGTTAGCCCACACATTCTGAACATCGTCGTGGTCCTCCAGTTCTTCCATCAGCCTCAGAAGTTGCTGTGCTTGTTTTCCTTGAAGCTTTACATAATTCTGAGGAATAAACCCAATGTTATTTGCGGCGATTTCGACATTATGTTGTTTTAAGGCGCTCAAAACAGATTCATATTTATCAAGAGGAGTGAGGATTTCATAGTTTGAGCCATCCTCGCGGAGGTCTTCGGCTCCTGCTTCAAGGGCTATGTTGAGAAGTTCATCCTCCTGTGCCTTAGATTTTTCTACCACTATGTAACCTTTCCTCTTGAACATCCATGAGACACATCCCGTTTCTCCGAGGTGTCCGCCATTCTTGGAGAAGATATGCCTCAGCTCTGAGACTGTTCTATTTCGATTATCAGAAAGGGCCTCTACGTAGATAGCAACCCCTCCTGGTCCATAACCTTCGTAGGCGACTTCTTCATATGTCGACCCCTCAAGTTGTCCTGTACCCTTCATGATTGCCCTTTTGATGTTATCTGAAGGCATGTTCACTGCTTTGGCATCGGCTATAGCCTTTCTGAGCCTCGGATTGGCTTCTGGATCTCCTCCTCCAATTCGAGCAGCAACCGATATTTCACGGATTATCTTGGTGAATATCTTGCCTTTTTTAGCATCCATCGCCGCTTTTTTATGCTTGATTGAATGCCATTTTGAATGTCCTGACATTTTAACTCCTTGGGATTTTTCATTTGAATTTTATCACAATTAAAGAAAGAAAAAAAGATGGGCAAAAACAGAAGTAAGAGCTGCTTTCAATTTGTAATTTGAGCCAATTGGGGTTTTTCCTCTAATATTCGGGATTCCATCTGAAGCTTAGCTCAAGCGAATTCTTCAATTTATCCCCCCGAAAATTGAAGATTGAACCCAAGATGGGTAAGAAATAATGAGAATCAAAAAAGCAAAAACTCATTTTGATTTCGGAGGATATGTGTGCTATATGTATCTGAAAAATTTTGAGAATTCTTGGTAAGGTAGGATGATGAAGAGGATCGAATTAATTCTCGAAGATGGCTCAAGCTATCAGGGTTTTTCTTTCGGCGCAAAAAGAAGTACCTCGGGTGAAGTGGTGTTCAATACGGGAATGGTCGGTTACTGTGAGACACTCACAGACCCAAGCTACAGAGGTCAGATTCTCGTCTTTACTTATCCCCTGGTAGGGAACTACGGAGTTCCCAAGGAAGAAATGGAGTTTGGAGTTTTAAAAAACTTCGAGTCATCAAGGATTCATGTCTCAGCGCTTGTGGTCTCAGATTATTCATTCTCGCCAAGCCACTGGAATGCAGCAAAGAGTCTTTCTGATTGGCTTAAGGAACAGAATGTTCCTGGGATGTATGGAGTGGATACGCGAGCCCTGACGAAGAAGCTAAGAGAAAAAGGAACCATGTTGGGGAAGGTGATTTTTGAAGAGGAAGTCGATTTTTTCGACCCTAATGTGGAAAAGATGGTTGAGCTAGTTTCTACGGGTGAACCCATAATATATAATACCGGTCGAAACACTAAGATAATTGTGATTGATTGTGGCCTAAAATTTAACATTCTTCGCTCGCTATTGAAGAGAGGCTGTACGGTGATTCGAGTTCCATTTGATTATGATTTTTTTGATTTATCCTTTGATGCCGTTGTTGTTTCTAATGGCCCTGGAAACCCCAAGATGTGTCCAGAGGTAATCGAAAGGCTAAAGAAATGCTTTGAAGAAGGAATTCCAACTTTCGGAATCTGTCTTGGAAATCAGCTCATGGCTCTTGCCGCTGGCGCAAAAACCTACAAGCTTAAATACGGACATCGAAGCCAGAACCAACCCTGCCTTGAACTTGGGACAAAGCGCTGTTTCATAACCTCTCAGAATCACGGATATGCTGTCGAGGCAAGAACCCTCCCCTCAGATTGGGAGCCGTGGTTTGTGAACGCCAATGATGGAACGAACGAAGGAATAAGGCACATAAGGAAACCCTTTTGGGCTGTTCAATTCCATCCAGAACATTCTCCTGGCCCTCGAGATACTGAATTTTTGTTTGACCTCTTCCTGGGAGAGATTAGGAAATGAAAAAGGTGATTCTTCTGGGAAGTGGAGCCCTTAGGATAGGACAAGCAGGTGAATTTGATTACTCAGGAAGCCAGGCAATCAAGGCTCTCAAAGAAGAAGGGCTAAGAGTCATCCTTTTGAATCCGAATATTGCCACCATCCAGACTTCTGAGGCATTTGCAGATAAGGTATATTTCCTTTCCCTCGATGCTTATTTTGTGGAAAGGGTAATAGAAAAGGAAAAACCTGAGGGTATTCTCTTGGGGTTTGGAGGACAGACAGCCCTCAATTGTGGGGTCGAGCTTGCTAATAAAGGGGTTCTCAAAAAGCATGGAGTAAGAGTGCTGGGAACCCCAGTCGAAGCCATCAAAAATTGTGAAGATAGGGGGATGTTCGTCTCCAAATTGAAAGAGATAGGTTTGAAGGTTCCAAGGAGTGTGGCGGTTAATTCAGTGGAAGAGGCTCTCGAGGCTGCTCAAAGAATAGGCTATCCCGTGATTGCGAGGGTGGCCTATGCCCTAGGTGGCCTTGCCTCGGGAATCATCCTAAATAGAGAGAGCCTCTCTTCAAGAGTAAGAAGAGCCTTGGCCTTTGCGAACCAGGTCTTAATCGAAGAGTATCTAGAAGGATGGAAGGAGATTGAATATGAAGTGATGAGGGATAGCTATGATAACTGTATCACGGTCTGCAACATGGAGAATCTTGACCCCATGGGAATTCACACCGGAGAAAGCATTGTCGTTGCTCCCTCCCAGACTCTCTCAAACGAGGAATACCACAAACTAAGAGACATCTCCCTAAAAGTCATCAGACATCTGGGGATTGTCGGCGAATGTAACATTCAATTTGCCCTTGACTCGAGAAGCGATGATTACCGGATAATCGAAGTTAACCCCAGACTCTCCAGGAGCAGCGCCCTGGCTTCAAAGGCGACAGGATATCCCTTGGCTTTCATTGCGGCCAAGCTTGCTCTGGGATATGGGTTGTTTGAGTTGCCAAATTCCATAACGAAAATAACAAAATCCTGCTTCGAGCCAGCCCTTGATTATGTGGTAGTGAAGATTCCTCGCTGGGATTTGACGAAATTCAGGAGAGCATCCCGAAAGATTGGAACAGAAATGAAGAGCGTGGGAGAGGTAATGGCTATAGGCAGGAAATTTGAGGAAGCCCTCCAGAAGGCAATAAGGATGCTTCAGGTCGGGATGCACGGAGTAGTCTGTAATGACATTTCTTTCGAAGATTTAGAAAGAGAGCTTCTCAATCCGACTGATAAGAGAATCTTTGCGGTTGCCGAAGCCCTCAGACATATGTCTGTAGAGAAGATTCATGAATTCACCCGAATCGATAAGTGGTTCCTGCACAAGATAAAAAATATCGTTTTGATTGAGGAAGAACTGAGGAGAGGGAAATACGAAAGCCTTGACAGAGATTTGCTTCTTCGGGCCAAGCAGCATGGCTTTTCTGATAAACAGCTTGCTCTAATTTTCGAAAAGGAAGAGCTTGAGGTGAGGGAGTTAAGGAAGAAAAATGGAATCGAACCTTGGGTAAAGCAGATTGATACTCTGGCTGCTGAATATCCGGCCAGAACGAATTATCTTTACCTGACATACAACGGGATTGAGGATGATGTTGATTTTTCAGGAGAGAATAAAGTCATGGTCCTTGGATCAGGGTCTTATCGCATCGGTTCCTCAGTTGAGTTTGATTGGTGTTGTGTCAATTCTGCGCTTACTCTCGAAAAACTAGGTTACAGGACGATAATGGTCAATTACAACCCGGAGACAGTAAGCACCGATTACGATCTGTGCGATAGGCTTTATTTTGAAGAATTGAGTTTTGAGAGAGTTGCCGATATCTATGAGAAAGAACGTCCCCTAGGTCTTATCATTGCCATGGGAGGACAGATTCCCAACAACCTGGCTCTGAAGTGTCATCGGTATGAAATGAAGATTCTCGGTACCTCTGCACTTGATATAGACAGGGCTGAGGACAGGCATAAGTTTTCAACTATGCTCGATTCACTCGGAATTGACCAACCAGAATGGAAAGAACTCACTGACCTCGATTCGGCAGTTGAGTTTGCCTCAAAAGTTGGATACCCGGTTTTAGTGAGGCCGAGCTATGTTCTGAGCGGTGCAGCCATGTCTGTGGCCCTAAATGATTCAGAACTCATAAATTATTTGGAGAAAGCATCTCGCATAAGCCCTGAATACCCGGTTGTCATCAGTAAGTTCATAGAAAACGCGAAAGAAATAGAAATGGACGCTGTGGCTAAACGAGGTGAGCTTTTTGTCTATGCAATCTGTGAGCACGTTGAAAATGCAGGCGTGCATTCAGGAGATGCAACCATGGTTCTTCCTCCCCAAAGGACTTACTTGGAGACGACAAGAAAGATGAAGAGAATAGCGAGACAGATTGCAAGAGAGCTCTCTATCCATGGTCCTTTCAACATTCAGTTTATTGCCAAAGATAATGAGGTGAAAGTAATCGAATGCAACCTCCGTGCCTCGAGGTCATTTCCCTTTGTTTCAAAAATATTTAAACTCAATTTCATCGACCTTGCCACAAAAATCATGATGGATATCGACGTTCCCAGAATAGATAAATCATGTTTCGAACTCGAGTATGTGGGGGTAAAGGCTCCTCAATTTTCTTTTACCAGGATTGAAGGGGCAGATCCTGTGCTGAGTGTGGAGATGACCTCTACAGGAGAAGTCGCTTGCTTGGGAGACAGTTTTGAAGAGGCATTCTTGAAAGCCATTCTTTCTGTGGGTTACAGATTTCCAGAAAAAAACATCCTTCTTTCCACAGGACCTTTTGAGAGCAAGGCTCTCTTTCTTCCTCAGGCAAAGAGACTCAAAGACCTTGGCTTCACACTCTATGCTACTCGAGGCACAGCCGACTTCATGAGATACCATGGCATCGACTCTCACCTTCTTTACTGGCCTCTGGAGAAGAAAGAGCCAAACATTCTTACCTATATAGAGGAAAGAAGGCTCGACCTCATCATCAACATTCCCAAGAGTATTGAGGAAGAGGAACTCACCAACGATTATATCGTCAGGAGAAAGGCTGTGGATTTCGGCATTCCCCTCATTACCAACCTTCAGTTTGCTGAAAGATTCATTGATGCCATTTCAAAGAAGAGGCTTGAAGATTTGAGCATAAAATCCTGGGATGAATACTAAAAATAATTTTTCAAAGATATCCAAGGAGAAGGAGAACGCTATGAGATGTACCTGGGCAGAGGAAGATGAGCTTATTTTAAATTATCATGACCAAGAATGGGGAGTGCCTCTTCACGATGACCATAAATTATTTGAATTTCTTGTGCTAGAAGGGGCTCAGGCAGGGTTGAGCTGGAAAACAATCCTGAAGAGGAGAGAGGCTTACCGTAGAGCCTACAGTAACTTTGACCCCGCGGAAGTCGCAAAATACGATAAAAAAAAGATAAAGGATCTTTTGTTTGATCCAGGCATAATCAGAAACAGAAAGAAAATTGAATCATCGATACACAATGCTCGAAGATTTTTGGAAATCCAGAGAGAATTCGGGAGTTTTGACCATTATCTATGGGGCTTTGTGAATAATAAGCCTGTGGTGATGGCAAGGAAATCCCTTTCTGAAATTCCATCTAAGACTGAACTCTCAGACCTGATAAGCAGTGATTTGAAAAAGAGGGGATTTTCGTTTGTAGGCTCAACCATAATCTATGCTTACCTTCAAGCTGTAGGAGTCGTGAATGACCACCTGGTGACTTGCTTTCGTTACCGCCAGTTGACTGAGGGAGAGAAGTGAGGAGTGAAGGTAAAAAAAGAAAAGAGATTTTCCTCCTCATCTTGTCATTGATCGGTGAGATTGAAGGAATCCTGTCTCCCTCAGGAAGTGAAGTGAATGTCTTTGGCTTCCTTCACCACCTCTCCGTTGTAAAGGGATGAAACCTGACGGAGGGTCAGCGCCTGGTCGAATTCATTCAGGGCCGAAATGCAATCAGCAGGGATGACGATGTGGAACCAGCGTATCCCGGCCGAGGCAGCAGTGTGGAGGACACAGATGTTGGAGACAGTTCCTACGATGACCAGATGCTCCACTTTCCATACATGAGAAAGAAAATGGTCAAGCCATGTTCCGTAGAAGCCATCGTAGCGATTCTTCTGGCAGATTAAGTCTTCAGGCAGTGGTTTTAACTCAGGAATAATTTCCCATCCCCAGGTATTAACCCTGCAATGCTCAGGCCAGATTTTCCATTCAGGGTCATTTTCAAATCCCGTGTCTTGGGTAAAAGCTATGTAACCCCCAGAGAGGCGTGCTCTTTCAATGAGCCCTTGAATTCTGGGAACTGTTTCTGAGGCTGCAGGAACGACAAGAGAACCGCCGGATTTTATGAAATCGTTCTGCATGTCAACCACAATCAGAGCAGTCTTCTTTGCGGGAAGAATGACTTTTTCTTTAAAGGGGATATCAGGGACTTCGACGGTTTTTCCGGGAATTGCTTTAAATTCCAATTTTCATCCTCCTCAATAATAACTTTAACCTAAGAAAAAATGTTTAACATAAGGATTGCATTGATGCAAATCGATGATGAAGGATAAATTCCCTGCTCAATCATTTCTTATGATGGGTGCTGAGGTTATTTTGGGATGATAAATGAAGAGAACACACCTATTTGGAGTTCAGTAAAGGCGCTTGTTTTTAGCAAGAATTAGGAAGAGATTAATTCATCTGGGAACGCAATCTTTAAACCGAGATGAAAACCTCAAGGTCCAAAGGTTGAGGAAGGATGCGATGCCTTTAAAGAAAGCAGCGGTCTTTCATAACGAGTTTTCTCTCTTCTCAATCTTTTTCTCAACCTTTGACTGGGGAAGAAAAGAAGATTTCCCCAGGACCCCTTTTCAAGACTGAGGTTTGCCCGAGAAGGAATAACCTCAAGTTGGGACTCAGAGTCTGACCGATGCAGGGTTTTTATCCTCTCCAAGGTCAGTTGTGGAGGTTGACCCCTCTCAGGACTATAAATATAATTCTCTATCGATTAAGGAAATGAGGAAGGAGAAGGTTGTCGTAGCCATGAGTGGGGGAGTGGATTCTTCCGTAGCAGCGGCCCTTCTCAAAGACAGGGGGCATGAAGTTTTTGGGGTGACGATGAAACTCTTCTCCCTGCCTCCTAGACTCTGCCGCGACGAGGAGTTAAGGAGCTGTTGCGGATGGAAGGCAGTGGAAGATGCGTATCGCGTGGCCCTCATCCTGGGAATTCCCCATTATGTTTTAGATTTAAGAGAAGAATTTGAAAAAGAGGTAATCTCAGATTTCTGCAGGGAATATGCTCGAGGAAGGACTCCGAATCCCTGTATCCGCTGCAACGAGAGGATTAAATTTAAGGCCCTGATGGAAAAGGCAAGAAACCTTGGAGCCGAACGCATTGCCACGGGTCATCATGCGCGCATCTTACATGAGGATAAAGACGGGAATTACTATCTTAAGAAAGGGAAGGATGGAGGAAAGGACCAGTCTTATTTTCTTTACTCGCTGAGTCAAGAGCAACTTTCTCGTTCGATTTTTCCCGTAGGAGAATATAAGAAGGAAAAGGTGAGAGGAATCGCTCGAAGTTTAAAACTTCCCGTAGCTGAGAGGATTGAGAGCCAGGAAATATGCTTTGTCTCTGGGCAAGGCTATACTCAATTCCTAAGGAAGAGAATTCCAGAAGCCTTCCGCCCCGGTCTTATCCTCTCGGAAGATGGCAAACCCATCGGCGAGCATAAGGGAATTGCTAACTACACCATCGGTCAGCGCAGGGGTCTGGGAATCGCATCCTCTCTGCCGATGTATGTTCTCGAAATAAGAGAAGCTGAGAATGTGATTGTCGTTGGGCCGGAGGAAAGGTTATATAAGAAGATTCTTCTTGCCTCCAGGGTTAACCTGAGCAGAGAGCATAAAGTGGGGGAGATTCTTAAAGTAAAGGCCAGGATTAGATATAAGCACAAGGAGGCTGCGGCGAAGGTTTCCCTTCGAGAGGGAGGCTCTGCTCTAGTTGAATTTGAGAAGCCGCAGAGAGCGATTACACCTGGTCAGTCAGTAGTCTTCTATCAGGGTGAGATTGTGTTAGGTGGAGGGATCATCGAAAGGGCATTTTAGAGGAAAGAGGATAGGCTTCATCCTTATTTTCCTACTGCCTTGAGCTTGGACTCGATAGAGGCTTCTTTGTCCAGGCGGTGGTCAACACGAAGGTCAATATGGATTCTTCGCACACCCATCTCGAGGAGGGCTTCATGTGTTTTTTCAATCACCCTGAAAAGAGTGGGAAGGTCTGGGGCTTCGATAGTGGTTGACATTCCACCTGTGAAATTTTTTAACCCGGAAGTTTCGATAATCTCGATGGCCCTTTTTACATACTTGCTCACTGAGACTCCTTCACTCGTGGGAAAAATAGCAAATTCTGCGATAATCATCTCTTCCTCCTTGATGATAATTTATTTTTCGCTACTTTAAGTGAACTGTCAAGAACGCGAAATCTTTCCGCTTAAGCCACCTCAAGTTTATGAGCTTCGCCAGAGAGGAATTTTCAAGCCCTTGCTGAGTGAGGTTTGAGATGAGGAGAAATTTTTCGCTTAATTATTTTTCTCTTTCTGAGCTATCTTTAAACTTAAGAAAGCTGTCTTCCTTGTCTTCCCTGATTAAATCTCCTCTGCTAACCATTCTTTGCCTTTGGACATCAGGCTGAATTAAATCACCCCATTTTAATTTTCATCAAAATTATCTTTATCGTATGGAGAAAGATGAGAATTTGGAGTTTTAAATTGAGTAGAGACATGAATATCTGTTTATAAGACATATTTCCCGTGAATAGATTCCACAGAATTGAGCGCAGTATACCCCCCTGTTTATTTTTTTTCTGAGCAAGGTCGAGATGGACTTGGGAGAAAAGATTTGAGGAAGAGATAAAGTCATTCAGAAAGAAGATGAAGCGGCCGTAGGCATTGTCTCGGATCAATCGTTTCTTTGCCCTCTTGTAGTAATGAAATAAAAAACTTTCTCCATCAATGCCGTACAAGAAGGCTGCTTCAGCGGCAAGTTTGGCAGTAAAAAATGCAGATTCTATGCCGTTTTTGTAGTGACGGGAAAAACTTGCGTCGCCAATGATTACCAGTCTATCGCTAAAAGGTTTTTTTGCAGGAGTCACAGGAATTTTTGGGTAACAGAGACAACAGGGTCTTAAAGAAGTGAAGGCATCTATTTCTTTGAGATTGAAGAACTCTTTAATCATCTCTGGTGAGGCGTCTTTCCTCCCCACCAGAGTCACAGTCAGATATTCTCCCTTGGGGATAAGAGTTCCGTATTTCAATATTCTTGATTTTGGCAAATAGACATGAATGGAAGAGCCGAATTTTTTTTCTATTACCTCAGAGCCAAGTTTGAATTCTGCCTGATAGGTAGTTAGAGTAGAGGGGGGTTGATAACCGAAGCCGAGGCTCTGAACCTTTTCCAAGAGGCGGGTGTTCACTCCAAAGGCACCCACGACTAAATCTGCCTCGAATTTTTCGGACTTTTGTTTTTGGCCAAAATATAGAAGAAGGGGGTCGTGCCTCCTCTGAGGTAGTGTTATCTCCCACACAGGCAAAGCTATGACCTTAGCTCCACAATCTTGGGCGTAGCTGAGAAGGAAATCGTCAAAACTGATTATCTGCGGAAAATGAGAATAACGAGGCCCGTTTCCCCTGAAGACAGTCGATATCTTATTCTTTTTTTGCTCCTCACAAGAAAGAGAGAGGGAATCTTCACCTACATGAAGAAAATAACCTTCCAACCTGCTGATGATTCTCCTTTCGGGTAAGAAGATTCCTTCTTCCTTAAGGCTCTGGAGAAGTGTCTCAGATAAAACTCCTGCGCAGAGGTTGCATCCTCGAGGTCCTCGCTCGAGGAAATCTTTGCCGTCGAAGATTGTAAGCGAGAGGTTTATTCCCTCCCTTTTCGCAAACTTCTGGATGAAATGGACGGAGAAAGAACCAGCTGGTCCCCCTCCGATGATTGCAATTCTTGAACCTTCTTTAAGCCTGAATTCTCTCATCCTTAGGTTATTATATTCAAATATTCTTATTAATTCTATAGAATCTATATAAATAATAATAAACAATTTTTTAAGCTTGAGAAAAAGACAAAGAAAAAGATATTTTAAATGCTTGGAGAAGAGTTGAGCAAAGATAAGGAGGAAACTAAATTTAAATTCACTTAGGGGTGTTTAGCCTTATCTTAGGAAGTGATTTTCTCCTTTGTGTCTATCTTTTAAAGGAGTTTTTTATTTAAAAAAGCAGTGAAGATTTTGCTTCTAATCTGCCCTTGTTTATACATTTATAATGACTCTACCATAAATTCTCGAAGAGAAGGGCTTACTCTTCGGGTTTGGGATGTTTTATTTTTTCCCATGAAGAGGCAAAATCAAAAGGCTTATCGTGGGCATTTTGATGACAGGTTAAACAATGTTTTTCAATCGCAGCCATACTCTCATACAAGATAAGGCCGTTTCTTACAGCTTCTTCTCTATTTTTCATCACATTCAAACTCTTGTAGTTACTTCCGGGACCGTGGCACACTTCGCATGAAACTCCTTCTTCTTTAAGAAAAGGTTCTTTTTCGTGGAGCGGAGCATGACATTTAAGACAGGCAGGATTTTCTGCAGCGTTCTCAGCAAGCGCCATTGCTTCTTCAGAGAGGAGGGCTGTATAGGATTTTGCGTGCTTGCTTTCTTCCCAGATAGGATGCTGTTTTCCCTGTTTTTCAGTCCTGTGGCAGATCTTGCATTTATCCGCCCCCACATACAGGAATTCCTGACTGAGAAGACTCATGGAGCACAAAAAGCCTGTAACAAGGATGACAAGGAATGAGACTTTTTTCATTTTTACTCCTTTTCAAAAAATATTAAGCAATCAATTTACGCCTGTCAACACAAAAATCCTCCTCTTATTTTTCGTTTAAATTAATATCCATTTCTTTCTTATTTGTAGCCGAAGAGCAAGCTCCAGAGGATGAGAGGAATCAAAGAAATTCCAAGAAGAAGGAAGAAAGAGCCAAAAATTTTAAACGCAAGTAACTTTTTTAAATCCACCTCTTTCAAGATAACCTCTTTCTTTAATTTTTCCCTTCCTTTGAGGTAATGATACTCTGCAGATCCTCCTCTTAATATTCAGCAAAAGGCTCTAGCCTCGTGAGAATGACCGGGTCCATGAGGAAGTATTTCTCAAAGCAAAAGGGTCTCCCTCAAATCCAACTCAGGCTCTCAGGTATTTTCTTTAGATTAAGCTAGGAGAGGTTTCTAAGACTTTGGTTTTTATCTAGGAGCTTTTTCGAAGGAGATATCCAATTAAAATAAAAATGAAGCCATATTATAGTTTATACATTGTCTAAATTAGTTTATCGCTAGATTAGTTGATAAAAATTTTTGAGCCTCGCACCAGTAATTGAAAGTAAAAAGTTATATGCATTTCTTTTCTTTTTTCTCTATGGGTCTTTACCAACCAGTTTGGAGAAGAGCCATAAGTTTTATAAAATTAAAATTTTTTTTAAGGATGGAATTCTCTTTCAAAATGAGGCAGGAATATTGAAAATTGATATAGTAGTTGATATTTCTCCATTAAAAAAACTGAGATTCTTTAGCGCTCTATCTTTTTCTCGATTTTTTTTATCTTTAAAAAAATTGCAGTTGCTAGAAGGAAGATGAAAATGGTGGCAATAATCAAGCCTCTTTTCCTGAATTTCGCCTCATTGAGCGCTTTTTCTCCTTTCTCCTGAACGCTGGAAAGAATCTCTTCTCCTTCATTTATTTTTTTTTCGAAGTCATCGACGTTGAGGCTATGGGTGAGGTTCCTGACCATTACCAGAAGATTCTGAGCCTCTCTCAAATCAAACTTCGACTCACTCACCTCAACACCTTTTCTTTCCGCCGTTTCAAGAATTTCTTCCATTTTTTTTATTTTATTTTTGAAAGATTCGATTCTATTTCTATAGAGGGAAGAGACTTCAAAGCCTTTTGATCCTTGTTCATGGCAATTCAAACAAACGGATTCTTCTCCTGTGCCGAGCATTTCATCTCGGGGAGGAAGTATTCTGTGGTTTTCATGGCAAGCCTCGCATTCTGAAATTCCCATTTCTCCAAAAGCCTCTTTATGCGGACTTTGAGAAAATAGTTCACTTGCAGAAGGGTGACATTGATGGCAGACAAAGGCAATCGCTGAGACTCCAGGTGGCATTGCCCCATGATTTCCATGACAGTCGTTGCAGACAGCGGCGGAAAGGTCCTTTTTTTCGAAAAGAGCCCTGGCATGCACACTCTCTCGATAGTCTTTCTCCTGAGTAATGGGAATTGAATATTCCCTCATGTATTCTTTATCAGAATGACAACGGCCGCACATAGACGGCAAATTCCAGGGGAAAACAAGAGATTTGGGGTGAGAAGCCTCCAGGATGCCGTGAGAACCGTGACAATCAATACAGACAGCTACCTTTATGTCTCCCTTTTTTAGCAACTTTCCATGTTGACTTGTCCAGTAGAGCCCAAGCTGGTCGATTCTGAGGCTGGGGTTATATTTTCTGATGTAATCAGAATCCTGATGACAGTCCCCGCAGAAAGCAGGAATTTGTTTTCTCCCTGGGGTTCCTTTGAAGGATGAATCCTTCGCACTTTCAAGGTCATCTTCCTTTTCATTTCCACCGTGACAGGACACACAGGTGAGGCCGAACTTCTGGTGAATGTCGTTTTTAAAAGCCTCGACAGGGGCACGAAGCCCGTCTTCAAGCTCTCTATGGCATTCAAGGCAACTGTTCTGAGCCTCAGCTTCTGTTACCTGAAGAAGAAAAAGGGAGAGAATCATCAATCCCAAAAAAATAAAATAAAATTTATTGAACTTCATTTCCTTCATAGCCTTGGATGAAGATAGGTGTAGAGAGTGATGAGAATTATGTAGAGGAGGATTATCAGCCCTGCAATCGAGAAAAAGGGACTTTTTTTCTCCCTTGATGCCCTCCTGTCTAAATAGGGAACGAGCATCCAGAGAAGAGCGCCGAAGATGAATCCCACAATGGCGAGGACCTCTCCTTTGATGGTAAAAACGTGAGAAGGGATTAATTTTAAAGTTGTAAACATGAAGATAAAATACCACTCAGGTTTTATTCCCAGGGGAGTGGGAGAAAACATGTCCGCCTTTTTTCCTATTTCCCAGGGAAAAAAGACGCATAAAATCCCTATCAAAGAAAGAATGAGTATCCAACCGAGAGAGTCCTTGAGGATGAAATTGGGGAAAAATGGCACTTCTTTTATTTGCTTTTCTTTAAGCCCTATGGGTTTACTCATTCCCAGGATTTGAACCAGGAGGATATGGAGCCCGAGAACAAAGACTGTGATTAAAGGGAGGACGATTACATGAAACCAGAAGAACCTCTGCAGCGTGAACTCTGAGACATCCGGGCCCCCGAGGATGAAATTCTTGAGCTGCTTCCCGATGAGGGGAATTGTGCCTGCAATGTCAGTTCCCACTCTTGTGGCGAAAAAGGAGAGTTCATTCCAAGGCAGGAGATAACCACTGAAGCCAAAGGCGAGGAAAATAAGAAGGAGTAAAAATCCGCTTACCCAGGTTAGTTCTCGAGGATTGCGGTAAGCCTTGAGAAAAAAGGTACTGAACATGTGGATGAAGATGGTGCCGATGAGGATGTTGGCTGTCCAGGAGTGAAAAGAGCGGATGAGCCAGCCAAACCTTACTTCACCCATAATGAATTTAACGCTTTCATAGGCGCCGTCGACAGTGGGTTTATAATAAAGGGCTAACATGATTCCTGTCACGACTTGGATGAAGAAAAGAAAAAGACAGATTCCTCCGAAATAATACCAGAAGGAGAATTTGTGTTCGGGGACCTTTTTCTTTTTGGCCATTTCGATGAGGGAGGAGAGCCTTAATCTTTGGTCAAGGTGAGAGTAGATTACTCTACCTATCTTTTTCATTCTCATGTCCTGGAAACTATGATCTCTTCACCTGAAATCTCTACCTTGTAAGACCTGAGGGGTGAGGGTGGGGGACCTGAGATCACTCTTCCGCTCAGGTCGAATTTTCCATTATGGCAGGGGCAGAGGATTATTCCTTCTTCACTTTGATAGATAACTGAACAACTAAGATGAGTACATACAGCCGAAAAAGCAAGAAGTTCACCTTCTTGAGTCTTGATTAAGATGGCAGGTTCTTCGCCGAACTTGAAAATCTTGTGGGTGTTGGGTGGAATTTCTCGAGCCTTTCCGACAACGACTTTTTTGGCTGTCACCTTGGCTTTCTTAGGAGGAATAAGGTAACGGATAAGGGGATACAGAAAAGAAGCTATCGTTCCCGTCAGGCTCAAAAAAAGAAAAATATCAATGAAACTTCTTCTTTTCATCTCTACTTTTCTGGATTGATTCTAACTTTTTTTTCAACGCTGTCAAGCTTTCTTCAGTGAAATTAAAGTTATGTACCCCGAGGCTTCCATCAAGTTCGAATTTTTCGATCAATTTGTGGGCCTCATTGAGTTTAAGGTTTATATATTCTCCCCCCAGCCCCTTTTCTTTCTTTTCTTTTAATAAAAAGCGACAGGAGTTTAGAAGGGTCCGGGTTGTGGATTGCCATTCATCAAAGATTTCCTTGTATCTATCTTCATGACACTCTCCACACTTATTCCGGTCAGAGCGATAAACGAGATTGTTTCTTTCCAGGTGGCAGTCGGAGCATCCTACCCCGGCGCTTGCCATCCTATCCTCTGGAATTATAAATTCATCTTCCTTGCCTCCTTGATAAAAAGTCTTCTGGAGGAGGTGGCACTCTTCGCACCTTCTTGAGTTTTTCTCATGGTGGCAGGGAGCACAGCTCTTTTTTGTGGTCACGAGCTCCCCATGTCTTCTGAGATTTAAGTGACAGGAATCGCAGCCAATTTTACTTCCCAGAACATGCGTCTTATGGGAGAAAGTTAAGCCAAATATGGAGGAGCTGATTTCTTCGATTCCTTCATGACAGGTTATACACTGAGAGGGTATCTCCCCTCCCAAAACCTCGAAGGAAGGAGGAGTAAAGGGAGATTCGATGAGACGCAGAGCATCCACCATCATTTTATAAGCTGCAGAGAGTAGCTCCAGGGAATAACTCATGTTGTGAACACTCTTCCCCTTTTCAACGAGTTCGATGTTGAAGAGAGCATCTTCGAGAAGAGATTCAGCATTTTTCTTCTGCGGATGTTTAGTCATTTTTAATTCCTGAAGAATATTGAGGTATAGGGAACGAATTTCTCCTATTTTCTTATTCGTGGAAAGCTCCCACTCCTTCAATATCCTTGAGAATCCCTTTCCGTGACATGAGGAGCATGCTTCACTCCCTGAAACGAGAGTTTCACTCTTGATTTTCTTTCTCCCTTCTTCTTCGTGGAGAAAGTGGCAACCCTTGCAGCTTAACCCCTTTTCGAGCATGAGGTTTGGTTTTGGATGAGGGATCCCTTTTCCTCCTTCTCCAGTAAAGAGAATTTTCTGGGCAAGATGATGGCCAGCATGGCAAGAGGTGCATTCGGCAATGGCTTCAATATTTTTCACAATCTTGTGCTGGATTTCTAAGTGGCATTGATTGCACTCGACCTTGTGAAGATAGATATGGGTTTCGTGCATCAAATCTGTATCATCGTATCTTTTTAACCTCTCTTCTTCCCAGTGACATTTGTAGCAATTTTCTCTGGGTACCTCACCTTCTCCTAGGATGGTATTAGTATGGCATTTCTCACAGGAAATTCCGTTTTCGATGACCAGAGCATGCTTAAAAGAAGAACTCCCCTCTTCACTAAGAGACTCTCTTTGGTGACAGTGCAGACAATTATCGATTTGAGGATAGTGTTCACTTCTCTTGAAATGACAGATGAAGCATGAGCTTTCGGTGACGGTGATGTGTTCGCCCTGGACTATCTGAGAATGACAGCTTGTGCACTGTAGCCTCTTTCCTCTCTTGAGGTCAGAGAAATGGACTCTATGGTCAAAGATAATTTTCTTGAATCTTACCTTCCCCTCTAGAAGCCTCTTCTCATGACAGCCTTGGCGAAGACAACTTTCGTCTCTTATTTCCGCCCATGGCTTTGATTTGAGGTAGAGCTTTGTCCAGTAGCGTCCCACCATCACCAGCCCTTCCACCTTCTTCCTGAGTTTGCTCTTCACCCCACCTCCTGGAGGGTAGTGACAGAGGCTGCATTCGAATTTGTTATGGGAGGAAGTTTTCCAGCTTTCAAAGAAAGGTTTCATGTAATGACACATAGCACAGAAACGAGAGTGGGAGGTGAATTCGATTGAGCCGAAAAGAAAAAGGATGAAAATAGAGGCGATAACGACGGCTACAATTAAGCCTTTCTTTCTTTTCATCTTAGAATCAACACGGGCCGTTTTGGCGATTCAAGAAGAGAGGTTTCAAGCTCATCCTTTTTATCAGGCATAGGAATGGAGACCGGAGATTAAGTAATTCACACCGAAGTAAGTAAACATGGCTGTGAGAAATCCAATGATGGCAATCCATGCTGAACGTCTTCCTCTCCATCCCATGAGGAGCCGGGTATGGAGATAAAGGGCGAAGACAAACCAAGTGATCAGGCTCCAGGTCTCCTTTGGATCCCAGCTCCAGTAGCTTCCCCAGGCTTTGTGAGCCCAGACCATGCCGAAGACAAGTGCTCCCAGAGTAAACAGGGGGAAACCTACGGCAATACACCTGTAACTTATCCAATCCAGCTTCAGGGAAGAGAGAGAAGATTTAAGTTTCTTTCCTTTTTTCTCTCTTCTCTCTGTGGTTAAATACATGATGCTCGTGATGAAAGCCAAAGCGAAGAAAGCCTCTCCCAGCAGAGTCACCGAGACATGGAGCCACAACCAGTAACTCTGGAGTGCTGGAACAAGAGGAGTGTGATCTTTGGGCATGAGAGGAGAGGAGGCAAGAGCCATTACTGCCATGACGATGAGCAGGAAATAGGGACCAACGTTACGAAATTTGTATTTTTTTTCCATGATGAGATAAGCCAGGATGGAAGACCAGGCTAGAAAGGAGAGTGATTCATACATGTTGGTAAAGGGAGCATGACCACTCTCAATGGTGCGCAGGATGAGAGCTAGGGTATGAAGAATGAGACCACCTGCGGCGAAAAAATAGGCAATTTTTCCCACGGTTTCTCTTTTAGAAAAGAGAAAAGAAAAATAAAAAAAACAAGAGAGGATGTAGGCTAAAAAGGTCACTGAAAATAGAATCGATTCATTCAACTCCGCCTCCTTAAAGAATCGAATATTTTGTTGAGTTCAGCCTCAAGCGCTTCTTTATTCTTTGAGCTCAAGGCGCCGACTGCAATTTCTGTTGATTTTTCTTCTTGCTCGAGGATTGCCTTTATTTCCCTTATAGGCCAGTAGAAGGCAAGCATCAGTCCCATCATCAAAAAGGCACATCCCGTCCAGATGAGAGGGGTGCCGGGGTCGCGAGCTACCTGAATGACCGAAAATTGCCTTGCCCGTATCTCGGTGATTTCAATTTTTAAATCATCTTTATTCTTCTGGTGAAGAGAGGCGAAATCTGGAAACCTTGAGAAAACCCATCCTGAGAAAATTCTTTGACCATCTTTCCATCCTTCTATGAAAGCCGCTGGATTATTCGGTTGGAGAGAGCGCGTCCTTATTTGCTTGTTTTCGTCAATCATGAAATCAGGGACAAAGCGAGTGACTTTAATTTCTATCTCTCCTCCCCAAAGCCTTACTCTTTCACCAACCTCCAATGAAATTCTTTCAGGTCCCTCAGTTGATTTATTGTTTGAGATTAGAAGTTCAAGAGAGGGGCTCTCCCAATCCAAGCCATAACTTGATTGATAGAAAAGCAAGCCTTTGTAAGATAAGGGATGATTGACTTCAATCACTTTATTAAGTTGGGGCGCTCCTTTTTCTAATACCGTGAGAGTACTCTTCCAGTCTTTTACGCTTCCGTTAGCATAGAATTCAGTCTCGAATTTTTCCAACCTGATTTTGAAATCAGCTCTAGGAACAGGAATTACTTCTTGTTCGTAGAGGATGAGGTTTTCACGAAAACCACCCAGACCGCTCAGAATTCCTCCAGCGAGGATGATAAGCAGACCCAAATGCACAATGTCCGAACCGAAGGCACCCAGCAACCTTTTTCTACCTATAATAAATATTTTCCCTTCACCTTCCCTTTCTCTTACTCGATAGTGTCTGAGTCGGAGCTCCCCTCTCAATTCTTCTTTTGCCTTAAGCACGCTCCAGTTTTTTCTAATTTTTTTTGAAATTTTTAGAAGCTGGAGATTTTTTTGTTCTGTTTCAAATTGGGGGTTAAGAATCCTTCTTAATTTCGGCATGAGGCGAATCAGGGTACAGGTGATGATGTTTAGGGAGAAGATGAAGAGAAGCCCTATGAACCAGAAGGAGTGATAGAGATTTGTAATTTTAAGCCGGATTAGAAGCTGAGCAAGAGAGCCATAACGAGCAAAATATTCGGCAGGGGGTCTCTGCTGAGGAACAAGAGTTCCAAATACCGAGGAGATTGTGATGAGGGAGATGATTACAAGAGCAAGCTTGATGCTCTTAAAAAAATTTAATAATCTTTGCATCAGCAAACTTCACCTCAATTTTTATTAATTTTATAGAATTAATAGATTTATTTCAATCTTAAATGTCTCTATTTTAGATAAAATTTAAACTCAAAGAAATGGCTCCTCCTTCCTGTCCTACCTTCTTCTTCCCAAGAACTTCCAAAGAAGCGAAGGATGAGATTATTCTCTTTTATTTCTTCTTTTGCTCTTGAGTCTCTCTTTAAAAACAAGTTTTAGGGAGGCGAATTTTCGCAACTTAAGATACGGGAAGGTTGAATCGGGCTCATTTCCTGGAGCTTCTGAGCTCCTCGGCCCTTTCCTTTATCTCGGTGAGACTTCGCCTCATCTCACTCCACCCGTACCAGAGGGCATAATCAGGATTAGCGTGGAATGTACCCTGGAAAGTCCTCATCCTGTGCTCGAGAAACATGACAAAAAGCTTCTGCTCTATGGCAGTTGGGGCATCGTGGAAAGTAAGTAAATCAGGGAAGGGAGAGGAATATGATTCTGGTTTGACGAGTATTCCATCTTTGTAGAGTGAAGCAACAATCCTAATTGCCTCTGCCATCAGCCTGTCTGCTTCGCGGATTATCTGGTCTCCTTTTTCGAGTTCGGCCTTGGCAAAATTGCGGGAGTGACACTGGTTGCAGGTGGTAAGCATCTTTTCTCTTTCTTTCTCCCATTCATCTTGAGTAAGGCGGGCTACCCTTGCTTGTTTTACAACATCTAATCTTGGGGTTGGATTCCCTTTCGGGTCGAGTACACCCAGGGCCTGGAGGATTGTTACTCTATCCGCTGCCCACTGTTTGTCATCCGGCAGGGGAAGGCGGACTGCCAGGAATCCCCATGAAGTAAGAACATTGTGGTCTCCCTTAACCATGTGACAGGTCTGACAGGTTGGAGCAGCCACAGTCTCAGGCAAGGTTCTGTTTTGCTTCAAGAGAAACCTGACCCCATGCTTTGAACCTGAATACATCTCCCATTGAGGATGATCAAACCCCATGTGGCAGGTCTGGCAGGCCTGAGGCTGACGGGCTTCTTGCACAGAAAAGACATGGCGGGTGTGACAGGCATCGCAGGAAGCAACGCCAAATCCTGGACCATGTTTCTTCAAGTGCTTAATCTCTTCTTCGGATTTCAAACCTATTTTGTGGCATCCACCGCACCCCTTCATTCCTTCCATGAGCGCCATGGGCTGCCAGTGCGCAGTGGGCATGGCTTTCATTGCTGCCCATGCGGCTGCGTGCTTTCCTGACTTGAATTGTTCCACCCTTTCTGGATGACAATTGGCACAAGTCTCGGGTTGGGGAATCTGAGCCCTTTCCACATCCTGCGAACCCTTATGCATATCGCCATGGCAAATGGAGCAAGTTACTTCATTCTGGCTATGTTTACTGAGCTGCCAATCATTGACGATGTTGGGAGTCGACTTTTTATGACAATCCACACATTCTTGGGAAAATAGAAGAACTGAAAAACCAAGACTCAAGAAAAAGGAAAAGAAAACCTTCCCTTTCAATTAAACCTCCCTTTTTTACAAAATTTAGGTTTTATTTTAATTTTCATGAAAATTTTCCTCGAAAGACCCTTTCTCTTCTTTATCTTATCGACCTATATATAAGCAATCAGGTTCGAATTTTCAACATATTTTTAAGCTCTCAAGGCTCATCTCTAAGCAAAAAAAATTAACTGAAGATTAAAAACTTCAAAATGCCGAGGAGTGATAGAAAAGGGGTTCGATATAAGGAGAGGAATGAAAGATAGACTTTTTTGTGCTTTTCTTTCCATAACCCTCAAAATTAAAAGAAGATATCTTTTTCTTTTCCTTTTTCCTTTATATTTTCTTACCAACTGATTTCTACTTTTTCTTCCCCTAACGCCATTCGAATCTCTGCCTCTTGCCCCCGAGATGTTCGATGGAATCCACCAGGAGCTGGGCAATGTAACGTGAATTGTGGATGTATCCACCTGGCTCTTTTTTACTGAGCTGGAAGTTGTATGCGGCTTTGAGGAGAGCAGGGTCAAAGGAATTGTAACCATTGGGATAGATGTTTTCTCCTGGGTCTACTTTCCCGTTTGCGTTGAGGTCATAGAAGAAATAGGGATAAGTGTGTCCATCATACACTAGCGCTGCTTTGAGTACCTCGAGAGCATATTTTCGGATCTCAGCATAGAGGAGCTTTTCCAGTCCCTTCAACTCTTCTCTTATGGATTCAGAGATGTCGCCGTCTCCATCATAGTCTGGAATGGTGGCAGGACGGATGCCTCTGAAATGAAATTTTCTCGGGTCAGTCCCTTTTTGTGGCTGGGAAATATCATTTCCATGGCAGAAGACACAGTCTGCTGGGTCAGGACTCTGAACATTGTGGAGGTGTCCTGTGATATCATAGGGCGCATTTTCGCTTTTTGTTCCCATGTGGCATTCGACGCAAGTTTGGAATTTCCCTTGGTGGCTGAGGAAAGGTGTGCGGGTAGCGTAATTTCTATTTGGGAATTCGAAGCCTGCCTTGACTTCACTTCCGAAAAGCACGGCTGCTGCAGGGTAGTAATGGATGTTGATGAATGAGTAAGGACCAGGAGAAGAGGAGATGGTTTCCTTGACAGTGAATTTTGAGGCTCGGCCCTGATGACAGTTTAGGCACAGATTGCTTGAATCTCCCATATCCTTGCTTATCCCCGAGGGAAATCTTACTGCCCCTGCTTTTCTCATCCCAGGAGGAGTGGTATGACATGTTATACAGAGGAGACCATTTGAAGGTTCTTCGCTTACAGTTTTTCCCTGCTCAAGGAAAGAGGAAAGGCCTTGGGAACTATGACATTTGGAACATGAAGCTGGGACTTTCCCTTCTTCGTCCCAGTGCCTCCATGCTTCGGCTGAGCCATTGAAATGTCCCTCATCTTCCCTGTAGATACCGGCCAAGAGATGAGAATCTTCGAGTTTTCGATTGAGGTCTTCGAGGGAATCGAAGAGGAGCTCGATGATGTATTTTCCACCGTGTGCATAGGAGTTGGGGTCTTTCTGAGCTACCTGGTAATTGTAGGCAGCCTTGAGAAGACGCGGGGTAAAGGTAATATATCTATTGGCAAAATTAATCTCATTCTCATCCGCTTGGCCATTATCGTTTAAGTCATTGAAGAAATAAGGATAAGTATGTGAGTCATAGACTATGGGGTTTAAGACTATTTCGCGCGCATATTTTTTTATCCCTAGGTAGAGTCTTTCCTTTAAATCTTCGATCTCATAATAGATGCCTTCAACCATGTCCCCATCGCCATCATAATCAACGAATGAGCCATAAAAACGGATGTCTTTGGGGTCCTTTATTCCCGTGTGGCAAGTGTTGCAGGAGTTAATGTCAATCTTGAGGGAGTGAGGATTGTGGCATGTGGTGCAAGCGTTGTAGCCAGTTAAGTGAGAGAATCTAGAGTCATAGGATTTTCCCGAATATTCGTAGCCCCCTCTTACGAAAGTTCCAAATTGGGTGACAGCAGCGGCATAATAATGGATGTTGATGAAACCGAGGGCTTGGCTGACAACATCCTCTTCCACCGAAGCTCTTGCGATTGCTTCATTCACAGAATTCGTGGATGCCCTTCCCTGGTGACATTCTATACATAAGGCTTCTGGACCGAGATTTTCAACAGTTTTTCCAGAAGGGAAAGTCACTGCGCTACGTTCATGAGTTAAGCCTGATTTATAATCTGAATGGCAGGCTTCACATTCTATGGTTGTTCCTGTTTTAGCGCTTGAGTCAACCTTTTCAGGAGTAGAGCCATCTACACCGAGAAAGTCCCTAAAACCAGGAGTTGAATGACATTTGGCGCAGGTGGGGGGTATCTCACCTTCTTCATTCCAGTGAGTGAATGCCTCTGCAGATGAGTCTGCATGCCCTGAGGTTTCCCACAGTTTTCTGGCGTGTGATTCTTTTGACTGGATGGAAGACTCTTCATCTGGTTTTGCCTTCAGGGCAAGAAGGACAAGGCAGAATAAAGCCCCCAGCGTGGCCACTATTCTAAGGTATTTCCCCATTTCACCCTCCTTCGTCTATTCCCATCTGTAAGAGAAAGAAATCTCCAATATGTTCGCTCCGTAATCATTAAACCCAGAGAGCCTCTCTTTAAATTTGAGATAACGATAACCGGCCGAAGCAGAAATACCATTGGGAAAGAGATATTCAAGATATGCTTTAATCAAATTCCTGGAAATTTCCCAGAAACCCAGATTCCAGTAGAGATTTCCCGAGGCACCGATTTTCAAGCGCTCTGTTAGATTCAACAGAAGTGAGGAATCAAGAAGGTTCGATCTTCCTTCATAAAGAATTTCCCAGAGAAATGTGCCTCCTGGTCCGCTAAACGAAGGAGGATAGGCAATGTTTCGCTTCCCTTCATGTCTCTGATCAATCAAGGAATATCCGCCCGAAACCAAAATTGCTTTGCTCCTGTATGAAGCCTGAAGGCTGAGCTGATTCCTTCGCGACTGCCAGAGATTTAAAAAGACCTCACTCTCTGAGCCTTTCCAGAGATAGGAACCTAAGAGGTTTATTTTTTCGAAACGAGTCCTGAAGCTCACTCTGAAACGAGAGAAGCTTGTGGGAGAAATTAGGGTAAAGGGCTCGTCCAGGAATCCATTTTCATAATCGAGATTTATTACGAGGCGAGAAATTGGTTCGATTCTAAAGTTGCCAAAAATTCCCTTCTTCGTGCTTCTTTCTTCATAGGTTATTGTTTCAAATGGAGAAGTAACTCTTTGAGAAGAAGCTAAGCTCTCTTGCGGGGCTTCAAAGGTTCGAACTTCATGACGATAGCCAAACATAAGGCCTATCTTTGAAGATAAATGATACTGGAGACCGGTTTCTCCTCCTAGGATGAAAAAGTCAATCTCTGCAGGTAAGAGCTCCTCATCTTTGACTCTTAGCCTGCCTTCTTGGTTGAAGTCATGGTGGCGAAAGCCAGCAAAGAGAGTGAGCTTATCAGAAATGAGAAAGGAAAGGTCGAGGTCATAAAGGTTTATTGAACGTTTGAAGCTCCCTTTTCCGCTAAGGGAGTAGCTGAAGAATCGGCCAAGGTAATCGATGCCGTCTGCATCTTCAGAGTAATCTAAATCCATGTCTAGGTTGCTGAGCGTTGCTGAACCAGAGATGCGAAAGATGGAAAGAGGGATGGCGTTTATGCGGATGAGATGAGAATATGATTTCAATTCGTAGGGTTCGTTTAGGGTAAAAAAATTTAAACTTGAGGGGTATCTTGCCCCTTGCCCACCATCAGCAACCCCAGGGAGAAAAAGCCTTCCCTCATTTTTATAACCCAGAATCTTTTCCTCGAGGATGAAAGTGTAATTCTTCGTCTGGATTTCAATTCCTGCCCTAACCTCTTTTGAATCTTCTTCAATGGGTTTTTCAAATTCAAACTCGACTCTTTGAATGTCAAAGGTTGTTGAGCTTTTCCCTTTCTTTGTGAATCTTTCAAAATTTAAATAGAAATCTATGTTTTTGTTTAAATCGACCCTTAGCATACCGCTATCACTTCTGCGTTCGAAGTCGAGAGGATGAGAGTCGAAGAGCTGACCATTTACTTGATGAAGGTCCTGATAAAAATAGGCTGCTTTTTTCCTCTCGAATTGAAAACTGTAGGTCTTAAGTTTCTGAAGCCTGAGGAGGAAAATCTCAAAAGGGTCTCCACCATAATTTTGAAGTTCAAGCTCAATCCGATCAAACAATTTTCGGGAGTCTTGTTCAGGTACGTAATCAAGGTTGAAGTTAAAAAGCCTCACCCCCTCATCCAAATTTATGTCTTCCCTGTATTTGGCTTCGCTTCCAGTCTTAGATAAAAACCTGTATCCAAGGGAGAATCCGCCTGAAAACTGCTTGAAGTTATCCGCAGCTTGAGAGAAAACAGGAAGAGATATGAGGAAGATTAGGTAACAGATTGAAAGAGGTGTTTTTCTTTCTCTCATCTTTTTCCTCCTATTTAAGGAAAATCTTGCTCAAGTTTGAACCATGAATGGTTGAATGACAGAGAGTACAGTTTGTGGAGTAGGAATCAAATCGACTGTGCCAGAAGGGGGCTTGGCCGTGACAGCTGAAGCACAAGTCCGCAACGCTTTGATGGGTTAACAGATGTCGGTTGGGAGTGCCATGGACTTCATGACAAGAAAGGCAACCTTCTATGCGTGAGGCTCCATGCTCATAAAGAAAGGGCCCTCCTTTATCCCTGTGACAACGCAGGCAGGATTCGTGTTTGAAGCCTCCGAGCTGAGTTCTTGTCTGAGATTCATGAGGGTCGTGGCAATCAGAGCAGGTGAGGATTCCTTCCTCCAGTCTATGGCGTTCATTCAACCTGAACTCGGAGAAGATATCTTCATGGCAGGTGAGACAGGTGTTTGTTGAGCTTGAGTTAAGAAAAAATGCCCTTTGCTTTTCTCCATGGATGAGATGACAGGAGGTACAGTCGAGTGAGGATTTTGCATGGGGGCTATGGGGAAATCTTGACTTTTTCTCAGGATGGCAGGTAAGGCATCTATTTGATTTTTGGGTAGGAAGGTCTGTCGCTTTAAAGGCAAAGATAGTCCCTACTTCGCCTTTTTCTAAGTGTTCCTCAACTTCTCCATGACAAGAGCTACATTCGTCATGAAAGATTGAAGACAAAGTTGATTTGCGAAAGGTTTGGACTAGCTCTTCGTGACATTGAACACAAGTTTCCACTTGCGATTCGTTGGCGTAAAAGTCAAGGTTTTTTGGCTCAAGGTTTAAGAAGAGGAGAGAAGCCGAACACAAAATAATGCCCAAAATTATTGTAGCTCTCAAATGAAATCGACCTCTTTTCATTCTCGGCTCCTTTAGATTTTTCTCTAGGGGAGTCTTAATTTTGGAAAAGGAGGATAACATTCTCATCTTGATTTTTTCTATCTTCTTTAATTTATATTATTTCTATAGATTCTATATAAATAAAAATTTATTTGTCAAGAAAAATAACAAATTTTGAATCTTGAGTTTAACAGAAATTTTTCTGAAGCTGAAGAATATATCATGAATCCTAATTTAGGTGAAATATTTTTATTTAGAGAGACTCCAAATTAGCTGAGAAAAAGGAAAGGTTAGATAAGGGCTTTCGATTCATCGCATAAAAGGGGTTTTCAAATTTAGATTATTGGATTATTGACTTTTGTGCTTAAAATTTCGTTTTCTGGATTAAGAGAAGCTGTGAGGATCAAAAGTTTGATTTTTTTATTAATTCTCGAGAATCTCTTTCCTGAGGGAAGGATGAGTGATTCGGAATGATTTCAGCATGCTTTAGCGTGAGTAAAATCAAGAGAAATTAGCGCAAGATCTTTGGACGCTGAGGCTTAGCCTCGGTTTTCTCCCCTCAAGGAGTATATAATCCCCAATCTTATAGTCCCCATCGCAGGACAATTCTTATCTAAAAGATAATTATTTAACCATTGAATATTCTTTAGGGTAAGAAAAGAATCGCTAAGCAACTCCCTGAAGAGTGACTTTTTAGGGGAAATTAAGAGATTTTGTGACTTTAAGACTTTTCTCTAAAATAAACCATTACTCAGGCTTTTTCTTTAAAAAATAAACTCTTTCTTCTCTTTTCCATGCTGATTTTCTTTGCCCCAGCAACCAACCCCAAAAACCCTGGAAGTGATTATTCATTATGCCGCCTCACTTCAACTTCTCGGGAGGTGAACCTTTCTAAGTTAAAAACTCACCTACTTTTAGGTTTTTTCCCCTGAGCTTTTTGTTTTTTCTTTTCGGCTATGAGAACCAGGTCTTGAAGGGTAAGATTATCGAAGTATTTTTTCAGAAGTTCGCTCGATTCTTTCCATACTTCGTATGTAGCACAAATTGAGACTCGATCACAGTAGTTTTCATCTTCCACACACTCAACTAGACAACATGAGCCTTCCAGAGCATGGAGAATCTCGCTGAGCTTTATTTTAGAGGGCTCACGCGATAAAGCATAGCCTCCACCTGCGCCACGAATGCTTTTAACAAGCCTGTGAATCTTGAGAGGAATGATGATTTGCTCGAGGTAGCGAATTGAAATGTCTTCTTCTTCAGAGACATTCTTGAGGATAACAGATGGATTTCCTGTGTTGTAATGCTGGGCGAGATTGAGCATGAGGCGAGTTCCGTACCTACCCTTTGTTGATAACCTGATCATTTAAGACTCCTTAAGGTTTTATGATGAATGTTTCAACCACTCTTAATCCTATCTGAAAAAACTTTTTATTTCAACTCGAATTTATAGAAATAATAAAGTTTATCATTGCTAGGAAGACTCCCCCAGGGCCAAAAATTTATTCGCTTCTATTTTTAAGTTGCACTCCTAACTGAAGGGGAAAATCGTTAAAGGCTTGGGGAAGGATATTTCTTTTCCTTTTTTCTCCGCCTTACGAGAGGAAGCTTTTTTAAGGGAAAGTTTTTCGTTTTCCATCTTTACCGAATGGATCTGGTTTTGTTAAAATTAACACAATGGAAAAGTTAATCTTTTTCATGCTGCTTCTCAGCATTAAAGGGGAGGGGAATCTAATGCCTCTAAAAGCAGAAGAAATGTTTCTTAATGAACTTTTACCAAAAGAAATAAAGGGATGGGTGGCCGAAGAGGATAATCTCTATGACCCACAGAGCATCTTTGAATATATAGATGGTGCAGGAGAGGTTTACCGTGCCTACAACTTCAAACTTCTTTTTTCTCGCCGTTTCAAGAAAGAAAAAGCCCCGGATTTAGTTGCGGATATATTTGATATGGGAGATTCAAAGGATGCTTATGGGGTCTTTACCCATGACCTTGAAGGAGAAGATGCTCATATAGGTCAGGGTTCTACCTATAAGGGTGGTCTTCTTTCTTTCTGGAAAGACCGTTTCTTTGTTTCCCTTTACGCAGAAGAGGAGTCTCTGGATTCAAGAGAGGCTCTTTTCGAGCTGGGAAGGAAGGTGGCTGATGCGATTGGGAGAGAGGGCAAAATGCCTGAGCTGGTTTCACTTTTGCCTTCCGAACTTCATTTAAAGAACATACGCTATTTCCATAATCACCTTATCTTGAATTATCATTTCTTCGTTGCCGATGAGAACATTCTCCACCTCGATCAAGAAACAGAAGCGGTTCTCGCAGAATTAAAAAAAGAAGACGAAACGAACATCCTCCTCCTCATCCGTTACCCAGATAGAGAAAGAGCAGAAAAGGCGCAGGCAAGCTTCTTGAATACATACATGCCAGAGGCAAAAAAGACCGGTCTTATCCAGGAGGAAGACCTGAAATGGACCTCGGTCAGCCAGAAAGAAAATTTTGTAGTCGTCGTCTTCAATGCCTCTACAGGATTTGAAGCAGAGTATCTAAGTGAAATGCTTTTGGGAAAGATTTTTCGTTAATCTAAAAAGAGGGGAGAAGGAAGATGAAAAAGAAGTCATTTACTCGTCGTGATTTCCTGAAAGTTGCCATGCTTGCCCCTTTTTCAGGGGCACTTTTTCCTGGGCTGAAATCTGAGCATAGAGAAGGTGAACTCATTAAAAAGGCAAAGGTTGTGCTTATCAGGGACAAAAACGCCCTCCTTTCTTTCAAAAAACCTAATCCTTCGGTCATCCAGAGGATGCTGGATGAAGCAGTGTGTGCTCTTTTTGGTGAGGGAGAGCCTCTCAAGGCTTGGAAAATAATGATTAAATCCTCAGATGTTGTGGGAATAAAAAGCAATGTCTGGAGTTATATACCCACGACTCCTGAAGTGGAGCAGGCTATAAAAAGGAGGGTGATGGACGCAGGTGTTTCAGAAGATAAGATAGGAATAGATGACCGAGGAGTTAGGACAAATCCCGTCTTCAGGAAAGCTACGGCACTCATCAATGTTAGACCTGCGCGAACCCACCACTGGTCTGGCGTGGGAACCTGCATCAAGAATTATATCATGTTTGTTCCGCGACCATGGGATTATCATCATGACTCCTGTGCAGATCTGGCCACGATCTGGAAGGATTACAATCTTAAAGAGAAGACACGCTTGAATATCCTCCTCATGTTAAATCCTCTTTTTCACGGGATTGGCCCCCATCACTATAGCGACCGATACGTCTGGGAATATAAGGGGATTCTTTTGGGAGAAGACCCCGTGGCAGTAGATGCCACAGGGGTTCGTGTTCTCGAGGCCAAGCGCCGGGAATTTTTCGGAGAGGAAAGACCTCTTCAGCCCCCGGCCAAGCACGTCTTTCTTGCCGACACAAGGCACAATTTGGGAACGAGCAACCCCCAGAAAATAGAGCTTATTAAGCTGGGGTGGGAGGAAGGAGCATTGATCTAAGATGCCTATCTATGAATATTTCTGTCCCAAGTGTAAGGCGAAATCTACCTTCATTACCTTGAGCATCAAGGCTCATTTTGTACCCCGCTGCAAGAAATGCGGAAGCGAGGAGGTGGAGAAATTAGTTTCACGGGTGGCCATATTCCGTTCAGAGGAGAGCCGCTTAGAAAGCCTCGCCGACCCCTCTCGCCTGGCTGACCTAGATGAGAAAGACCCTCGCTCGCTTGCTCGATGGATGAAGAAAATGGGGAAAGAAATGGGGGAAGAAGTCGGCGAGGAATTTGATGAAACTTTTGAAGAGGCACCTGAGGAAAGCGAGAAGGAAAGTGAAGAAGAAGGTGATGAGGAGTTCTGATTAATCCCTGGGACCAAATATTTTCGTTCCGATTCGAATCATATTTGCCCCTTCTTCTATGGCAATGCGGTAGGAGTTTGTCATTCCCATGGAAAGAAATTTCATTTCCACTCCTGGAATTTTAAGAGCCCTTATTTTCTCGAAGAGCCTCCTTGTTTCCACAAAATACGGTCTTGCATCCTCTGGATCTCCCGTGAAAGGGCCCATGGTCATCAAGCCCTTGATATTTATGTTTTTTAAATTTGAAATCCTGAGAATGAGCGCCTCTGCTTCTTCGGGAAGAACTCCAAATTTTTGTGGCTCTCGACCGCTGTTTACCTCGATAAGGACTGGCATTTTTTTCCCTATCAGGGCACATCTTTTGTCTATCTCCTCGGCAAGTTCAAAGGAATCCACTGTTTCTATCATGTCGAAAATAGAGACTGCCTTTTTAACTTTATTTTTTTGAAGATGGCCTATGAAATGCCATTCAGCTTTTTTCCCGATTAATTCAAAAGCGCTCAGGGCTTCTTGGACATAATTTTCCCCAATGATCTTGATCCCAGCCTGAACTGCACGGAGAATTTCCTGGGGGAGTCTCGATTTAGCGGCAGCTACAATCTCAACCCCGCTAGGTATCTCCTCAAGAAGCTTCCTTACGTTTTCTTCAATCATCGCCTCTCTCATTAATCTTATACTTAGTCTAAAGCCAATGAAATTTCAAGGATTTTGGGTGTAAGCTAAAACCTCTGCTTTAGACGAAAGGTCAAAAAGCGGACAAGGAAATTAAGAAGAGAATGAAAAGTTGAGAGTCTTTTTCATTTCAAATAAAGGAATCAATCTCCGGGAATTGATTTTCTGCAAGGCTATGTGATGGATATCGATAAGACGGGGGCATTTATTATCAATTTTGCTTTAAAATCTTCATTACAAGCCGCTCAGGATGGATTTTGGGTTTTGAATTTTAAGGCTCTTACTCTGAAACTCAGGAGGGAGGAGCTTTCTTTATCTAAAACCTCTTTTAATATCCCTTTGATTATCTACAATTTATAATATAACTATAACATTAAAATTTAAAAACTCTCTCTTTTTAGAGCTAAAAGCAGCTAATTATGAAAACTTATTTTTATGACGTATTTAAAATTTTGAAGCTCATAATTTTTCCTCTAGGAATCGATTTTAGAGGGATGCTCTATTCTTACCGAGAATTGTGAGTTTTTCCTGCAAGGATACTGCTTGCATTCTCGTAAAGGATATTTCTTTTCGTTTTTTCAGAAAGAGGAAGTTCGAGGATGGCTTTTAAATTTTCCTTCATGCTTTTTAATCCAGGCCAGTCTGAGCCATAGACAATTTTTTCTGAATTCTTTTCGAGTTGAGGGAAATAAGAAAGTAGGTTTTTGGGAGGAAGGCCTGAAATTTCCATGAAGAGGTTGGGATGAAGGCGGGAGAGGAAGAAGGCTTTCTCATACCAGAGCCCCCTCCCGCTATGCGCCATTAAAATCAAAAGATCGGGAAAATCAGCTGCCACGTCATCAAGGTGAATGGGGTCTGCGTATTTGATTTTTGTTCCCTTGAAAATCGATGACCCGGTATGAATGAGGACTGGAATTCTGAGCTCCTGAGCCTCAGCGTAAACATTTTTAAGCCGCGAATCCTGGGGATAGAAATGATTATAGGAGGGATAAAGTTTTATCCCTCTTGCACCCATCTTGATTAATCTTCGGAATTCTCTGAGTAGGTTGCTCGAAAGGGAGGGGTTTAGGGTGCAGAAAGGAACATAGATTTCATCTGCTTTTGCAAAATCGAGGATAAACTCATTGGGGACTGTACCTGTTGTGGTCGGGTTTATCTCAGGAAGGATAACTGCCTTTTCTAGTCCAAGGGCTTTGAGATAGGAGGCAAATTGGGAAGGGTCAGACATCAGGTGATAAAGCCTGTAGTATTCTGAAGGGATTGACTTTAGAAAGCGATGGAGAGACTCATTCCAGTGTTCCTTGAGGCCAATATGGATGTGGAAGTCAATGATCTTGAAATGTTTTCTTTTCTTCATTCTTTTCCTGGTGTTCCTCTTAGCATTTATCGAAAGAAAAATCAACAGGCAAAATGGGACAAGGACATTGGTGATAACTATGTGCGCCTCATGTCAAGTTTAATATAAATTTTCAAAGAAAAGAGTCAAACAATTATTCTCCCTTATGTGGGGCAATGTATAGATTCGAGTGAATGGCTAGCAATCACTTTATCGACTCTCAAACTCAGTCACCATTCGCGTTCCATTCACCATAATCTATCCTCAAAAGCCGTGCGGTTTTAAGCGCATAGAAACTGATGACGGCCAGCTCTCTAGCCATCGCTCCCACAGCTTTCTGAGCACCCTTCTAGCGGGCTACCCTGGAGTAGAGGTGAGGCAAGGCGGACTCTCTTTCTGAGGGCGATATGCGCCTCCTCCACGTACACCCAGTCCAGCCAGTGATTGCCCTGAGGGGTCAGATGCCCATAGCGCACCGTCTTCTACCCCACAATAAGAAGCATACTTGTCCCCATTGGAAAACCAACTCATATCTCCTATCTCGGCCAGAATAAAAAGCGCATGGTGATAACCAATTCCCGCTATGCTCATCAATAACCGGCAGTCTTCTGACTCTTGGGCTAACTGGCGAATCAGCTGGCTGCTCCTTTTCTCCCTTTCATCCAGAAACTCAATCACCTCTAAACATTCCTCCAGCTCCAACTGATACATCCCCCAGCTGGAGTGACTTGAGAAACTTCAGCCCCCGCCCTGAAAACAGATTGTCAAACGGGTGCTTTACCCCGAGCTTGTGCAGAAGACTGTGCACCAGGTTCTTGATCTTGGTCCTGAGCTCAACTACTAGCGCCCGTTATCTTAACAACTCCCTCAACTGCCGAACCTCAGGAGGGGGAACATAGCAAGTGGGAAGATATCCTACCCTCAATAACTCAGCTATCATCCCCATCTTGGCCGGAGAGACTAACTTCACCGCTTCCACCAGCGACTCCACCAGGTCATAAACCCAGTAAAAGTTGCAGGTGGCTTCCAGCGCAGCTTCGACTGGGCCCTCCAGAGCGGAAAAAGAAGTTGGGCACGGCCTCTCGCTCTGTCGCTATCCTGGCCCGGTTCACAACCTACCCACTTTGATTCAAAACCACCAAAATGACTATAATGCTTGTGCAGGTTAATACCTACGTATTGCATTAGCCACCTCCTCGAGCTGATTATACCCTAAGGTCATCTACCCTGGGGGTGGCGCAACCTTATCTCACTTTTGCCTTAAAGTATTAAAAAAGAACATTTTTTTCATGAAAGGTTGCGATAAATCGCAAAATAAGAGAGCCGTAAGGGGTAATCCTCAAATTATCTTAGGATAAGAGATATTCTAAATTAGAGCTTTCCTAAAGGCCCCCAAGTGTCACTAATGTAACTGACCCAGCATAGCGCTGAAGTCATAACTAGAGGAGAGGCCTTTTTCTTCATTAAATTTGGACTTAGTGAACTTGAGTTTCTTTAGTCATAAAGTAGTCATAAAGAGCTAGCAAGGATAATTCCCCAATTTTTTTTTTGAAGTTCTTCATATTTAAATCCTTAAGAAAGAACTAATCAAAAAAGTAATTCTAAACCCTGTCCCTAATGACCGTGAAAGTTTTTTTCTGCATTCAGAAGCTTACTTTATAATGGTCTTCATTTAGTACCTTGTTTTATTTTTCCTGATATGCGACTTTCTATTTTTTCCTGGAAACTGAGCTTGATATTTGAGGCTTTATGCATATAATAGAAGTAATTTAAGCGGTTCCTCTCGTGATTAATTGATAAAAATATTAAGCGGAGAAAAGGCGAGTGAAAATCATCATTGAGGCAAGCATGAGGCTAAGAGGGGGGATGTTAGCTAGAGAATGAAGGATGTGCCTTTTTCGTATTTTTATTAATCTTAACCCTGGAAAGCAAAAAAAAGTATCTTCTTCTTTTCTTTTTTCAAATACATCATTTAGAAAGTTAATTTGGAGAAGGATCTTTTAAGGTAGAATTTTTTATGAAAGCCTTTGCATGTCTGCTAACCTTGATAATAGTGGGATTTATGGTTACGCCTGGTTTTGCTTCAGCTTCCTTTCTTTCAGGAGGTGACGTTTTTGCAATTCTGAAGGAGATATACCAGGAAGCTGCAGAAATGGAAGGTGAAGATGGTGAGGGTTTTATCGAGAGGGAATTCTTCATCGAACTCGATAAAAATGATGAGAACAAGGAAGAACACGTCATCTTCCTCAGCCAGCGCATCAAAGACGAAGAGAAGGTTCTGCTACAGATAACATATTTTAAACCTTCCGAAACCCAGACAAGGGTGAAATATCCCCGTGAAACAAGAGAAATCGTCTATTATCTGAGAGGGGAGGAGGTTATTTTCAAGGAGTGCAATTTTGAGAGCGGAGAACTTGAGTTACTTCTCAAGGACATTCTGAAAGGTATTCAGAATAAAAAGAAACTCCTCAAGCTCATTCACCCTGAGGCTAGATTTTTTAAAGGAATGATTTATATTTCAAATTTATGATAATATTTATTTTAGAGCTCTCTAAAGAAAAGGAGGAGTGAAGATGGCAAACGCACTTGTTTGTTATTACTCAAGAACGGGAAACACAGAGAAGATGGCGAAGCGAATCGCCGAAACTCTGAAGAAGGAGAAGCTTAAGGTTACTCTTAAAAAGGTAGAAGAAACAGAAGTCGAAGAATTACTCGATTATGATTGTCTCGTGATTGGCTCTCCTACTTATTATGGCTCCATGGCTTGGCCAGTAAAGAAGCTCCTGGATGAGAGTGTGAGATATCATGGCGATTTAAAAGGAAAGATTGGAGGTGCCTTCACTTCTTCGGCTAACATCGGAGGAGGTAACGAAACAACAATCCTTGACCTCTGCCATGCGTTCTTGATCCATGGGATGGTCATCCTCGGTGATTCAGAAGGAGACCATTATGGTCCGGTCGCCATTGAGGAGCCGGATGAGAGGGTCTTGGAAAACTGTGAGCGATACGCAAGAAACCTGGCCAAGCTGGTGAAGAAACTTTTCCCCTAGGAGATTCGTTTTTTCTTCTTAAATTCAACCATAAATCTTAAAAGTTTTACTTGACAAGAAATGTACATTTTTTTATTTTAATGGTAACCGATATAGGTAACCATATATGGAAAGAGAAATCATTTCATTAATCCTCGGTGAGTTAAAGGCCTCGTCCTCCGGTCTTCAGATGGAGGAATTGGCGCGGAAGTTAGGCCTGACGCGCCACACCGTGGCCAAATATCTTGAAATCCTCCGTGCAGAAGGGAAGATTCAATATAAAAAATTTGGGCGGACAAAACTCTGGCAGGAAATCTCTGGAACAGCCAGGATAAGGATGCTCGAAATGAAAGATTTAGAAGATATACTCAGAATAGAGGAAAAAATTGAGAGTGAACTTAATCTTAAGGCCCAGGAGAGGAGGGAATACCTTAAAGAGACTGCTCACTACCATCTCCAGCACGGAGACCCGATGATGAATTTAGGGGCTGAAATAGAGGGCAAACTTGTGGGATTCATTTTAGGAGAAATAAGACTCTTTGAATTTGGAAGGGGAGAGAAGACAGGCTGGATAAAGGTTCTTGGAGTTGATCCAGATTATCAAGGAAGAGGAATCGGACGCAAATTGGGTGAGGCTCTTCTCACCCATTTTGAGAGAAAGAATGTTCAGAAAGTCAGGACTCTGGTCAACTGGTATGAGGGTAACCTCATTTCCTATTTCAAGTCATTGGGCTTTGATATTCTCAACATGATTCCATTGGAAAAGGAGCTAAAGAAATGATGGAAAGATTCAGGCAATGGTATGAGAACCGCCATGATTATGCCAGGGAATGGAAGAAAAAGACGGGAGGGAAAGTACTCGGCTATTTTTGCACTTATGCCCCTGAAGAAATCATGTATGCAGCTGGTGTGCTTCCCGTGAGAATCCTTGGTAGTCATGAACCTCAAGATGTGACCGAACCTCATATCTTCGGAATGTATTGCCCTTTCTGTCGAGATTGCCTTGCCCAGGGACTAAAAGGGCGTTATTCATACCTGGATGGGATCATGATTTCCCAGAGCTGTCTCCATATCCGTCAGGCATTCACTTCCTGGGAGCTTCATATCCCCGTAGATTTCAGTTATTACCTCCCCATGCCTAACAATGTTCAGAGTAAGAGGGCTGTTCCTTACCTTGCTCATGAACTTCGAGCCTTCAAGAATGCTCTTGAAAGATGGATGGGGAAGGAAATAAGAGATGAGGAACTGGAGCAGGGAATTGAAATTATGAATAAGTCGAGAAGGCTCACCCGAGAGCTTTACGAACTCCGGAAGAGCGAGAGCCCTCCTCTTTCAGGGCTTGAAGCCATGTATGCCGTCGTCTCCAGCCAGATGGTAGATAAGAGGGAATATAATAATGAACTTGAAGCCATTTTAAGGAAATTGCCTCAGCGAGTCGAGGATAACAGCGCGAAAATTCGTTTGATGATTCTAGGGAGTGAAAACGATGATACCGAATTCTTGAAGATGGTCGAATCTCTGGGAGCCATTTTTGTCATCGATGACCACTGCACAGGGAGCAGGTATTTCTGGAATGAAACTATTCCCAACCAAGACCTTTTTGAATCAATAGCAACGCGTTATGTAGAGCGAATCCCATGTCCAAGCAAAGACTGGCCTGTGCGTAAAAGAGTGTCTCATATCAAAGAGCTAGCCCGAGATTGGAAGGCACAGGGTGCAATAGTCATTCAGCAGAAATTCTGCGACCCTCATGAGCTCGACATCCCTTCCATAATCAAGAGCTTGAAGGAGAGTGGAATTCCTTCACAATTCCTGGAATTTGATGTAACTGTCCCTGTGGGGCAATTCAAGACAAGGGTAGAAGCATTCCTGGAAATGCTTCGCGGAGAAGACCTTTTCTAAGGGGGAAGAGATGTTAGAAAAATATAAGACAGAACCTTTAAAATGCTGGAGCAAGGCGAAGGAGATTAGGTCTAATTATTACAAAAATTACGCTCTCGCCCATGAGAAAGGTGGACTTCGCTGGGCAGGAGGAGCCTGGTCTTTTGATGCTATTCCTGCGGGTCTTGGAGACGATGTTTATCCTCTAACAGGTGAGCCATATGCAGCTTCCATCGCCTGGAACAAGGAATTTGCGCTCAGATGTCATGAAGCTGTGGAGAAGGCTGGTTATGCTCGTGACCTTTGCTCCTACATGAGGAACTACTGGGGCTCGATCATCCTCAATGAATATCTTTTTGGAGGCAAATTCCCCAAGCCTGACTTCATCTGGCAGGACCATATCTGTTGCTCCCATGCTAAGTGGTATCAGGTAGCAAGAGACCTTGAGGGAGGGGATGTCCCCTATTTTGCCATCGATGTTAGTGTCGGTCCTTACGAAGAGCTTACACCTTCCCGCCTCGAATATGTGGTGGGACAGATGCATGATGGAATCGAATGGCTCGAAAAGGTGACAGGTAGGAAATATGATGATGAGAAGTTGATTCAGGCTGTTTTGAACCATTGCCGTTCCACCTCCCTTTGGGCTGAAATATGCACCTATAATAGAGCGATTCCGGCACCGCTCGATGAAAAGACGATGTATTCGCTTTATGTTCTAGGAACGCTTCAGAAAAGTAGCAAACAAGTGGCCGATTTCTATGAGGAGCTCAGAGACGAAGTCAAGGACAGAGTCGAGAGGGGGATCGCTGCGGTTTCAAATGAGCGCTGCAGGGTTATGTCCGACACTCAGCCTCCTTGGGCGTTTCTCAGAGTTTTCCGCTATCTTGAGAAATATGGCTGCGTTTCTGTGGGTTCGCTTTATACCTTTGGGTTGATAGGCATGTGGGAGGTTAAAGAAGACGGAACATGGGGCCCACGGAAGACACCTCAGGAATTGGGAATAGAAATAAAAGATAGAGACCAGGCCCTGCGCCTCCTCGCTTCCTGGGAGCTCAAGAAGCCTGAGTGGCAACATTTTTATTCACCCCAACTCAAGAGCGAGATGATGATCAGGATAGCCAAAGAATGGAAACTCAATGGAGTAATGCTTCACTATAATCGAGGCTGTGAGGGTCTAAGTCTGGGCATAGCTGAGAACAGGCTTGCTCTGTTAGAGGCAGGATTTCCAGTGATGATTTTCGAGGGTAACATGGGAGATGAGAGGGAATTCGACGAGGCCCAGACAATATCCCGTATCGATGCTTTTATGGAAAGCCTCGGATTTGAAAAATTAGAGGAATAAAGAGGAGGAAGAGATGTATGTCGCGGGAATAGACTGTGGCGCAAAATATGTCAAAGTCATTATCATCAGAAACGGAGAAATAATTGGAAGGGGTTCTGTTCTCAGCGGGTTTGATGTCAAAGGCTCGCTCAATGAAGCACTGAAGAAGGCGATGGAGCAACCCAAGATATCAGCTGAGGATTTGAGCTATGTGGTTGCTACGGGAACAGGAAAGGGCGAAGTGGACTTTGCCCAGGCAACGATGACTGAAGTAACGGCCAATGCCAAGGCCTTGAATTTTCTCTTTCCTTCTGTGCGCACAGTGATAGATGTAGGAGCAGAAGAAGGGAGGGCAATCAGGATAAATGAGCTGGGGAAGGTGATTGATTTTGCCATCAATGAGAAATGTGCGGCTGGGGCAGGAACCTTCACCGAAACTATGGCCCGAGCCCTTGAGATTCCCCTTGAGGAGATGGGGCCTCTCTCTCTAAAATCCCAGAAATCAGTTCCCATGAATGCCCAGTGTGCCGTGTTTGCGGAGTCAGAGGTGGTTAGCCTGATCCACGCCAAACATGCTAAAGAAGACATTGCCCGCGCTGTTCATGATGCAATAGCCGACCGCATTGCTTCTATGGCACGCAAGATTGGAATCGAGCGCGACGTGGCTCTTGTAGGAGGAGTGGCAAGAAACGTAGGCTTTGTTGATTCTTTGAAGCGTGACCTTCAGGTTGAGCTTTTAATCCCCGAGCAGCCTGAGTTTTCATGTGCCTTTGGGGCTGCGCTTCTGGCAGCCGAGAGGGCGAAAGGAGGTTAAGATGGAGAGAGAATACTGGCGCTGGCCTGAATCCAGGTTCACCGCCGAAGACATTGACTGGAGGAAAGGAGAGATTATCTCGGCTGGAGTCGACGTTGGCTCTGTCAGTTCCCAGGCTGTGGTCCTGGTGGATGGTAAACTCTTCTGTTACAGCAACACTAGAACTGGAGCCGATAGCCCTCAGAGCGCCCAGAAGGCGATGGATATGGCTCTTGAAGGAACGGGAATGAGTCTGGATGACATTCACTATATAGTAGGCACGGGGTATGGAAGAGTCAATGTTCCCTTTGCCAAGCGTGCCATTACCGAAATTGCCTGCCATGCTCGAGGGGCAAACTTCATGTATGGTCCCTCGGTGAGGACGATTCTTGATATGGGTGGACAGGATTGTAAGGCAATCCATTGTGATGATAAAGGTAAGGTTACAAATTTTCTGATGAACGATAAATGCGCTGCTGGCACAGGTAGAGGAATGGAAGTCTTTGCTGACCTCCTTTCCATTCCCATCGAAGAAATGGGGCGTCTTTCCTTTCAAATCGATGAAGAACCTGAACCAGTGAGTTCTACCTGCGTGATATTCGCAAAATCAGAAGCGGTGGGTCTATTGAGAAAGGGTTGGCCGAAGGAGAAGGTCCTGGCTGCTTATTGCTCAGCCATGGCCCATCGGGTGGTCGAGCTTCTTGAGAGAATAGGTGTCGAGAAGGAATTTGCCGTCACGGGAGGAATCGCCAAGAATGAAGGAGTGGTGAAGAGGATTGAAAGGGAATTGCAGATTAAAGCCCTTGAGCCAACCTATGATACCCAGATTGCGGGTGCGCTTGGGGCAGCGCTTTTTGCCAAGGCGCTTGTGGAGAAAGAGCGAGGGCTGAGGTAAGATGCTCGCAAATTATGGTTATAAAGACGGTTCAGGAGAATATTTCATCACCATCGACACTGAAAAATGCAATGGTTGCGGTGATTGTGTGAATGTCTGCCCTTATCAGGTTATGGAAGTTGGAGAAGATGAAAATGACCCCTTTCGTGAGGGTAAGGTGGCAAAAGTAAGTGAAGAACACAGAAAGAAGATAAAATATAGCTGTGCACCATGCAAACCAGTCTCCAAGCGAGAAGTAGAACCATGCCGTAAAGCCTGCACCTTAGGGGCTATTGCTCATTCCTGGTGAGATAGAGTTTTACCTGCAGGAGAGGGGTGAATCTCAATGAGCATTCTCATCTCCATCGATGGAAAAGAAATTGAGGTTGAAGAAGGTCAGACAATCCTTGAGGCATCCTTAGCTTCAGGAAATTATATTCCCCATCTCTGCTATCATCCTGACTTAAAGCCCTTTAATGAAATTTTTCCTAAAGAAATCTGTTATCGGGGGGAGCAATCTTTTCATCCTGATTCTCAAGGAAATGGCTATCAAGGCTGCGGTCTTTGTGTCGTGGAGATTAAGGGTAATAGAGACCCTCTCCTCTCCTGCATTACTAGAGTCATGGAGGGGATGGAGATTGAGACCCGAACCGAGAGGCTCATTTCCTTGCGAAGGGAGAATCTGGCGAAGATTCTTTCTCGCCACCCACATGCCTGCCTTACCTGTGCCCAGAGAGAGGGGTGTAGCCTGACTCAATGCTCAACCAATGTTCCTGAGGAAGAGCGCTGCTGTATAAAATTTGAAGTCTGCGAGCTTCGTAAAGTGGCCGAATATGTGGGCATTAAAGAAGATATTTCTCGCTATGTCTCGAGGAATCTTTATCTGGAAAAAGAGAAACCGCTTTTTATCAGGGACTATAATCTTTGTCTTGGTTGTCTGCGTTGTGTTCGAGTCTGTGAGCAGGTTGTAGGAGCAGAGGCTCTTGCCTATGTGATGAGTGAGGGTGAGGTCATAGTTGGAACCAGAATGCCTTCGCTTGAAGAGTCGGGGTGCAGATTCTGTGGGGCTTGTGTTGAGGTCTGCCCCACCGGAGCCCTGAGGGATAAGGAAGCGATTTGTGGTGAAAAAAGGGATTTTCTTGTTCCCTGTGTAGCCAAATGTCCGCTGAGCATGGATGTCCCTTCCTACACGGACTCAGTAAGAAGGAGGAATTTTAATGAAGCAGCAAAAATAATCAAGGAAAGGACACCCCTTGCTTCGAGCCTTAGTTTCATCTGTCACCATCCCTGTGAAGATGTCTGCCGCAGAGGAGAAATAAACGAACCTCTCTCTATCTGTTCTCTGAAGCGCTTTGCCCTGGAAAAAGGAGCATATGAACCTGATTTTAGTCAAGGGAAGAAAAGCGGGAAGAGGGTGGCTGTAGTCGGTGCCGGTGTGGCTGGGCTTGTGGCTGCCTATTTTCTCGCTCGTCTGGGACACTCGGTAAGAGTTTTTGAAGCAGAGAAAGAGGCAGGAGGAATGCTCAGATGGGCTATTCCCGAATATCGTCTTCCCCGAAGCATCATCCAAAAAGAAATTGAGGAGATAAAGGCAGCCGGAGTTGAGATTGTGACTGAGAGAGAGCTTGATAGGGAATCCTTCAAGAAAGAATATGAATCGGGTGCCTGGGATGCCTTTTTTCTGGCAAGCGGAGCCAGCCAGAGTAAGAGAATTGAGCTTGAGGGTGTTTCGCTTGAGGGGGTTTTCTGGGGTCTTGATTTCCTCAGACAGGCAAAGGAAAGAAGCATCACTCGCATGGAAGGGAAGGTAGTAGTCATAGGAGGAGGAAATGTGGCTTTGGATGTGGCCATGACTGCCCTTAGACTCGGTGCTTTTCCTGTTGAGGTTTATTCGCTTGAGAAAAGGGAAGAGATGCCTGCTTTTTCCTGGGAAATTGAGGAGGCAGAAGAGGAGGGCATCCATCTTCATCCAGGATGGGGTCCGCTGAGAATATTGGGGAATGCAAATCGAGTCAAAGAAATAGAAGTCGTTCTCTGTACATCTGTCTTCAATCTAAGGGGAGAATTTTCTCCAGAATTTGATTTTTCAGAGAAGAAAGTTACAGACACTGATTTTGTGATTCTTGCCATAGGTCAGAGACCAAACCTTTCCTATCTTCCTCCCGAACTTGAAATCAAACTCAAAGGAGAAAGTGGCCTTATCAAAGTTAACCGGGAAACACTGGAGACGAATGTGCCCGGAATCTTTGCCGGGGGAGAGGCAACACTCGGTCCATCTTCTGCCGTGGAAGCCATGGCTCAGGGCAGGAAGGCAGCTTCGGCCATAGATAGGTTCCTCGGAGGAGAAGGACTCAAAGAGACTCTTTTGGAGGAAAGGAAAGACAGGAAGAGTTTATGGCTAGGTAGGGAAGAGAGTTTTGCTCCAAAAAGAAGGCTTTCTTCCCCAAAGCTTTCCCTCTCAGAAAGAGTTAAATCTTTTAGCCTCATCGAGAAAGGGTTCACAGAGGAAGAAGCCACCCTTGAGGCCAGCCGTTGCCTGAGGTGCGATTTGAGGCTCTTACTCTCGCCTCCTATACTCCCCCCCCAGAAATGGCTTTCCTTATCTTTTGAGGTAATTGAACATGTTCCGGAAGTCGAGGGGGCTTTTGAGATTCTGGATGAGGAGAAGAAGGTTATTTATATTGCAGGTGCAGAAAACCTGAGGCAGGCTCTCCTCAAGCAGCTTGAAACTCAGAAGAGGGGAAAGTTTTTCAGGTATGATGTAGATCCCTTATTTACCAAGAGAGAGAGCGAGCTCATCCAGAAATATCTTCAAATGCACGGCCATCTTCCTCCAGGAAATGAGGAGCTCGAAGACCTTTTTTAAAAGTCATTTATTGAGGTGAGCGGAAGTTTCTATTCAACGAAAAAAGAAACTTCAAGGGGGAAATCGAGTTCAGGAACTTCGAAAAGAAGCTTTAATTTTTTCCCTTCTATTCCCTCTGGAAGCATGGGGAAATAGAGACGGTCTTCAATGAATCTATTTCTTCCGATTATCACTGAATCGGTCACTCGTCCTGCCCCTGCTTTGACGGGGAAAAAATTGCTTTTTTCCTGGATGAAAAACTCGAAGCTTGTGGCAATCTTATTTCCCACAACAAAGCCTTCGTCCCTGAATCTTGAGTCGAGCAGGAGTTTGTCATAATCTCTGAGTATTTCTTCGACGCTTGCCATATGATATCTGTTTCCTTTTTCATCAAGGAGAAAAACGTTCTCCCTGGTTAAGGTGAGTGAATCGAGGTCTTTGTTGGCAACTTTTATATCCAGAGGAAAGTATTTCTCCTTCTTTCTCATTCTTGCTGTCTCTGTGTCGACGATGATGATTAAATTTAAATTTTCTTTTTTGTAAGAGTATCTTCCCACTTTCTTATCCACACCTGAGATTATTTTTTCTTCCGCTCTTTTAGCTCTACAGGAAGAGAAAAAGAACAAGCTAATGATTAAAGCGGCTATCATCCATTTTTTCATCTATTTTTCCTTTCTCTAAGGAATTATTTTTAAAGATTCTTCAGGATTTTGGATGGATATGCCCAAAGAATTCAGGATATCAGAAAGCCTAAAGAGACTCTTTAGATGAGGTAGTCTAGAGCAAAATTGAGAATGAACATATCTTATTTTAGTGATTTTCATCCCCTTAGCCTCTGGCATAATGAACTCATTCGGTCTTAATCCATTCTTAATTACCTGAAAATATCTCTTTTTTTATCCACAAGAAAGAAGCGTAACCCATTCTCCTCCGATTGGATCCTAGTCTTAAATGAGGTACAGGAGGTGTATTTTTTTGTCACTCAACCTGAAAATCGGCTGTCTTTTCGAAAACCTTTTTTGCGTTCCTGTCAACAATCTTAATTTTAAAAGTATAGTTTCCGCTCTTCAAAGGAGAAAGGGGGACTTCTGTTCCTCCCATGATTGCTTTTCCAGGTTCGACCTTCTGGACTATTTCCTGGGCATTAAGGCGATATGTTCCTTCAGGGGCGACAATGAAGTACTCAATGACAAGGGAGGCTTCTCCGTTAACAAGTTGAGCATCATAAATCTGGAAGAGCACATTCAAAGATTCACTTGATTTAAACTTATTTTCAAGACGGGGCACTGCCTTGTACTGGCCAAAGATGAAGGGGTCGAATTCCTCAATCTTATCAGATTTTGTAAGATTAACCACAGATGGAGAAAGAATCAAGGTGCTTGTATTCAAGCCTTCTTTCCAGAGGTCTGGCACAGATAAGTTTGATTTTAAGAGGGAATATTTTTCCTTTCCTTTGTCTCTTACCCCGAGATAGAGCTCATACTCTCCGGGAAGAAAAGGTTGTCCAAAGTGGATGATGAGCTTATCCCCTTTTTTGTTCAAAGATGTTAGCGATTTATAAAAGTCTTCTCTCCTTTCTTCTCCTTCCGCTCTACCGAAAAAGACAAGCTCTTCAAGTTTAGGTAGATTTGTCTTTTTCAGGTCAACTTCGAATAAAAATGTCACATAAGTAGAACCTTCTTGCGCCCGAGAAAAGAGAGGCTTCCATTCAAGGGAGATGTTTCTTACCTCTTCTCCTGAAGAGATTAATTGATTGATTAATTTTCCCTCAAAAGAATTTTCTTCTAAAGTGAATTTGTATTTCGGTATGTCTTTAAGGTCTGGATTAAAGACCACTTTTTTGGGAAAAATCTCCATTGCTCGATGGATCTTCTGAGGTGTCATGTTGTCCAATTCATAGCCAAATTGATATTGTCTGAAAACGACTTGGAAGGGCTCATTTAGTCCTAACTCAGGCATCGGCTGGTAAATCCAGATTTGGGGAGGAGCTTCCAGTTGACTTCCTCCTGTAGGGGATTCTCTTTTAATTGGTGCATCCACCTTTATTTGAGCCGGAGGACCAAGGAGCATATATACCTTTCCCATGTCAGAATGCCATCCTTTTATATGTCCATAAATAAAGTTCTTATTGACATAATCAAGCCTCTTATACCACTCTTCTTTAAATTCATTTTCTTTTGTTCCTGGTGAGGGGTCTCTCTTTGCCCAGAATAATTCAATGAAATTTTCTTTTTCCTCATCGCTTTTTAAGGATTTAAACTCTTCCTCTTCCTCTGCTGAGATGAGAAGTTTTACTTCTTCTTTGAGCCATTCTTCGTATTTATCTTTTTTTGGTTTGTCCGCAGAGGAAGTAAAGACAAGGAGAGAGAAGAAAATCACAGTTAAAAAAGGGATGCGAACGAATTTTGTCATTTTTATTTCCTTTATCTTTAAAAGATATTTCATTAAATCATTTAATTCTAAAATCTGCTTTCTTCTCGATTGTCTTATCGAGGAAGATGTCTTTCACCCTAACCACAAGGGTATAGCGTCCCGGTGAGAGGGAGGCTAATTCATAACGGGCACCGCTGTTGATTATGGCTGTTTTTTGACTCTCAAGGATGTGGACTTCCTGAGGCTTGTCGATGGTGGCGATAATTTGTCCCTCTCTTTCTATTTGATGGACGATGAGAAGCTTTGCCTTTTTTTGTTCAACGCTGAAGGTAGGAGAATAGATCTGGTAAAAAAAGATAAGCTCATCATTCCTTGAATATTCAGAAAGAGGGTTAGGGTTAATTTGAAGGTTGGCGAAGGAGAAGGGGTCTTCCTTTTTTTCCACTTCTATCGTTTCGGGAACCTTTAGTCCTGATTGGCTGATGGTTTGCAGGGCTTGAATTTCCTTTGATTCTATTACTGGTTGTTTTTGTTCCTCCTCAACAAAATTTATGTCTCTGGCCAGCAGAATGTCGCTTATCGAAAACTGACCTCTGAGTATTTGGGGCACTTCGATTGGCTGCTCTACGTAGCCAACCTTATTATCGACCTCATCCCAGACAACCATATAGAATATATATTTGCCTGGATTTAGAGAAACCTTATGTCTGTACTGATAATAATCGGTAAACCTTCTTTGATAAGTTTCCTCCCTCAAGTTCATCACCAATCTGTCGCTTGATTGATAGACCGTTTTGTTTCCTTGTTTTATTTCTATGTAAAAATTTACAGAACCGTTGTACCTTTCTTCATTCTTTATGAAGGCTACATCTTTACCTGAAATTTCGACACTGATGGGAACGGAGGTTAGTTCATTCTCACCCATGAGGTAGATGAGATTCATGTAGAAAGGAAGAGTGGAGAGTGATTCCTTGGCTTCAACAATGCCTTTAAGTTTTCTTAACCTTGCACTCCTTTCAAGTTCTTCAAAAACTTCCCCCCTTGATTTTGTGACTTCAGTCAGAATCTGAAGCTGTTCTAAAGGATTAACCGGCAGATCCTTTTCCGTTGAACCAGGGACTTGAACTTTTGGGTCCTCATAGCCGACATTTCTTGATTCAATCGAGGTGTTGCGAAGGGCATTTGCCAAGGCAGGGCTGGTAGTCAGCTGATATTTTCCTGAATGGTAATAGTTGACAAAGGTGAGTTCAATTCTCCCTGTTCTGAGTTTTAATCCAGGGATATATCTATAGACCCAGACTTCGGAAGGAAACTCGGCTGTCGGTCCAGAGGGGTTGAAGAGGAAACCTCTTCCTCCCCCCGGGTTTGATTCAAAAAAATCTGGAGGACCAAACATGATATAGACTCTTCCCCTGTCCGTCCTCCAGCCCTCAATTCCCTCGAAAAAATGCCTGTTGGCGTATTCTATCCTTCGATAATGTTCTTCTTTGTATTCATTGAAAGGGGTTTCAGGTGTTGGGTCGCGTCTCTTCCAGAAATTTTTTATGAATTCTTCCCTCTGCTCATCTGTTTTCAGGCTTAAGAAGACTTCTCTTTCGCTCTGGGAGATGATGTAAACTACCTCTTCGTTCAGCCATTTCTTGTATTTTTCTGGCAATTTTTGTTTCTCCTCCCCCCATGCTCTTTCAGGGAAGAATAGATTGAGAGAGAAGAAAATGAAAAGCAAAAGGAGAAGAAATTGATTCGCTCTTTTCATTTTTTCTCCTCCCTTCAGTCTTTCTTTTGCCTTCTTTTATCTCATCTTGATTTAAGGTAACTAAGGAGTTGCCGAGCAACTTCAGCCTTAGAATCTTCAGGGGCAAGCTCAATAAATTTCTCAAGGCTTTGGATTGCCTCTTCATTTTTGTTCTGGTTGACATAGATCAATCCCAGTTGATAATAAGGGGGTGCAAACTTAGGGTCAAGCGTCACGGCTTTGTTAAAAGCCTCTAAAGCAGCAGAATAGTCCTGAAGATTCATCAGGCAAGCACCTAAATCGAAATAGGCTCGAGGGTCCTCTGAGCTTAACTCCGCCGCTTTCTGGAAGTAGGGAATGGCTTTCTCAAATTCTTTTTTCAATCCATACAATTCACCGAGCTTCTTATTGGCTGTATAGCTTTCAGGCTGGATCTCAACCATCTTGGTATAAGCCTCAATGGCCTGGTCATATTCTTCCAGTTTTATGAAGGTTTCTCCCAGATTGTTAAAATATATGGGTTCAAAAGGCTCTTTCTCCGCGGCTTTCTGAAAACTCTCAGCTGCCTCGCGATATTTCTCTTCCTCAAAGAGGCGGATCCCTTCCATAAAATCATCCTCTCCTGGTGATTTGCCGATGAAGTATTTGCCTTCTTCAAGCTCAATTTCCACTTCTGTGACAATCATCATCGTCACCCTTTTTTCGATGATTGCGGGAAGATACCCATCTTTTTCTGCCTTGATCTGATAGTAGTCGGGTTGAAGACCTATCTGAAGGAATTCCCCTTTTTGATTGGTGGTGAGGACATATTTTACGGCTGAATATTGAATCGAGCTTACAGTTACCTTCACTCCCTCGAGGGGCATTCCTTTCTTATCCTTCACCGTTCCTTTTATTGTTCCCTGAATGGACGAAAAAGAATACAGGGATAAGGAAAGAAAAATAAAGACGAATAATGCCTTTTTTATCATTCCAAGTTATCCTCTTTTTAAATTATATAATAGCTTCCTTAAGATTCAAATACCATTTTTGAAGTAGAAAGGAATTTTTTAATAGATTCCATGCCCTCGCTTATATCTTTACCTACCTGGAAGCGATGAGAAAATTTTTTATTCACCAAGCGGAGGCACCTTTCTCTTTCTTACCACCTCTCAGATTATGTAATTTTAACTTTTTGTTTTTATTTAAAAAAGTTTATTTTCCCCAGATATGGTAACTTTCTTGGTTCTTTTCTTTTCCATCCTATCCTGAACTATCTTTTCAAACTTATCCCTGAGTCTTGTCTGGATGCTCGTCATGGGGATGAGCTTTCCGTCGATTATTACCTTAAGCACCCTTGAGCTCATCTGAATTGGGCTTCCGCTCCAGATGGTAATGTTAGCCCTTTTTCCAACCTCAAGAGAGCCGATTTCAGATTCCATCCCTAGGATTTTCGCCGGGTTTATGGTCAGGGCCTTGAGTGCCTCCTTTTCCTCTAGGCCGTGGGCCACAGAAAGGCTGGCTGGGACAAAGATGTTTCTTACATTGTGGCTATTAACTCCTAAAAAACCAAGTTGGTCGAAGCAGAATAGTATTCCTTTTTCAGCTAGGACTGAGGCGGTGCGGAAATTCAGGTCAAAGGGTTCCCATTTTTTAGGGAGAGAAGTAGTCCCGGCCCAGATGACTGGAATTTTCTTTTGGGCTATTTCGGCAGAGAACTTGAGTATATCTGCTGTGGCATAGAGAATGCCCTTTAAATCAAATTCGTGGATTATGTTTAGCGCATTGCGAAGAGTGACTTCATTTTGAGTGATGAAGAGAGCGGGCACCTTTTTTTCAACTACAGGAACAAGGGCTTCCATTTCCAGGTCTCTTCGGAATGGCACATAGTCTTCTTCAAAATTTGGCTGAATGATTTTCTTGTCTTTCTCCCTTGCTTTCCTGGCATATTCAAGAGCAGATTGAAGCTTTTCCCTGATAAAGGCTGCAATTCCAGGATGAGTCTGGGGATAGTTTCCGGGTCTTTTTGGCCCATAAGGAACTTGGCCCTTGGCGCCCATGTTAAAGATCTGGGCCACATCTCTTTTGATAACCATCTCTTCAGCGAGATCTCCTTCCAGGTTAAGCACCACAGACTTTCCGTTTATCACATTCAAAGTTCCACTTATTGTCATCACCGTGGTAACACCGCCCATTCTTGTGACCTCAATGGTGTCGTCTTCGGGGTTTATTGCGTCATAAGGGTCAATGTGAGGCGTCGAGACCCCCAGCTCGTTGAGGTCATCTCCTGTGCCTGGATAACCTGTGACTCCCACAGCGGTCATCAGGGCTATGAATCCTGGATAAACCTCATTTCCCTCTGCATCTATCACTAAAGTTCCTGGGGGAGGCGTTATCTCGGTTCCAATTTTTGCTATTCTTCCCTTTTGGATGAGAAGGCATCCGCGCGGAATTTGCTCCCCGACTATGGGAAAGAGCTTTCCATTTCGAATGAGAATGGTTTCTTGAGCTTGGGTGGGAATAACTCCCAGGAAGAAAATCACAAGCATGATTTTAAATTTCTTCTTCATCTCTTACTCCTTTGCCTGAATGCTGTGCCTTGTGTAGTCGAAATAGATTTTCCCCTCGATTATGGTCATCAGGCATTTCGAGGTTGAATCGAGAGGATGTTTATCGAAAACAGCCACATCTCCATCTTTCCCTACCTCCAGGCTTCCTATTCTTTCCTCCATCTCCAGGGTCTTAGCTGGGTTTATGGTTATCATCTTTAAAACTTCTTCCTCCGGGATGTCGTTGTATTTTAAGACTTTTGCCGCATTCAGGTATAAATAGCGTCCTTCATCATCGCTATCAGAATTGATGACAATGTTTACTCCTGCATCATACATGATTTTAAATCCATAGGGACAGCCGTCATAGCTTTCGTCCTTAAACCCCCACCAATCAACCCATCCACCGTAGGAGACACCAGCCTCAGCAATTATATCAGCCACCTTGTAGCCATCTATGCAGTGACTGAGCTGTTTGAGCTCTATTCCAAATTCTTTGCAGAAGTTGATGATCCAGACTATCTCATCTGCTCTGTAGGTGTGGCAGTCAACGGCAAGTTTCTTCTCCAGGACAAGTTTCAACGTTTCCATTTTTAAGTCCTTTTTTGGGGGTTTTACGTTTTTTTTACCTGAAGCCAAAGCTTTCTCGTATTCATCCCATTTGTTTTTGTATTCCTGTGCCTCAAGAAATGCCTTGCGCATAAGATAGGCATTTCCCATTCGGGTTGAGGGCATTTGACCTTTCTCCTTCCCGTAGACCCGCTTTGGATTTTCTCCGAGAGCCATCTTAAGTTGATGCCTAACTCCCTTGACAATCATCTCTTCTACTGGGCAGTTGTATTTAAGCTTTATGGTCACGTTTACTCCTCCTATGACGTTGGCGCTTCCGTGCATCGTCTTGACCGTGGTTACTCCTCCTGCGAGTGTGGTAAAGATGTTCTCTGAGTCAGGGTCGAGTGCCTCCTTCATCCATACCTGCGGAGTCACAGGGTCTGTCATTTCATTCACATCTTCAAAATCGAAGGCGATATGGGAATGGGAGTCAACAATCCCGGGCATGACAAACTTTCCCGTGCAATCTATTATTTCCATACCCGGGGGAATGGAAATGTCTTTTCCTATGGCCTCTATTTTTCCTCCCTTAATTACCAGGATGCCATTTTCAATGACACCATGAGTAACGGTGAGCAATGTTCCTCCTTTGAGAACGAGGTCTTGGGAGATTAAAAGGGAGGAGAGTACAAAGAAGAGTAGAAAAAATGATGCCTTTTTTTTCATCTTTTAGTCCTCTTTCCTGGATTTTGTGTTAGTAAACCTGAAAATTAAAGACCTCAGAAAGCCTATAGAGAGGCTTTAGATGAGGAATTTTAAAGCGAAAATGAAAATAAGAACCTCCTCTCTTGCTGATATTCACCTAGCTTCTTCCATAATAACTCGTTCGTTCTGAATTTCATCCTTAATTCCCTGAAAATCTCTTTTTTATCTCTTTTTTACTTTTTTACCCACAGCAGAACTACTTTGCAACTTTTTTTAATATAAGGGATTATCTTCTCCTGGATATGATATTGATATGATATTGGATTTTTAAATAAAAAAAATTTTGTTTTTATTAAATTTTAAAGGAGAAAGGGGAAACCCCTTTTTCAAAGGGTTTCCCCTTTTTGAGTTCAACTTTCACTTAGAACATGAATCTCAGCGATATCTGGGCTATTCTTTCTCCGTACTTTCTTGCCACCTCACCGAAGTTTGCCAGGCCCCACTGTGTTTCAGGAAGCGCCCAGAACTGGCTCTTGAGCAGGTTGAAGCAATCCAGGATGAGCTGGAAGTTATAGTCTCTTGCGCCTACAGGAATGGTGAAGTTCTTCTGGAGAGAAATGTCGATGTTGTATGTCGGATACCAAGTGAAGGCATTCTTGGGAAGGAGCCTCTGGTTGTAGTAGCTCATGTCTTTTACATAAGCGGGTGGATTTGGCTTTCCGAAATAGCTCGGGTCAAGGTAGGGTTTTCCAGCTTCCCATTTGATGGCATCGTTGTAGTTATCACCTTCTCCTAACCAGAGGGGTCTATCACCATACTGACCATCAAGGTTGAAATCTGTGGTGGGGGAGTTTCGACCGTAGACACTGAAGCGACGACCAGAGGTCACGTGATAAGAGACTCCAAGCTGCCAGCCGCCAATTACCCGCTTCAGGAACCAGTTCTCTGACTCTCTGAAGAAGGGAAGCTCATACACCAGTCCGCCCACAACACGGTGACGGTGGTCGTAGTCGGCGTAGCCATAATCGAGGTCCCAATTTTCGATGCTTGTCTGGATGACGATACCCTGATAGATTGAGGAATAGTCTTTAGCCACTCCATAAGTGTAAGCTGTGTACCAGGACCAGCCTTTAGAGAACCTCTTGTTGAGGATTACCTGGAGGCCGTGGTAGTTGGATTTGAAGCTATTCGTTCTGAAGTTTCCGTCTCTGATGTTGATGTAGGGATTAATTCCATCTTCTCTGCCATCCACCCTGTCGCCTGTGTATCTGTTGATGCGCATGATTCCGCCGATTCTTCTTCCCGCAGAGCCTGTATAGTCAACCTCGAGGCTAAAATTCGGACCGAGCTCCCTCTGAATCCCGACCATCCAGTTGTGAGCCATTTGAGGCTTGAGGTTGGGGTCCATCCATCTCAGGGAAATCCTCACTGTGCGTGCAGCCTCAACAGGAATCGTGGCGGGCATTGTGGCGTAAAAGGTTGCTGTTCCACCCCACGGGCTTCCCAGGAAGGAGTTGAAGGCAAAGTCAGGATAGTTGAAGCGGTCATTTTCATAGGAGCGGTTCATCTGCCTGTCGTAGGAGATTCCATATCCTGCCCTGAAGGACGTTTTCCCATCACCTGTGAGGTCATAGGCGAGGCTGAGCTTGGGGGCGAAGTTTCCGTAGTAGTTATTCCAGACGCCTTTTCCCATGAGTTCACGACCATCGAAGATAGTGTAGCGTATCCCTTCCTCGTTCCATTCTCCCTCGATCAATTCGCCACTTTCAAAGCCACGCTGGGTGCCGAAAGCAGGCTGTGAGATTCCCTTTCCGGAGTATTCTTCAGGCACAGAGTAGAATTCCCATCTCAGTCCATAAGAGAAAGTCAGCCTTCCCGTCACCCTCCATTCATCCTGAGCGAAGAGCCCTATTTCATAGCCTCTCCATTTTCTTGCTGTCAGCCCAAAGCCTGTCTTCCACTCTCCTCTTGGGTCTCCAGGAAGGTAGGGATTTTCATCGTTTTGAGGAGGGTCAGCGCCGATGATTAAATAAGCGGCAGGGTCATTTCTGAGCCAAGCAAGCCCGTCATCGAAGATGTAGTAGCCGTTGACGAGAGCATCGAAGGAGGAATTCACCGTCCAGTATCTGAACTCCCCTCCGAATTTCAAGCTATGATCGCCTGACTGCAGGTTCAGCACATCGACCAACTGATAGGTGTTGTTGATCTGGGTCATGGGATATCCGGGGTCACCCACGGGAAGAAGCTCGTCTCCGAAGGCAAAATAGGCGATATCCGGGTCCTGGGTTTTCCACTCCCAGTTATCGCGGTGATAACCCAGCCTTACTTCGTTGTAGACTGTGGGGCTAAAGATATGGAGCCAGTTCAGCCCTCCGGTGTGGAAGCTGAAGGGTTGTTCGAGCTGTTTTCCGGGCGTCCAGTAATAGCCGCTATAACCGAACCCACTTTTATATTCGCGGAAGTTATACATCCAGCGGAAGGCAACTCGGTCTTTTTCGCTGAAGATGTGGTCGATCTTCAATCCTCCCATGTAGCTTCTGAAATTGTCAGTGTAGGTGAGGGCTGCTCTCCCGTAGTCAGCCACTCCGTCACCATTTTTATCGACGAAGCTATAGGTTGGAACAGGATAGGCTGACTGGTATTTGTCGAAGAAAGCTTTAGCCGTTCCTGTGGCAGTGGCTATTGCTTCAGGAGTGAGGAAGTAGGCAGTGGTCACATTATCGATCTCCTGATTTATTCCCTCGAAGGTGGCAAAGAAGAAGGTCTTATCCTTGATTATCGGTCCGCCGAGTGTTCCCCCGTACTGGTAGCGGAGATAAGGAGCCCTTTCCCCTGTCAGCCAGTCTGCTGACCTGAAGAAGGAGCTATCTCCTCTGTAGAACATCCAGCCGCTTCCATGGAGCTCATTTGTTCCCGATTTCATGACCACATTCAGGATTCCTCCTACGTTTCTTCCATATTCGGCATTGAAATTGTTGGTGATGAGCCTGAATTCCTGGATTGATTCAGGGGGGAGGAGGGTAGTTTCCATGGTGTTATCGGTCATGTCGTTGTTGTTTAGTCCATCGAGCATGTAATTGTTGGACTCCCCTCTCATCCCGTTGATGGCAAAGCCCGTGGTGGCACCGATGATTGGTGCATCGGGCTGGACTCCAGGAGCATACTGCATGAGATGGAGGTAATTTCTGTTCTGCTGGGGATAGCTGAGGAGCTCCTTCTCGGTCATTACCGTGGAGACTTCAGAGCGGGTCGTCTCGACGATGGGTGTTTCACCGATGACGGTCACCTCTTCTTCGATTGCGCCCATTTCGAGCTGGAGGTCGACCCTTGTCATTGCTCCTGAAAAAAGCTCCAGTCCCTTTCTGACTGTGGTTTTAAAACCTTCGAGCTTGGCAGTCATCTCATAGAAGCCACGGGGAAGCCTTTCTAACCTGTATCTTCCGCTCTCGTTGGTGATTGTGCTCTGGGTTAACCCTGTCTTTACATTCCGCACTGTTACCTCTACCCCAGGAAGCGGGTTTCCTTCTTCATCTGTCACTGTACCCACAAAAGTCCCCAGTTCACCGGTTTGCGAATAGGTGAAAGAAATAAGAAGGGTTAAGAGAAGGATTAGAAAAGGAATTCTTTTTAATCTCAATTCATCCCTCCTTTAAGTTGAAGATAAATTTAAAAATTTTCCCTCGGGAAATGGAATTTTTTTTATTTCCCATATTTCCCGAACCCATTTCTTAGATTCATCTCTTTCCTTCCTTCCACCTCCTTTCTTTGAAATTTTTTTTAATTTTAACAAAACCTTCCTCTTTGTCAATAGCAATTTTTATGCCAATTTCAGACTTATGTCTTCTTTTTGTAATCTATTAGAAATGAATGGGTTATAAATAGGGCTTATTTCGTTTAATTAATTTTTATCCAAAAAATTGGATTTTATTCAAAATTTTGGATTTTGGGTCATTGTTTTTTAAGTCTGGCTTCCCATTCTTGGAGTGCCTTTTTTGCCCTCTTCTTTCTTAGAGTCTCACCCTCCCTTGTCGTCTCTAAATACAATCTCAAGTATTCGATGGCTTTCTTTAACTCTCCTGTTTTTTCCAGAAAAACGGCATAATCAAAATAGGTTATGGGTGAAGGACTGAGCTCGACTGCCCTTCTAAAGTTTCCTCCTGCCTCATCAAGCTTTCCGAGAGAATCATACACCAATCCCAGTTCATGGTAGATGGACCCCTCATCAGGGTATTTTGCTTTCAGGTTTAAAAAGATGTTTAATGCTTCCTTATTTTCGCCCAGGGCAGAAAGACAGTTGCCATATCTGAATTGCAAGACTTTATTTTCTGGTTCAACTTCCATGGCTTTCTCGAAGTAGGGTAATGCCTCCTCCCATTCTCTCATCTGCCAGTGAATTGTTCCCCTTATGAAGAGGGCGTCGAATTCATAAGGATTTATTTCTAAGATTTTCCCGCAGGTTTCTCTGGTTTCTTCTATTTTTCCTGCCCTTAGCTCAAAGAACATCAATCGCGAGAGGATGATCAGCGAAGAAGGGATTTTTTCTAGGCCTCTTTCAAGAGTCTTGATGGCCTCTTCCATTCTCTTCATTTTCTCGTAGGCAAGTGCGAGGTAAACATAATTCCAGGCAACTTCAGGATTTTCAAGGATTAGTTTTTCATAGATTTTTGCAGCATCGCTGAAATTTCCCTCCGCTTCGAGCCTTTTTGCAAGGTAATAGAGACGATATTCCTCAATTTTATCTTTTGGGTCAGGAAGCTTTCCTTTTAAGGGAAGAGTTGAGGGCTCTCCTCCCAAATACCCCAGAGAGCGAAGCCTTTCTTGCTCTTCTCTTGATAATCTCCTTAAAGGCTCTTTCGTTTTTGATGAATACTGGTCTATTATTTTTTCTAATCTATTTTTCATGGAGAAAGAAATTTTTTCTTCCTCGCCGGAGACATTTTTGTTCTCTTCAGGGTCGTTTTTTAGATTATACAATTCAGGCCGGGGGGCATGAATGTATTTCCATTGCCCCTCAACTATCCCCACAAGCTCTGACCAGCCGAAATTTTCCTTAGGAGAGAAGGTTTCGATGTAGGTAGGGAGGTCTTCTTTTTTCTTTAAAGTTATAAAGGGAAAAAGGCTTTCTCCTTGGGAAGCTGTCTTTTTTTTAATCTTGAGGAAGTCAAGAATAGTGGGCATGAGGTCGATCAAGCGCACCCTCTTTTCAATCACGAGTCCCTCAGGAAGAAGAGAAGGAGAATACATTATCAAGGGAACTTTAAGCGTGACATCGTAGAGGAAAAGTCCATGTTCAAGCTCTCCCTTTTCCCCAAAAGCCTCACCATGGTCACCGACAAGAATCATCAGGCTGCGCCCCAGGAGGTGCTTTTCTTCCAGTTTTTCAACTATTTTCCCTACATAAAAATCCATATAGGAGATTTCTCCATCATATGGATTGTGGATAAACTTTTCCTTGAAAGGAGAGGGAGGATCGTAGGGAGTATGGGGGTCAAAGAAATGAATCCAGGAGAAGAATTTCTCTTTCGCATTCCTATCAAGCCAGGCTGAAAATGATCTGAATACCTCTTCAGCCCTTCTTTCAGAACGGAAATTTTTGAGAGTTTCATCAGGAGAAAATTGATCATCATACTCATCAAATCCCTGATCGAGCCCGAAGCGAGAATCGAGTATGAAAGAAGCTATGAAGGCGGCTGTTTTGAACCCTTTTTCTTTCAGGATTTCTGCGAGAGTCTGATGATTTGAGTCAAGGTGATAGAACCCGTTGTTCCTGACTCTATGGTAGATGGGGTATGTCCCGGTCAGAAGAGAACAGTGAGAGGGAAGGGTTAATGGGACCTGAGAATAGACGTTCTCAAACTTCACTCCCCGGCGAGCGAGGCTGTCGAGATTTGGAGTCTCTCCTTTTTCGTATCCATAACATCCTATCCGGTCTGCACGCGTCGTATCCAGGGTGATGAGGATGATGTTTAAATCTTGATTTGGGTTTAGCTTAATTTTTTCCCTTGGAAAGGCTAAAAGAATTGAAATGCAGGAGAGGAAAACAAGAAGGATAAAATTTGTCTTTTTTCTTCTTGATTCAAGATTCTTGCTTAAAATTGAAGTTTTTCCTCTTTTCAAGGTCTTTACCTTTTCAATTTAGTAGCAGAGCGAGATTTATTTTGATTCACCTTGGCTGAGCCTTTTTTCCCATTGTAAAAGAGCCATTTTAGCTTCTTCAAATCGAGTCGTTTTTTTCTCCGGGGTCATTTCCAGGAAAAGCTTCAAATAATACACGGCCTGTTTCAAGTCGCCGCTTTTTTCGAGGACAACCGCATAGTTGTAATATGCATTTGGTGAAGGATTTAGTTCAACTGCCTTTCTCAGGTTTTGTTTTGCCTTTTCGATCTCTCCCAGAGTGTCGTACAGAATGCCGAGCTCGCGGTAAATTACAGGGTCTTCGGGATATTCCTCCCTTAGCTTGAGATAGATTTTCAATGCATCCTGGGCTCTATCAACCACCGTGAGGCAGTAAGCATACTGAAGCCTTAGAGGCTTGTTCTCTGGTTCTATTTCAAGAGCTTTCTCAAAATATTCAAGGGCCTCTTTCCAGTTCCCTGTGTTCACTAGAGCCACACCTGAAATATAGAGAGCATCGAAATATTTAGGGTCAATCTCTAAAACAGCCTGGCTTGTTTCGAATGCTTCCTTTGGTTTTGCTTCCTTCATGTAAAACAGGCTCAGGCGGGAGAGAATGACTATGGAATCAGGAAGCATTTTTCTTCCCTTTTCCATGATGCGTATAGAATCCTCGAGTCTTCCCATTTTTTCATAGAGGAGAGCAAGGTTAACATAATTCCAGGGGGAGTCAGGGTTAAGACGGATAAGTTCCAGATAGTTACGCTCGGCTCTTTCGTAATCCTTTTCATATTCATATTTTCTGGCATGGGCATAAATAGCATATTCTTGAATCTTGTCTTTGGGGTCAGGTAGTTTCTTACCCTTTAGTTCTCCAGAGAGGTCCGTGGAGAGATAGCCCAAGGAGCGGAGCCGTGCCTCCTCTTCCGGAGTTAACTTCCTCTTTCCCTCTTTCTCAGATGAGTATTTTTCTAAAAGTCTTTGGAGCCCTTCTTCCAGACGAGAAGAAATTTTTCTTTCTCTCTGAAAGAGATTGTTATTTTCGCCTGGGTCTGATTTAAGATTATAAAGTTCTGGTTTTGGCGCCTTGATGTATTTCCATTCCCCATCAATAAACCCCACGAGTTCTGACCAGGCATAGTATTCCCGAGGCATGTAGGTTTCGATGTAGGAAGGGAGGTCCTTTTTCTTTTTTTTGCTTATAAAGGGAAGGAGGCTTTGGCCTTGAATTTCAGGACTTTCTGAAATCTCGAGCATATCTAAGACGGTAGGCATGATATCTATCAACCTCACTCTCGAACGGATGACTCTTTTCTGGGGTAGATGGGAGGGAGAGAAGATGATGAAGGGGACCCTCATCGAAACATCATAGATGAATAATCCATGGTCAACTTCGTCCTTTTCCCCTAGCGCCTCCCCATGGTCCCCTGCCAGGATGATGAGCGTCCTTTCCAGCAGATTTTTTTCCCTGAGTTTTTCCACTATTTTTCCCACGTAAACATCCATATAGGCAATTTCTCCATCATACGGTCTTTCAGAATATTTTTCTTTGAAAGGAGAAGGCGGGTTGTAAGGAAGGTGAGGGTCATAGAAGTGAACCCAGATAAAAAATTTTTGGGAATGATTTTTATCAAACCAGTTGGAAAAGGCACGAAAAACATCCTCTGCCTTTCTTTCTGAAGTAAAATTCTTGGCAATGCCTTTTTCGAGGAAGTCATCATCGTAGTAATCGAAGCCCTGGTCGAGACCGAAGCGGGAGTCCACGGTGAAGGAGCTGACGAAGGCTGCTGTTTTGAATCCTTTTTCCTTGAGGATTTCGCTTAGAGTGAGATGCTCGGTGCCCAAATAGTAGAAACCATTGTTACGGACTCTGTGATAAATGGGATAGGTGCCGGTGAAAATTGAGCAGTGTGAGGGAAGGGTCAAAGGAACCTGGCAATAGGCGTTCTCAAACCTAACTCCCTTCGAGGCTATCCAATCGATGTTTGGAGTTTCTGCCCTTTGATAGCCGTAGCAGCCAATTCTATCGGAACGGGTCGTATCTAGAGTGACGAGAAGCACATTCAGGTCTCTGTTTTTTGAAATGCTTGTTCGAGAAGAACCAAGGATTAGAAAAATTAGGGCTAAAAGAAGAATTAAGCAACCTGGAAGGAGAAAAAAGAGATATTTTTTCTTTCCTTTAGAATGCTTGGGAGAGGACTCTCCTTGAGGCTTTTCTACTTTCAGAGGGGGAGAAATTATCCTCTTTTTTTTCCGATTCTTCTTTTTTCTCTTCCTTGACATTTTTTAATTCTATAATAATGATGATTACAAAGACTAAAGTTGTCAAGGTAGCACTCCCTGGTTGACATCAACTCTCTGATGAGATATAAATCCTGGAAAATATTTAGGGATTGAAAATCAGAAAGTAAAAGCTTCGTTATTTAAAAACCTGGTTTCCTTCGAATGATAAAAGATATGCCCTTGAGTTTAGCTGAACAGAATTTTCGGAAAAAGAAAATTTTGATTCTCTCCGGTGTTTTTCTTCTCTCCTTCAGCCTTCTTTCCCTTGAAGTCTCTCTTACTAGGGTCCTTTCTGTAGTTCTTTCATATCATTTTGTTTTTGTGGTCATTTCGGTGGCCCTTCTTGGAATTTCAGGGGGGGCATTATTTCTTCAGCTCTTTAGGCCAGAGCTACCAAAAGAAAGAAATATTTTTGTTTTATTTCTCTTTTCTTTCCTTTTTTCTTTATCAACTTTCCTTTGTCTTCTATCCCTTCTTTGGATTTCTAACCACGAAAAGTTTACAGGGAAAGTTCTTATTTATTCTCTGATTCTCCTTCTGCCCTTTTTCTTTGCGGGAGCGTTTCTGTCTGAAGTTTTTCGTTCCTTTCCTCGAGAGAGCTCCCGGATTTACTTTGCTGACTTAATTGGAGCTTCCTTAGGAGCCGTGGCAACGATCCCTTTATTGAATCTTTGGGGAGGGATGAATAACTGCTTTTTTCTGAGCATTGTTCTTTTAATAGCCTCCTCTCTTTTCCTTTTCGCCCAGAAGAGCAAGGAGCAAAGAGTGCTAGTCGTTTTTTCTTCTCTAGTTACTGTTTTAGTTGCCTTATTTCTTCTGGGAGAATTAAAAGGCTGGATTGGGCTTGATATTCCTATCGGTAAGAATCCTGAAAAGCAGAGCTATGTGGCCCTCAAGACTTCCTCTGCAAGGGGGAAAATCATCGAGACAAAATGGAGTGCCTACGGAAGAACCGACCTGGTTAGCTTTGAACGAAATCCTGAGGTAATGGTCATCTACATAGATGGAACGGCGGGTTCTCCGATGTTGAGATTCAGCGGTAACCTCGAAGACCCAGGGCCCATTATAGAAGGGCTTAAATATTCTACTCCAGGATATTTCCCTTTCTTCTTCCTGAGAGAGGGAGAAAAAGATGAAGCGCTCATCATCGGACCCGGAGGCGGGAGGGATATCCTCCTTTCTTTACTCGGAGGGGTTTCGCGTGTAGAAGCTGTGGAAATAAACAAAAGCCTGGTGGAGATTGTGAGTAGATATTCCTGGTTCAACGGGGGAATTTATTCTGATTTTGAGAATGTTAAAATAAAAGTGGATGAGGGGAGGAATTTTCTTCGGACTAAAGGGAAAAAATATGACCTCATCATCCTCCAGTTTCCTTACACCGAAACTAGTCACAGCCTCGAAGGATACTCCCTGACCGAAAATTTTCTTTTTACCACTGATTCAATCGAAGATTACCTGAATCACCTCACTCGGGAAGGGCGACTGGTGGTTGCCTGCGAGAGACATATCGAAGTTCAGAGGCTCGTCACCCTCTCTCTCGTTGTCCTGCGAAAGAAGGGCATAGAGATAGAAGAAGGAATGAAGCGGATTTATACTCTCGGGTCGCAGAAGAAAAAATACCTCTTTGTCCTGAAGAAAGAAAGTTTTAAAAGAGGTGAAGTCCTTCGAAGATACAGGGCAATGATAGAGCTCGGTTATGAACCTGAATTTTCCTATTTTCCCTATTTAAAAGAAAACCTAAATGAGGAGCTTAAAGCCTTGGAGGAAGGTAGAATATCGCTCGAAGAATTCATAAAGTTATCCCTAAAAAGAGGCTCCACTATAAGCCCGGTAAGCGATAATAATCCTTTTTTCTTTAAACTTGATAAGGGTATTCCAAAACCCATCCTCCTCATACTTCATTCAGCCTTGGGAGGAGTGTTCTTAGCCACTTTACTCCCTCTTTTATTTTTAAGAAGGAGCCTTAACTTTTGGGAGAGGTCAATCATTTTTAAATTCCCTTTTCTTTATGCTCTCCTCGGTTTAGGGTTCATGCTGGTTGAAATTTCCCTGATCCAGAGGTTTTCCCTTTTTCTGGGTCACCCCGTGCTCTCTCTTTCCCTTCTTCTTTTCTCGATTCTTACTGGAGCCAGTGTGGGAAGCTTGAAGAGCGGCTCAATTTCTGGCGATAAGATTCAGAAGGGGATTTCCCGCTCCTGCCTCCTCGTTTCAATTTTACTTTTTTCTTACGTAATTTTGATTCCGTTTCTTTTTGGAAAGCTTCAAGGACAAAGCCTTATGTTGCGTTTGAGCGTAAGCTTTCTTATCTGTGGGGTTTTAGGTTTTCTTATGGGCTTTCCCTTTCCTCTCGGGATTAGGCTTTTGAAAGAGAAAAAGGGAGAAATGCTCATCCCCTGGATGTGGGCCATAAACGGGGGAAGCTCTGTTCTGGGCTCGGTAGTGACGGTGATAATAGCCATAAGTTTTGGGTTTAATGAGGTCCTTCTCCTGGGTTCTTTTTGCTATCTTCTCTCTTTTCTCATTTTTTATTCTTGACTGCCTTGAGCACGTAATCGAAGAAAACCTCTACGGGAAGGCGGCGCTCTCCCTCAATATTCCATCCCGTAAAGACCGCAATCAATTCATATTCAGGCGCCACAAACATGTATTGTCCTCCATATCCCAGACAAGTATAAACATATCTCAGCGGTTCTTCTCTATAGGGAATAAGCCACCACTGATAGCCATAGGCCCAGTTCCTTGCCTCATCCTCAGGAGTTGTGTCTTCGACGTGAGGGCTCACACTCTTTTTTACCCATCCTTCCGGAAGTATCTTTTTTCCTTCCCAGATGCCGTCTTTAAGGTAGAGAAAGCCAATCTTAGCCAGGTCTCTGGGCTCGAGATAGAGGCCACCTTCGGTATCCGGATAGCCTGTAGGAGTGACCTTCCATTCGTAATTCTTGATTCCAAGGGGTAAGAAGAGGTATTTTTCTGCGTATTCATTCACATGAAGGCCAGTGGATTTTTTGATGATGAAGGAGAGAAGCTGGCTCGCTCCACTGTTGTATTCGAACCTTGTTCCAGGGGCTACTTCCATCCTGCGGTTGATGACAAACTTAATCCAGTCCTCGCTTCCTTCCATCTGAGTGCATGAATTCTGGGGGTCGGTGTAGGAAGTAGATTCGTTCCATTCAATTCCAGCCCTCATTGTCAGCAGATCTTCAAGTGTCATCCTCCTCTTCCTCTCATCCAGGTTCTCAACTTCAGCTTTATCAAAGAAATCTAAAACCTTGGCTTCGACACCTGTAATTTCCCCCCGGCCTATGGCAATTCCGATGAGCGCAGAGGTGACACTCTTGGTCACGGATTGAAGCGTGTGGAGTCTTGTTTCTTTATAGAAAGGGTGATAAACGGGATTGAAATAATTGTATAAGCTCGGAGAAGAGTCTTTTCCATAATTTATCTTAAAATAATCATGCTCATAGGATTTTTCATAAACTATATATCCATTTCTGATGATGAGCATCGAGTCCACATAGCCATATTCAGCGGAGGCAATTTTTTTGTCCAGAAAATCAAGGAATGTGCAATCAAGGTTCTGCTCCGAGCAAGTGGATTTTTCCCAGCCAGAAGTGGGCCATATTTCTTGAGAAATATTCCCGCCGAAAGTTAAAAGAGCGAGAAAGATTAGAAAGATTAGAGTGATAAGAATAAAAAATTTTTTCATTAGACTTCCTTTCTAATTTCCTTCTTAAACCTGATATCATCCTTGCCATTCTCTGTCAACTGAGAAATGAAGGAGAAATGAAACAAAAGAAATTGAAAATTGCTTTTTTTTTGCTAATATTTAGAATGAAAAGAGGCTCGTTTCATAAAAACGAGCCTCTTTTGTTCTGTATTTAGGCTGGGAAATTCTTAGAACATGAACCTGAAGGAAGCCCTGAATGTCCTTGCCGTATTCACCGTAAGCGGCTTTCCGAAGGTTGCGCCGTAGAGGTCCTGAACGCTTGTTTCTCTACCTTGGTTAAAGACATTGAAGATATCGAGCATGAAGCGGAGCTTGTATTTCTGAATATCAAAGGATTTTTCAATCCTCAGGTCGAGGTTAACCGTATCAGGAAGCCTCCGCGAGCCGGCTGATTCTGTCATGATGTTCCTTACTCCCTGCCTCAATCCTAGAACAGGAAGCCTCCTTTCCCAGCAGAGTCCGCTATGATAGAGGAAGTAGGCGCTGAAGAGGATATCGAGCGGAAAGATGTATGTTCCTTGAATCTTAACCGTATGGGGCACATTGATCACCGAACGCCCGTAGAGGTTGATCTGGTAGTTCGGGTCATAGAAGACCTGAGACCTTCCCATGTTAAAAGAAAGTCCATGGGCGTGGGCGTTGGGATAACTTCCTTCCTCCTTGCTGTAGACATAGGATGCGAACATCTGCCAGTTATTCGACATGCGCTTGGTGAGAGTAAGCTCAAGGGCTGTGTATTTTCTGTCGGGTGTGTATTTGACGATTTCAGCGAATTTCTGGCCTATATCCTTTCCTGCTTCAGGATTGGTGATGAGATAATGGTCCTGACCTGGATTTACCTGATTGTAGACTGTGTAAACTTCGCCTGTCTCAGGGTCGGTGTAGGTTCTCTCTTCGAAGATTCCTGCCACATTCACTGGTTCGATGAAGTTATTCCAGTTCTTATAGATGAAAGAGGCGCTCATTGAGAGGTCTTGACCTATGACCTGTTCCACTCCAGCCGTAAACTGGTCCATTGAGGGGTGCTTGATATGCGGGTCGACTTCAAAGCGATTGACTGCAGGAATTCGGTAGAGTTCGATCAATGTTCCCCATTCAGGAACAGAATAATAAATCATGTCACTTAGACTCTGCTTTGCCTGAGATATATAGTAACTTTTTGTCACCTCGTTGTACCTTCCAAAATGAGCCTTGAGAACGGTCTTGTGGCTCTTGAAAACGTCCCAGGCAAACCCGATTCTCGGCTCAAGCGCCTCTGGTTTGTAAAGGGTCCCCATATCAGGAATGCTTCCTCTGTAGATGTCGAACCTGAGTCCTGGGTTTATGGTCAGAGATTCTGTGATCTTCCAGTCATCCTGGACGTAGAATGTGTAGCGCCAGTTAATCGCCCATTCATTCATAGAGTATTTGCATGCCATGTAGGGAGCTCTGTTCCAGTCATAATACACAAACCCGCCGTTGATGCTTACATCTCCTCCACCCGAGCTTCTTTCTATTTCAAATCCTAATTTGAAATCGTGGGAGCCCAGGAGATTGTCAGCATAGAGGGAAAAAGCGCCTGTAGCCTGAAGACGGTTCGATTTCCACAGAGACCACCAGTAGGAATTTCCATATCTTGCTCCAGTAGCAAGGTCCATATGCCCAGGAGTGTCTTTATCGCGGCTATGGGGAACGGAGTGCCATTCCATGGTGTAGCCGGCAAATTTAAGCTCTAAGAGCTGCGACGGAGAAAAGGTATGGAGAAAGCTCAGGTTCCCGATATACACAGGATACCTAAGGTCCCACTGGGCAGAATCCTCGATGAGAGCCGTCATCCCGATTGTTTCAGCGATCCGGTTGTGGTACTGGAAATAAGCCTGAATCCTGTCTTTCTGAGCGGGCTGGAAGGTGAATTTGGCAAAGGCCTTGGGATATTTGAGAGGGCTTTCTTTTTTCAGGGTTTCAAGAACAGTCTTGCTGGTAAAATACTCGAAGCCCGCAAAAAACCACAATTTATCTTTGATGAATGGCCCTCCGAGATGGAAGCTTCCATCCACCTGTCTTATGTCCGGCGATTCGGGAATGAGCGACCATTTGGGGTCGTCCTTGTCGATGTTCTCACTCTTCCAGTTCATACCTTGGTAGCCGAAGAGGGCATCTCCACTGAAGGTGTTTCCCCCTGATTTAGTGATGATGTTGACCATGACTCCTGTGAAATTTCCGTATTCAGCAGGAGCGCCTAGCCCGACTATTTGAGTCTCTTCAATCACATGATAATCGATAGGAGTAGTGTAGATTCCTGAGCCGCACCAGGCGTCATTCAGCTCGACCCCATCAAGCTGGAAGGAATTCGAAGTCCACATTCCACCTCCGTGAGCGCTCCTGTTAACCACACCAGGGGCGAGGTTTATTATTTCTGAGGCGTCACGGGCTGTAGGAATATTTTCGAAGAAATCTGTGGTGATGACTGTTTTGGCAAGAGATGAGTCGGTGACGTCGATCAAGGGCGATTCGCCGATGACTGTGATTTCCTCTTCGAGCTTTGCTGCGCTCATGGTGATATCAACAGTGACCGTCATTCCCACATGTAACCTTACATTTGTCTTTTTTACCGGAGTGAATCCTTCAAGGGATACATCGATGGTATAAATACCACCGGGAAGAGCAGGGATTCTGTAGCGACCATGTTCATCTGTAACAGTGGTACGTTTTCCCATCAGGCTCGGAGAATCGAGAGTGACAGTCGCACCAGGGAGAGGGGAGCCTTCTTCATCAAAGACCTGTCCCTGAATTACTCCTGTCTCTCTTGACTGGGAAGTGAGAAAGGAAGAGAAAAAAGCAAGGCTTAAAAAAAGAAAGAATACTAAGCGAAATAATTTAATCATTTAACCTCTCCTTAAAATCTTAGATTAAGGTTAAAAACCATTCCTCTCTCAGGACATGGAACAATTTTTTTCCTCATGTCCTGAATCAAAACCTAAAATCTTTTTTCCTCTATTTTCACCTCCTTCCCCATAGATATTTTTATCATCCTCGATTTATTTATGAATCAATTTTGATTTCAATCTTAATAAATTGTAGCAAATTTTATGCCAATTTTTTCAATTAGGCTTTTTTTCATAACTTCAATTAAATGAATGAGTTAAAAATTAACTTTTATTATTTACTTAAAAGATTCCAAAAAATTGGATTCTTATCCAAAATTTTGGATTATTAATCTTAAATTTATTTCAATGCTGCACTCCCATTATTAGAAGTCATCTATTTTTGTATTTTTTCTGGCCGCTAAATTTTTTAAAAGAAGATACCTTTTAGGTAAAAAGATTCTCTTTGGCGAAAATTTTGGCTGAAGGAATTGGTACTCAAGTTTAGGGCCGAGAATCATCTCTTGGCAAATAATTAGTTTTGGTTAAATGCTGAACCGAGACTAAAATAAGGTTTATCACAATAATGAGGACCTGAGTTGACAGAAAAACTATTAAATAAATAAGAAGGCTTTTTTTAGCGACTTAATCCTCATTTGACCTTCCTCTCCCATTCTTTGAGCTTTCTTTCTGCCTCTTTCCTTCTGCCGTTTTTCTGGTCCTTGCTCTTTTCAATATAGATTTTTACAAAATTAATCGCTTGCTTAAGGTTTCCCGCTTTTTCAAGTAAGAGGGAATAATCATAGTAGAGTTCAGGCTCAGGGTTGTGTTTGAGAGCGGGACTTAGAGTTTCAAGGGCAAGACTTACATTCCCCATTTCTTCATAAAGAGCGCAAAGCTCCTTGAGTATTCTCAGGTCATGAGGATATTCATCTTTCAGTTCTTGATAGATTTTTATGGCTTCATCATATCTTTTGAGTGCGGCAAGGGTGAAGGCGCGCCTCATCTTAAGTACTTTGTTCTCTGGCTCAATCTCTGAGGCCTTTTCATAGAAGCTTAAGGCTTGATTAAAGTCTCCTTTTTTGGCTGAGATTGATCCCGCAAGGAAAAGAGCATCAAAATACCCTGGCTCTAATTTCAGGGTCTCAAGACACGCTTCCCTTGCCTCTTCCAATCTTCCCGCTCTAAGGTAAAACCCAATCAATCTCGAGAGGATTAGCAGGGAACGAGAATGCCTCTTTTTCCCTTCTTCTAAGGTCTTGATGGCCTCCTCAATCCTTTCCATCTTCATGTAGAGAAATCCAAGGTTCACATAATTAGTCGGAGCTTCAGGATTTAATCTTAGGACTTCTCTGTAACATTTCTCAGCTTCTTCGTACTCTCCCCTTGTCTCATGGAGATTACCTCGAAAATATAGGACATATTCGTCAATTTTATCTTTGGGATCAGGAAGGATTCTTTCTCCTTTTCTCTCTAATCTCTCCCCAGCCAGATAGCCAAGAGACCTTAATTTTCTTTCTTCTTCTTCAGTGAGGATTTTCTTTCTGTGCGAGAGACTTGAGCCGTAATATCTTATCGTTTCAGTAAGCTTTTCTTTTAATTTCTGGACTATTCGCTTCTGCTTGGGGAACAGATTTTCTTCTTCTTGAGGGTCTTTTCTCAAGTTATAGAGCTCTGGTTTTGGAGCTTCGATCAATTTCCATTCGCCCTCTAGAAGGCCAACGAGTTCGGACCAGCCGTAATTTTCTCGGGGAAAATAAGTTTCAAAATAGACTGGAAGGTCTTCCCTTTTCTTTCCTTCAATGAGAGGGATGAGGCTTTGACCCTGGCATTCTTTTCTTTTCTCTAGGTCGAGAAGGTCAAGAATGGTGGGCATGATGTCTATCAGCCTTACTCTTTGAGTTAGCACAAGACCCTGAGGAAGGTAATTTTTGCAGACAATTATGAGGGGGACCTTGATTGTGTTTTCATAGACAAAGAGACCGTGGTCAAGCTCTCTTTTTTCTCCCAGTGCTTCTCCATGGTCTCCTGCAAGGACCAAGAGAGTCTTTTCCAAAATCCCCTTTTCTCTCAAACTTTCTACAGTTTTCCCCAGGTAAAAGTCCATGTAAGCAATTTCCCCGTCGTAAGGCTTTCCCTTGAATTCTTCCTTGAAGGGGGAAGGAGGGTCATAGGGAAGATGAGGGTCGAAAAAATGAATCCAGCATAAAAACTTCTTCTGATAATTTCCTTCAAGCCATCTCAAGAAAGAGGCATAAGTGTCCTCTGCCCTTCTTTCAGAGCGAAAATTCTTGAGGGCTTCTTCTGCGTCGAATCTGTCATCATAATGGTTAAACCCCTGGCTTAACCCGAATCTTGAATCCACTGTGAAAGAACTGACGAAGGCAGCAGTCTCGAACCCTTTTTCCCTGAGCACTTCTGCAAGAGTTATGTTTTCTTCATCCAGTATGTAAAATCCGTTATTGTGGACATTGTGGTAGAGTGGATAAGTTCCAGTTAGGAGCGAACAGTGAGAGGGTAGGGTGAGGGGAACGCTTGAGTAGGCATTCTGGAAAAGGATTCCACTCGACGCCAGGGCATCAAGATTTGGGGTTTTCGCCCTTTGGTATCCATAACAACCCAGGCGGTCAGCTCGTGTGGTATCTAGGGTAATGAGGAGGACGTTGAGCTCGGCATTTCTTCTAACCCTGTTTTCTTGAGGAAGATAGAAGGGGATGAGAAAAATAAAAATGAAGGAGAGGTGAAGTGTGGCTCGCTTTAGATGGATGGAGATAGATTTTCGTTTCATCTTTTTAAATTCTAAATTCTTTTTTTCTTTTCCGCAATGTCAGAAAGGCGAGCGTTCCCTTTTTGCCTTTTCAAAGTGTGGATTGTCAAGCTTGAGTTAAAACTTTTTCTTCTATTTCTGCATATCTTGAGCTTTAAAATTTCACCTTATTGTTGATGGAAGAGAGAGGTTTAAGTAAGATAATTTTGTACTGCGAACCAGGTTGTGGGATTTGAAAAGGGTTTATTTAAAGTTTAAATTCTGATTAAGAGCTTGAAAAAACCTTTTCTTCTATTAGGGAGGAGGGAGAAAGAAAGCTCTGAAGAAGGAGTTTTTTAATCATTTGAAAAATAAGAATTTCTTAGAGAGGAGGGAATGATGGAAAGAAAAATTCAAGCAATATCAGGAATCATTCTTGTCCTGGCCCTCTGTTTAGCCCTACAGCCATCTTTTTTTGCTCAAGAAAAGAGGACGATGAACTTCGTAGATGTAATCAACCTCAAGCGTGTATCTGAGCTCAGGCTTTCTCCTGATGGAAAACAGCTAATCTTCAACATCACTCAAGCAGATTGGGAAAAGAACAAATGGATTTCTCATATCTGGAGAATGAATGTGGATGGGAGTGAGCTTACCCAGATGACAAACGGAGAAGAAGGAGAAGGAAGCGGAGTCTGGTCTCCTGATGGAAAATACATTGGATTTGTGGCCAAGCGTAATGCGGAATCTCAGATTTATCTCTTAAACACCAAAGGCGGAGAGGCCATAGAGTTGACAAAACATAAAGGAGGAGTGGTCACTTTTTCTTGGTCGCCAGATTCCCAAAAAATATATTTCATTGCTTCTGAACCAAAGAGTGAGGAAGAAGAGAAAAGAGAGAAGAATAAAGACGACGCCTACAGCTTCGAGAAGAACTACAAGCATCAACATCTCTGGGTAATGGAGATAGATACAAGGGAGGAAAAGCGCCTGACAGAAGGAGAATTTACAGTAAAATATTTTTCTCTTTCCCGGGATGGGACAAAAATTCTCTATCTTGCCTCCCCTACCCCTCTCTTTGATGACCTCCTCGAGGCTGAGCTGTGGCTTATAGATTTTAAGGATGGTTCGAAACGCCGTCTTACAGAAAACAAAATCTGGGAACAAAATGCTGAAATTTCACCTGACAACAAGTTAATTCTTTTTCTTGCCGAGGCTAATGAAAGGCTTGAAGAATACTACCAGAGTAATATTTTTTTGCTTCCTGCTGAGGGTGGCGCACCAAGAGCAACCCTTCCAGATTTTAAATATGAAATAAGTGAGGCAACCTGGTCAGTAGATGGAAACTCTATCTACTTTGTCGCCAACATGGGGGTCCATAGCGAAATCTTTGCCCTTGACCTTAAGGAAATGAAGGTGAGAGGACTGAGCGAAGGAAATCATGCCATCTCTGATTTTCATTATTTACCAGACATTGATACTGCCGCTTACTTCGAAAATACTCCCTTTTCTCCGGCTATCCTCTGGATTTCAGGGATGAGGGATTTTTCTCCGCGGATGGTCTGTGACCTATATCCCGAGCTGAAAGAATTTAAGTTGGCTGAGTATGAAGTTGTAAGCTGGAAAGGTAGAGATGGGGAAAAGGTGGAAGGTATTTTGATCTATCCAGTATGTTATGAAAAAGGGAAGAAATATCCCTTGCTGGTTCATACCCATGGAGGTCCTGCTGCTTCAGATAAGCTTACCTTCGATGGATACGCCCATGCTCGAGCAGGGAGAGGTTACGCCATCCTCAAGCCAAATTATAGGGGAAGCACTGGATATGGGAATGATTTTCTGCGCGACATGGTGGGGCACTACTTCCACAACGCTGATGACGATGTTCTTTGTGGGGTTGATTATCTTGTGGAAAAGCAAATTGCAGACCCTGAGAAGCTAGGCACTCTTGGCTGGAGTGCAGGCGGACATATGACAAACTGGCTCATCACCCAGACCGACCGGTTTAAGGCTGCTTCTTCGGGGGCAGGTGCCTCTAACTGGATTTCAATGTATGCTCAAAGCGATGTTAGAATCTACCGAACACCTTGGTTTAAGGGAGACCCCTGGGATGAGGATTCTCCACTTTCAAATTACAGAGAAAATTCGCCCATTTTTCATATCTATAAGGCTAAAACTCCGACTCTCCTCCTTTTCGGAGAAGAGGACCGGAGAGTACCCTTGCCCCAGGGGATTGAGATTTATCGTGCACTTAAGGCAAGGAATGTTCCCACAGAGCTAATCATCTTCCCGCGTGAAGGACATGGCCTCAATGAAATCCGTCATGCTCTTTATAAGATGAATAAAGAGTTCGCCTGGTTCGAAAAATACCTCATGGGGAGGGAATTTAAATTTGACGAGCTTCCAGAGAAAAAAGAGCAGTGAAGGAAGGAGGAGACCTCAAGAAAGATTTGCTTTGGGTACTTAAAGCTTTCTAATTCAAGGATGAAATTGAGGAGCCTGAGGCTAAAGCCTTGGCTCCCCGAGCCCCTATGCGTAAAAGCATTTTTTAAGACGAAAGAGAGTGACTAATTTTCTCAAGAAATATCTTAAATTTGAGAAAAGATGAGATTTCATGTTCCTGAATATTAAAAAATGAGTTCTTAATTTCCTCTACTCTCTAGGTTAAGATACTTTACCTTGACTTGCCATTCCTTCTTCGCTAAATGAGAAGAACAGGGAAAAAAGTTCTTTCTGAGGAAGGAGTGAAAACTTAGTTTCCCGAGCATGAAGGGAGGAAAGAAACTTTTGAGCGAACAAAAGATTTTGGGGATTTCCTCAAGCTCTGACAAATATTGTTAATTTTTTTAGAAATATTTACAAATTTTGTTTATTTTCGCTCTTACTTTTAATTCTTTCTTTGCAATTAAAACAAAAAGAATGAGTTAATTCTGGCACATAAATTGCTAATTTCAAGAAATGAGCCGGGAAGATTAAGGAGGAACAGACTTCGATTTAAGAGAAATTGCCAAGGAAGACTAAGCAGAAGAGGATGAATATTCAATCCCTCAAGAGCGATGGTTTAATCAGGGAGGATAGAATGAAGAAAGAATACTTCTGGGGTAAGAAGCTTGTCAAGAAGTTGAATGGGTCGATAGATTTGCTAGAGGAAAGGGAAGACATAAATTCTCCAACAAAAATGATCCATTTTAAGCAAGTTTCTGAACGGATTCCCTGCCAAAGGATTAAGAGTGATGACCCATCAGTCTAATCAGCGGATTAAAGAGCAAAAAAGTATTCTTCCGATTTAGAAAATTATCTTGAAGAAAGGAGGCTTGAATTATTAGAAAGAGGAATAATATTTAAACGCCGGGGTTAAAAGATTTACGATTAATCCTTGCTTTAAAAAGAGCTTTCATTTGACTTTCTCATAGTAAAAAGAGAGTCATGGAGAGGAGAGCGCCCAAACCTGAGGGGAAAAAATACATTTTCTCATTTATCACCTTAGAGACTGGATAAAAAAAGAGGAAGAGCTCTATGTTTAGAGAAAGAAGAAAAGAAATAAGAATCAAGGGAGAGACTAAGATCTCGTTTCGGGTTATTGGGGATGATGTGGATTCCAGTGCTTCGAAGATATTTTTTGCTTTCACAAGGGATATTTCTGTGGGAGGCACAAGAATGATAACTGATATCTTTCTCCCCCTAGAAACAATACTTGAAATCGAACTTCCTTTGTTGAGATTAAGAAAGATAATAAGAGTTAAGGGAAAAGTGAAGTGGAGAAGGAATCTTGGCATCGAAGATATTTTTGAGATGGGATTAGAGTTTGTGAATACTCAGCCAGAAAGCACACTGGCTCTTATGGAATATGTTTATGGAAGTAACCCTAAGGGCTCTTATTTCTAATTTTTTGGGAATTTAATCTTTTTTGGTTATTTCTTGTTAAGGCTTTTTTTTAGTTCTTCAATTTGCCTTCTTGTTTCCTCGAGTTTTTCGTAAGTTTCGACTATTTCTCTCTGGATTTCGTCCCTTAAAGTCCAGTCTAAGAAGGTGTAGAATTTTTGTTGAAGGGCGTTTATCTTTGTTTCCAAAAGCTCAGCATATTCTATTTCTTTTTCCAGTCTGGTTTCGAGGGAAGATTTATTCCCGGTTCTATCTATTTCCCCTATCGGACCAGAAGGGGAGAAGAGGTTTCTTCTTGAAGGCTGAGCTTGGGGAATTCGAATAGAGTCTTTATCTTCTGGAATGAAGGAAAGGGGGATGAGGATTGCAGCCCTTTTTTTGACAAGATTAAGGTCTTCATTTGTCACCACTATTCCCTTTTTCCCTCCAAGGCTTTCTCTTCTTTGTTTTTCTTTTTGAGCAAGCTCAACCAGGCTTTGAGAATGAAGAAATGTTAGGGAAAGGAAGATAGAAAGAAATACTTTAATTAATTTTTTCATTTCTATTTTTTATTTTACTAGCCTAATTTTAATTTGAGATTTTTTTCAAGTCAACCATTCTAAGTTTTAGAAATTTCTCCTGAAAATATGACAGATTTATCTTGCCACTCTTAGCGATTTTGGCAGAGTGGAGGAGGGAATTTATCTTAAAAAATGTTTTATGCGGGCTTTTGAGTTTTTTAAGATGTCTTAAAGGTTCATCCAAATCTAAATTTCCATTTTGTAAATGAAGAAAGTTAATGGATTTTGATCTGACTAGGGGGGAGTCCCTGTAACTTAGATTTTGAGTTTTTTAGCAAAAATTTTCTTCTCTTTTATCATTATTTTCTGGATGGTACATACATAAGAAGGAATTTCCTTAAGAAGCGAACCGGCAAAGGAAGCACTCAAAGGACACAAGGTGCAATCCTCAAGTTCAGGACACTCAAGACATTCAGGCCTTAAATTAAGGAAATTTTCCCTTAGAAGACTCTTGTAATGATGAGAAACTTTCTTCCACGAGCTTTTTATTTGCCTCGGAGAATTGAGATTTCCGAACCTGAACTTTTCGAGCATCGATTTATTCTTTCCGACTCTATAGTAATCGGAGAAGAGGAAACAACCCCACACCTCTCCCGCAGCAGAGATGGCCATTCTATCCTTTGCCGCAGAACAGTAAAAAATGCCTTTTTTCTCTTTCTCTCTAAAATAAGCGAAAGGGATTTCTCCAGTATTGCGATAATGATTCGAGACAATTTTTCTAAGTTTGACCATTTGTTCTTCAAACTTTGTCAAAGACCTATCATCCCAGAAATGGAGAAAAGAAAGGTTAAAGAGGATACTTTTAAGACCAAGTTGGAGAATGAATTCAAGGGATTCTGCAAGAAGTTCAACTGTCTCAGGAATAAAGACACTATTAGTTTCTAGGTCAATTTCAGGGAAATCAATCAGAATTTGTTTTATTAGGGAGACGATTTTAATAAATGATTCTTTCCTTCTTTGGATATCTTGTGCTAGTCCATCAAAACTCAATTCGACCTGAAATTTATTCTTATTCAGAAACTGGAGTGCTTCTTTATCGAGCAGAATTCCATTTGTGGTCAGGGTATAGAGAGGCTTTCTTTTGGTTTTTTCCTTGATGGAGGCGAAAAAAAGAACTATATTCTTAACTAGTTCAAAGGAAAGAAGAGGTTCTCCCCCATAAAAATTCAAATAAAAATTTTTTTTGAGAAAGGGTAAAAAAAAACAAGAGCCTTTCTTGCTGTCTTAAAGTCGAGATAAATTTTCTCTCTTTTCTTATAGCAATAAACACAATTAGAGTTACAATCTTCGCTAACAATAAGAGTCAAACTGGAAAATTTCATTTTTTGTTTTTGGGGCTAATCTTAAGGAAAAAGTGATTTATTTAATCACTATTCTTCCTGCCGGGCAGGACCTTCCCTGACCTGGCTGGGGTTCTCCTTTAAAAGTTCGGGAAAGATAGCTTAGAGCTCCCTGGGCTCTCTTTTTAAGTTCTCCATCTGGCAGAGCTTTGACTGCTTCTTTAAGCTCCTCTAAGCATTTCTTGACATTGGGGGTGACTCGAATTACCTTGCTTCTGGCCATTTTTCTTCTCCTTTTATTATTTTTTTGAATCTTTCTTCGTTCTTTACTCTCTCGAAATTCCTGTCTATTTCGATATACTTCTTAAAGATGAACCTGTTTTTTTTTATTCTTGGTTTTTCAAAGAAATGGCTCAAGCATTCATAACCCTTTTCTTTCATTCCCAATCCCATATATATAGATGCTCTTCGTAAATTTTCTTCGACGATGAATTCTGGAGGAGAGATCAACTTTGTTTCCTCAATCTTATTCAGTGCTTCTTCTTTGTTTCCCCTTTGAGCATGAATCATTCCCAGGTAAAGGAGGCTACCAATCTTATACCCCAATCCCATATTTTCTAATTGATTAAAGATTTCTTCACTTCTTTCCAAATCCCCAAAATAATAATATATTTCTCCCAATCTAAAACGAGAGGAGAGTGAAGGGTCATTCTTCTCGATTATAGTGCAGACTTCGATGGCTTCCTGGAATTCTCCATTGAGCATCAGAAACTCAGAATACACAATGTTGTTCACCGTGTAAGGGTCGAGCCAGAAACTCTTTTCTTTATATTCCAGAGCCTTTTTAAAGTCTTCCTCAATTCCTTCCTCCCCATATTTTAGAAAATAGCAATAGCCTAAAATAGAGTTGAGCTGAGGGTCATGTGCGTATTTCTCGATCCCTTGCTTTCCGAGCTCAAGGGCTTCATTAAGATGCTCCTCATTGAAGCAATTCTGTTTGAGAAGAAGAATTTCAATGAGCTGGCTGAAGTACTCGGGGAGGTCAGGAGAGAGGCACTGAGCATGACGCACCAGCTCTTCGGCCTTATCCAGCCATTTTCTGTCATAATCCCAGAAGAGATTTACATAATTTGAATAACACTGGGCAAGTCCGAGATAGGCAGGAGCGAAGTTATTATCGATTTCCAGAGCTTGATGGAAAAGGTTAATGGCAAGTTGATTTGAGTCGAGCGTCCATTTACCTGTGTAATATTTTCCTTGGTGGTAGAGCTTCCAAGGGTCAGGGCTTTCTTCTTTTAGTTTCCCGAGAATGTAATTGGCCTTTAGATAGGTATCAAAAGCGTTTATTTCAGGATAAAGTTTCTTACTTGGGATTAAGAGTGTCTTTTTTTCTTCCTCGGGTATCAGGATTTCCTCGACCTTACTGCAGATATTTTCTTGGATTGAAAATATTTCATTGAGATCACCCTCATACTTTCCTTCCCAGATTATTCCCTGAGACCTAGGATTTAAAAGCTGAGCATGAATCATGATTCTGTTCTCAGATTTTTCTATTTTTCCTGTGAGAATGAAATCTATGCCTGCCTCTTTGGAAATCACTTTTTCATCCTCATTACTAATCTTTTTAACCTGACTGGGGGGTATGACCTTGAATCGATTCTGCCTCTTTAAATTATCAACTAATTCTTTGGTAATTCCTTCTGAAAAATATTTTTCATATTCTGAAGCGTTGAGGTATTTGAATGGAAATATGGCTATTGAAGGTGTCTCAGAAAAAGATGTGGGTTGCTGATTGCGGAGAAATGAAGAAGTGAAAACAGTCAGCAACACAAGAGCCAGAAACGAGATGCCGAGAATCACCCATCTCCTCTCGAAGAAAGACTTCCTGTAAATTTCCTTTGAATTGGCTCTCTCCCTGAGCCATTCCTGTATCTCTGATTTAAAGGCAAAGACTTTTGAGCGTGGAGAAGTTGTGTCTATGCGATGGACTGGAAGACCGAATTTTTTTTCCCATCTCCTACAAGTTCGGATGTCTCTGTTGAGGAATTCTGAGATTTCCTTCCAGGAGTTTAAAATTTCTCTCTCTTTCAACTCATCCCTTTGGAAACTGATATTATTATCATAATCAAATTTGAGCTTGTCAAATTTAGATAAAATTTTTATCAAAAAAAGAAGCCTGGAATTAGAGGAAAGTGAGGGAAATTGAGGAAGCTTTTCATCTGAGTAAAAGTTTCGGCTACCTTGATGATCAACTTAAGCTCACTTAATGGGGAAATAAAAGCTTCTCTGCCGAATAGACAAGAGGAATGGTTTTTCTTGGGAAGAGGAAAGAATAGACCGAGCGTCAAATCTATAACCTCTGTAATTTTTGAAAAGCTTGACAGTTTTTTTTCCCCTGTGATAAAAGTTAAACGGGAAAATTAAAGGAATCCTTTAAATGATTTCCGTTCCAAGAATTCCCGCAAGGAGGGTGAAGAAATGATATGGTGGATTCTCCTTTTAGCCATAGTGGTTATTTTATCTTATTTATCTGATGTTGGGCTCCTGCCTTTTATCCACGAACTGAGGGTCCCTTATCTTAATGCATCTCTTTTGAGTCTTTTGATTTTGCTCTGCACTCTGGGGGTACTGGGGAGGATGCTCTATAAAGTGAAGAAAGGGAAGACAGAAATTCTCGCTAGAAGAATAATGGAGCTTGAAAAAGCGCTTAAAAAGAAAGAATAAAAAGGTTAGGGGAAATCCTTTAAAGTTTTTAAGACTCATTCATCTCTTTAAAAAATAAGGGGGAAAGATTTTATGTGGCTAAGCCTCAAGAATCCAGGACATCAGAAGGCCTAAAGAGAGGCTTCAAATGAGGATTTCAGGAGCAAAGTTTAAAATGAGCACCCTTCATCTTGTTGAGATTCCTCCATATTTTTTAAACCACATAGAAACTGGATGAACGCAAAAGAATAATCTCTTCTAGAGCAAACCTAAATTCCAACCGTTTCGGATATCGGAGAAGGGGGAAGTATGGCTCACATTTAAGAGATAGTGTGTTTTAAGAAATGAGGCGAAGGAAGATAATCGTCGATAATTAAGGCTCAAGCTTTCCTCTTTTTTAATCTGAGAGGTTTGAGCTTTGAGTAAATCAGAATGAGGTAGTTTCTGCGAAGGAAAATACTTACTAATCTCAATAAGGCTCAGATTAACGATTAACTTGTAATGAATTAATTTTTTTCTGGAAAGGAGGAAGTTAATTTCCTGAAGAGAAATTTTTTATGCCTTTTAAAATTCATTAAGAAAGGAGATTGCCCTTTCTTTTTTCTAAATGTAAAATTAAGAAGCATTAAAAATAAATTAAAATAAATATAAATATGGAATAAAGAACTTATGGAGCTTGAGATTTTTTCTCTCTACAAAGATTTTTTCAATTTTTTGGATCGGATTAAAAATAAAGAGGTCAAGTGGAAATCATATCTAATTAATTATTATGAACCTCACAGAGAGTTTCTTGACTCCTATCTGAAACACTTTCCTTTCCTTGATGCTTCAACTCTGAGGCAGAGGGTTGAAGCCACCAAGCCTGAAGATTATTCTTGGTTAAGACACCTCCTTTCCTTCTCTCCCCCCGAAGAAATTATCAGGGCTGCGTATAAGAAATGCTCTATGGCAGTAGCTCCAGAAATAGTTCCGCAGGTTTTTCTTTTCATTGGATATTTCAGTCCTGAAGGGTTTGTTATGGAATTTAGAGGAAAACCTGTAATCTGTTTTGGATTGGAAAGGTTCAAGGATTTCAGGCTGCTTAAGATCCTCTTCGCTCATGAATACGCTCACTTTCTCTTAAACTCAAGAGAGGGAGAAATTCTCGAGGAGAAAAAACTCAAATGGCTCCTCCTCTGCGAAGGATTTTGCGCCTATTTTTCATCATTAGTGTTTCAAGATTCTCAACTTTCTGAACATTTGCTCTTCCCCAGGGATGTTTTGAACTGGTCTCAGGAAAATCTCCCTTTACTCAGAGAGGTTTATCTTTCTCATAAATATTCAGATGAGGAAATCTTTGAGATTTATTTCAAGGGGAAGCACGAGTTGGGAATACCTCCGAGAACAGGAAGATACCTTGGCTTTCAAGCTGTGAAGAGGTTCTTGAGTAGAAAAGATGACCCTAAGATTGGAGAGCTCATCAAAGACAAAGCACTTCTATTATCAATAAAGATTTAGGTTTGTTTGAGTTTCATCATAAAAATTATTTTTAAAGAGAAGAGAAAATGAGAGAAGCTGATGTGTTTGTGATAGGAGGAGGGGCAATAGGAGTTTGTTGTGCCTATTTTTTGAGGAAAGCCGGTCTTTCTGTGGCTCTTGTGGAGAAGGGAGGCATTGGCTCTGGTTGTTCTGAAGCTAATGCCGGTCTCATAGTCCCCAGCCATATAATTCCCCTCTCTTCTCCCGATGTCCTTCGCCTAGGAATTAGATGGATGATGAGAAAGGATAGCCCTTTTTACCTCAGAGCGAGGTTTGATTTTTCATTTTTCCGCTGGTTATGGCTTTTTAGAAAGGCATCCACGGAGAGCCAGACAGAAAGAGGAATGCGAGTTTTGAGAGATTTAAGCCTTGAGAGTACCGAGCTTTTTTCAAAAATAATAGCTGAAGAGGGTATTTCCTGTGATTATCGTCATCAAGGTTGGTTAATGGCATTCAGAAGCAAGAACGGATTCAGAAAGGCAATTGAAGAAGCCCGTCTTCTCGAATCTCATCTCGTCGAGGTTGAGGTATTGGAACCAAAAAAGGTTTTAGAAATGGAACCTTCATTTCGCCAGGAGGGCTTAGAGGGGGGAGTGTTTTTCGCTGAAGATTCACATCTCGACCCCGCAAAGTTTGTGCGACAAGTTGCAGAAAAAATGGCAAAGAAGGGACTCGAGATTCATCTTAATCAGGAAGTGAAGAAATTTGAGCTTTTAGAAAATCGCATCTCCCTTTTAAGAACGAACCTAGGTGATTATCCAGTGAAACACGTAGTGCTTGCAGCAGGGGCATGGTCGGCTTCTCTTTTAAGGAGTTTGGGTATTCGCTTGCCGCTTGTGGCGGCAAAAGGATATAGCATCTCAATTGAAAGACCGGCTGATGGCCCAAGAAGACCATTATACTTGAGTGAGGCCAAAGTGGCAGTGACCCCTTTGAATGAAATCCTCCGTTTCGGGGGTACTCTGGAGCTGGGAAGCAGGGATTTGAAGATAAACTCAAGACGAATTGATCTCATAAGAAAGGCCGCAAGGGAGTATCTTACTGGGTTTGAATTTGGGGATAAACAGGAGTTATGGTCCGGGTTGCGACCCTGCAGTCCGGATGGCCTCCCGATCGTCGGGCGCTTTCCCAAAATAGATAATCTCGTCGTGGCAACAGGGCATGGAATGCTTGGGATATCGCTTGCTCCAGTCACGGGCAAAGTGGTTAGCCAGTTAATCAGGGGAGAAAGGTCAGATTACCAGCTTGAGTTTTTATCGCCTGAAAGATTCATGTGAAAGAAATGTGAATATAATTCGAAGAAAAAGGGAGTGAGTGAGTCTTATCTCTAATATCCTCTATCTTTTATCTTTAAGGAAGTGAGATTGGTAAAAATCTTATTTACATGTTTCGAGGCGAGGCTTAAAATGGAGGTCAATTAGTCAAGAGTCGAGTGGTTTGTAAATGGGCGGAGATGAATTTAACTCAGAAAAAAAATTTATCGAAAGACCAAAAATAGGTTGGTTCTGTACTTATACTCCTGAGGAATTAATTTTTGCTGCGGGTTTTCATCCCTTCCGCATAAGGGAAGAAATTTCTGCGACAAAGTTTGCAGATACCTACATTCATCACAATATTTGTCCTTTTGTAAGAAGAAGCCTTGAATACGGCTTTCAGAACAAGGACCCTAAATTCTTGGGGGTAGTAATTACAAATTCCTGTGATGCGATGCGTTGCCTTTATCATAACTGGAAGAAATATCTGCCTTCAACTTCCTTCATCCATTTTCTCCATGTACCCCGAATAAGGAATTCCCTGGCTGTGGAGTATTTCACCAAAGAGATTATGGGGCTGAAGAGGGCGCTTGAGGATTACTCGGGAAGGAGAATAGAGGAATCGTCGCTTCATTCTGCCTTAAGAACCTACCAAGAATCGAGAGAGCTTTTAAAAAAACTTTATGATCTAAGAAGAGAGGAAAGAATCGATCTGGATGGAGTAACTTTTTACAGGATAATGAAAGAAAGCCAAGAGATGCCGAAGGCTGAGTTTAACCCAAGCTTGAAAAATTTAATCGAAAAGGCGAGTGAAAATCAGAAAAGAGAAATCAAGAAGAGGCCAAGGGTGATGATTGTCGGCTCCCTTCTTCGCAGCGAAAGAGTGATTGAAATAATCGAAGGCGCAGGGGCAAAGGTTGTAGTGGATGACCTCTGCTTCGGGAGAAGATATTTTGAGTTTAACGTGGAAGAAAGCGATGATCTCCTCACCTCCTTGAGCAAAGGGTATCTATCCAAGGTGCCCTGCGCCAGGATGAAAGATTCTCATCTAAGATTAATGGAAAGCGAAAGGCTGGTTGAAGAATACAGGGTAGAGGGTATAATCTATCTGACCCTTAAATTTTGCGATAATCATCTCTACGATTACCCCCTCTTTCGGGATTATTTCCAGAGAAAAGGTATTCCCTTCCTTCAGATTGAAGATGATTTCAAAGGAGAAAATGTGGGCCAGCTGAGGACAAGGATTGAAGCCTTTCTTGAGGTTATCTGAGCATTTCGGGAGGAAAAGGTGAAGAAGGAAATGCTCAGAAAAAGGAGTTTCTACCTCAAGACTAAAATCTTAAACCTATTGAGAAGAGGTGATTCAAGGCTTAAGGCCACGAGAAAGATGACGGAGATGATTATAGATTTTATCCTGAGTTCCCTTAAAGGGAAAAAGCCGATTGTGCTTACCTCAATCTGGCCTCCTTCTGAAATATTTTATGCACTCGATTTAATTCCTCTCAACGTAGAATCTGTAGCAGCCTCGCTTGCCGGGCTCGGCTTGAGCGATGAATACCTGGCTGTGGCTGAGAAGCACCATCATTCTCCAGAAACATGCTCGTTTTTGCGCTGTGCTTTAGGCGTAGCCATCGAGAGGCTCTTTCCCCAGCCCATGGCAGTTGTGGCAACCTCGCATCTTTGTGATGCTGGGGCAAAAATGACTTATACGGCTAGCCAAATTTATCGCTGTGAATATTTTCTCATCGATGTTCCTCAGGAAAGAGGAGAAGATGCAGTCGATTATGTAGCATCTCAGCTTGAGGAAATGACAGAGAAGCTTGCGGAAATAAGCAGGCGGAAGATTGAAAAAGAGAAGCTTTCATCTGCAGTGAAACTTTCTAATCTGGCAAGAGCCTATGCACTTCAAGCAAACGAGTTACGAAAGGCAGTGCCTTCTCCCATGAGGGGAAGTGAGGCTCTGAGTTATCTCTACTTAATCGGCGTAGGATTCGGCTCCAAGAAGGCAACAGAAATATACAAAAGCATGGCTAGAGAACTTGGAGAAAGGGTAAGAAAAAAGTTTTCTCCGCTTGGCAGAGAGCGACACAGGTTGCTCTGGCTTCATGTTAAACCTTATTTCCAGACCAATCTTTTTCGCTATCTTGAGATAGAGCGTAAGGTTTCAATTGCTTTCGAGGAGATGAATCATATTGCCTGGAATGAGCTCAATCCAGAAGACCCTTTTAGAAGCATCGCCCGCAGGCTCATCTTCAATCTAGGGAACTTTCCCCTGGATTCTTATCTCGAGGTTTTAAGCAACATTTCCAAAGAGTACAGAATCGATGGAGTCATTCATTATGCTCACTGGGGTTGTCGTTGGAATTATGGCCGGGGCAAGATTGTGAAGGATGCTTTGAATAGCCTCGGGATTCCACTTTTAAGCCTCGATTGTGATAGTGCCTCAAGAAGGGGATATTCTGAGGAGAGGGTTCAGAATCAGATTGATGCCTTTTTGGAAATGTTAGGATAGGATGAGAGCCCATCTCCTTTTTTGATAATGAAGATTTATTTTCATTTGAATTGACAGATGAGTTGGAAATTAAAATAATTTTCAAGATTTGATTAAAATTTAGGGATTACATTGCTTTATGAAATCATTCTCAGAGCAGCTGAGACCCATCCTGAAAAAGTAGCGGTGGTATGTGGAGGTAAGAAGTGGAGTTATGCTCAATTCAAAGAAAGAGTCGATAGACTGGCGAGTGGACTCCTTTCGCTCGGCGTTAAAGAAGGGACAAAAGTCGCCATCCTCCACAGAAACTGCCATCGCTACCTTGAACTCTACTTTGCTTCGGCTAAGATAGGGGCTGTGGTTGTCCCCTTAAATTATCGTCTTTCTCTCCATGATTTTCTCTACATCCTGGAGGATTCCTTCTCTAAGGTTCTCTTGGCTCAACCTGATTTGCTCGCAAGTTTTGGAGGAGAGAGGAATAAGATTTCTCGTCTTGTCCAAATCATTCTTACTGAATCTCCTCAATTGAGTCATTTAGCTTTTGAACACCTAAAATATGAAAGTCTCCTTGAAGAATCGGACCCTGAGGAAAGCCGGTATACAAAAATCCCTGATTCCTCGATTGCCCAGATTTATTATACGAGCGGAACTACAGGGAGAGCGAAAGGGGTCATTCTCACCCATAAGAATAATTATTTCCACGCCAGAGGTGCAATTGCTGAACTCGGGATTAATCAAGATGATGTCTGGCTTCATGTTTCTCCCCTGTTTCATCTTGCAGATGCGTGGGCGGTGTGGGCGTTGAGTGAGGTTTGTGCTCGCCACATCCTCATTCCCGCTTTTGAGCCTGAGCTTGTGCTTAGCTCCATTCAACAGAATCGAGTAACTCTCAGCAATTTTATCCCTACCATGCTCAACATTCTGATTAATTATCCTAGAGTCTCTAAATATGATTTTTCTTCTTTGCGCTTGATTCTGAGCGGCGGGGCTCCTATTGCTAAGGAAGTGATTAGAAAGGTGGTTGAGATTTTCGGATGTGAATACATTCAGACCTATGGTCTCACCGAGACGAGCCCTTTTCTGACAATGTCCATTCTCAGTCCGGAGATGAAGAGGCTTCCTTTTGAGGAAAGACTTAAGTATATGGCTACGACGGGTAGGCCCTGTGGATTTGTAGAGCTGAAGGTGGTCAAGGAGGATGGGAGAGAGGTGGTTAAGAATGAAGAGGATGTGGGAGAAATCATCGTGAGAGGGGAATCAGTCACTTGTGGATACTGGAGGATGCCCGAGGAAACATCGAGACGGATTTTAGATGGCTGGTTTCACACCCGAGACCTTGCCGTAGTCAATCCTGAAGGGTATGTGACCATAGTGGATAGAAAAGATGACCTAATTATCAGTGGAGGGGAAAAGGTTTATTCCATAGAGGTGGAAAATGTTCTTTATTCCCATCCCAAAATTTTTGAAGCTGCTGTGATCGGCTTGCCCGACCCTGTATGGGGGGAGTGTGTGACAGCAATAGTTGTGCTCAAGGAAAATGAATTTACTCCAGAAGAAGAGATCATAAAGTTCTGTAAAGAAAGGATGGCTCATTTTAAGGCTCCCAAAAAGGTTATCTTTGCCAAGAATTTGCCTAAAACAGGTTCGGCAAAAGTATTTAAGTATAAACTTCGAGAAGAATACGGAAAGAAGAATCTGCCTCAAATTTTTTAAAAGTTGCAAGTTTATTTGAGTGAAATTATAATCCTTAGGTATTGAGGAAGAAAAAATTACCATCAGGAAGGGAGGGAAAATGAAGAGAGCCGAATTAAGCCCTTATTTTGGGTTTATCTTGGTGTTAGGCGCTTTATGGGGTCTGGCAGAAGCTGGATTGGGGATGTGGCTTCGTGCCTGTGCCTCTTCTTATTCAGGAGCATTGATGTGCGGGTTTGCCCTTTTCTTCATTGCTTCAGCATGGGAAGTGAGTGGCAAAATCTCTGCCGTTTTTGTGATTGTGATTTTAGCTAGTCTGTTTAAATTGATGGATGCAGCCCTTCTTTCTTTGCCCCTCAAACATGGTGCAATAGCCAACCCTATATTCGCCTTTTTCCTGGAAGCTCTTGCTTTTCTCTTTTTAATAGGAGTAGTCCAGAAAAATTTGAGGGAGAAGGCGATTGGCCATTCCTTGCTCGGGGGAATGTCAGCACTCCTGGCTGCAAATCTCTTCCCTCTTGTGAAATACGCAACAGGAGTGCCTGCCTGTGTTGTGCCTGGGACAGGCTACCCGCTCTCCCTTTATTACCTTCATCTCTCGGTTGCTGTTTCCTTTTTGACAGTTCCTGCTGGATTCTGGGTGGGAGCCAGGTTGAGAGAAATTGAATTTAAATTTGCAGGAAAACCCTTGGCAAATAAGATCTCACCCCTCGCTTCTTCTGCGTTCTTAATCCTCTGTGCAGGAGCTGTGGTCATCATCAGGTTGGTCTAAGTCCCTTCTAGAGTATGGAGGCACAGAGATGAGAAAAAACAAAAAGGGAAAGACCATCACTCGCAGAGACTTTCTTAAAGGATTTAGCGGTGGAGCCTTGGGTGCTTCGCTGGCGCCCAAGTTTCATTTCAAGGAGGCTTCTTTGCTTCCTACCCCAGTTGGTAATGTACCCTTTTACAGGAAGAAAAGGATTACTCTCAATGTAAACGAAAAATTTTTTTCGCTCGAGGTCGATGCGCAAGAAACACTGCTCAATGTTCTAAGGAATAGACTTGGCTTACGGGGAGCAAAGAGAGGTTGCGAGAGAGGAGAGTGCGGCGCCTGTACGGTTCTTTTGGACGGAGAGCCCGTCTATTCGTGTCTAGTCCTTGCCATCAGGGTGGATGGCAGGGAAGTAACTACCGTGGAAGGACTAGAGAAGGAAGGGAAGCTTCACCCAGTTCAGGAAGCCTTTATTGAAGAAGATGCCTATCAATGTGGATTCTGTACTCCTGGATTCATAATTTCTTCAGTAGGGCTTCTAAACAAAAAAAGCGACCCTGGCCTTGAAGAAATAAAAGAAGCTCTTTCAGGGAATATCTGTCGCTGTGGGAATCATTCCAAGATATTTGAAGCAGTTTCTCTCGCTTCGCGGAGCATGAGGAGGCCATGAAATGAGGAAAAAAGCTTCGCTTAAAGATATAAAGGATTCGAACCTCTTTCTTTTAGAGAAGTTGAAGGAGGTTGAGGCTGAAGAGAAAGAGGTAGTTACTCAGGTAGAAAGAGAGAAATTTAATCTCATTGGGAAACCAACTTCAAGAGTGGACGGGAGAGAAATTGTTACGGGAAGGGCTTCTTATACTCATGATTTGAGTTTTGAAGGAATGCTCATCGGCAAGATTTTGAGGTGTCCTCATGCCTGTGCCCAAATTTTGTCCCTGGATTTAAGCAGGGCCATGAGAGTTCCTGGAGTTAAGGCTGCCATTCAGCTTCAAAAAGGGAGAATCAAGTATGCAGGAGATCAAGTAGCCGCAGTTGCTGCTTGCGATGAGAAGAGTGCAGAGAGAGCCCTGGGAGAGATTAAGGTGGAGTACAAAATCCTGCCGCATGCAGTGACGGTTGAAAGGGCAATGGAGGAGGGCGCTCCTCAAGTTCATGAGGATAAGCCGAATGTAGAAAAGTTTTTCGAATACAGCCATGGAGATGTGGAGAAAGGGTTCAAAGAGGCAGATGTCATCTTGGAGCGTACCTATAAAACGGCGGTTGAGATTCACCATCCTCTCGAGACTCATGCAAGTGTAGCAAGATGGGAAGGGGAGAATCTAATCGTTTGGGACTCAACCCAGGGAATCTTCAGTGTCAGGGATGGTCTAGCACGAGCCTTGAACATACCTGCAAGCAGAGTGAAAGTCATCAAGAAATACATGGGAGGGGGGTTCGGTAGCAAGTTGAGTGTAAACGACCATACCATTGTCGCTGCAAAACTCGCTCGCTTGACGGGGAAACCTGTGAAGATTATGCTTTCTCGAAAGGAAAATGCTCTTTGTGTGGGGAACAGACCATCTTCGCTGCAGACGATTAAAGGAGGAGCTAAAAGAGATGGAACCCTCACTGCTCTTTATCTCAAGAATTATGCCTGCGGGGGAATAATCCCTGGAGATGAATGCGCAGATCCGCTTAGAGAAATTTATAAGTGCCCCAACGTGAAAGTCGTAGAGTATACTGTGTATACCAATACTGGGGCTTCAAGACCCACCCGCGCCCCGGGACTTGTGCAGGGTACTTTTGCTCTCGATGGATTCCTTGATGAACTTGCTGCTGAAATAGGGATAGACCCTCTGGAGTTAAGAAAGAAAAATTATTCTCTTAGGAATCTTGCGGATACAGGAAAACCCTATTCGACGAAGGGCCTGGATAAATGCTATGAGCTCGGGGCAAAGGCAATTGGCTGGGAGAAGAGGAACAAAAAGCCAGGCGAGGGGAAAGGGAGGGTGCGGCGTGGACTAGGAATGGCAAGTCAGATTTGGTGGGGAGCAGGGGTTCCTGGAACTAAAGCAATGATTAAACTTCATCCAGATGGAAGCATTGAAGCCATTTCAGGAACACAGGATCTGGGGGGTGGAACGAGGACAATGATGGCCGTGATTGCTGCTGAGTCGCTGGGAGTATCCCCAGAGGATATAACGGTAAAAATTGGAGACACCGATTACCCTTGGGCCGTTCTTTCAGGGGGGAGTCTCACTGTTCCTTCGGTGGGTCCAGCGATAAGAGATGCCTCCCTTAAGGCAGCTGATTTCCTTAAAGAAAAAGTTGCCAATAAATGGGGAATAAAGAGGGATGAGGTGGCGATCGAAGAGAAGAGATTTTATAACCAGAAAAATCCTGCAGAGTCAATCTCTTTCAAGGATTTGGTGAGGGAGCTTCATAGAGAAGAGGCGTTTCATGGAGAATATACAGGCCGACCTGCTGGTTTTGCCTACAATTCCTTTGGTGCTCATTTTGTGGAGGTGGAAGTTGATGTGGAGACAGGGAAGATAAGAGTGCTAAAAGTGGTTGCTGTACATGAGGTAGGGCAGGTAGTCAATAAAAAAACAGCAGAAAGTCAGGTAATTGGAGGGGTTACTCAGGGAGTGAGTGCGGCGTTATTTGAAGAGAGGATTGTTGATGAGGAAACTGGCAATTTAGTGAATCCCAATTTGAGCGATTATAAGATTGCCACTTCCTTCGACATTCCAGAGATAATTCCTATCTTTGTAGATATGGTTGACCCGAGAATAAGCAACATAGGAGCTAAAGGGCTTGGTGAACCTCCCAGAATTCCAATTGCAGCGGCCATTGCTAATGCAGTTTATAATGCAATTGGAGTTCATCCTCGTGAGATCCCCATCACTCCAGAGAGAGTGCTGGAGCTGCTGAAAAGAAAGGAGCTCGAAAGATGAGAGAATTCAAGCTTGCTCAGCCGAAAACAATCGATGAGGCAACTTACCTGCTTTCCATAGGAAAAGAAAAATACTCTCTTGTCGCAGGAGGAACAGATATTCTTGACCTTTTGAAGAATGAAATAATCGAGCCTGAGGTTGTGGTTGACCTTGGTTTGATTCCCGGCCTCTCTTTAATAAAGAAAGAAAGAGAGGGAGTCAGAATTGGTGCCATGACAAGAATTTCACAGCTTGTTGAAGATGAAATGATAAAAAATGATTACCCCGTGCTGTATGAAGCCGCTCGTTCAGTAGGCACTCCTCAGCTTCGGAATTTGGGAACAGTGGGAGGGAATCTCTGCCAGAGACCGAGGTGCTGGTATTTTCGGAGCCCTGAGCTCAAATGTAGAAAAAAGGGAGGAAGCAAATGCTACGCAATTCAAGGTAGAAATAAATATCATGCTCTCTTGGGAAGCGGCATCTGTCATATTGTTTATCCTTCAGATTTAGCTCCCGCGCTCATTTCTCTTGAAGCAGAGGCCATTATCAATTCGCCCGGAAAAGAAAAATCAATCCCCCTCGAGGAATTCTACCTCCTCCCTCAGAAGAGCCTCCACAGAGAAAACATTCTTGGGCCAGATGAGGTGCTTAAAGAAATAAGGATTCCCCAGAAAAAAGGGAAACAGAGAAGCCTCTATGTTAAGTTCAAAGAACGTGGCGCGTGGGATTTTGCGGTAGTTTCTGTTGCTCTGGCTGCTGTCATTTCCAATGAAGTATTCGAAGAGCTAAGGATTGTCCTGGGAGGAGTTGCTCCTATCCCCTGGAGGCTAAAGAACACTGAGGAAAAGTTAAAAGGGAGGAAAGTTGATGAAGAGCTGGCAAAGCAGGTAGTCAGGGAAGCACTCATGGATGCCAGACCTTTAAAAGAGAACGGATATAAAAAAGAGCTGGCTGAAGTTCTTCTTTACCGAGCTCTTCTTTCTCTTTAGGGCATGGAAGGCTTTGGGTAAAGATTAATTATTTTTGAGCTCGGATTCATAATCCTCAAAATTATCGATATCGCGCAGAATAGCTGAAGTTTTGACTTTGACTTCAAAGACATCATCGGAGTGGCTGTAGACGAGCTGGCGTAGACCTATCTCTGGACTTAGGTTTTCAATTTCCTTCCTGTATTTGAGGTCAATGAGCAGGGGATGTCCCCTATTTTTTTTATAAACAGGGAGAATAATTCCTTTTCCACTCTTCCTGTAAGCTCTTATGAGCCTCTCGACTACAGAGACGGGAATCGAGGGTTGATCGCCGAGGACAATCATCACCGCTCGAGCCTTTTCAGGACAGGCGCTTAGGCCACAGAGGACAGAGGAAAGCATTCCTTTCTGGAAGTCAGGATTGAAAGCTATTTTTAAAGAAAACCTCTTAATTTTTTCTTCTATTTTCTCCTTGTCTGCACCGAGCACAACCAGAGTCTCATCCACGCTCGACTTTTTCATGTTTTCTATTATTCTTTCGATGATTGTCTTTCTGCCAAAAGGAAGGAGAAGCTTCTGCTTTCCCATCCGCTTTGATTCTCCAGCGGCAAGAATAAGGGCACAAATCATTTCCTTTCCCTCTTTCTCTTTTTTTCTTCCTGGCGCACGAGCACAAGCTCGGCGGCGATGCTCACCCCAATCTCTTCTACAGTTTCAGATTTTATGGGCAGGCCTATCGGTGCATGAATACGATCAAAGGCTTCTGCGGTTGCCCAGCCTTCTTCTAAAAATTGTTTGCGCATCAAGGAAACCTTGCGTTTACTCCCTATCATGCCAATGTAGGCTGCTTGAGAATTGATGCAGGAGCGAAGGGCTTCTCCGTCATGTCGGTGACCTCGGGTGACGATGACGATGTAGGTATTTCGAGTAATGGGGAAGTCGCGAAGGGCGTTCCCAATATCATCCACTATGATCTGGTCGGCATCAGGGATTCTTTCTCTATTGGCAAACTCAGATCTGTCATCAATGACTGTGACTTCAAAATTGAGTAAACTTCCCAGGTGAGAGACCACCCGACCGATATGACCTGCGCCTGCGATCAGAAGCTGCGCAGGGGGGAAGAGAGGTTCAAAAAAGAGCAGAGTTCTTGTTTCCTCTCTCCCTTTTTCCCTCACGAACCTGAGCAGCGGTCTTTCTTCCTTAAGAGAGGTGCTTAACTCTTTCTTGAAATTTGTGAGGGTTTCCTCAATCCTTCCCTTTAATATTTCTTCTTCTTCTACCCAGGTTCTGGAGAGAGAGTAGATTTCTTCATTATTTAGTATTACTATAGTATTAGTCAAGATGCCAGGTTTTCCTTTTCTTAAGGATTCGCAGAGTTTCTCGAAGGTTTTTTCATTTTCTGCTGGGTTTCCGTCAATCAAGAGGAGGGCTTTTCCGCCGCAAAGTGCCCCTTCATCTGAAGTCACCTCTTCCTCAAGAGTAAATTCGAAGAGAAAAGAAAGTTTTTTTTCTAACGCATGCTTAGCCCTTTGCTCGACTTCATGCTCTAAAGCCCCTCCTCCTATGGTTCCAGCAGCGAGGCCTTCAGCAGAAAAGATAGCTGAGGCTCCGGGCACCTGGGGAATTGAACCGCGTGAATCGATGAGAGTTGCGAGAGCAAGGGGCGTGCCTTCTCTCAATTTTTGGAGAAGTCTGAAATAGATGTTCTTCATAATCTTTAAAAAATACTACCTCATTTTCTCAAACTTCACAATACCTTCAAGGCAGGGAATGATCTTCAGCTTCATTTTAGATTTTGAAATCTTGAAATAAAAGATTAAAAATGATTCCAATTTGTTTCATATCGAATGCCTTCTATTTATCATTTTTTCATATGAGTTTGTGAGGAGGCTCAGTTTAATACTTTAATACAATGAAGAGATTTAGATATAAATTGACTTTGATTTTCTCCTGTGCTAATTGCTGAGAAAGAAGAAATAAAAAGGGAAGGAGGCTTAAAAATGAGAAGGAATAAAATCCTTTCAGTTTTAAGGCGCTGTTTATTAATTGCAATCTTGGGATGTGGTCTTTTGTTCCCCCTTTATCCTGAAAATGCTAAAGCAAAATTACTCGATATGACCTACGCTTATGATGAAAATACAATTTACTGGCCCACCGCCAAGCCTTTCGAGCTCAAGAAAGTTTTTTGGGGAGTGAGCGAGGGAGGCTGGTGGTATGCATCGAATGAGTTTTCTGCCTCTGAGCACGGAGGAACCCATGCCGATGCTCCCATTCACTTTGCGCGAGAGGGAAGAACTATGGACCAGATCCCACTTGAAGAATGGATCGGTCCTGCAGTCAAGATTGATGTCTGTGAAAAATGTGAAAGGGACAGGGATTATCTTCTCCAGGTTGAGGATATAGAAAGATGGGAGAAAAAATATGGAAGGATTCCTGATGGAGCCTGGGTCATAATGTACACAGGGATTGGAACGAGGTTTTATCCCGATAAAAAGAAAGTGCTGGGCACGGATAAAAAGGGGGAAGAAGCCTTGCCGGAGCTCAGCTTTCCAGGATTCTCCCCTGAATCAGTGGAATTTCTAATCAAAGAAAGGAAGATTAAAGGCGTGGCCATAGACACACCGAGCATCGATCGAGGAAAGTCAGCGGACTTTAAGGTTCATCAGATTCTTTTCGCTGCCGATAAGCTTGCTCTTGAAAATATCGCCAACCTGGATAAACTCCCAGAAGTGGGGGCAATTCTCTATGTCATTCCCATGCTCATCAAGGATGGGACAGGAGCGCCTGCGCGAGTCTTTGCCGTTCTTCCCCAATAAAAAAAGTAGAGGCATTCAGGGAAGGTTGTGATTCATCTCCCGAGGAGTTGAGAAAAATGTTACTCTTTTCACGAGTATCTGAGATGTCTCAGGGACATAACCTTGAGATTGAGGGCCAGGATATTAACCAAAGCATGAAGAATATATTTTTTTGAGGATTTTTAATCTTAAGCCTCAAAAATAAGAGTATCTTCTTTTTTTTCCCATCCATATTTTCCTCCATAAATAATTTTAGAAGAGCCAGAATTATTGATTATTAATTTTTGATTTGATTAGGGTTTCATCTTTTTCCTCAGAAGAAAGGCTTTTCAAAGCCTTTCCTTTCTTTACTGAAAAGTTATTTTTTAATCTAAAAATTCGGCGCTAACAGCCTCTTTCTCTACCTATTGAACACATTTCAGTTTCAGGATAGGCTTAAAGCTCAAGCCTCATTTAGTGGGGTTTTTAAATTTCACTTTTTCTCCTCAGATTCAACCTCAACGATCATCTCGATTTCCGTGGCAATATTCATCGGGAGCGAACTCATACCCACTGCTGCCCGAGCATGCTTCCCTCTTTCTCCAAAAATAGAAACGAGAAGGTCAGAACAACCGTTGATGACCTGAGGATGTTCGGTGAAAGAGTCGATGGCATTCACCATTCCGAAGACCCTGACAATTCGTTTGACTTTATTCAAGTCACCAATTTCTGCTTTTAGAGAGGAGAGTAAACTTATGGCTGTCAGCCGAGCAGCCTCTTTTGCCGCAGCAAGATCAAGGTCCCGGCCCACTTTCCCTGTCACATACCCGCCTTCAGGCTTCCTCGGTCCATGTCCCGCAAGAAAGATGAGATTTCCCGCTCTTACCGTCAGGACATAGTTTGCCACAGGAGCAACCGGAGGATAGAGCTCTATGCCTAGCTCCTTGAGTCTCAGCTCAAAATCGACCTGTTTTTGGGCCTCTTCCTGGGCCACTGCTTTTTCTTGATTTTGAGGGAAGCCTGAAAACGAAGATAAAACGAGTAAGCTTAAGCCCAGAGCAATAACCTTCATTCTTTCCTCCTTCTTTAGTCTTATTCGCTGTTTAGGCGAAGCAAGGGATTTCGTTGGCAATTTATTTCGGAGAATGTCTTTATTTGAACCTTGTTTTTCATTCCTCAATTTAGAGCTAAGATTCATGTTCAGCAAAGAGTATATCATTTCTCCCGTAGGGTTAAAAGCAAGGAAAAATTAGAGAAAATATATTCTCTTCTTTTGACGATTTTTCTAATTCTATCTTTATTTCTCTCAGAAAAGACAAGCAATTTTGGAAAAAATATAAATCTTCAAGATGAGTGAAAAAAAGGCCTTTTTGGAAGCGAAATTTATTTTTCAACCTTTTTAAGCCCTTCTTTAATTCTCCAAGGAGTAAGGGGAAGCTTAAAAAACCTGATTCCAGTTGCATCGAACACTGCATTAGCCAGCATTCCTCCCACACAAGTTATGGCAGGCTCTCCTCCTCCCTGAGGAGGAAGGTCGGGATTGGGAATGAGAGCTGTTTCAATCTTTGGAAGCCATGAGAAACGGGGAATTTCATAGGTGTCAAAATTAAGGTCGAGGATCTTTCCTCCCTGGAAATGAATTTCTTCGCTCAGCGCATAGCCAAGCCCCATCATGAGGCAGCCTTCAATCTGAGCCTTTGCACCTTCAGGGTTTATGACCTCACCCATATCCTGAACCCCCACCATGCGCTTGACCCTTACTTTTCCTGTTACTCGATCAACCTCCACCTCAGCCATCGTAGCTACATATGTACCCAGATAATCAACGCAAGCAACTCCGTAACCTCGGCCACTCGGTGCCTTTTTCAATGACCATCCAAAGATATTTGCTGCTTCCTCGAGCACTCTTTTCATCCTTTCGTCTTTGAGGTTTCTAAGGCGGAATTCCAGAGGGTCGAGCCCTGCGCTTTCGGCCATGATATCTATTTGAGACTCTCGAGCAAAGGTATTAGTGTTGCTTCCGGGTGCCCTCCAGGGTCCAACTTCGAAAGGGTGAGCATTTTCATCTCTCCTCATCCATCCTCCCCTCAAGAGGATTCGATAATGGGGAATGTCGTAAAAGGGCTGGGAGGTTCTTTCTCCTGCATAAAATATTTCATAATCCCAGAGCACAATATGAGCAGAAGAATCGAGCCCGGAGGTTATTTTCACCACAGCAGCAGGCATAAAAGTGTCATAAAAAAATTCTTCACTCCTTGTCCAAGCGACCTGAACTGGCTTTTTTACTCGCCAGGCAAGTCGAGCTGCCTCGACTATCTGCCTGTTTCTGTTCTTTCCGCCAAATCCACCTCCTACATAGGGAGTAATGATGCGAACTTTTTCGAGGGGGATCCCAAGAGCCTGGGCAACTTCTTCCTGGGCGCCAAAAGGCCTTTGAGTGGAAGCCCAGATAGTTATTCTCTCTCCTTCTACATTTGCTGTGGCAGTATGCGGCTCTAGCGGAGCGTGGGCAACATAAGGTGTAAAATAGGTTGATGCGAAGAGCAAGGAGGAGAGCCTTTTTCCTTCTTCAAGATTTCCTTTCTGGGTTATTATTTCTCCTTGGGGTGCCACTTTCTCCAGATGTTTATAGATTGTCTTTTCAGTGAGTGTCGAATCTGGAAGCTCGAATTCTGCCTTTATTTTTTTGAGGGATTTTTCTGCTTCGTGGGGAGAAGGATGAAGAACTGCCACGAGATCATTTTCACGGATTATCTGAGCACCTTCTATTTTTTCTGCCTCAGAGAGGTCTATGGAATTTATTCTTGCTCCGTGGGCAGGTGGTCTCAGGATTCTTGCATAGAGCATTCCAGGGAGGAGAACATCTCCTGCAAATTTCGCTTCTCCGCAGACTTTTAGCCGTGCATCTTTCCGAGCCGCAGATTTTCCACAAATGGAAAAAGAACTCTTGGGTTTTGAGGGAGGCTTTTGCTTCAAGTGTCTTTCGATAGTTTTCCCTTTGGTAAGCTCCGAATACGAGACCTTTTTTTCTGGATTTTTGGGGTCGAAGACCATTCCTTCTTTCGTGGCTAAATTTTCGGGCGATACTTTTAGCTCCTGGGAAGCAAGTTCGATGAGGACAGCACGAGCTTCAGCGGCTGCCTGTCTTAGAACCGGACCGAAATATTTTATGGTTCGAGAGCCAAATGTTCCCATGTCCCAGGGACAAACATCCGTATCTCCCATGATGACATCCACTGAATCGAGGCTTAGGTCGAGTTCTTCGGCAAGAATCTGAGCAAGGGATGTTTCTATGCCCTGCCCCAATTCAACTTTACCTGTATAACATGAAACCCGCCCATCTTCTCCTATCCTGAGATATGCATTAAAGTCTTGAGGATATTCACGAGCAAACTCTCTGCGTTGAGCTTGTTGAACAGAGAAGAATGCTTCATGATCAGTAAAAGTGATGATTATTCCACCGCCAAGCAGCTTTATGAATTCCCTGCGGCTAAGAGGAAAAGACCCTTTTCTCTTGTTCATCTTAGTTTCCTTCCTTTCATCATCGAGGCAGCAGCCTGGATTGCTGCAACTATTCTTTTATGGCTTCCGCATCTGCAGAGATTATTATCCATTTGTTCGATTATTTCTTCAGAGGTAGGAGCCTGGTTCCTGCGAAGAAGGGAGAGTGCATTCAGAATCATCCCAGGGGTACAGAAGCCACATTGCAGAGCTTCATGAGCAATGAAAGCTTCTTGAAGGGGATGCAGTTTATCTCCTGATGCCAGACCCTCTATGGTCAGAATTTCTTTTCCTTTTACTTTCTTAAGCGGAAGCTGACAGGACCTTACCGCCTCATTATTGATCAGGACGGTGCATGCTCCACAAAAACCCTCACCACAGCCATATTTTGTACCTGTAAGCCCTAAATCTGAACGCAAAACCCAGAGAAGCATCTTTTCCCCATCAACACTCAGAGAGACAGGCTTTCCATTTAATTTAAAATTGATGAGTTCTTTCATCCTCATCCTCCTTTCTATTTTATTATCAGAATGAAGTTTTTCTCACGGCACTCATGGTGAAGAAGAGGGAAAGAAAAGAGTTCATTTTTAATCAAAAAAAGTTTGCCTCTTCAAAATAAAGAATTCAAGGTGAGACAAAGAGATGAAGCCTTCTTAAGATTTCAGTTTCCTTCCTCGCAAGATAAATTATATAAGCATCGAAGATAATAGGGCAATAATCAAAAATTAAATTAGAAAAAAATTTTCCTCAAGAGCCTCTCTCTCTTCTTCAGAATTTGGAAAATGGGGGGAAAGAGAGGATTTTGGTTCTTTCCTAAACCCGGAGCTTCAGATTTATACCATACTGCTGAGAATTTGAAGAGAGATGAATTATTTCCTCAACTTAAATATTTTTTACTTTTAAGAAATATGAATTCAGAGTGAAATTTATTTCTAGGGAGAGATTCTAATCCCAATGAATTAATTATTTGTCAAGGAATTCTTTCATAACTCTACTTTATTAAACTTGCTCTCTCCTCCAGAAGAGGAGGGGAAGGGAAGTTGAGGGCGTTTATTCCCTTATGCGTGATATTTCAAAGAGTACTGGATTGGCGGCATCAGGACAGGCATGTGTCTTTTTATCAGGATTATCAGTGAGCCAGGGAAAACGGGCTTCATAAAGCATGGCGAAGGCAGCAGGAAGAAGGCTGTAAAGAGCGTGAATGCATATTTTTCCCTCGATTCCTTGCTCAGTTATTTTCACTATATCGCCGGGCTTATGCCCTAATCCACATATTCCTTCGACACTGGCAACCTTAACTTCAATATATTTGATTTTTTTTTCCATTTCCTCCTCCCTTGAAGGTTTGAGCAGAGCAGAATAATTAGTCGAGGACTTTGGGCCAATGATGTTCATTTCCCGTAGTTTAAGTTTCGCAGTCAGGTAGGGGCAGGTGCTTACCCCGATAGCTGTAGCGGAGAGCATCTTAATGAAACAGCGCCGCTTAATCTTCTGCCGGCTAAACATTGTTCTATTTTTTTTCCTGCAAGAATTAAACATAAGTCGAAATTTTTTGTCAAGAAAGAAGTTCTTTACCTGATTTGCCGATAGAAAATTTGATTGAAACGAAAAGCCCCCTGGTATAAGGTTATTTTTGATGAAAAAAATAAATCACCCGCTGGGTGATACCCTAACCAGGAGGTATTTTTATGATACAGCAAGGGATTTTGCCTTT
>CAYSCS010000074.1:0-4251 GCA_964429695.1 uncultured Eubacteriales bacterium
TCTTGAATAAGAGCCAATAAATATTAAACAAAAAAATTAATAATAAATTACTTTTTTCATCTCGTTTGATTGAAAGGTTATGAAATTATGAGTCTTCTCTTCTTTACTTCTGGCCCATTACATTCTTCTCTGCGTTAGATGCATTTTTCACAAAGGAATTAGCGAAGATTTGACCTTTTGGGTCATTTCTGGTAAAAATCTTGGCTAAAGTCCGTGAACATAGATAAACGAAGACTGATTGGAATCGTCGAAAAATTTTCAGAAAAAAAAATAGCAGTCTGGGGAGATTTCATCCTTGATGAATATCTTTACGGAACCACAAGAAGGATTTCCCGCGAAGCACCTGTTCTAATTCTTAGTTACAGGAACAAAGAATATTCTCTAGGAGGAGCGGGCAATTCTGTCCTGAATCTTAAGGAGTTGGGCGCTTCTCCTATTCCTATCGGAATAATAGGAAAAGACGAAGAAGGAGAAAGAATCTTCCAAATCCTCAAGAGAAAAAAAATACCAACAGAATACATCTTCAAAGAAAAAAATTACCTAACGCCGGTTAAGACTCGTATCCTTGCTGGTGAGGAAACAACCAGAAAACAGCAAATCCTGCGCATAGACAAAGAGGGAAAAGTCCCGGATGAGGAAGGTTTAAAACAGAAAATGTGGAGCTCTCTTAAAAGCCTGCAAAACGAATTGAATGCCCTGCTTATCTCTGACTACAACTATTTCACCGTGAAAAAAGACCTCTTTGATAGAATCCTCCCCGAATATAAAAAAGCAAAGGTTCCTGTCACCCTTGATTCCCGCTTCAGGCTTCTTGAATTTAAGGGCGTTACAACCTCCACTCCTAACGAGCCTGAAGTAGAATGGTGTTTGAGAAAAGAAATTGGAGGAAATCAATCCCTGGTTGAGGGAGCCGGAATGGAACTTTTAAAAAAGACCCGCGCTTCTAGCGTCCTAATCACCAGGGGTTCTAAAGGAATGATTCTCTTTGTAAAAAACAGGCCTCCCTATCCAATCCCGATCTGTGGCTCAACAGATATCGTGGATGTCACAGGAGCTGGAGATACGGTAATAAGCGTCTTTACCCTTTCCTTAGCTTGTGGAGCTTCTTTCGAAGAAGCAGCTCACCTCTCGAATTTCGCAGGAGGGATAGTGGTCATGAAAAAGGGTACGGCTACCCTGACGACTAAAGAACTTAAAGAGGCAATCCTTTCCTGAATTGAAAAAAAGCTACTCTTTAAAAGAACTCGAAAAGATTATCAAGGAAGAGAAATCCACGGGAAAAAAGGTTGTTCTCGCCAACGGTTGTTTTGACCTAATTCATGTAGGACATATCAGATACCTCAGAGAGAGTAAAAAAATGGGGGACGTGTTGGTTGTTGCCTTAAACAGTGACTCTTCGATACGGAAGTTAAAAGGAAAAGGAAGGCCCATCCTTAACCAAAAAGAACGCGAAGCAATCATTTCCTCTTTTTCGTTTGTCGACTACATCACTTTTTTCAAAGAAGAAAATGTGGAAAAAGTACTCCTTGCCCTTAAACCAGATTATCACGTCAAAGGCTCTGATTACACAGAGGAAACAGTGCCGGAAAAAGAAATCGTCAAAAGCTATGGAGGTCGAATTGCCATAGCAGGTGGGCCAAAAATAAGATCCACTTCGCAGCTGATAAAAAGCATCGCAGAGAGAAAAGAGAAAATTGATAAAGATGTGAATTAAATTTCCCGAATAAAAATGGAAAATTTTCTCATCATTCGTCTGAGTTCACTAGGAGACATAATTCATACTCTGCCTGCCTTCTCGGCTATAAGAAAAAATTTCCCGAAGGCTAAAATCTCATGGCTTGTGGAGGGAAAGGGAAAAGAGATTCTCGAATGTGTCCCCGGCCTGGATGAGATCGTGGTGATCAAAAGGGAAGATTTAGACATCCTGAAGTTACGCTTCTGGAAAAATATCTCTAAGCTTAGAAAAAAAATAGAGAATAAGCACGCAACTGCCCTTGATTTTCAGGGACTTCTTAAGTCAGGCCTATTTGCCTATCTCTCTCGGGCAAAAAGGAGAATAGGTTTTCATCGAAAAAACTTGAAAGAGCCACTGGCCTCTTTATTCTACACTGAACACATCAAAGAAATACCTGAGGGAATCCATGTTATCTACAAGAATCTTATGCTCCTCACTCACGTTGGATTGAAATCAGAAGAGATTACTTTCCCCCTCCTCATTCCCTCAGAATCCCTAGAATCCCTCAGAATAAAGCTCGAAAATACTGGATATGACTTTCAAAAAAAGCTTGTGGTGTGTAACGTAGGTGCTTCATGGCAGACCAAAAGATGGTTTGGGGAAAGATGGGTAAAACTCATAAAGACGATTAAAAAAGAAGGCCTTTTCATCCTGGTCCTCTGGGGAAATAAAGAGGAAAGGGAACTGGCTGAGGAAGTGAGCGAAAAAGCAAAAGTGCCTCTTTCACCCTTCCTCACTCTGAAGGAAATGCTGGCATTGGTGAAGAATGCTTCTCTTCTTGTAAGCGGTGATACTCTTGCCCTTCAGGTGGCATGTGCCTTTACCAGACCTGTGGTCGGTCTTTTCGGCCCCACAAATCCTCGAAGAAATGGACCATTTAGAGCAGAGGATCAAGTTGCCTTCCACGAGCTTAGTTGTAGCTACTGCTACCGAAGAAAATGCTCAAGCCTTGAGTGTATGTCGCTCATCACAGTGGAAGAAGTTTCCTCTCTATGTCTCAGGCTTTTAGAAAAAAATGCGCTTCTCTGAGATAGAAAATAAACTCTATGGTTGGAGAGTAAGGTCAAGTTTCTTAGGGATTCTTGCTTCCCTCATCCTCTCCAAACCGACTCAAGGCTCTTTGATTGTGGGAATCGGGCTCTGTTCACTCGGGCTTGCCTTGAGAGCCTGGGCTTCGGGTCATATAAGGAAAGGCAAAGAACTTACCACCTCAGGACCATATAGATACTCAAGAAACCCGCTTTATCTTGGAAATCTCATCATCGGCCTGAGCCTTGTTCTTTCTTCTCGCTCAATATGGGTTTTGCTAGCCTTTACTGCCTATTTTGTCCTCTTTTATCCCCTCGCCATTAAGATAGAGAAAGAAAAGATGGAAAGAGTTTTTCCAGAGGAATACAGAAATTACAAAAATAAAGTTCCAATTTTTTTCCCCAAGCTGAAGACTTCTCCTCACAAAGAGAAAAAAAAGTTTAGTTTTAACCTCTACTGGAGGAATAAAGAATACAGAGCCTTGGGAGGAGCCTTACTCTACTGGCTTCTCATCGTCCTTAAGATGGCTCATTTTTATACTTAAAAATGAATGTGGAAAGAGTTCTTTCATCTATGGTTTAAGCTTTGCTTTCTCGAGTATTTTAGTCTTTAAGTTTTGGTCGATTTTCTCTCCTAATCTTTCCTTCGAGCGGGGGGAGAGGTGGAGCTGATTTTCCCCTTTTCACCACCCTCAAACAGAATAAAAGAAACATCCCCCACCTTTACCCCACATTTGAAATCTTTTTGAGCTCTCGCCTATACTTTTACCCCACAGGTGAAGGGGTAAAGAGTGAGAATAGTTCTTCCCCATCCAGCGAGGCCGAAAATCAACTTTTTATCCTTTCTTAAGCTCGGCATGCCGATTGAAATCATCTCTGCAATCTTAGAAAGATTCATAAAATAGCTTCAGGATTAAAGTCAGTCTTATTTTTGATCAAAGGATTTAAGTATTAAACAAAAAGTCATTCTCTCCAAGCGATTTGATCTTTACTGGATGAAAGGCTTCACCCCTTACCAGGACAATCATACCCTCGAATATTCTCTCGCCTCGGCTATATCTCTTTTGAAGAAGCATTGCCCAAAATTATAAAAAAGAGAGACCTTTTTCTTACCTACTTTAACCTATTGAAAAATCTTTAGTTTTCGACCTTTTCAACCCTTTAGATAGGAAACAGGAAACCGAATAAAGGATAATTTCTAACGTTGGGGGATTCATCAGTCTGAAGAAAAGGATTTGGCAGGGCGATAAGGAGTCGGCTCTAATTTACCCAAAATCAGCTTAAGCCATTGAATTTAAGCAGTAAAAATATTATAATATTTATAGGATTAATAGAATTTGAAGAAAAAAGCTTTTGTGAGGTGGAAGTGTGAGGAGTGATAAGAATGCGGCGAAAAAAGGAGATTACCATGAAATGGCCATCGAAAATTCTAATATTAGTTATGAGCTCTTTAATTATGTGGGGAGGGTGGAAGGCGCTCAATTCTCT
>CAYSCS010000075.1:0-57907 GCA_964429695.1 uncultured Eubacteriales bacterium
CCGATACCGCTGATAAATCCTCTCTAAGTACTTCATTCGTAGCTTCTGTTTCATAACCTAACCTCCTTTCTCTCAAGGTGAGGTTATATAATCTAGGGACTCTTATCTCCATTACGGTTAGCTCTTTAAATGACAAGATGAAACCTCTACACTTAGATTTTAGATGATTCGATTTGTAGTCTTTATTCCAGGTGAGCTTTATTATATAATTTACTTAAATTGAGCTGGCTTTTCTGGCTTATCAGAGGATAAATGAAGCAAAACAGAGTAACCGCAGGAAGAAAAAGACGGTGGCTATTGCCCTTAACTAGGGAGAAGCTTGAGTTAGTAAGAGTGAATCTCTCCTATGATCTAAAATTTGAAAAATACGTTATTAAACTAACCAAAATCCGGCTCCTCAGCCCTTTCTTAATGATTCTCTCATTTTCCCCAAAAGGATTGGATGAGCCATTATTTTGAGGAAAGCAAAAATTTGAATCAGGCTTTTCCGATGAAAAATCAAATGTTAAAAATTTTGAGCTTCATGGTGAGTTTTCTCTTTTTCATCTCCTCTGGAGCTAACGAAGAGCTTCATCCCGCTCAGAAACAAATCAAAAGAATAGAGATAAGTGGTCCTCAATCCGTGAAGGAACAAAGCGCCGCTTATTATACTTGCTGGGCTTACTATGAAGATGGGAGCTGGGAAGATGTGACTCACTTGGCAACCTGGGAAGAGGATTCTTGGAATGCCATTTTTGAGAATTATGGTAAACTCCTAACCCTCTCTGTCACCTCCAATGAGTGGTGTCGGATAAGCGTAAGTCATGGAGGGCTTTCAGCTTCCTTCTATGTCATCATCGAAAATACTGAAATCCAGCTAAAAAGAATTTGTATAAACGGTCCCCTTGAAGTTGAGGAAGAGAGTAGCGCTTACTACACCTGCACTGCTCATTACGACGATGGAAGAAGCGAGGACATAACTTATTCAGCAACCTGGCGAGAGGATTCCTGGAGCGCCACCATTTCCAACAGTGGAAGGCTGGAAACGAGTTCCGTGGAAGAAGACGAGTGGTGCCAAATCACGGCAACCTACAGGGAAGTAAGTGACTCGATCACAATCAAAATTAAAAATCGCAAGGATTAGATGAGTGCTGAATATGTTGAAGAAGAAAGTCTAAGCATAAAAATTTTTTCTCTCGACATCTTTGTTAATAGCAATCTTCTTTAAAATTTCATCCTTATTTTATCTCGGGTAAAAATTCAGCTCTAAATGAAATTCAAAGCATACGTAAGAAAAAATTCAAAACCTTAGAGATGCTCCAGAATAATCTTTAAGCCTATCAAAATCAAAATAAATCCTCCCACAAACTCGGCCCTCTTTCCTGCAGCTTTTCCTAAAAGAGGCCCCACCCTTCCTCCAAAAAGAGTCATCATAAAGGCCACCAGTCCGATGACAATCGAGGGAAAGACAATGGCCACCTTAAGAGCAGCAAGACTCACCCCCATGGCAAGAGAATCTATGCTTGTGGCCAAAGAGAGAAAGAGAAGAGGCCACCCTTTGCTCGGGTCGGTCCTTTTTTCTTTTTCTTTTTCCTTGTTTTTATTGACCTTAAAAGATTCAAGAATCATCTTAAGCCCGATAAAGAGGAGAAGGGAAAATGCTACCCAGTGGTCATATTTTTTAGCATGAGAAAGGAAACCCGAGCCTGCAAGCCATCCCAGGATGGGCATGAAAAACTGGAAGAGTCCAAAATTAAAGGCAAGCCTGAGAGCCTGAACGTTTTTCAATCCCCCCAGACTCAAGCTTAATCCTGCAGAAACCGCAAAAGCATCCATGGCCAGGGAGAAGGCAATTCCCAGGATAATGAAAATATTCATGGCCTAGAGAGGAACTCTAAAGCAAGTGAGCTCATCAGCAGGACTGCTTGAGGGAGGGCCCTCTCATCGAAATCAAAACCAGGATGGTGGTGGGGAAATTCCATCCCATCCCCAGCTCCAAAAAATAAGAAGGCACCGGGAACCTCCCTGAGGTAATAGGAAAAGTCTTCCCCTCCCATGACAGGATCAATCGTCACTAGCCTCTCCTTTCCCAAAGTCTTCCTCGTCACCCCTTTTACAAACTCAACCATCTTCTCGTCATTAATCAGGGGAGGATATCCACAGGTGTATGCAAATTCTGAACTGGCGCCAAAGGCTTTTGCTGTTCCTTCCACGAGCTCTTTCAATCTTTTCTGTGCCAGAGATTGTACAGAAGGATGGAAGGAACGGACAGTTCCTGTCAAACTTACCTCATTGGGAATAATGTTGTCTATTGTCCCCCCGTGGATTGTGCCGAATGAGACGACCCCTGGCTTTAAGGGGTCTATGTTGCGACTCACAATGCTCTGAGCATTTATCACAAGATGAGAGGCAACCAGAATCGGATCAACGGTTTGATGGGGCATAGAACCATGCCCACCCTTCCCTTTTATTTTCACCGTAAAAACATCTGGCTGAGCCATCATTGCTCCCTTGACAATGCCCACTGAACCCGTGGGAAGAGGTTGCCAGAGATGGAGCCCAAAGATAGCCTGCACCCCTTTCAGGGCTCCCTCTTCGATCATCATTTTTGCACCACCTGGAATCCTCTCTTCAGAGGGTTGAAAAAGGAAGATGACTCGCCCTCTAAAAGAATCTTTCTCCTCTGAAAGGAGCTTCGCTACCCCCATTAAAATCGCCATGTGTCCATCATGGGCACAGGCATGGGATGCCTCAGGGTTTAAAGAAATATATTCCTTCTCTCCTTCCTCTTTCAGAGGGAGGGCATCCATGTCAGCCCGCAAAGCTACAGTCTTTCCCTCAGATTTGCCCTCCAGCACTCCCTTCAATCCAGTTCTGGCAGAGGAAGAAACAGGAAGGCTCAGGCCTTCGAGAAATTTGCGAATAACAGATGAGGTTCTGTGCTCTTCGAAGGCAACTTCGGGATGGCGATGAAAGTCCCTCCGCCATTCTATGAGTTCTTGAGTGATCGAATCAATCTTTTTTTTGAGTCTTTCAATCATTTCTTTCTCCCTTGTTTTCAATTTTCATTCACTCATAAGAAGAGACCGGTCTTGTGAAAGCAGTAACCACAAGAGTTATGATTGAGTTAACCAATAAGCCCACAAAACCAGCATTAATTCCGAAGCAAGGGTCCTTTTTAAGCAGAAGTAAAAGCCCTACTACACCTATCCCAGACAATATCCCCGCTAATACTCCAGCTCTTGTTACTCTCTTCCAGAATAATCCCAGCACAACCCCAGGAAAAAACTGACAAACTCCATCATAGCCCAGGATGAGGAGAGGGACTAATTCATTGGGAAAATAAATTGCCAAGAAAAGGGCAAGGGTAGTAATGACAATCACCAGAAAACGTGAAAGCCTCATCACTGTCTGCTCGCTGGTGTGGGGATTTATCCCTGTTTGATACACATTTTTGGAAAGAAGCGTTGAAGCAAAGAGAACCAAGATTGCAGAAGGGACCATGGCAGTTACCGCACCCGCTGCGCCCACAAAACCCATAAACCAGGAAGGATAGGTGTTATTGACCAAGGCCAAAAAGGCTATGTCTCCATTTTTTAAATTTGGAATGACGAGCACAGCCGTAAATCCAACCATGAAAACAAGGAGAATGGGTACTTGATAGAAAGGCATGATGATTGCATTTCTTTTGATTATTTTGTCGCTTTTTGCGGAAAAGGCAGAACCGAACACATGAGGCCACATATAGAAGCCAAGCCCTGTGAGAAGAACCGTGGACATGACCCAAAACACATCCATGTGCTCTGTTGCTCCCGGGAAAACAAGATGATGAGGTCTCTTTTCTATCAACAATTGAAACATCCTTCCGAAGCTTCCAAAATAAATCAAAGGAGCACCGATTCCGACTACCCCTACTGCAATTACCATCATGATATCCTTTATTACTGCAACCCAGGCAGCCCCCCGAATTCCGCTCGTGTAGACAAAGGCGCTGGTAAGAATAAAGGAGATGATTATGGCTAATTTGGATTTTATTGCCCCGTTGCTTGAGACCTCAACGATAAACCCGAGTCCTGCAAGCTGAAGTTGAAGATAAGGGATTATAGAAAAAAACCCGATTAGGGCAACCAAAATCCCGAGGGCATTGCTCTTATATCTTTTTATGAAATAATCAGGCTGAGTGTGAAGGCCATAGCGCTTACCAACTTTCCAAAGAGGGGGAAGGATAAAAAAAGAAAGAGTATAGGCAAGTGTCCCGTAGATGAGGATGTAGAAGGTTGGGGCTCCTTTGGAATAAGCCCAGCCGCTTGCCCCAAGGAAAGTAAAAGTGGTGTAAATTTCTCCAGCCATCAAAAGCCAGATTAAGATTATACCGAACCTCCTCCCTGCCACAGTCCAGTTCTCAAGATTCATCTTGAGCTTTCTTCCAGCATAGATACCTACAATTGAGGAAAAAATAACTGTCCCAAAAATGATCACCAGGGCTATGTTCATTCTCCCTCACCTCCCTCAAAAGGGTTAAATTTTTTCTCTACCAAATAGGCCACAAAAAGAATCAATGGAGTGAGAATGACCCAGCTTATAATCCAGAAGAGTAGAAACGGAAGCCCTAAGACAAGTGGCTTGATGCGGTTAACCAAAGGAAGCGCAAAAACAAGAGTTATGAATGGAATGGCACCAACCGCCAAAGCATATCTTGTCCCTTTCTGCATCATGACCTCCTCTCAAATGCTTTACCATTATACTAAAAGTTTTTTCTCTATTCACGAAACCCCTCTTTTCTTAACTTGAGAATATTTAATCCTCTTCAGTTTCGTGGGCACTTTTTTCTAACCGGTCAATTTCGTATAGATTTAAAGCGATGGCACACTTGCGCTTGACCGATTGAACCTTACTTTCATAGAATGGTAAAAAAAGTAATGAGGAGGAGAAAGAGGAGGAAGTTCTTTACCATTCTGATCACAGGTTTATTGATTTTACCACTTTTGGCAGTGGGATCCTGGATTACCAAACGTCTGACCCGGACCTCTGGGGCTCATATGTCCCCGCCATATCCATAGACTCAACAAACCATCTTCATATTGTCTGGGAGGATTCGACTTCCGGAAACTCAAAGATCTACACAAAAAGAGCACAAATGGAGGCTCATCTTGGATTACCAAACGTCTGACCTGGGACTCTTCCACTTCATATTATCCTCCATAGCGATAGAGTCTAGTAACCATATCAATGTAGTCAGTGAGGATTAGAGCCATGGAGCCCCAAAGATCTACTACACGAAGAATTAAAGAGGAGATAGCTCTTAAAATTAAATGGGAATGAGAGATGATTTTGAGTGAGGGGCAGGGAGTTTTACTTTCCTTACCCTAATTCCTGCCTCTTTTAGAAATAAGTATAGCGGAGCTACCTGGGGTAAAGAATAGAGGTTTGAGTCTTAACCGCAAATTTCAAGGGCAAAAATTGTTTTAAGGTTTTAAGGGGGCTAAATATTAATTAGGGTGAGGCGTCAAATCTAGAACAAGAGATGAGAAAGAGGATATTCTCTTCTTGTTTTCCAAGAAATCAATTCCGTATAGATTTTAAGTGAGGCAATGCGAGTACCTTCATCCAGGGAAGAAATTAAACTATAATAATTTCTATGCCTATTCATCTGGAACATACACAAGTTAGAGAAAAATAAAAGATGAAAGATAAGATAGTCCTCCGAGGAGTAAGAGTCCATAACCTGAAAAACATCGACCTTGATATCCCTCTCCAAAAATTCATCATCATCACTGGAGTTTCTGGATCAGGCAAATCGTCCCTTGCCTTTGACACCCTTTATGCTGAAGGACAGCGTCGCTTCATCGAATCACTTTCTTCCTATGCGCGCCAGTTCCTAGAAAGAATGGAAAAGCCTGATGCTGACTTAATCGAAGGAATCACACCAGCAATTGCCATCCAGCAACGAGCTGTTACTAAAAATCCACGCTCTACTGTAGCCACGGTGACGGAAATCTATGATTTTCTTAGGGTTCTTTATTCTCGAGTAGGAATAATCCACTGCCTCAAGTGTGGAAAACCGGTTGAGAAAGATACCATCGATTCAATAGTCGAAAAGCTTTTCAACCTCCCCCCTCAAACAAAGATTTACATCTCCTTTTTCTGGCCCTGGGAAAAAGGATTTGCAGCACTCAAAAAAGACGGATTCTTCCGACTCATCCAGGGCAGGCAAATAATCGACCTCAACCAAAGAAATCCCCTTAAGAGTGAGAAAGTTGAAGTTTTTGTTGATAGATTAATCCTTGATAGAGAAGAAAGGGAGCGGCTGGTAGATTCGCTTGAAATTGCCCTTAGAAAAGGAGAGGGGAAAATTAAAGTCTCCACAGAAGAAGGAGAGGAGTTCATTTTTTCAGACAAGCTCGAGTGTAAATCATGCGAGATTATCTATGAAGAGCCATTCCCCAACCTCTTTTCCTTCAACAATCCTCAGGGAGCGTGCCCTACCTGCCATGGATTCGGCGATCTCGCCTCCTACGATGAGGAGAAGATAGTTCCTGACCCTACAAAATCAATAGAGGAAGGCGCCATTGAACCATTCACAAAGCCCGGCTCCCGCGAGCTTGAGGAAGAATTGATAGATGAAGCTAGAAGAAGAGGAATCCCCACCAACATCCCCTTCAAAAATCTTAAGAAGGAAGAAAAAGAATTTATCCTTGAGGGCGGAGATGGCTATTATGGAGTAAAAGGGTTCTTCAACTGGCTTCAGACTAAAAAATATAAAGTGCAGGTAAGGGTCTTTCTCAGCCGTTACAGAAAATACATTCCCTGCCCTTCGTGTCAGCAGATGCGCTTAAATCCCCGGGCTCTGAACGTGAAAGTCAATGGTCTCTCCATAGGAGAGGTTGTCAAGATGACAGTCGAAAAGGCATATGAATTTTTCAGCTCGCTTTCTCTTGATAAATTTCAAAAACAGGTTGCCGAGAAACTCATTTCTGAAATCCAGAAAAGGCTGAAATTCTTGCTCGAGGTAGGCCTGGATTATATCACTCTTGACAGAATGACTTTTACTCTAAGCGGCGGAGAAGCGCAGAGGATTAACCTTGCAGCCGCAATGAGCTCCTCTCTTGTGGGGACGATGTTTGTCCTTGATGAACCAAGCATCGGACTCCATGCCCGGGATAACCAGCGCCTCATCGAGATCTTAAAGGCTCTTAAAGACATGGGAAACACGGTAATTGTGGTCGAACACGACCCAGAAATCATCAAAGCAGGAGAGTATATCATTGACCTCGGGCCAAGAGCCGGAGAATATGGAGGAGAAATTCTCTATGAGGGGCCAATGGAAAACTTTCTCAATTCAGAGAATTCTCTAACTGCCCAATATCTCAGAGGAGAGAAAAAGATAGAGGTTCCTAAAAAACGCAGGCATCCCTCACGTTTCATAGAAATAAAAAAGGCTTTTAAACATAACCTCAAAAATATAGACATAAGACTCCCGCTAAATACCTTCACCTGTATTACAGGTGTCTCTGGCTCAGGAAAAAGCACTCTTCTCTTCGATGTGCTCTATCGGGGTTGGCAGGGAGAAACAAACGATGGATTCCAAGAAATCAAAGGATTAGAGCAAATAGATAAGATAATCATGGTTGATCAATCTCCACTCACTGCCTCGGTGCGTTCAATACCTGCCACCTTCACTAAGGCGATGGACGAAATCAGGGAGATTTTCAGCCAAACAAGAGAGGCAAAGGTGCTTAGATTTCGTCCTGGTTACTTTTCTTTCAACGCTCCGGGAGGAAGATGTGAAGAATGCAAGGGAGCAGGCCAGCAAATAGTTGAGATGCAATTTCTCTCGGACGTGATATTAACCTGCGATGCCTGTAAAGGAAGACGTTTCAAGAAAGAAATTCTGGATATTAAATATAAGGGAAAGAACATCGCCGAGGTCCTTGAAATGAGCATCTCCGATGCTTATCAGTTCTTCTCGGAAAAACCGAATATCCGCAAAAAATTATCACCTCTCATCGAGGTTGGACTTGGCTACCTTAAGCTTGGTCAACCAACGACGACTCTCTCGGGTGGAGAACTCCAGAGAATAAAGCTAGCCTACCACCTCATTCATCAGAAAGACAGACACATTCTCTACCTCTTTGACGAACCAACCATCGGCCTCCATCTAGATGATATTTCACTCCTTCTTTCATGCTTCCAAAGACTAGTGGATGATGGACACACAGTAATTGTTATCGAACATAATCTCGACGTCATCAAGTGCGCCGATTACATAATTGACCTTGGACCTGAAGGAGGGGAGCAGGGGGGAAAAGTTGTGGCCCAGGGAACCCCGGAGGAAATAATTAAATTTAAAAGGTCTCACACAGCCAGATACCTGAAAAAATATCTTTCGGGGTAAAAGCCAAAAAAAGTCAATATCCATCGACAGCAGCCATCCAAAGCTCCGGCCCAAGCCTCAAAGGAGAAACATGGTGCATCCCCCTCGTGTTCCAGTTATCAAATCCTTTGAGAATCGGCTTCCCTCCTATGAGTCTTTCTTCATAATCATCTCTGGTCAGTTTTAAAATCTCAAAAGCCCAGACCTGATTCCCATAATAAGGAAACACATCCTTTGCATATCGAATTATTCTGTTGTCAAGAACTACAATCTGACCAGCTGGGCTCGACCTATCAGGATCTCCTTTTTTAACCGGGCTTTTGGGATGTTTGGTCCAGGGACCGAAGGGATTATCTGAATAATGAAGTTCAAGCGTATCTTTTCCTATTGTCTCGGAAAAAAGCCACCAAGTCTCCTGAAAATTGAAAATTGAGCAATCCCCGAATCTCTTTCCCATTCCTAAAGTCTTAATCTTTGACCAAACCAAGGGAAAAGGGTTGGCTTTGTAGTAAATCAGAATACCCTCTTTTCCGCAAGCAGGCAGCATATAGTACTCATTCTCATATTTAAACACACAGGGATATGATAAATGGTATGGTTCGTCGAGCACAACTTGTTGATAAATCCATTCGAGCCCATTCTTGCTGGCAGCAAGACCTATGTCTCCCTGCTTCGTTTTGGTGTTGAAAGCTTCAAAAAATAAATAGAAAGTCTCATCTTCTTTGATAAGAAAAGGGTCAGCAATAAATTCGGCTTCCATATCGGTGATGTCCTTTGCCTTCAAAATGGGATTTTCTATGCCCTCTCCACTGAAATTAAAGGGCTCTTCCTGATGACAGAGATAAACACCAATAGCCCATGGATTACTCCTGATTGGATTCTTTAATTCAGACCAGAATATTTCTCCAATGATGCTCAGAAAAACAAAAAGTAAACCAATTAAAACGGCATCTACGAGATAAACCCTCTTTGAAAACTTTTTTCGCTCATAAATGTCGAACTTTTTCAGGAAAAACAAGATACTGCTAATGATGATTAAGACTAATCCCGTCGCTATTCCAGCCCAAGCGAGGATTCCTAGATAAAACTTCTTTCCCAGGAAATAATCATGAAATAGGCTTAAGAAAAGGACCACCATTCCCACTCCCATGAGGGTAAGCCAAATAAATTTTTCTCTCTTTGAACCTTTCATTTTACCCCCTTTCATAATTTCAATTCTTCCTTGATATTTTTTTAAAAATTTTGGAATCATTATATCATGAATTAAGCTTTTTATTTCTCTTTCATTTGTTTGGGCTAATAAAAGCAAATCCTTCCAGAAACGAGATAGAAAATGATTCGAAGATAGGCAATGGGTTTAAATCCATGAGCCCACATAAAATGGAAGAGAGTCAGTCGTAAATTTTCTTGATAATTTAAATATAATAAATTATGAACCCATAAAATGAGGGGCATTAGAAAAAAAAGAAAACCTGGTTATTTTCAGAAAAGAGCCTTATAACTGAGGCTTCTTCTCTCAAAAATCAAGAATTAACTCAAAGGGCTCATTTGATCTTACCCGAAAAAAACTAGACTGAAAACCACTCCTCCCTGAATTCCATCCTCTTGTATTGCTAATTATATATTCCCTGAGTAACAGAGAGCTTTTTTCTGGAGAGATTAGATATCGATAATACCCTCTCTTCCAGCTGAAGTTTGGAAAACCCTCCCGATGGACAAGATTTGTGCTCAATTCTTTATAAAAATAAATTATTCTTCTCAACATTAATTCCCTTTCTTCTTCGTTTGAAAGGTGAGGAAAAGATTCTTTCCTCAAGCTAATAAGGCCATGGATATGATCAGGCATAAGCATAAATGAATCTAAGCTTAAACCTGGAAACCTTCGGGGAAGAGCAAACCAGCCCTCACATATTGCTTCGCTCAGGGAAAAGGAGACCATGAACCCATCTATGATATTCCCAAAGTGAAAGACATCTTCATCAGTAGAAAATGTCACCAGAATCTTATTCATCACTTATAAAAAAATAACCTCTTCTTTCCTTTCCCAAAAAAACTCGCTAATCTTAAAGACAAAAAATGAAATTTATTATTCTCACCATAAAACTTCTCTAATTGAAATCTCATTCCCTTCTTTTTCACAAACTCTAAGCAATGAATCCTTTACGATTTCTTCTCAGTCAAGAGAGCTCTCTACTCTCTTATTCTGCCTTTTGGCTCTTTGCATTTTGCTTCTCCTCTTTCTCCGGTAAAAGCTTGCCATGCGCTCTTTCCTTACCTCATCCTCTATCTCCTTAGATACTAAAATATCTATAAACGACGAATAAATTTTTTTGCTTCATATCCAAATTAGCTGTCAAAAGTGTTAATTTTCGCACAAGTAATTGAAAGATATCATTGAAGAAACCGTGGGAATGAGAGTCGCGACATAAACTGGAGAATGAAAGATAGACTCTTTTGTTCTCTTCTTAATCTTAACCCTCAAAATTAAAAGAAGATATGTTTTTCTTTTCCTTTTCCTCTGTGAGTTTTTAGCAACTAATCAGGAGAAGAGCCTTTTTTGTGTTGGATCAGATACATTTTGTGATACCTAGGGGTCTTCAGAAAAGCCCTAATTTAGAAGATAACTTATGGATTACACGTTACGGCTATCTTTTTTTGCAATCTATCAGATTTCCTTATAAAAAATATTCTTTAATGCCTTCGCATTTCACTCCTAAATCTTTATTTTTTTGCAAATTCATTGTAGATAATCGTTTCTGTTGGCATATATGCTTGTATAAAAGGCATTTATTCTTTTTTAAAACTTTAGGGAAAAAGTATCACCAATGCTCCAACTCTATATAGGAATTTGACATATTTTTTAGCGGGTGCTATATCTCTCACAGCATAGATGGAAACTTTCGGCTGGGCTTCTGTTCTTCCTCCTCTTTTAGCCATTTTCTTGGCAATAAAAACAAAGCATGTGTATATTTCTTTAATCCTCGGAATCTGGCTGGGTTGGACAATCTTAAATGGATGGAATCCTCTTGTAGGGTTGATAAAAACCGTGAGTGCCATAGTTACGGTATTCAATGATAGGGACAATACGCAGGTTATCCTCTTCAGTGCCATGATTGGAGCCATCATCACTTTCACCCAGTATTCAGGCGGGATGAATGGATTCGTTAACTGGATTCTGGGAAAAGGTTTAGTTAAAACAAGAAAATCAGCAGGCTTTCTGGCATGGTTTTTGGGTTTTATAATTTTCATCGAATCAAGTATCTGCGTTCTTGTCTCTGGAGCTGTGGCAAGACCAATCTTCGACAGGCTCAGGATCTCACGGGAGAAGCTGAGCTATATTCTGGACTCCACTTCAGCACCTAAATGCATCCTAATCCCCCTCAACGCATGGGGGGCTTTTATCATCGGACTCCTCTCTGCTCAGGGTATTAAAAATCCTGTTGGCCTTCTCGTCTCATCTATGCCTTATAATTTTTATGCGATTTTTGCCCTATTGCTTGTCTTGATAGTAGTCTTCAGTGAAAAAAACCTTGGGCCGATGAAAGAGGCAGAAAGGAGGGTAAAGGAAGAAGGAAAACTTCTTAGTGAAGGCGCAGAACCTCTCATCTCCGATGAGGTAGTGATGATGGAAGCTAAAAAAGGGATTAAACCAAAGCCTGTAAACATGCTCCTTCCGGTGATAACCATGGTAGGGATGATGCCCATCGTTCTTTTAATCACGGGAAGAGGAAATATCATGGAGGGCTCAGGTTCAACATCTGTGCTTTGGTCGGTCATAACCGGGCTTGGGGTAGGTGCCGTCGCTTATAGATTTCAGGGTATAATGCGTCTCAATGAAATAACAAATATCTTCATGAAAGGGGTTGGAGGACTGATTCCCCTGGCAAGCTTAATGGTCCTCGCATTTTCCATTGGTGATGTCTGCGATTCTCTCGGCACAGGCTTATTTGTGGCTCGCATGGCAAAGGCAAGCCTTCCTCCTGCGGTCATTCCTGCGGTTATTTTTCTTGCCTCCTGCTTCATCTCATTTTCTACAGGAACTTCCTGGGGAACCTTTGCCATCATGATTCCCATAGCTGTTCCGATGATAAATCTCATCGCTCTGCCTCCAGGGTTAACTATTGCGGCAGTCTTGAGCGGAGGTGTATTTGGCGATCACTGCTCGCCCATTTCGGACACAACCATCATTTCCTCAATGGCAGCAGCAACTAGCCACATCGACCACGTCAGAACCCAACTTCCATACGCCTTGATGGCAGCCATAATTGCCTTGCTCTTCTTCTTTGGACTTGGTTTTGCCTTAAGATGAATCGGAAGGAAGGGAGGCTGGCAAGATGATAAGAAAAAATAATCTTATTTTCTTTATCGTTTCTTTCTTTCTGATAATTGAGGTCTTCCTAGCTTCTCCTTTAAAGTCCCAGCAAAATTCAAGTTCCACTCCTTATGGAGAAGCAATAGAAGAATTTAAGGCATTTGTTAGAGAACAGATGATTATCGACAAGTCGCCGGCCATAACCGTGGGGTTCTTGAAGGATGATTATCAGTGGGTGGAGGGATTTGGATTCTCAGATCTTGAGAATATGGTTTGCGCCAAATCAGAAACAGCTTATCGACTGGCCTCAATCACCAAGACAATTACCGCCACAGCTATTCTCCAACTTGTGGAAAAGGGGAAAATTAATCTCGAAAATGAGGTTCAGGTTTATGTTCCCTATTTTCCTCGGAAAAGATGGCCCATAAAGATCAGTCAGCTTCTCGGACATTTAGGCGGCATCAGCCATTACAGAAATTATGATCTCGAGGGACACATCAAAGAACACAAAGACACCAGAGAAGCAATAGCCATCTTCCAGGATTTTGACCTTGTTGCGGAGCCTGGGACCAAATACCACTACTCATCCTATGGTTACAACCTCCTCGGCGCGGTAATAGAGAGTGTTTCTGGAAAATCATATGGAGAATACATCACTCTGAACATATTCCTTCCCCTAGGAATGACAAACTCTAGGATGGACGATCCTACTGATTTGATTCCCAATCGCGCCAGAGGTTATCGCTTGATAAGGGGAGAAATCAAGAATTCTGAATATGTGGATGTCTCAAGTAGATTTGCAGGCGGCGGGACGCGCTCAACCGTTCCCGACCTTCTTAAATTCGCAAAAGGAATAATAGAAGGGAAATTACTTTCGAAAGAAAGCTTAAGGCTTATGTTTACTTCCATGGTGCAGCGAAATGGATATTTGACTGGCTATGGAATGGGATGGATGGTCTCACCTTGGAGAGGACACTTTCAGGTTTTCCATGGAGGCTCTCAGCCAGAGACAAAGACTCATCTGCTTATCTTTCCCCTCGAAAAATTTGCTATCGCCATTGCTTCGAACCTAGAGGGAGTAGACCTTGCTCCCTATTTTACAAGACTTGCAGAGCTCATCCTAGAGGAAGACTTTGATAGCCATCCCTATCTCCCAACAAGAGAAGAACGAGCAATCTATCACGCATGTAACCAGGTCTTTTCTTTTGGAATGAGTGCGTATGAATGGGATAAAACAAAATTCCAAACAGAGGAAAAAGAGTTGAGGGATGCCATTTCTTATTTTAATAAATACGTTTCAATGGAAGCTCTGACTAAAGACTTCAGAGAGGCGAAGAAAAAAATAGAGGCTGGAATCCACCCTATTTCTAATATGGCATTTACTCGAATTGGCTTCCATATGGCATCTTTATTAGAAAGAGTTTATGGCAATGAAATCTTTAAAAACTATCACCAGAAAGGCCCCATCTCATTTTTCCATGATTACCTAAGCCTTCAAACCAAAATACCAGAAATCAAGGATAAATTTAATTCTCATTTTTCTGATCTCATCTCAAACTGGAATGAAAATTGGCAAAAAACTTACAACGACTCTATCCGCAAATTGAGGATAGGATTAGATACAGATTTCAAGGAAATTAGAGCACTTTTGAGTTCCACATTCAAGAATACAGAAATTTATCCCGACCTGACTGAAGAAATTGCAAGAATAGGTAGATTTTATCTTGAGCAAGGTGAAAGAGAAAAAGCACTCGAACTCTTTAAATTCTGTTCCGAAATCTACCCAAACTCGCCTCAGGCCTTAGTGAATCTCGGCCAAGCATACCTCTGGCTAGGTAATTCAGAAGAAGCAAGAACACTCTATAAAAAGGCGTGTATGCTTGACCCCGACCACCACAGTCTAAGTTTGGATGCCTTCTTTAGCCTCGGAAGAAGATTGGAAAATGCTGGAAAAATAAGAGAAATTTTTTTGATGGCCGAAATAGCCGCAGAAGTTTATCCAAAAAATGCAGAACTTCATAAACAAATAGCTGACATGTATCTAAGAGTCGGGGATAAAAATAAGGCACTTGAATATTACAAGAAAGCTTTGGCTTTAGATCCCAGGCTTAAAGAAGCAAAAGAAAAAATAGAAGCCATAAAAAAAGAACTAAAAAGTAAAGATGAGGAGGAAAGATGAGCGACGGAATTGGGGATCGATTTCAGAAGGAAACAAAGTATATCCGCGGTGAACTAAGGGGTAAATCAATTCTCTGGCATCCTAAACCTGAAACCTACAAACGCTATCCTTCATCCATGAGAATCTCTCTTGCTCCTCCTGAGAAAGAAGGAGGAGCCCCTCTCTGGCAGGTAATTAAAAGACGAAGAAGCGTGAGAGAATTCAAAAATGTTCCTCTTAAAAGCCAGCATCTCAGCCAGATTCTCTGGGCTTCTCAGGGAATTACCATGAAATATATGGGCTATGAGCTCAGAGCCACGCCCTCGGCTGGAGCGTTGTATCCTGTGGAGACTTATCTTGGTTTAAACAATGTCGAAGGAATTGAAAAAGGAATCTATCATTACGATGTCCAGAATCATGCCCTGGAGCTCATCAAGAGTGGAGACTTTGGAAAGGCTTTGGCAAAAGCTGCCCTAGATCAAGAAATGTGCAAGGAGGCAAGCACAGTTTTCATCTGGACTGCAATTTTTTCGCGTTCGAAATGGAAATACGATGAGAGAGCATATAGATATGTGTACTTAGATGCTGGACACATTGCTCAGAATGTGGCTCTAGCTTCAGTAGCCCTAGGTCTTGGCTCCTGCCAGATAGCCGCACTTTATGACGACGAAGTTAACGCCTTAATCGAAGTTGATGGGAAGGAAGAGAGTGTACTTTACATGACAGTAATCGGTCATCCTCGATGAACAGAAAGGGAAGAGGGAATAAAATAAAGAAAAATTAATCTTTGATTTAAATTCTTAAAAGGAGGAAAAGTTTATGCTAAATGTGATTGCAATTGCAATCAGTTCCCTCTTAATTTTTGGCTTTGCCTACCCTTCTCAGAATAAAAGAGAGGAAGAAAAACCTTGGCAATGGACTCTTGAGAAGATTCAATCTGAAGTGGGAAAGGTGAGAGCCGGAAAAGACTTAACTCCTGCCACCTGGCCAAATGGAGCAAAGGTAGCCGTTGCACTTTCTTTTGATTTCGATGCTGAGACGAATGAATTACGCGATAAAGAGCTTTCTCCGGGTGGTTTCTCCCAGGGAGAATACTCCGCTCGAGTAGCCATTCCCAGGATTCTCAATCTACTGGAAAAGTATGAAATCCCTGCAACTTTCTTTGTTCCTGCGGTTTCGGCGCTTCTCCATCCAAAAGCCATGGATGCCATAATCTCCAAGAAATGCCATGAAATTGGCCTCCATGGCTGGATTCATGAGCGAAATTCTCTTCTCTCAGAACAAGAGGAGAGGGAGTTGATGAGAAAATCTTATGAAACGCTCAAAAGTATCACTGGCAGGGGACCCTCGGGCATTCGCACCCCGTCTTGGGATTTTAGCCCTTCAACACTCAAGCTGATAAGAGAGCTGGGACTCTTGTATGATAGCAGCCTCATGGCAGATGATAGGCCTTATGAACTTCTTGAAGACGGAAAACCGACGGGAATCATAGAGCTTCCTGTCGAGTGGCTGCTCGACGATTATCCTTACTTTGGGTTCTCCAGATATACAAGCATTCGTCCCCAAATTAAACCTATGGATGTCTTTGAAATATGGGCCGCAGAGTTCGAAAAGTCCTTTGAAGAAGGAACGTTATTTGTGCTTACCATGCACCCCAAGATAATAGGTCATAGAAGCAGAATCATAATGCTTGAGAAACTCATCAGGCATATTTTAAGCTTCAAATCCATCTGGTTCGCAACCCATGAAAACATCGCCCTCTACCTGAAAAATCCTTTAAAATGATTCCCTTCCGATGGCTTCAAGAGGGGATGTGTACTTCGAAATTATCCTTCTACTAAAAATTTCTTGGAGAGAAGGCTGGGATCAGGTTACTTTTCGCCTTAAGGGAAAATGTGGATGAGGTGTTTTTAGCTTTCTGCCTGTGGCTCTTTTTTTGGTACCTGTTCTTTCTTCAGTGGCTCTTCGATGAAGAGACCCATCTTTTTCCTTATCTCCCGCTCAAGCTCCGCGCTTAACTCCTTATTTTCCTTAAGGAGCTTCTTTACATTTTCTCTACCTTGACCAAGCCTCTCTCCTTTATAAGAATACCAGGTTCCTGTCTTTTCGATGAGACCAAAATCCACTCCGCAATCCACGAGGTCTCCTTCCTTGGAAATTCCTTCTCCGTAGATGATATCGAATTGAGCCTCTCTGAAAGGTGGCGCCATTTTATTCTTGACAATCTTTACTTTTACTCTATTCCCTATCACATCCTCACCTTCCTTTAGGGTTGCCAGTTTTCGAATGTCGATGCGCATAGAGGCATAAAACTTAAGGGCTCTTCCACCCGTTGTGGTTTCCGGACTTCCCAAAAAAACTCCTATTTTTTCCCTAATTTGATTGACAAAGATGAAACATGTTTTTGAACGACTTACAATAGCCGTTAATTTTCTCAGAGCCTGAGACATCAGCCGCGCCTGAAGACCCATATGAGCATCTCCCATTTCTCCTTCAAGCTCTGCTTTCGGCACCAGGGCTGCCACAGAATCGACGACAATTACATCCACGGCTCCACTCCTCACCAAAACTTCTGCAATTTCAAGAGCCTGCTCTCCATAATCGGGCTGAGAAATGAGAAGATTATCAACATCCACACCCACACTTGCTGCATATTTGGGATCGAGCGCATGCTCAGCATCTATGAAAGCAGCCTGTCCTCCCTGCTTTTGAGCCTCTGCTATCACATGCAGAGCGAGAGTTGTCTTCCCCGTTGCCTCGGGTCCAAAAATCTCCACTACCCTCCCCCTCGGAAACCCCCCTATCCCCAGGGCAAGGTCAAAAGCCAGGGAGCCGGTTGGTATAGAGGGAACTCTTATTGCCGCTTCCTTCTGACCGAGCTTCATTACGGCGCCTTTTCCGAATTGTTTCTCTATCTGGGTGAGAGCAGCTTCAATTGCCTTATTTCTCAAGGACTGTCTTTCCCCACCTTCTTCTCTCATCTTGCCCTCCTCATTTAAATCATTCTTCTTTAATCTTATCTTTTAAGGAGAAAAAGTGCAACAACACATCCAAACCTAATCTTTTCTTCCTCTGGCTCCCTGTGGCTTAATTCTATCTGTGGCTTATCTTATTTCTTTATGTCTGATAATCATAAAATCCCTTGCCACTCTTTCTTCCCAGGAATCCTGCATCCACCATCTTCCTCAAAAGAGGACAAGGTCTGTATTTGGGGTCCCTAAATCCTTCATAGAGGACTTCCATGATATTGAGACACACATCTAAGCCTATAAGGTCTGCAAGAGCAAGGGGACCAAGGGGATGATTCATTCCCAGCTTCATCACTGTATCAATGGCTTCCACACTTCCTACTCCTTCCATCAAGGCAAAAATGGCTTCATTGATCATGGGAATCAAAATCCGATTGGAAATGAAGCCAGGAAAATCGTTAGCTTCCACAGGAACCTTCCCCATCTTTTCTGCAAGCTCTTTGACTTTCGCAAAAGTCTCCTGAGAAGTTGAAATTCCCTTGATTAATTCAACCAGGCTCATCAAAGGTACAGGATTCATAAAATGCATTCCCATAAACCTCTGCGGCCTGCTTGTCACTGCAGCAAGCCTTGTTATGGAAAGGGAAGAAGTATTGGTAGTGAGGATGACTCCAGGCGAGAGGATTTTATCAATTTCTTGAAGAACTTTCTTCTTTACTTCGAAATTTTCAAACACCGCCTCAACCACAAAATCAACTTCTCCCAGCTCCCTCAAATTAGTGGTGGTCTTTATTCTCCCCAGTATCGCTTCTATATCTTCCCTTAGTTTCCCCTTTTCTTGAAGCTTGGAGAGACTCTTCTCCATCGCTTTTCGAGAGCGAAGAAGATAGTCTTCTCCCACATCATTCAAGATAATCTCAAAGCCAGAACTTGCAGCCACCTGAGCTATTCCAGTGCCCATCGTTCCGGCACCTATAATCCCAATCTTCTTGATTTCCATCTTTCCCCCTTTTTCAAATCACTTCCACTGCCATTGCCACTGCGTCTCCTCCTCCCAAACAGAGAGCAGCCACTCCCTTTTTTAACCCTCTCTGTTTCAAGGCATAAAGGAGAGTGGTAAGAATTCTAGCTCCTGTCGCTCCTATTGGATGACCAAGGGCGACCGCTCCTCCATGAACATTGACTCTCTCCCTATCGAGTCCCAGCTCTCTGATGAGCACCACAAGTTGTGAAGAAAATGCCTCATTTATCTCAAAGAGATCTACATCTCCTATCTTCCAACCAACGTTTGTCAGAAGCTTCTCAATGGCTCCTTTTGGTGCGTACATAACCATCGAGGGCTCCACCCCATTTGTCGCTGCACCCAGAATTCTTGCCAAGGGATTTAGTCTCTTTTCTCTTATCGCGTTCTCAGAAGCAAGAACCACAGCCGCAGCTCCATCATTCAGAGTAGACGCATTCCCAGCCGTGACCGTCCCATCTTTCTTAAAAACAGGCTTCAGTCTCGCAAGTTTCTCCAACGTCGTATCCCTACGAGGACCTTCATCAACTTCAAAGATGATTGGCTCCCCCTTTTTTTGAGGAATCTCAACTGGGACAATTTCCTGTCTTAAATAGCCCTTGTCGATGGCATGAATTGCCTTCATCTGGCTGCTCAGCGCATATTCATCCTGTTCTTGCCGGCTAACCTTGAATTTTTCGGCTATTATTTCTCCTGTCATTCCCATATGGTGATTATCAAATGCACACCAAAGGCCGTCGAGAATCATAGAATCCCTTATCTTCAAGTCGCCAAATTTCACACCCTCTCTCAATCCCCAGATGAGGTGAGGAGCCTGACTCATGCTCTCCATTCCACCCGCCACCACAACCTCTTTCTCTTCGAGCCAGATTGACTGAGCCCCAAGAGCAACCGCCTTTAACGCAGAGCCACAGACCATATTGACTGCAAAACAGCTCACCGTAAAAGGGATTCCTGCTTTCCAAGCAGCCTGCTTTGCAATCGCTTGCCCCAGGCCTGCGGAGACAACATTTCCCATGATAACCTCATCCACATCCTCTCCCTTTATCTTCGCTCTCTTCATCGCTTCCTTGATGGCAATTCCGCCTAGCTCTAGAGCACTCAGTTCCTTGAGACTCCCCAGGAAATTTCCAATTGGCGTCCTTGCGGCGCCAACAATAAAGACATCTCTCAATTCACACATCTATCATACCTCTAAATGAAATATTTAATGAGGAAGATTCCTTTTTATCACAATTAACGCTAGGCTGTAAATCAAATTGTGTTCCTAGATCAATCTCCTTCTCTCCTTCAACAAAAAAGATAAGAGAGTTTAAGCCACTGGATTCATTCCCTGGTAAAGATTTATCTAAGTTCAAGTCTGATACCTTCTTTTTCTTTATTTTTTCGATTATTCCTCTTTTTCCCTAAAATCTTAAAAAATAATATATTCTTTAACGCCTCATCTTCTTTAAAACAATTTAAATGCAGAAACTCTTATTTTAGTAAGGGTGTTCAGGTCTCATGAAAGTCCGATAACTTCCCCTTCTTCAGTAATGTCTATGCGCTCAGCTGCGGGCGACCTTGGAAGTCCGGGCATGGTCATGATATCTCCACAGAAAATGACAATAAAACCTGCTCCTGAACTGAGGCTAGCATCTGTGACGATGAGAGTGAAATCTTCAGGCCTTCCTCTGGCCTCATCATCATCGGAGAGGGAGTATTGTGTCTTGGCTATGCATACCGGGAAACGGCCAAATCCATCTTGCTCAATCTTCAAAATCTTTCTTCTTGTCTTCGCTTCCATGGCTAGTGACGAGGCACCATACACTCTCCGCGCCACTATTTCAATCTTTTCTAAAAGTGAGAGCTCGAGGGGATACAAGAATCGAAAATTCTTCTCATCCGCATCTATCGAGAGCAGGATTTCTCTCGCAAGCTCAAGGCCGCCTTCCCCACCTCTTGCATAGACTTCACTTACGGCAAAACGCGTGTTCTCTCCTTTGCAGAGCTTCTTTAGTTTTTCAATTTCTTCATCTGTGTCTGAGTTGAACTGATTCAAGGCCACTATAGAAGGAATCCCAAAAAGACGTATGTTTTCAATGTGCTTTTGAAGATTTCTAAATCCCTCTTCAACCGCACCTACGTTTTTCTTCTCAACTTCATCGAGCTTGACTCCTCCATGAAATTTCAGAGCTCTAAGGGTGGCCACAATGACACAGGCATCAGGGGGAGGAATAAGACCTGTTCTTATCACGATATCGAAGAATTTCTCAGCTCCCAGGTCTGAACCAAATCCTGTCTCTGTGATTACAAAATCTGAAAGTGAAAGTGCCAGCCTCAGGGCAATGACTGAATTTGCGCCATGAGCAATGTTGGCAAAAGGACCTCCATGGATAATTGCCGGATTCCCTTCTAGAGTCTGAACGAGGTTGGGTTTTATCGCATCCTTGAGAAGCGCAGCCATCGCACCTTGAGCCTTCAGATCTCTGGCAAAAACCGGCTTATTGTCGGGAGAATATCCCACGAAAATATTTGCCAGCCTTTCCTTGAGGTCTTTCATGTCTCTTGCCAGACAAAGAATGGCCATCACCTCAGAGGCAGCGGTTATCTCAAAACCGGTCTCTCTTGCTATTCCCCTCAACGGTCCTCCTATGCCAACCACAATTTCCCTAAGCACGCGATCATCCATATCCATCACTCTCTTCCAGCTCACAGCTCGACAATCGATGAGTCCACAGACACCTTCAAAGTGAAGCCTGTTGTCAATCATGGCTGCCAGGAGATTATGGGCAGCCGTGACGGCATGGATGTCTCCCGTGAAATGAAGGTTTATATCGTCGGAAGGCATAAGCCGCGCCTTACCCCCTCCAGTAGCTCCTCCCTTCATTCCAAATACAGGACCCAATGAGGGTTCTCTCAAAGTCACAACTGCTCTTTTCCCCAGCCGGTTGAAGGCATCGCAAAGACCAATTGAAGTGGTGGTTTTCCCCTCTCCCGTAGGAGTAGGAGTCATGGCCGTGACTAAGATCAGCTTCCCTTTCTTCTCCTTAGTCTCCAAGACTTTCCCTAAGCTTATTTTTGCTTTACATTCTCCATATTTTTCAAGAGAAGAGCAATCCAATCCTAGCTTTTTAGCCACCTCCTCGATCGGCTTCATCCTACTCTTACTCTCACTTTCATTGCTCCTCATTCTCCTCACCTCCTTCAAAACAGTTTACATCGAGGAGAGTCCTTTTACAAATCACTCTTATCTGAAATTCCTTCTCAACCCTTCAAGGAGAAGTTCATATTTCTCAATCAATCCCTTGTCAGCAAAGCTAAAATAGCGATTATCTCCGATGATGATATGGTCCAGAACCCTTATCTGGAGTAGAGAAGAAACCAAAACGAGCTCTTTTGTGATTTCCTTGTCATTCAAAGATGGCTCCGGGTCACCGGAGGGATGATTGTGGACGAAGATCAGCGAACAGGCTCCATAGCGCAATGCTTGTTTGATTATTTCTCGGGGATAGACTGCGCTTGAATCCACAGTCCCCTCAAAAAAGGTCTTTTCTTCTATGATTTGATTCTTCGAGTCCAGGAGCATCACCTTGAACATTTCTTTCTTCACATCCCTTAAAGCATGATAAAGGTAATCAAAGACTTCCTTTGAAGAATGGCAGGCAGGCTTGCTCATCATCTTTTCTCTCAAAAAAAACCGAGCCACCTCATGCATAAGCTTGAGGCCAAATATGTTGTGGGGGCCGATGCCTTTTACTTCTTCAATTTCTTCCCTCTCAGCTTCAAGCACTCCCCTCACGCTCTTGAATCTCTTTATCAAATCTTTAGCCTGCCTCTTACAATCTTTTCTCGGCGTGCCTAAGGTAAGAAGAAGCTCAATTATTTCATAATCAAGAAGTCCCTGAAGACCCGCCTTCAAGAACTTCTCTCTGAGTCTTTTTCTATGGCCTTCTTTACTTTCCAAACCAGCGCCTCCTCGAGATAGAGTATTTTTGGACATAAATATAAGACGGAGAGAAGTTCACATTTTCACAGGAATAAATCTTTGCTCTCAATTCTCTTCTAAATGGTGAATTAAGCTGAAGTCCCAAATTATGAAGCGAGATTCTCCTTCTCTCTGAATATCAAAGGCTCATAAGAAGGAGAAGTATTGATAATTTTCTTATTGTGAGCATAAACTTAGCGGATGAGATAGGAAGAGAATTAGGAGTTATCTTTGTTACCCTTGAAATATTTCAGGCGTAAAATTCTATCTGCTTCGCTTATTTTCTGCCTCAGGATATAGATTAAGATAAAAATCGAAAGCCACATCCAGCCCATGAATACGTATACAGATATCTTTTCGCGGATATCTTTTGGAGAAGAGACTATTTTTTCTCCAGACTCCTTAGGCTTCTTGAGCTCTTCCTGTCCCTCTTCACTTCCAGAAATTTCCTTAAGGAGAAAAAAAGTTATCCCCAGAAAAAGCAACAAGAAAAGAGCTACTCCTCTCTTTGCCATTACATGAGGCTCCAGATGCTCATAAAAAGAGCATAGAGAATGACAAGATAAGCTATGAGGGAAACAAACTTTCCCTTCCTCTCTGCAGGTTTATTATCCAGAAAAGGGAGAAGAGCAAAAAGGAGAACTGCAATCAAGATTAATATAATGGCAACAGTTTCTCCCTCGACACCCAGAATTTTTGCCGGGAATATCTTCAGTGTCTGGAAGAGAAAAAGAAAATACCATTCAGGTTTTATCCCCTCGGGTGCAGGTGCCATCAAATCTGCCTCCTCCCCGAGCGAAGGCGGGAATAAGATTGAAACCGAAATCAGCACCCCGAAGAGCAAAAGCCAGACAATCATTTCTCTGTAAACGAAGTTGGGCCAGAAAGGAAGCTCATTTGGCTTTTCATTTTTTATTTCAATCTCCACGGGAACACTCATTCCGTGTTTCTGGATGAAGTAGACATGAAGAGCAATGAGGAGAAAGGCAAAAATGGGTAGCACTGAAACATGCAGACCAAAGAAGCGAGTCAGAGTATCCTGAGTCACATCCTCTCCTCCCCTGAGTAATTTCGTGACCCAGATTCCCACAACTGGGATTGAGCGAGGGATGTCTGTCCCCACCTTCGTTGCCGAAAGGGAGAGTTCATCCCAGGGAAGAAGATATCCTGTAAACCCGAAGGCAAGAGAAATCAAAAGGAGGATGACGCCGCTTAGCCAAGTCATCTCTCTTGGTTTACGGTAAGATTTTGCTAACCATATCCCTATAAGATGAATAAACACGCAGGCTATCATGAATGAGGCAGACCAGCTATGGATAGAGCGAATTATCCATCCCAAAGGCACTTCATTCATGATTTGAGCTACGCTCTTATTTGCTAATTCCAGTGTGGGTTTGTAATAGAAAAGGAGCATGAATCCTGTAATGACCTGAATGGTGAAAAATAACAAAATAGCACTTCCTGTGTAATACCAGGGAGTGTGTCTGTGTAGGGGGACTTTTTTCTCTTTCAAGAATCTGGATATGAGCTTAAGCCCCAATCTTTCATCAAGCCAATTTCCTAGATCCAATTTCCCCATATTTACTTTCCACCTTCTCTTTTTATAATCAGGTTCTCACCTTCGATGAACATTTCGAGTCTACGCAGAGGAGCGGGTGGTGGACCCCCGATATTCATTCCATTCTCATCATACCAGCCTTCATGACAGGCACAAAAAAACTTCTTCTGCTCTGGAAGATAGGTGACATTACAATCGAGATGAGTGCATACTCCAACAAAAACCTGAAAACTTCCATCTTCTTTGCGTTGCACAATCCCGGGTTTACTTCCCCATGAAAAATACTTGACAGAATTAGGGCTCATTCCTTCAAACTCTGAATAATTAAGCACCACTTCTTCTGGCTCTCGGTAGGGAGGAAAGATAAATTTTAAGACAGGATGAATCAATGAACCAAAAAATGCAGCAAGCCATCCACCAAGTAGCCCATTCAGAAATTGACGTCGAGTGAAAAGAGAATGTTTGAGTTTCATTTTTTTAATCTCAAAATTCTTTTTATCTTCTCTAGCACTATCTTGCGCCTTAAGGCTTCAATTCCATCCGCTGGCCTTACATTTTTGGGACAGACCTCATTACATCTGAAAACTGTGTCGCACCCCCATATTCCAGCCTCAGTATTTACCCTTATCCAGTTCGAGAATGGTCGTCGATCTCTCGGATCCTCTACAAAGCGATAAAGCCTTGCCAAGGCAGCAGGACCAAGATACCTTTCATCTCTTGAAACCACAGGACAGGCACTGTAACAACATCCACACATTATACAATTAATGAACTGAAAAATTTTCTCCATCTCTTTATCTTCTACCTTATGCCCTTTTTCAAGTTTTTCTTCTTGAGAATGAAGATATGGTTCTATTTTGTAGAGTGCTTCCCAGAAGGGCTCCATGTTCACCACTAGGTCTTTTTGAATCTCCAGGTTAGGAAGGGGTTCTATCACAATTTCGGGCCCTCTGAGATTCTGGAGTTCTACGCGACAGGCGAGGTCGAATCTTCCGTTGATGACCATCGCACAGGAACCGCATATCGCCTCACGGCAACTGTACCTGAAAGCAAGAGTGCAATCCTGGTCATTACGAATATCCATCAAGGCTTCGAGAACGGATTTTTTTTCTTTCGTTTCATAGGCGAAATCCTGAAAATAAGGCTGCTCATCCTTTAAGGGGTCAAACCTCAGTATCTTGAAGAGATACTCCATTTCAGTATTTTCTTTCTAGGGGTTTGTATTTTTCGATTTTTACTTCTTTATAGCTTATCTTAGGCTCCCCCTTCTCTAAAGAAACAATCGTATGCTTAAGCCACTCGAGGTCGTTTCTTTGCTTGAAATCAAGGCGAAAATGAGAGCCCCTTGTTTCCTCTCTATTTAAGGCTCCCAGGGTAATGACCTCTGCAAGGTCGAGCATGGCTTCAAATTCCAGGATGTTGACAAGCTCTTGGCTATAACGCAGGCATTTTCCGGAAATATACATCTTCTTTGAATCTTCTTTCAATTGACGAATATTTTGTAAGGCTTCCTCTAAATCCTTTCTATTCCTGAACAATCCCACTTTCTTACTCATGACGACCTTAAGTCTGTTGAGTAAGAGGTGAAACTTGATACCTGAATCGAGTTTAAGCAATTCCTCTATCTTCTGCTTCACTTTCAGGGCTTCTTCGAGGAGAATTTTTTCTGCGTCTCTATCATCCGTGCTCCCTTTAGCATATTTTGAAGCTTCCACACCCGATATCTTTCCGAAAACAATTGTTTCAAGAAGAGAATTACCGCCGAGCCGATTGGCACCATGCACGCTGACACAGGCGCATTCTCCAGCAGCATAAAATCCTTCCACACAGGAAGCACCCTTTTCATCAACATCTATTCCCCCCATTGAATAATGCTGGGCTGGCTGTATTGGGATGGGAGATTCTACCGGGTCAATCCCTGCAAAATCAAGACATATCTCTCTTATTCCTGGAAGCCTCTTCATAATCTTAGCTTTTCCCAAATGTCTTAAATCCAGGTACACATATTGATTTTCAAACCCGTTTCCCTTATCAATCTCTGTCTGAATTGCTCGAGCTACAATATCCCTGGGAGCAAGCTCCATGGCAGAAGGAGCATAATCCACCATGAATCTCTTTCCTTTGTTGTTGATTAAATATCCACCCTCTCCTCTTGCTCCCTCCGTGATCAAGATATTCTTCGGGTAAAGAGAAGTAGGATGGAACTGAACAAATTCCATGTCTTTCAATGATACTCCAGCCTTGTAAGCAATGCCGATACCGCTTCCATGGTTGATGTAAGCGTTTGTGGTCTTGAGATAGACTCTTCCATAACCACCCGTGGCAAAAATGACTGCTCTTGCCTTTATGGGCACAATTTCACCCGAGGCTAAATCATAGGCAACTATTCCCAAACATTTCTTATCCTTTACCACAAGCCTCACCACAAGCCACTCATTTAAAAAGTTTATTTTTCTCTTTAGCGAATGTTCAAATAGAGTGTGGAGAATCACAAGCCCTGTTCTATCAGCAGCATAACATGTGCGAGGGAAACCCGCTCCCCCGAATGGTCTCTGAGCAATCACTCCTCCTGGAAATCTGCTGAAGGGAACTCCCATTCGGTCAAGCTCGTATATAGTGGGGATTGCTTCTCTGCACATCTGCTCGGCAGCCGATTGATCAGCGAGATAATCACTTCCTTTAATGGTGTCGAAGGCATGCTTTTCCCAAGAGTCATCCTTCCCCTCGGGATTATTCCCCAGAGCTGCATTTATCCCTCCCTGAGCAGCAACCGAATGGGACCGAAGTGGATGAACCTTAGAGAGGAGTGCTACTCGAAGCGTAGGGTCACTGTTCAGAGCCGCGGATAAACCAGCGAGCCCGCCTCCTACTATAAGGAGATCATGGCTTATCATTCAATAATCCCTGGTGAAATAAATGGTGAGCAGGGCTGCACTCACCACAAGGCTGATGATGGTAAAAATCCAGAAGAGCAATTTCTCCTTTCGGAGACCAAGATCAATGATTACTGTCCTCAATCCATAAAAAGCATGAAAAACCACAGTGATGATGAGGAGAGTATCTAAAAATGGATTTGTATGCAGGACAAGAGACCAGTCAGGTTTCTGCTCCTTGGTCATCAGAAAGAAGGAAGTAAGAAATTTTGTTCCTAAGAGGAGGATTAGAAGAAGACCTGTTATCCTATGAAATACCCAGACGAACATAATCTTTCCTCCATTAGAAGGAGGTATATTAAAGTAAACAAAAAAAGATTGTCAAGAAAAATCGAACCTTTTTGGGAATCATATTTCGGTTCTTTTTGTCTAAGGAATGTCTCTTTAAGGGGTAGAAAGAGGAAGAGAAAGAGAGTAAAAAGATAAAAGAGATTAACTTTTCAAAAAAATCAAAAAAATATGTGTAAGCTAAGAAAATGAAACAAAAGTGAAGAAAATTAAGTTTTATTTAAAGAAAATAATGAGGATAAAAAAACTAAGATAAACGAGGAAGATTCAAAGAGGAGATTTAGATGAAAAAAAAAGCCATCATCAGCTTAATTACACTCATTGTCCTCTCGGGAATTCTTTTAGGATTTGTATTTCTCCGAAGTAACAGAAACAAGGGAATAAAATATAAAAAAGAGCCAATCCAGAGGGGTGACATCGAAGCCTTAGTAGTCACCACTGGAACCCTGAATCCGGTGACCATAGTCGAGGTAGGAAGTCAGGTCTCAGGCAGAATAGCCAAGCTTTATGCAGACTTCAACTCAAAAGTGAAGAAAGGTGAGATTATCGCTGAGCTCGATCAATCACTCTTCCTTACTAGGCTCCAGCAGAATGAAGCTAACTTCGCAAGTGCCAAAGCATCCCTCGAAAAGGCAAAGGTAACCTTTGAAAATGCGCAGAAAAGATATGAACGGGCGCTGAGCCTCTTTGAAAAAAAATTTATCTCTTATGAAGAGAAGGAGGCGGCTGAAACCCAATACTTTGCAGCCAAAGCTGACCTCCAATCTGCAGAAGCACATCTTGAACAAGCAAAATCCCAGCTCGATGCAAGCAAAGTAGACCTCACTTACACCGTCATCAGGTCTCCAATCGATGGGATAGTAATTTCCCGAAATGTAAACGTTGGTCAAACAGTGGCTGCGAGTTTTCAGGCGCCGGTGCTGTTCAAAATTGCAAACGACCTGAGCAAAATGCAGGTAGAATGCAGCGTCGATGAAGCCGATATAGGGAAAGTGAAAGAGGGACAGAAGGTGAGGTTTACGGTCGATGCCTTTCCTGAAGAGACATTCACAGGAACTATTCTTCAGGTGCGTTACTCACCTGAAACTATTCAAAATGTAGTCACTTACACTACCATCGCTGAAGTCGACAACCCTCAGCTAAAATTGAGGCCAGGGATGACGGCCACAGTTTCCATAATCACTGGAGAAGCAAGGAATGTCCTTAAAGTCCCAAATGCAGCTCTGAGATTTACCCCCCAACTCTCGCCAGAGGAGATGGCAGGAATAATGGAAGAAATGAGGAAGAGATTTTCGGAAAGGAGAATGGATAAAGGTCAAACTTTGGTTAATTCGCCCGAATCAAGAACTGACCAAAGGAGAGAGAGAGTCGAGAATTTCAGAGAAAGCCCGAGTTTCTTTTTTAAAGAAGAGTCACTAGAGCGGAGTGCAATGAGAAGGCAATTCTCTCGAGTCTGGATAGAGAGTGAATCGGGCAAGCTTATGCCCGTCTTCATCAAAACAGGAGTAACAGATAATACTTTTACTGAAATCATTCAGGGAGACCTCAAAGAGGGTCAGTTAGTCATCACAGGTCTGGAGTCAGAGGAAGTTCTCCAAAGTGCTCCTACACCTGGACCAAGAGGAGGAATGTTCCTCATCAGAAGATAAAAATGTCTCTTCTTTAAAAAAATATTAAGAGAAAAATATGAAAAATAACGTCATTATTAAAGCCGAAAATTTAACAAAAATTTATAAAGTCGGCGAAACACAGGTAGTGGCATTAAAGAACGTTTCTCAGACGATAATGCGGGGTGAGTTTTTAGCCATAATGGGACCTTCAGGCTCAGGGAAATCAACCTTCATGAACATCATTGGCTGTCTCGACAGACCATCCGAGGGAAAATATTACCTAGAGGGAACAGAGGTTTCCTCATTGGATAAGAATACTCTTGCCCGAATCCGCAATAAAAAAATTGGGTTCATCTTCCAGACATTCAACCTACTTCCCCGAACGACAGCCCTCGAAAACACTGAACTTCCTCTTATTTACGCTAATATACCTAGTAAGAAGGCAAGGGAGTTGGCAATGAGAGCACTTCAGGCTGTGGGTTTAGATGGGAGGGAGTTTCATCGAACAAATCAGCTTTCGGGAGGAGAGCAACAGAGAGTTGCGATAGCCAGAGCCTTGGTGAATAACCCTTCCCTCCTGCTTGCAGATGAGCCTACAGGAAACCTTGACACGAAGACTGGCGCAGAAATCCTAGAAATCTTCAAAAGGCTGAATGAAGAAGAGCGAAAGACGATAATCCTCGTTACTCATGACCCTGAAATCGCAAGCTTTGCCCGCCGCAGGGTATTTCTAAGGGATGGCAAGATCCTCAAAGAAGAAAAGGAGTAAGAAATGAATCTTCTGAGAACGATTCGAGTCTCTTTGAGAGCATTGAGTCGCAATAAAATGCGCTCTTTCCTCACCACACTAGGAATAATAATCGGAGTGGGTGCCGTTATCGCCATGATTAGCATCGGTCAGGGAGCAAAACGCGAGGTGGAGGAAAGATTCGCCTCCATGGGAACAAATCTTCTTTTTGTCAGACCGGGGAGCATTTCCTTTAGGGGACGACATAGCGGTATAGGCTCTTTCAACACCCTCAAGATAGAGGATGCAAAGGCAATCGCAGAAAAATGCGATGCCGTGCGCGATGTCTCCCCCAATGTCTCAACTAGGGCTCAGACTGTTTTCAGGAATAAGAACTGGAATACATCCATCCAGGGAGTGAGTTCAAAATACCCTGAAATAAGAAACTGGAAGGTTGAAGAAGGAGTCTTTTTTGATGAGAATCAGGTGAGAAGTTCGGCAAAAGTGTGCGTTTTGGGAAACGAGGTTAAAAAGAATCTCTTTGAAGACGAAGACCCTCTGGGTCAGATCATCAGAATAAATAAAATTCCCTTCAGAGTCATAGGAGTCCTGGAATCAAAGGGCGAATCAGGAGGATGGTTTAACATCGACGATATGATTCTTGTCCCCTACACCACGGCCCAAAGAAGACTGTTGGGCATTGATTACATTCATTCTATAGATGTTTCTGCAGTATCGATGGCTAAAAGTGCGCAGGCAAAACTGCAAATTGAGAAACTCCTTAGAGAAAGACACAGGATCGCTCCTGGCTCAGAAGACGACTTCCATGTGGGAAACTGGTCTGAAATCGCCCAGAGTGCAACAGAATCTACTCGCATCCTAACTATCCTTCTCGGCGGAATAGCTTCTGTCTCACTCCTGGTGGGGGGGATTGGGATCATGAACATCATGCTTGTCTCGGTCACAGAAAGAATTCGCGAGATAGGCTTGAGAATGGCTGTTGGGGCAAGAGAAAGAGACATCCTTCTTCAATTCCTAACAGAAGCAATTGTCCTCAGTGTGCTAGGTGGGATCCTGGGAATTGGAGTGGGGATAGCCGTCTCTAGACTCATCTCTCATTTTGCCGGCTGGAAGACTATAGTCACTTTTGGCGCCATCGCTCTTGCCTTCTTATTTTCCGCCTCAGTAGGGGTGTTCTTTGGGTTCTATCCGGCTCGAAAGGCGTCTCGGCTCGACCCGATAGAGGCCTTGAGATATGAATGAGAGTGGATGGAAGTAAGGCTCAAAAAGCAATCTCTTTAAAAAAATCGATTGAGAAGGAAAATTAAAGCAACTTTCTGAAAAAACTATTCTTATCCAAACTTGCTAAAGGAGGATTAGAATGAAAAAGGCGATAAGGTTATTTTTTATTCCTCTTTTTTGCCTCATGTGCTTTTCCGCCGATGGAGAAAATGAAAAATCTCTCTCTCTTTCACTCGAAGATTGCATCTTAAAGACTATTAAGAATAACCTTGGAGTAGCAGTTGCTGTTTTAGAACCGGAGCTTGCCGAACTCTCGGTTTCTCTAGCAAGAGAGAGATTCATGCCTCAATTAGCTTTAGATTTTTCTAAATCAGACCAAAATCAAGCCTCATATTCATGGCTCGATGCTTCAGAACAACTCAGCACTTCTCTAAACGAATATTCAGCCCAAATTAACCAAATCATTCCTACGGGGGGAAACTTCACCCTTTCCCTCCAAAGCAGCATGTATGATACAAACAGAAGGTTTCAAACAATTAATCCCAGTTACCGAAGCGCCCTCAGGTTTGACTTCAGCCAGCCTCTGCTTAAGAACTTCGGGCTAAAGACAAACCGCAAAGAGATACTCATCGCTCAGAATAATAAAGAAATATCAGAGATGGAATTGAAAAAGTCTCTTCAAGATACGATTTACAGGGTTGAAGAAGCATACTGGAACTTAGTATACAGCATAGAACTCTTAAAAGTGAGAAGGCAATCGCTAAAACTTGCTCGCGACCTCCTCGAAAAAAACAAGAGAGCAGTAGAAATAGGAACACTGGCTCCCATTGAAATTCTGAGTGCAGAGGCAAGCGTTGCCAGCCGGGAGGCTGATATCCTCGATACAGAACTTGCCGTGAAAAATAATGAAGATATCCTCAAGACAATAATCAATCTCTCCGCTGAGCTTGAGGGTGCAGATTATATCAGGGTTATTCCCTCCGACATTCCTGATTCTGAAGAAAAAGAAATTAGCGTTGAGCAAGCCTTGCTCTCTGCCTTAAATAACCGACCTGAACTTCAATCACTGAAGAGAGAAATAGCCACAAGGGAACTCAACCTCTCATACGCCCGAAATCAAGTCTGGCCTGAGCTCACCCTCAGAGCCTCGTACTGGAGTCCGGGAATCTCAGGTGACCGAATTCTCTACCTTAACGATAATCCTCTAAGCGGGATAATAGTCGGTACGCTGGCAGGGGGAATTTCCGAATCCCTAAAAGATGCTCTCAATTTTAAATACAAGAATTGGTCTCTGGGGCTCACCCTTAATATCCCTTTAAGCAGCCTGACCTCAAGAGCTCAACTGGCTCAGGCCAAGGTCAATCTCGAACAGACTCTTTTGAGGCTCAAGAATCAGGAACAGCAGATTTTCCTCGAGATAAAAACAGCAGTAAGAGATGTCCAGACAAATTATAAAAGAGTCCAAGCTTACAGAGTGGCGAGGGAACTGGCAGAAAAGAAGCTCGAAGCAGAAGAGGAAAAGCTGAAGATTGGACTTTCCACAAATTTTTTCGTCCTCCAGTATCAAACCGACCTCGCCAACGCTCAATCTCAGGAGTTGAAAGCAATAATCGACTATAACCTCTCCTTAGCCAGGCTGAAGAAAGCGATGGGAGTCTCGCTTGAAGAAAGAAAAATTAAAGTTTCAGAAATATTAACAAGATAAAAGACTTAAGAATTCTTCTGCTCGCTTTTTATTAGAAAAAGCCAATCTTAAGATAGATGAAAATTAAATACTCAATTTAAATAGATAAAAACCTCAAACTCTGAGGAAGTTGAGGCTGAGAGCAAGACCACAAGAGGGGAAAAAAGATGAGGAAAATTGTCTGAATGAATCGTAACCGGCTCAAAAATTAAGACAATTTTATCAAAATATATCTGGAGCTTGGAGGAAGGGATAAACAACATAATAAAAATGCTAGTATATCTATCGTTTTTATCATTATAATATATATAATTAACTCTTCAAGTTTGAGAGGATTTAAATTATAATTGGATTTTAAATGAGATTCTTTACGGTATCATTTCTTTTTTTCGCCCTTTCTTTACTCATACCCTCTCTTTCTCTTTCGATTGGCTCCGTAAGTAGCGATGATTTCTACATAAAATTACCTGAATTCACCTCACCTCCTGAAATAGATGGTGTGCTCGAAAATCCTCTCTGGGAAAACGGTGCCATTCTGGAAAAATTTACCCAGTACGAACCTCAAGAGGGAAAAGCGCCTTCAGAAAAGACCATTGCTTACATCGGCTATGACAAAAAGAATCTTTATTTCGGGATTCGCTGCTTTGACTCTAACCCAAAAGCGGTGAGGGCCTCTCTTACACAAAGAGATAAGGTGGAGAGCGACGATGAAGTGACAATTTATCTCGACACCTTTAACGACAAGAAGAAAGCCTTTGTCTTCCAGGTGAACCCCTACGGGGTCCAATCAGATGGAATTTATACTGAAATTGAAAGAAGAGATCGCGGTCGTCAGATGGGATTCCAAAGAATAGATAAGAACTGGGATACTTTCTTCTACTCAGCCGCTTGCATCGATGAGGAGGGCTACACCGTTGAGATTGCCATCCCCTTCAAAAGCTTGAGATTCCCCAACAGGAGACCTCAACTCTGGGGATTTCAGATGATGAGGACGATTAGAAGGAAAAACGAGGAAATTTACTGGTATCCACGCTCAAGGGATATTAACGGCTTCCTTATCCAGGCAGGAATCCTCGAGATAGAGGGAATGATAGAAGGAGGGAAAAGTTTTGAGGTAATGCCTGTTGTGACAGGTCAGAAAGAGGACCATCAGAAGTTACATCCCGAGGCAGGCGTGAACCTCAAGTACACCATTGCCTCTAATCTAACCGCAGATATCACATACAATCCTGATTTCAGCCAGGTTGAATCAGACATTCCTCAGGTAGAGGTGAATCAGCGTTACGCACTTTATTATCCTGAAAAGAGGCCGTTTTTCCTCGAAGGAAAAGATGCCTTTGACACACCTCTTGAGCTCGTCTACACGCGGAAAATAATCGACCCTCAGTGGGGGATGAAGCTAACAGGAAAGACAGGAAGAATAACCCTCGGTTTCTTAAGCATTTATGACCTCAATCCAACTGAAATAAACATCACCTCAGAAACAGGAGAAGATGAAGAGGATGAAGAAGAGGAAGAAGAAAATCCTTACAACTCCCTCATCAATGTCTTCCGTCTAAAGGCCGACCTCTTCTCTGAATCCCATATTGGCTTCATCTTCACAGATAAGGAAATAGGGAGCTCTTGGAATTCGCTCTCTTCAAATTTCAATCGAGTAGCAGGGGTTGATGGGCAATTTAAATTCAATAATTACTATATATTTTCCTTCCAGGTGCTTGGCTCTCAGAGTAAAGTAAACGAGGAAAAGACAGGAATTGTTCCTGCCTTTACCTTAAACTTCAGCCGACGTTCACGCCACCTCCAGCTTAATGCCGATTACACCTCCCTTCCCTTGGAATTTGAAGCCGCTTCAGGATTTTTCAGGCGTAAGGACATTAAGTCTATGAGTGCACGGGTTGGTTATGTTTTTCTCCCCCAAAATGAAATCATTGTCGACATCCGGCCTTCCTTCGAATACCGTAGAGTCTACGACTTCCATAATACCCTAACCGATGAGCAGTTCAATTTTTCTGCCTTCATGAGCGGCTGGAGAAAATCCCACCTCTGGGCTAATTTTTCTTCTTCTCTTGAACGCTACGAAGGAATTGATTTCTACAAAAAGACATTCAGAGCAAGCTTCAGCTCTGAACCCTTTTCCTGGCTCAGCGGAGAAATATCCTTTTCCCTCGGAGACGGGATTTATTATTCTGAAGACCCTTATCTAGGATACCTCACCTCCCGGGAGATCCAGCTTACCCTAAAACCAATTACCCATGTGACTCTTTTTTATGAGTATAAAAATGATAATTTTTATAGAGAGAAGGGAGGCGAAGAAGTCTACGTAGTCAATATCTTGACTCAGCGCATCATCTTTCAGCTCTCAAGGGCATTGTCCCTTCGTCTAATAACAGACTTCAACGATTATGATAAAAAGCTCTATAACAGTTTCCTCATCACCTACCACTACAACCCAGGGACTGTCTTTTACCTAGGAATAGAAGATAATCAAGAAAAAGATGAATCTGGAATCTTCCGCAAGCAAGGAAGATATTATTTCATCAAGTTCTCTTATTGGTGGAGAATTTAAAAAGACTTCATTGATGGCTCTTATGAAAAATAAAGTGACGCTATCTCTCATCTTGATCTTTCTGAGCTTTCAAGGTGCTTCAAGCAAAGACTACAACCTCAAGGAAATAATAGAGATTGGGCTTAAACATAACCCTTATCTCCTTGCTAGACGGGAGGAGGTTGAGGCAGCAAAGTTCGGTCTTGAAGCAGCCAAACGATTCTTTAACCCTTCTCTTGATTTTAAATTAGGGAAGGCAAATTCCTACGAGGGAATTCTCAAAAAGACCACTAACGGAATTTCCATAAGCCAGAGCCTAGAAAACCCCCTGAAGAGGCAGTATCGAATCCAGATGCATGAAGACAAGTTTCAACAGGCACAATTCTCATACGAAAATTATAAGCTTGAAATCATCCATGAAATCAAGCATTCGTTCTTTAAGATTATCCTCTTTGAGAATAGAGTAGATTTAGCAAGAAAGTCCCTCGAATCAATCCAAAATATTCATCAATTAATTTTAAAAAGAGTGCAGCTTGGAGAAACAAAAGAGCTTGAAGCGATAAAACTTCAGGTAGAAACTCTTAAGGCTAAGAATGAACTCAACAGGAATCTAAAAGAATTAAAGCTTGCAAGGGAAAACTTGAATAAACTTCTGGGAAATATCCTTTCACCCGATTTCTCTGTGGAGGGAGAGCTCGATTATAAACCGATTGAAATTGACGAAGCAGGACTCATCGAAAAAGCACTCATCTCTCATCCTCTCATCAAAGGAAAACAGAAGGAACAGGAACATGCTCTGAGCAATTATAACTACCTCAAATGGGGGAGAATCCCGGATGCACTCCTCTCTGGATTCATCGATGAGGAGCTTGAGGGAAGGAATAAAGGTGTAGGGATCTCAATTGAAATTCCGCTCTGGAATTTCAAATCAAACGAGATTGCCGAGGCCAAGAGCTTGTTTTTAAAAGAGAGTGAAGAACTGAAGGCCATAAAAATGGAGCTTGAAACTGAAATAAAAACCAAGCTGAATGAGCTCAAGCTTTCTGAAGAAATGCTTAACCTCTTTTTGGCGGGGCTTCTTGAGCAAGCAATAGAAAGCCTTAAAATCTCTGAAGTAAGTTATAAACAGGGGGAGATTTCTTTAATCGACTATCTCGATTCTCAGAGAACATACTACTCAATCCTCAAGGAATATCAGGATTCTCTCTTCGCCTGGAACGCTAACAAAGCTGCCTTAGAAAGGGCTATTGGAGGAGAAATAAAATGAGAAAAAGCCTTCTTCTGCTTTCAATAATCATTCTTATCTTCTGCAGAGGAGGGATTGAGGATGAAAACCCCACAATCCACGATGAACAAGGAATAAAAAATAAAAATAATGCTCATAACCACCAAGAACTTCGAATCTCGTCAGATGTCCAAAAAGAATGGGGAATAGTCTCCCGAATAGTCGCCAAGGAAAAAGTTTCTCGTGTTCTAACCCTCCCCGGCGTCCTGACTCTAAACCAAAACAAAACTGCCCATATCTCTTCCTTTGTCTCAGGAAAGGTCGTTTCTATCTTAGCTGATCTAGGAGATAGAGTAAAAAAAGGTCAACCTCTCCTCACCCTAAATTCACCTGAATTCGCTCAAGCTCAAGCTTCATTCCTCGAAGCACAAGCAAAATTAAACCTGAGTCGTAAGGAATATGAGAGAGCCAAAACGCTCTTGAAGGAAAAAGCCATCGAGGAAAGAGAATACCTCAAGCGTGAGGCAGAGTATGAGAAGCTTGCCACAGAATCAGGCTTAAAGGGGTCAATCCTCCATTCCTATGGAATGGACCACGAGGAAACAGAAAAACTCATCGAAAAGTGTTCTGCCATGGGATGGGAAGGGAAGCTTTGTGAGCTTGCGAGTCCCTTTCTTTCCATTCCCTCTCCTCTTGAGGGCAAAATCATCTTCAGAGATGTAATTAAAGGGGAGCATGTCGAACCCCAAAAAATTCTCTTCACGGCTTCAGACCTCAGTACACTCTGGGGATTACTCGATGCCTACGAGAAAGACCTCCCCTTAATCAAAAAAGACTCCACAGTGAGGATTAAATCTTCAATCTATCCCGAGAAAGAATTCCCTGCCCAAATATCTTATATCAGCGACATCATTGATGATAAATTACGGACCATAAAAATTCGAGTCATTGTCGAAAATAAAGAAGAACTCTTAAAACCCAACATGTATATTGAAGGCGTGTTAAAGAGTCTCGACACTTCCCAAGAATTTATAATTCTTCCTGAAGATGCAATCCAGAATCTGAATGAAGAAAAGATAGTGTTTGTCCACAAAGAAGAAGCTCTATTTGCAATTCGTCATGTTGAGGTTGGAGAAAGAGTTGGGGAGCGGAGAATCATCCTCAAAGGATTGGAAGGAGGAGAAAGAGTTGTCATTAAAGGAGCGTTTACCCTCAAATCAGAGCTAACCAAAGAAACCTTTGCTCATGCTCATCCACACTGATTCAAGGTAAAGAGCAAATGATAGCCCAAGTTCTAAACTTTTCCTTGAAACAGAGACTATTCATTGTCCTCTTAACGATAATCATAGCTATACTGGGAATTCTTTCCTTCAGGAGTCTTAAGATAGACGTCTTCCCTGACCCGTCCCCATCCCTGGTCCAGGTCTTCACCGAAGCAGAGGGAATGGCTCCTGAAGAGGTCGAGCTCCTAATATCCTACCCTCTAGAGTCGGCAATGTTTGGGTTGCCAAGGGTAAAAAACATTCGCTCTCTTTCAACCTTCTCTCTCTCTATCGTCAGCATCTATTTTACGGATAAAACCGACATCTACTGGGCAAGACAACTCGTCTCCCAGAGACTGAATGAAATTACAGACCAGCTTCCTGAACAGGCACGAAATCCCCTGCTCGGACCCATAACAACGGGGTTGGGCATGGTCTATGTCTATTACCTTGAGGGAGATTCCCACTCACCCTTAGAACTGCGAACTATTCAGGACTGGCTAGTAAAATACGAGCTTAAATCTGTGCCTGAGGTTTCCCAAGTCTTGAGCATCGGAGGAGAGGTAAAACAATTCCAAATACTCATCAATCCCCTTTCCCTTCTTAAATATAATCTTTCTCTCTCTGAAGTGATGGAAAGAATCAAGAAAAATAACCAGAATGTCGGGGCAAGCTTCATCATCAAAGGAAAAGAAGAATACATCGTAAGAAGCATAGGACTTGTGGAGACAGTCGATGACCTTAAGAATATCCTCATCTCGCATCACATGGGAAGTCCTCTTTACCTCAAAGACATCGCTTCAGTAAAAATCCTGCCAGGCATAAGAAGGGGAGCAGCTCTTGCCAATGGAGAAGGAGAAAAGGTGGTCGGTGTGGTGCTAAAGCTCTTTGGTTCAAACACTGCTCAAGTAATCTCAAACATCGAAAAACGTATCTCAGAAGTGAATAAATCTCTGCCGAAAGGAATAAAAATTATCCCCTTTTACAATCAAGCCTCACTCATAAAAAAATGCTTTTCTACAGTCACCCTTAACCTTTTGATGGGAATGGCTCTTGTCATTCTTGTTCTTTTTCTCTTCATGGGTAACCTTTCTGCTGCCCTGATCGTAGCCTTTTCCCTTCCATTCTCTCTTCTTTTTTCATTAATCTTGATGGGAAGAATAAACCTTGCTGCAGACCTGATGTCTTTTGGGGGGCTTGCCATAGCCATCGGGTTGATCGCCGACGCCTCAATCATCCTCATTGAAAACATACACCGACGCTTGAGCCTCTCTCGAGAGAAAAAAGCTCAAACCATCCTTCTTGCAGGTGGGGAAGTGGGAAGGCCTCTTTCCTTTGCCGTGGCTATAATCATCCTGGTTTTCCTTCCCATCTTTACTCTGAGTGGTGTGGAAGGAACGATGTTCCGTCCTATGGGAATTTCAATCTCTTTTGCCCTCGTTGGGTCGCTCCTTTTTGCCTTAATTTCCGTCCCAGCTCTCTCCTTCTATTTCCTTAACCAAAAATCAAACCCTTCTCAGGAACCTCTCCTCATCAGGGGAATAAAAAAGCTCTATCTCCCTTTTTTTAAACTCTGCTTCAAGCACCGTAAAAATACTTATCTTCTGAGTCTCATCGTCCTCCTTGCTGGCTTGGTGTTGCTTCCTTTCTTGGGAAGAGAATATATTCCCTATCTTGAAGAAGGGACTCTCCATCTGCGAGTGGCGCTCGACCCCAACATTAACCTCAACGAAACCATTTCCATCGCCAATGAAGTTGAGAAAAAACTGATGCTCATCCCCGAAATAAAAGGGGTTCTCAGCCGCATAGGAAGAGGGGAAGTGGGTAGCCATGCCCATTTTGTCAACAATGTCGAAATCCTTATCAATTTGAATCCTATCCAAAAATGGAAACATTTTAAAAATAAAAATGAACTCATCGAGGAAATTGAGCACCAGCTCTATGAACTCCCAGGGCTCAACCTGAGCATAACCCAGCCCATTGCCCACAATCTTGACGAGCTTCTTACAGGAGTTAAAGCTCAACTGGCAGTCAAAATCTACGGCTCTGACTTCGAAATTCTCAAGGAAAAAGCCTCTCTCATAAAAGACACAATTGCCTCAATTAGAGGTGCTACTGATGTGCAGATTGAACAATTCACGGGACAAAACAGCATAAAGATTATCCTCAAAAGAGAAAACATTGCCCGCTATGGAGTGAACATAGATGATATCCAGAAGACAATCGAAGCTGCCATTGGAGGAATTGTTTTAGGCCATGTCTATGAAGGTCAGAAGAGATTTGAAATATTTCTCCGCTATGAGCCTGAATTCCGCAAGGATATCGAAGAGATGGAAAATTTGCTCATTAGGCTTCCCAATGGCGGCCATATTCCACTCAAAAACCTGGCTTCAATCGAAGAGTCTATTGGACCTCGGTTGATAAATCGAGAGTTTAACAAAAGATACATAACTGTCCAGTGCAACATACGGGGAAGGGATATAGGAAGCTTCGTCAACGAAGCCCAAAAAAAAATTGAAAATAGGATAAAACTTCCTCCAGAATATATGCTCAGATGGGGAGGGCAGTTTGAGCTCCAACAAAGGGCTAACAGAAGACTGGCAATCATCACCCCTTTAACATTAGCCCTTGTCATTCTCCTCCTTTTTTCAATTTTTTATTCATTCGATGAAGTGCTAATTATTCTCCTTAACATTCCCTTCGCCCTCTCAGGGGGGATTTTAGCCCTCAAGGTTTCTGGTCTTTATCTTAGTGTGCCTGCTTCCCTCGGATTTATTGCCATTCTTGGGATTTCGCTCGAAGATGGACTCGTTCTTATTTCTTCATTCAGAAAACAGCTTGGCAACGGAAGAACACTAGAAGAAGCCATCATGGAGGGGATAAAAACCAAAGTTCGACCCGTGTTGATGACCACTTTCACTACTATATTCGGCATTTTACCCTTACTCTTGGCCAGAGGTCCTGGCGCAGAAGTCCAGCGGCCACTGGCCACAGTGGTTGTGGGTGGACTCTTCTCTTCCACCTTGGCTACCTTAATCCTCCTGCCCCTTGTCTTTCACACTTTAAAATCAAAGAGAATAAAAAAGTGAAGTCACTTTCAAAAAATATGGCTTTTATTTTCTTTGTAACTTTTCTTCTCGAGCTTTGTGCCTCTTCCTCCAAGGCAAAAATAATCCTCTGTGCCGGAGATAGCCTTACCTTTGCCTACTCGCCTTTTCTAGATAAGGTTCTCCGCAGAGAAGGAATAAGAGCAAGAATCCTTAACTACGGACAGCCAGGATATACTTCAGGAGAATACCTAACCTTCCTAGGAAAAAACAAGGATAAAATGGCAGGAGAAAAACCTGACTTCATTCTTCTTCAACTGGGAACAAATGATGTTCGGATTGACTATGACTCAACATCTAGAGAACAATTTTCGCTGAATGTAAAAAAAATCATAGAAATCTTCAGGAAATTCAAGAATAACTCAGGAGAAAAAACATGCTTGTTGCTGGCAACTATCCCCCCTATTCCAGAAACGATATCTTATCCTTTTTCCCCGAAGTCATCCCTGAGAGTAAATGAAGAAATAAACCCTGCCATTAAGGAAATTGCTAAGGAAGAAGGAATTCCTCTCGTAGATAATTATACCCTCTTCCTGAACTCTCCCTCCCTTCTTCCTGAAGTTCACCCCTCAAGAGAAGGGTACTGGAGGCTTGCCTGGAATTGGTATTTTGCGCTAAAACCTTATTTAAAAAATTGATAAAAGGAAGCTAAATCATGAGGCTTCCACCGTTGATATCTATTGAGGCTCCTGTAACATAAGAGGCCTTTTCGCTGCAAAGGAAAACAACAAGGTCTCCAATTTCCTCTGGAAGCCCTATCCGCTCCAGAGGAATAGAATTCACAACCCTCTCTAATTCTTCCTTTGAGGTTGTATCTTTTACCATCCGCGTTCTAATCAGGCCAGGGCAGATGGCGTTAACCGTGATTCCAAAGGGAGCCATTTCTTTAGCCACAGCCCTGGTGAGGCCCAGAAGGCCAGCCTTGGATGATGTATAATGAGCTCCTCCCAGAGTACTCACGCTCCTCCCTGCCAATGAAGAAATGTTGATAATCCTTCCAAAACCTTGTTTCTTCATAAGAGGGAGGACTGCTCTGATAGTGAGGAAGGGACCTGTCAGATTTACCCTCAAGACCTCATCCCATTCTTCAAGGGAAATATTGAGAAGCCTTGTACGAAACATTATTCCTGCATTATTTACCAAGATTTCAACTTTTTTCCATTCCTCAACCGTCCTCTTCACCATTGCCTCAACGGAATCTTTATCGCTTACATCAGTCACAATGGCTATCGCCCTACCTCCTTTTTTTCTTAAAAAATCAGCCGTTTTCTTCGCAGAAGTAGCTTCTCTATCTGCAACTACCACTGAAACTCCTTCCTCTGCGAGTTTGGAAGCAATTGCTCTTCCTATTCCTCGCGCTCCTCCGGTGACAATCGCCACCTTTCCCTTTAACTCATTTCTTTCAATGGACATTAATTCTCTCCACGCAAGAATCATTAATTAAAAAAGCATTCGATGCTTTAATTCTTTGCTCTCCATTTAAAGTGATAAAATTTATGCATTCGCTATAACATACCCTGAAAATCTAGTCAATGCCAAACTTACCTTGCCCTCTCCCAGTTTTTAAGCCTAAGGCGAATAAGGGAGATTCCTTTAAAACTTAAAATCTTGTTCATGGTTGGTAAACATCCAAGAAAATCTACGGATTCATAAATAATATCCAATCTAATCTCCAAAATGATAGAGTGCAAAGGATATTTTTTCCTCATTTTACATCAATGAAGAAGGATCCAGAGAAAAGTACAAAGCTTTTTCCTGATCCTTCCTGCAGCGTCTAGCCAGGGAGTAGGGAAAGAAAAGCTTGACCTTGTCGAAGGCTTAGCACACAGGAGACTAGAACACACACAAGATTGTTCTGGCTGAGAAGGAAAGAGTCCGTCATCACCATTAAGGCAATGGATAGCACACTCAAAGTCCTTCGGGTACCATGTCTTGCTCTGCGGCGCGGAATCTCTACTTCTTGCCGTAGTTTCTGCCCGAGCTGGCTGCTGCCGAGAGCAAGCAGCAGGATATATCCTATAACAAGAGCAGCCAGAAGACGACACAAACGCTTGGTTCTCCGCACCTTCAGATGAAGCCCCCTCACACCAAGCCATGATTTAAAATCCCGAAAACTCACTTCTATTCTCATCCTTGTCCGATACCAGCTGATAACCAAATCTGTAGGAAGCAGGCCTTCGGAATCAGGGGGGACCAGCAAGAACCAAGGTTCTTTGAATCCTCGTTCCCTGTAAACGATGACATCCACTCTCTCTTTCTTTATTCCGTGATAAAGCACATGCCGGTAACGGCGGGCCACTCCCTGGCGGTGCCTCAGTCTCCCCAAACCCATGCGATACACTCTGCCCTGCTCCTGACACTGCACTTTTACCGCAGAGCGTCCCCGAATGATATAAAGCCATTCCTCCTTACGACAAGAGATTAAAAGAGACACCCGGGCATACCCCCGATCCATAATCCAGACCACTTGGATCCCCTTAGGCATCGATGCGGCCAACTTCCTTAAAAAATCCTCCTCCAGTACGTTCTGGCTCTCCTTCAACTCTCTGTATTCAAAAGTGGCCATGACCAAAGGTATGCTCCTTGCTTCCACTGCATAACTTCCCGTGATCACCTGAATATCTCCCAGCGCTGTCTGGTCAACGATCAAAGGCAGAAGAGAGGGGGCCTGCTGCCCAACCACCAGCTCCAGAAGTCCAGAGCTTAAATCTTTCATCTTGAAATAAGCATTGTCCAGAAAACGATGCAGGCGCTTGTAGCGTGCTTTCACCTCCCCCTCTGTGCGCATACCTCTAGAGATCCCACTTAAAGAAAGTTTTCCATACCAACCCCTGGGTGTTCTTAAGAGGATGACCAGGGCCAGGACTAAATGAGAAAGATTTTTAACTACGCTCCTTCGTAACTCGGTAAACTTCTCCTCCAATGTCTCTTCGATCTCCTGATAGAGTTCTTTCCATTCCTCCATCTTCTCCCCCCTCTCCATCACTCAATCCAGCCTGAGGATCTCGTAATTGACCTTGGTTAGTTCTCTGAGCAGCTGCTTAAATTGCTTATAGTTTTTCGAAAGGAGTAGAGCTTCGGCCTCACGATTCTTATTCACATAGACTGTCTTGGTTTTCCCCTTTTCTTTGTAGGTGATACAGAGGAATGTGTGGGGGTAGCCTCTGGTACACCGGCAGTTAGGCTTACCGCATTTCATTCGTCTGTAAATGACTGAACCCTGCATCATTGATCCCAGTTTGCGCATCTGGGAGCGCAATTTTCTGGCTTTTGCTCTGAGGAGTTGTTTTCTTGTCATGAGTCCCTTCTATCTAACAGTATTATAGCTGTAAGCTAGGATGGGAATCAATACAAATCTTCATCTTTTTCTTTTATGAAAATGAGTCCTAACTTCAGATATATGAATTGATTACATCAAACTGGGAGAGGGCAAGCAAACTTACCTGCCTAGGTTCAAACACATAGTGGGCACCTTGATAGAATAGATGAGAGACAAAGGAGGTGTCCATGAAAGGAAGAGTAGGAGTAGCTACCAAGTATAGAACTTGCTTGCCTCATCAAAGAAAGCTTGAAAGTCTTAATTTCCTCTCAAAAGAAGCTAAGAAAAGACTTAAAGGGATTGATTCTTACTTGAAACACAAAAATGGGAGGAAAACTTGCCGTTATTGCGGTATTTCTCAAACCACCTTCTCCAAATGGCTTAAGGGCCTAAAGAACCGCTCAAAAAGACCAAAGACCTTTCGTAAGTCAAAGGTGCCTTTAGAACACATCTTTCTCATCACAAATTTAAGGAAGAAGTATCCTTCCTGGAGCAAGTACAAGCTGGCGGTTATTCTAAAAAGAGATTATGGTGGGGTTATTTCTCCTTCTACCATCGGAAGAATCCTAAACAAGAAAGGGTTAATCGCTGAGAGAAAGACCAAAAAGAGAAGGAAGGCAGCCAGAAGAAAAGTGGCAAGGAAAGAGGCTGAAAGGTACTTAAAAGACCTTTCCCCGGGCGCTCTTCTCTATCTTGACACCAAACATCTAACCTTTCCCGCAAAGACCTTTTATCAGTTTACAGCCGTTGATTCAAAAACAAGAATCAAGTTTATCAGAGTCTATTCAGGAGCCTCTTCTAAGGCCGGAAAACTCTTTCTTAAGGAGTTAATGAAGTTCATGCCTTTTCCTATCTCAAATATTCAAACAGATAATGGAGCTGAGTTCTTAAAGTATTTCCACCAGGAACTTGAAAGGCAAAACATACCGCACTACTTTTCTGATGCTAACTGTGTCCTAAACAGAACTCACAGATGAATTTTTGAACTTCAAAGAGGGCTACACTGGGGAAGAGTTAAATGAGCTTGCTGAGGAGTGGAATTACATCTCCAACTATGTAAGAGCCCATCAGTCTCTTGATTATTTAACTCCAATGGAGTACTTGGAATCTCTAAAAAAGCAGGATAAAATTAACTTACAAGTGTCCATGATGATATGAACCAGCGCAAATGCTTGACAAACCGAAGTCAAGGTCCTAAAATTATTTCCGGTATGGCAAAGGCTAAAAAGCTGAGATACTTCATTAAGTATTGTACCATTAAGTCCTGCCTGCATTGCCGCTAAGGCGGCCCTTCCTTTTCCACACGCTCTCTTTTTCCTGAGAGTCCATGCCTTAGGCTTCTGAATCCTTAGGAAAAAGGGAGGCTAAGCCCGTTTATCAATTCCTTAGGGAGGTGATCCAATGGAAAGAAAGTTATCCATGGTTATTCCGAAAGGCCGGATTTTTGATAACGTGATTTCTCTCCTTCAGGAGGCTGGGGTAGATATTAGGCCGAATGCTCGTCATTATGTCCCTTTTGTAGGAAATCCTGATATTCAAGCGAAAATCATGAAGCCCCAAAACATTCCCCAGCTTATCGAACTTGGTTCCCATGATGTAGGTTTCACCGGGTATGATTGGATTATGGAAAATGGAGCCAATGTTGTGGAGTTAATGGATTTAGGACTTGACCAAGTTACTATCGTGGCGGCTATCCCTAAAGACTCAGATTTAAATCTGCTCGCGAGCCGAAAAATAGTTGTTGCTTCAGAGTACCAACGGATAGCCACTAACTTTCTTCAGAGAGAAAATTTTGATTTTGTTCTCATTCGTACCTATGGTGCTTCCGAAGCATTTCCGCCTCAAGATGCGGATATGATTATCGATAACTGTTCAACGGGACAGACACTACGCGAACACAACTTAAAAGTAATTGCGGAAATAATGACTTCATCAACCCGGTTGATTGCTAACTCCCATGCCCTCCAAGATGAATGGAAGAAAGAGAAGATTCATTCCTTGGTCATGCTCTTTAAAGCAGTTCTAAATGCCCGAAAACGAGTCATGCTCGAAATGAATGTTCCTACTGAAAAATTAGAGGCAGTTGTTAAGTTCCTTCCGTGCATGAGAGCTCCGACCGTAGCACCTCTTTTTGGTGACCAGGGTTATGCGGTAAAAGTTGCAGTCCCCCGAGAGGATGTCGCTCAGCTTATTCCTAAACTCAAATCATTAGGAGCCACAGATATTCTTGAATACTCTTTAAGAAAGGTCATCGCATGAGCTTTATTAAAAAATCAGTTTCAGAGTTGCCCCTTTATCAGGTGGAGCAGGATTTAAACCTAATAAAACTAAACCAGAATGAGTCGCCTTATGATGTTCCGCCGGTAATTAAGCAAGCTGTATGGAACAAGTTAAAACGGTCCCTTTGGAATCGTTATCCTGATGGAGAGATAACTTCGTTACGTCGGCAACTATCTTCTTTCACCAACCAACCATCAGAACGAATAATTATTGGGTCTGGCTCTAATGAGATTATCTTAGGTATTTTTCTTGCAGTTTGCCGGCCTGGCGACAGAGTTGCTCTGCTCGACCCGGGTTTTTCTATATATAGCCGGCTCGCTCGTATTTTTGAAGCGGAAATCGTTAGAGTTCCTGCTGAACCAGATTTTAAAACAGACCCTGAAAAACTTGTGGACGCGGCCCAGAAATGCAGGATAATATTTCTAGCTTCCCCTAATAATCCGACAGGTTTGGCTCTGGAGAAGAAATGGATTGTTGATTTATTAGAAAATTGTTCAGCTCTTGTGGTGGTCGATGAAGCTTATCATGAATTTCATCGAAAAACCGTTCTCCCGTTAATAGAAGAATTATCCAATTTGGTTGTGCTTAGAACATTTTCTAAGGCTTTCGGCGCAGCGGGAATCCGTTTGGGGTATGCCATTGGGAATGAAGAGATTATCTCTGGACTTAAGAAAGCGAAGCTCCCATTTTCGGTCGGTCTTTTTCCCCAATTGGTGGCTGAAGAGTTACTTAACCATTATCAAGACTACAAAATATATATAGAAAAAATAATCGCTGAGCGAGAAAAAGTTTTTCTTGGGCTCCTTGGGATGCCTTATCTCGAAGTTATTCCCTCGCAGGCTAACTTCATCCTTTTTCGTTCGACGAGGGTGCCCGCGCCTGATTTTTACCGTTACCTTTTGCAAGCAGGAATTCTCGTCCGGAAATTTGAAGGCCCGGGATGCTTAAAGGACTGGTTAAGAGTAACGATCGGTCGACCCGAAGAAAACCAAGTTTTTCTTAATAAGGTGGAGCAGATTATTGGTTGAAAGCGAGGCGCAAATGGAGGCTATTATTTTCGATCTTGATGGAGTTCTAGTTGACGTGCGATTTTCTTATCTGGCAACAATAAAAAGAGTCGCTGAATTTTTTCTCAAAGAAACCGTTCCCCTCGAGAAAATCCAATCATTCCGGAATCGAGGAGGATTGAACAATGATTGGGATTTAACTCTGGCTATCCTGAGGGAGGAGAATTATCCCCTCGATCGAGAGACGGTTATATCTATCTTTCAGACTATTTATCGAGGCCGAAATTTCGACGGCCTAATTCAACAGGAAAGGTGGCTTTTGAAAAAAAGGGTTCTCAACCAACTTCATAAGAATTATCGGTTAGCCGTCGTGACCGGCCGGCCTCGAGATGAGGCCGAATTTGCTCTCTGCCGGTTTAAAGCTAAGGAGTATTTTCAATGTGTAGTGACCCGTGATGATCTTCCTCCTGAGCTGAGTAAGCCCCATCCCGCCGGATTAGTCAAAGCCCTGACTTCTCTTCATGTTAGCCATGCTTGGTATGTGGGAGATACTGTTGATGATATTCAGATGGCCAAAGCAGCTAGAATACCTGCTATCGGGGTAGTGGGCACTCTTTCTTATCCTGAATTGCAAGCAAGAATACTTTCTCGTCAGGGAGCCTGGCAAGTGATCTATGATGTTAATTCCATCGGGGAGGTTTTACAATGCAAGGAACAAGGCAAGCCAGATTAGAAAGAAAAACCAGAGAAACCTGCATTGTGGTGGAATTAGATGTCGATGGAGAAGGGCAATCAAAGATTAAAACACCACTTGGATTCTTGGACCATCTCTTGGACGTTTTCACCAGATTTGGTTGGTTCAATCTTAACCTGACAGCCGAGGGAGAATTTCAGGTTGATCAACATCATCTCCTTGAGGACTGTGGTTTTGTTTTGGGCAAAGCCTTCGGGCAGGCCCTCAGAAATCGCGCCGGGATTAATCGGGCTGGCTTTTTTGTTCTTCCCCAGGATGAATCCTTAGCAGTGGTAGCGGTGGATTTAAGTGGCCGACCTTTCGTTCAGTATAAAGCTAGCTATCGAAGGCAATTTTGTGGTGGGCTTGATACTGATTGTTTAGAAGATTTTTTTCACGGGTTCGCCCGGGGAGTGGGCGGCAATCTTGTGGTCCAAGTCCCTCGGGGCAAAAGCGACCATCATAAAACAGAAGCCATCTTTAAAGCGCTAGGCAGGGCGATGTGGATGGCTTGTTCTTATAACCCAAGATTGGCAGAGATAATTCCCAGTACCAAAGGAGTAATTGATTATGATTGGGATAATTGACTATGGAGCCGGGAATCTTCATTCGGTGGCAAAGGCTCTCAAGTTTTTAGGATATCAGACCCATCTGGTGACTAAAAACTCTGATTTGAAAGAAGTGAATAAACTAATCCTGCCTGGAGTGGGGGCTTTCGGACAGGCGGTCGCTGATTTGCGAGCGAAGGGCTTGTGGCCAGCGCTAAACAATTGGGTCAGACAGGGACTTCCTTTGCTGGGGGTATGCCTGGGTATGCAACTGCTGATGGAGAGCAGCCAGGAATCACCGGGAATAGGTGGTTTAGGTTTTATAAAAGGAACATGCGACCGACTTCGTGCTCCAAAAGTGCCTCATATGGGTTGGAATGAGGTCCATTTCCTTGATTCAATTCCTCTTTTTGATGGCTTACAAGATGGAAGCTGTTTTTACTTTGTGCATAGCTATTATGTTTCCCCTGAAGATTCCAAAGTGGTGCGAGGCAGTACTGAATACAATTTGGTATTTCCTTCAGTTATTCAGGTAGGAAGAGTCCTTGGTGTTCAGTTCCATCCAGAAAAAAGCGGGGAACAAGGATTACTTTTTCTAAGAAATTGGGTGGAAAAATGTTGCGAATAAGAATAATTCCTTGTTTAGACATCAAGGATGGCCAAGTGGTTAAAGGAGTGAAATTTATGAACCTCAAATCAGCCGGTGACCCCGCCGAACTGGCCAGGTATTACGACACCCAGGGAGCCGATGAGATAATTCTCTTGGATGTGACTGCTTCTGTTGAAAGTCGGCGGGTGATGATTGATATTATCGAGAAGGTTTCGTCGGAAGTTTTCGTTCCGTTGTGTGTTGGCGGGGGTATCAGCTCTTTAGAAGATATCAGAGCGATTCTTCGCGCTGGAGCAGATAAGGTTTCTTTATGTACAACAGCCTTAGAGAAGCCGAGTTTTATCAGGGAAGCAGCCGCCGCTTTTGGTTCTCAATGCATAGTACTTTCAATTGATGCCCGGAGAGAAGGTTCAATCTGGTGGGCTTACCGCCGGGGGGGGAGGGAGAAGACCGGATGGGAAGCCATAACCTGGGCTAAATGGGGAGAAGAGCACGGAGCGGGCGAAATTCTCCTGAATTCCATCGATATGGACGGCACCCAATCCGGTTATGACTTGGAATTAACTCGCCGGGTAGCCGAGAATGTGTCAATTCCGGTTATTGCATCTGGAGGAGCCGGGAGTCTATCTCAAATTTATGAGGTGATAGTTAAGGGGAAGGCTGATGCGGTGCTCGTCGCCAGTCTGCTCCATTTTAACCATGTCACGATCAAAAAAATAAAAAAATACCTTACTCACAAAGGAGTTAAAGTTCGGTGAGTTTTAGAGCTTGGTTTTTAGATAGAGATAACTTATTAAGAGGCAACCTTATTAGAAGCAAGAAAGGTGTGAGATGATTATTCCCTCGATTGATCTTAGCCACAGCCAGGCTGTTCAACTCGTTCAGGGGAAAAAATTAGCCATTGTCCACGATGACCCCCTTTCTCTTGCCCAGGAATTCTCTCGTTATGGTGAGCTGGCTGTGATCGACCTGGATGCGGCCATGGGAAAAGGAGAGAATCTGGAATTAATAAAAAAAATATGCAGTTATTATCCAGCGCGAGTTGGCGGAGGGATAAGAAGTCTTGAAAAAGCAGCCCAAGTTCTTTCTTTTGGGGCCGAGAAAATTATCATTGGGACTCGAGCCTTTCAGATTTCGCGAAAAAATTCGATAGGTTTAGACTGTAATTTCCTGAGTCAACTCAAGAAACAATCGGGACGAGAACGAATTATCGTGGCTTTGGACTACTCTCAAGGAAGAATAGTGGTTGAGGGCTGGCAAAGGAAAACAAATTTTAAGCCAGAAGAGGTTATCCCTGAGGTCGAAAAATATGCAGGAGAGATTCTTTTAACTTGTGTCGATCGAGAAGGATTACTCCAGGGCCCCGACCGAGGTCGAATTTTGAGAATGGCTTCTCAGACTTCTATCTTGATTACAGCGGCAGGGGGGATATCTACAATTGAAGATATTCAGATTTTTTCCCAAGCGGGCCTTAATGTGCAAATCGGGATGGCTCTTTATACCAAAACTCTCCCTCTTAGTGAGGCTTTTTTAGCTACGGTGAATTGGGAAAAGGCAGAGAATGGCCTCATTCCCACGATCGCCGTGGATCAAAACGAGCAAGTTTTAACATTAGCTTATAGTTCTAGGGAATCCTTAAGAAGAACGTTCAGGACCGGGGAAGTATGGTATTATTCCAGGAGTCGAAAATGTTTGTGGCGAAAAGGCGAGACCTCAGGAAATAAACAAATGTTTATCCGGGTGAGGACCGACTGTGATGGAGATTCTCTTCTTATAACCGTTCGCCCCTTGGGGCCGGCCTGTCATACAGGCCGGTATTCTTGTTTTGGTGGCAAGGAATTCAATCTGGGAGAACTTTTTGATACGATTGAAAATCGCCTTTCAACGGCTGCGCCGGATTCTTACACCGCCTCCCTGTCTATGGAGGAAAACAAGTCCAAATTGAATGAAGAAATCCAGGAGCTCCTAATCGCTCAAAATAAAGAAGAGTTGATCTGGGAAGCCGCAGATGTCGTCTATTTTCTTTTGGTTTTCTTAGCAAAAAAAGGGGTTCACTGGCAAGATGTTTTGAGGGAGTTAAGAAGGCGGAGGCGCTCTCGCCTTTGAAGAAGAGCGTGCCAGAAGTTGGCAGCTAATTAATGGGTGAGAGGTAAAGCTGAGCAGGTAGAAATGGAAACTGGTTCGACAAAGCTGAGTAGTGACCGATGAGGATAAGTGGTGATTTAATTTGTTGTTCTATAGGAGAAAAAGGAGGCGAGAGTTGGCCTTTGGAATTCAGGAGAAGATAAAAGTAGTTAGTTGAGAGTTCAAAGCAAGAAAATTTCTGGAGGAATAAGATGATAAGATTGAAAAGGATAATCGGTGCTCAGGCTGCTAAACAATGGATGGAACGAGGACAATCCAGCCCACGGAATAAGCTCGGAGAGAGTGAAAATCAGAAGGTGCCCCCAGGACAACAATCAAATTTTGAGGTTAGAGAAAGAGTAAGCCAGATATTGGAATCAGTACGGCTACACGGCGATAAAGCTCTTCAGGAGTTTACTCTCATCTATGATGGGGTGAAACTTCATCAAATTCGCGTTCCAGAAGAAACTTTAGATGCTGCCAGAGAAAACCTACCGGTGAGTCTAAAAGATGATGTTTTAGCAATGGCCTCTGTTTTGAAAAAAGGAGTTGAGATGCAGTTGAGTAATTTTCAAGACAAAGAGATCGAAATCGAGCCCGGAATTTGGGCAGGTCGAAAGATAATTCCTTTAGAGAGGGTGGGAGTCTATGTTCCAGGAGGGAGATATCCCCTCTTTTCTTCGCTAGTTATGGGAGTAGTGCCAGCTCAAGTTGCCGGTGTCAAGGAAATTGTAGTTTGTACACCCCCAGCGATAGAAAGGGGACAAAATGATTTAGTATTAGGAGTGGCGTCACTTTTAGGAGTTAGAGAAGTCTACCAAATTGGAGGAGCTCAGGCCATTGGAGCTTTAGCGTGGGGAACAGAAACTGTAAAACCTGTGGATAAAATCGTTGGCCCGGGCAATAAGTACGTGCGCGAAGCTAAGAGGCTTGTCTTTGGTGAGGTCGGACTTGACTGTTTAGCCGGGCCTACTGAAATCATGATTATTGCTGATGAGAGCTCTCATCCCGAATTCATTGCCGCCGACCTGGTAGCCCAAGCTGAGCATGACCAGGACGCCCAATGTATTCTCGTGGTTATGAATGATGAGCTGGCGGATGAAGTTGAAAAGTGGATGGAGAAAGTTTTAAGGAAAATCTCTCCCGGAGAAGTGGCAGAAAACGCCCTGAGGAATAATGGCTTAGTCGTTATCGTTTCGACCCTCGAAGAAGCGATTGAGGTGGCTAATACCAAGGCCCCCGAGCATTTAGAACTTCAGGTCAAAAATCCTCATCGATTGATTTCCCGTCTTAAACATTTCGGAGCTTTATTTGTCGGTTCTTGGTCTCCTGAGGCCATCGGCGATTATTGTGGAGGAGTCAATCATATCCTGCCCACCGGCCGAACGGCCCGTTATCGTGGTGGACTAAACGGAGGAGATTTTGTAAAGATTGTTTCCACCTTGAAAGTCAGTGAAGAAGGTGTAAGGCGCGTTGGCCCTCTTGCCCAGCGGCTAGCTCAAAGTGAGGGCCTAAAAAGCCATGCCTATTCAGTGGGTTTGAGGTTAGCGAAATCTCTAGATATCAATAATATGTGATCCCAAGTGGCTTGTGCTTCGATACCGATGTGCCCAAATATGTTGAGTTTGTTTTCAAGGGTCACAACGGCATTGATGTCCATGTTCAGACCCCACAAATCTTCCAAGTTTTCTCTGTCTTTAGGTTGGCGGGTCATCCTCCTGTTTTCCGCCGAAGATATTTGGTGCCGGTGGAGATGTCTCTATTGGCTTTATGACATAATTTTTAAGCCTGTTTGTTTTATCTCAAAACTGACAGAGGGAGTCATAAAAAAAGAAATGCTTTGTCGGACTCCTTCTCTGCGGTTTTCTATGGGCCGGCCTCATTGCCTGCAAAAAGCCTGCCTAAACTGACCTCGCCGTCCAACTGAAGAATTCACACCGCCAGGACACGAACGGATGGATTCTTGTTCACCTCGAGGGAGAACCCGGCCAAATCGGTTTTCTGCAAGACTATCAATTTGCTGCTGAAATTGACGATGCCCTTCGGATGTTTGCCATGTTTCTGCCCAAATCTGCCGGTGGAGATTGGGATTTCTTCCCCGAGGCCGCATCCCGGATGTTCTGGCCAAAACTCGACCCTCAATACCAGGAAGAAATTGATGGAATCGTCAGGGGAATGAAAACATGGCTCCCCAATGCCAGCTACGATGTTTACAACCTCACAGCCCTCAATGGTTGGATGGAGCTGGCCGGGTACTATATTCCTTATTTGGATACAAAAGCGGAAGTGAGCCCGCTCGAGAACAAAGCCCCTGCTTATTGCAGTGCCTTTATTGCCACGGGCAGCTATATCGAAGATGGCATGATTGTGATGGGCTATAAAGCCTGGGTTGATTATATCGTCAGCGAACGGAGGAATATTATCGCCGATATTATTCCAGCTAAAGGTCACCGGATTCTCATGGATTCCTACCCTCGCTTCATCCATAGCGGTGATGATTTAGTTATAAACAGCGCCGGCATCCTTTCTCCGGAAACCACCATGTGGATGCACTCAGGGTTCAAGGAAGAGGGCATACCAGAGTTTGTTCGGGCCAGCCAGGTTGCCCAGTATGCCAGCTCCATCGACGACTTCGTCCGATCCATGAGCACTGATAACAACGGAGCCTATGCCAATGACTGGCGGAGTGACGAATTTAAGACAAACGAGATTGCCCGACTCGAACTTGGTCTGAAAAAACCAGTGCCTCTGGCGAACCTCAGATGGATATTTTTCCGGAACCAATTTTCCCTGTGATGAGAAAGTCATCGTGAGGAGACAATTTATAATCCTCTCGACCCCACGATCGCCGGAAACGTTCGGAAGAGCCGCTTGGAGCAGCTCATGGAGGAATACAAGGGCTTAATACTTATTCGATGCGAAGATGTCAACCGGGGTTGGAACGGCGATGTTCTTTTGGCCAACTTCTGTTAACGATTCTGATCGATTGAGCCTGTCTCCATCCAGTCGTTTTTAGGGGAAAATGAGCAAGTACACTCTTCTGGCCTGTTTCCTGGATATTCTTCCCTGCTGTGGCAGGAATCTATCGTCCCCGACATCCGGAACGTACCGTGCTCTACCGGGTGATGTTCCATTATTTTGACAAGTTCCGGGCCGAGTATGATAGCCGCTTCGAGGAGGAGTACGGTTACTTCCGTCCTGTCATCAAGGAAGTCGTCGAGCTTTATCTCCACTGCGGCAACCCAAAGTGCGGGTTCGCCCGCATCCGTTGTCTTCATGTATGGAAGAGAGGTTAGCGATGTTCTCATGTTGTAGCCGCGGATTTTGCCCATCGCGCCATGCGAAGTGCCTTGAAAAGTAAGGTGAGTGGATGAGGGAGGAGCTTCTTCTTTCGGTCCCTCACCGCCAGGTGGTCTTCACCATCCTCAAGGTGCTGCGGATATTCTCTAAGTACAAGCGCCAGCTTTTGGAGTACCATTGCCAGGCAGCCGTCCAGGCTCTCTTCAAATACTTCCAGGCCACAACTGGCACAGAGCTTCACCCGGGGGTTATGGTTGTGGGTGTCATTCAGACTTCAGGAGATAGGATTAATTTCCATGCTCATCTCCACCTCCTTGTGACCGAGGGCGGCGAGCACCAGCACGGGATATTTCATCATCTCGTGGAGTTCCAAAATGGCCTGATCGCCGAGTTCTTCTTCCACGAAGTTTTCGCTCTTCTCCTTCGCCAGGGGCTCATCTCTGAGGCCATGGTGGAGAAGATCGCAGGATGGCGGAACTCGGGTTTTTCGCTCCACAGCTAGGTCATGGCCAAAATCAGGGAAGAGGCTGAGATAATCGGCAAATACATGATTCTTCCTCTTTTATCCCCGGAACGCCTCTCCTTTGATGAACGAAAGGGGAAAGTCTGATACTGAGATTGAGAAAAGCCGGAAGATTTGGAGCAGATCGATTTTCTGGAGTTTATCGCCAGAGTCGTCTCTCATATCCCGGAAAAGGCCCAGGTCAAAATTCTTTACTTCGGTCTCTATTCGAATGCACATCGGGAGAAGGTCAAAAAGGCAAGCCTGGAAGCTTTCCCTCTCCGGATGGAGGAGGAGCTCCGGCCCATCCTTTCTAAGGGCTGGGCGGAGATGATAAGAAAGGTCTTCAATGATGATGTGATGCAAGAAATTTCTATCTAGCCTCTTTTCTTTTTCTTCTTCTTTTTTTCTTCCTGGGTCTTGTGAACCAGCCTTCTCTCCGTGCCCTTAACCCTAAGCTTAAGTCCGCACACACGCTAACCTCAGCTCTCGGTCCCTTAACCTCCGAGCGAGCCCGAAATAAAATTTCTGCTAAGACTTTTACAAGATTCCCTTTTTGTCTGGAGCTTATATGGTATATAAACACGCTCTTCTTTTAAGACACGATAAATGATCATTAAGAGCCGCCTGGCCATAGCCACTTTAGCCACGTTGGCTCCTTTCCTGCGGGCTAACCGCTCATAAAAGAGTCTGATGTCAAAATCCGCCCAGCGTAGCCAGCGATTCCCTTGCTTGACGATCTTCCCCTGATAACTCCTCTCCCCAGAGCTGTGAGTGGAAGGAATGACCCCTGCAGAGGCATGAAGCTTACCTGAATCTTCAAACCTCTAGAGATCAGCTATCTCTTTCGCCACAAGCACAGAAAAAAATTCCCCAAACCCGGCTACTGTGTTCACCCCCTGGGCTTCCTTCATCTGACAATAAAGCCCCTTCTCAAGCCTATCCGATTCCTTGCTCTTTTCCTCAAGATGATCGTAACTGGCCAAAAGAGAGGAAAGGTTCCTCTGAGTCGGTTCCCCTAATCTAAGCCCTCTTAAAAACTCCTTCCCCTTCCTCCTCAAAAGCTCCTTGACCTAGGCTCTTATCTCCCTGCTGTGCCAGAAGCGTCGAGAGCCGATTCTTCACCCGATTCAGCATCTGGACGGAAAAAAACCTTTGGCGCCAAACCAGTTGGCTCTCCCGATTCTCCTTTCCCTTCCGCTAAACCTCAGGAATTAGCGCCGTTCGGAAGAGATGAGCCAATATCCGAGAGTCCCGCTTATCTACCTTGATCCGAGCTTTGGCGATCGCTTCTACACCCTCCAGCCCTTCTAGAAATCTCATCACTTCGCTCTTGGTGTTGAATACACGTCCAGCCTTTAGCTATCGGCCCTCTTCGTCGTGAACCGTGATCTGAGAGTATTGCGCATGATGGTCAATACCCATCCAATACATTCGAGCACCTCCCTAATTTAAAATTTCGTTTCCAAGGGCAATCTAGCACACAATAGACTCCCTGGTGGAGATAGATCACATCTTCATCTTACCTATGATGTAGATCTTAACCTGGAAGAGCACAATCGGCAAGTGGAGCAGTGGACATGTACCTGAAATTAAATCCGGTCCCATCAGGCTCTGGATAAACTCACGCCCTGGATGAGCATATTGCCGAGGGAAAATAAATAAGAAAGCAAAACTTTCACTAATGTCCTAAGCCTGTAAAAAATCTTGACACCTTCTATAGAGAAGCGTATTCTTATAAAAAACGTTAAAGTAAGCAAATTAACAAATTATTTAAGTTTGATTTAAATTTTAACCAAATTATTTTGGAGGTAAAAAAATTTGGGGAGAGAAGATAACTTTTATCCTATAAATTTTTAAATTTAAGATAATTAGGGGATAAGCGCTGGAGATAATAGTTCTATTTTTGACTCAGGATTAATCTTATAATCTCAATCATATTTAGAGTCAGGAGGGGGTAGGAGAAAAAACTTTTTTTAATTATTTTGATAGCAATCTGGCTAATTTGTCCTTCAGGCATCTGTTTTTCAGACTGAGGCGCTACGAAGAGGCTTACCTGGACTTCAGGCAACTCCGCCTACCCCGCCATAGCCATAGATTCAAATAACAACCTCCATGTGGTGTGGTATGATTCGACACCCGGTAATCCTGAGATTTATTACAAGAAGGGAAAATGAAGGAGAGAAAGAGGAGTTTGTGAAAGGTTAAAGGTAATCTAAATAGTGAAAATAGGACAAAAGGATTTCTTATATAAAAAGTCCCCTAGTGCCTCACGTAAGAATCTATACGAAAATTCATGCAGTATCTCTTTGGAGCCGCCACAGCTTGCCTTTGAGTCTCTCTATCTCTGTCTTTATCTCTACCACATTCAGCTCCTCGTAGGTCTTCCAAAGGCCATTCTTCTGCTCCGGACTTATCCCTGGCGATCCTAATAATCTCTGGTAGGGCGTTTTAGCCAGGTCATACCTTTTTCTCACCCGACTGCCTATCCTCTCTTTACTTACTAGCTTCATGTTAGCCTGG
>CAYSCS010000076.1:0-11657 GCA_964429695.1 uncultured Eubacteriales bacterium
CTGACACTTTATTAATTACCTTTGCATTAAAGATATGAACTTACGAGCGATTTCTCTTCTTTCGGAATCATCTGGAGAAGAGAGCTCTAAAAATTTTTTTAAGGTTTCAATTGACTCCTTATCCTTACCAGCAACCTTATAAGAAAACCCATTGGATTAAAAATCTTTTTTCAATTATCAATATATCATAATAAATTAATTCTTTAAACTTTAAAACCAAGCTCGTTTCCTTTCTTATAGTTAAGTGAATTTAGGGGGAGATAGTTTATCGTCTCTTACAAAAGGCTTTATTTATCTTAGGTTTTAAATTAGGGTTTTTAATTCTAAATCCAGCGTCCAATATTTTGATTTAGGGCTGATAAGAGGGAAAAATGTAAGTGAGGCTCTATTTATTTTGAGTTATATGTAAAATGTTGAAATATAGATAAATAAGTCCGGCGCCCTTTATAAAAACGGCGCCGGACTTAATTTTTTTGGGTTTAGATTAGAAGGAGAGTCTTGCGCTTAACTTGAAGACCCTGGGGTTATTTAAGCTGGAGACTTCATTCAAGTAGCGGCTGTTGGGGACCCAGCGACCTGGCCTGTTGGCGTACACCCTGCCTGCATATCCGTGATAGTAGCTGATGTAACCGTTATTTAGGGCATTGAAAATATCTAGGAAAAAGCCGAGCTGAATGCCGCTAAGATTGAAGGTCTTTTCAATCCTGAGGTCGAGATTATCTCTGTGGGGTTCTCTTCTTGTGCCTGGTGTCTCGACATTTACGGTGCGATATGAATACCACGGGTCAAGATAATAGACTCTGACAGTTCTATTCCAGGGATATCCACTCATGTAGGTGTAGAAAGCGCTTATGTTGAATCCATAAGGTGCCTGGTAGGTTCCGGAGAGTTTTATCACCAGCGGTCTATCCATGTTTAGTCTGCCATAGGCGTTTGTCAAGCTGTTGGGGTTGACGAATGCTCCGCTTCCTCCATAACTTGCCCCATAACTCTGACCTATGTTTCCCTCTGCCTTGCTCACCACTATTGACCCAAAGAACTGCCACTTGTTTGACATCCTCTTATTGACGATGAACTCAAGGCCCTGATAGTTTCTCTCCGCTAGGGGTTTTCCATTTTTTCCATCTATGTTTGTGGTCCAGGTTGTAGGAGAATCTCCGCTCCCAAAATAAATCGGGAAAGTATTATCGTCGGCTGTTCCCCAGATGCCATCTTCTCCGGGTTCAGAAATTGATCCTTCTGTCCACACTGTCTCTACATCTGGTCTCTTGAAAGACTCGATGATGTCTCTCTCCCATTTGCGGATATAGGTGATGCCTAGAGAAAACTCAGGAAGTATTTCCCTCGTGATCCCAAAAGTCACCTCATCCACATGCGGCGGTCTGAGGTCAGGGTCGACCTGTTTGCTTAGATCAGGGAGACCTGTCTGCGGGTCTTCTTCATTGGCGAGCCAGACAAATTCGTAGAAGTCGGTAACATCAGGCCAGTTGTTATGATTCAGGTCATACCAGTGGAAATCGCCCGTATGAATGTAGTTGGGGTTGGGAAGCGAGGTAAACTGAATCATCATCATCTCTGTATACCGGCTATAACTTGCCCTTATGGCTGTTTTTCCGTCGCCAAAGGGGTCATAGGTTATCCCTAGTCTTGGCGATAGAGTATTCCAGGTCATATAGTCTTTGTATTCAGGATATTCTTTGGGCTTGAAATAATGAGGCTGGGGATTTGTCTGCCAGACGAGATAACCGGATAGTTCAGGATAACCCATTTCTGCCCATTCATCTCCAGTGAGATGAGTCGTGCTGTCAATTATGTTCTGCCAGAAGGGATTTCCGGTATTGGTTTGAGCAGGAATTATGCCATAGCTATAATCCCAGCGGACCCCGGCATTGATGGTGAGTCTATCGGCAATTGTGTATGAGTCCTGGAGATAGGCACTCCAGCGGTGCATTCTATTCAGTTCGTCTGAATCATGGTGGTTTCTTCCAACCGCAAAGGCACTTACATAGCCATAAGGAACACCCCAGTCTTCCCACATGTATTTGTAATTGACCGTCAGGAAGCGCGCGCCTGGTTCTTCAGGAAGCCAAGTTTCCCAGGTTGAGCTTGCTCTTTCATGCTCAAACCCGAACTTCCATTCATGGTCTCCACCCAGGACACTATCCATGAATCTGGTGAGGCTTGCCAGGAATTCCCATCTTCCACGATTGTAAATTTCGCTGAATCTTGATGTCCCATAGTAGAATCCAGTGGACAAATCAATATGGGGGTTTGCATAAATTCCGTAATCAAACTGAGGACCTAGCTCATCTTGAAATAAATTAGGAAAGTAACGGTTGATGTAACCTACTCGCACATCTGCAAATGTATTCTGGTCAATGACCCAGTTTAATTTGCCGTAGATTACATCGCTATGCTCCCCCTCCCAGGCAGCACAGGCTTCGGGCAAGGCATAGGGACTAACGTCAAGGGTGAAATAAGGTTCATTGATGTAGGTTCTGTAATAATTAGCTGTGAGGCGGATGTTGCTTGTTACCTGGAAGGTTAGTTTACCCTGCGCATTCCACTCCTTATGAGTTACATCCACAGGATCAGAGGTAGCGGGGTCGACGAATCCGGCATAGTGCCTATTCCAGTCAAAATAGCGGAAGGCTCCGAAGAACCAGATTTTATCCTTGATTATGGGCCCTCCTAACTGGAAGGAAGTATCCAGGTCTCTAAGCGTCTTGGGAGGAGCAATTGTCGATTCTCCAGAGGGAGCTATTGGCGAGAGAGCCCTCAGAGTTCTGATCTGGTCTTCGGTAAAATTGGTATCCGAGAGTTTTTCATGGGTATAGTAAAATTGGGTCAATCCACTTAGCTTATTTCCTCCGGATTTAGTAACTACATTGATGTAAGCGCCGTCTGTCTGACCTACTTCTGCTGGATGGGCTGAGAGTTCCATTTCGACTTCGTCAAAGGCGTCGAAATTGATGTTAGTGGCCAGATAGCTGACTACAGGGTCATTCATCATGAATCCATCAAAGGAATACTGATTTCCCCTTACTGTAGAACCATGGGTAGAAGCGGTCCTTCTGTAAGTAACATTTTCAGACACAACTCCAGGTGCTGAGCTTATGAGGTCGTAAAGGTCTCTTCCCATGGGGATGTTTTTGATGAGGTCTGTGGTGTAACTTACCGAGACCTTGGAAGAAGAGACGTCTACCATGGGAGACTCGGCGACGACCGTGACTTGTTCTTCTATGGCTGCAGGCTCAAGAGTCACAGTGACTGAAGTTGTTTTTCCTACATGAACTATCACTCCTTCTCTAATTACTGTTTTGAATCCTTGAAGTTCTACTTTTATGGAATAGGTCCCTGGAGGTAAGGCTGGAAACCTGAAATCCCCATCTTCTGTGGTGACGAAAGTGCTTGTACCCATCAGGGCAGGGCTGGATACCGTGACTGAAGCACCAGGTAATCCAATTCCCTCTTCATCTTTAACCGTTCCTGCAATAGAGCCAGTTTGTCTTTGAGCCAAAGAGATTGAAGTAATCCCAAAGACTAAAAGTAGAATCAACAAGGATTTTTTAATTTTTTTACTCATCTTTTTTCCTCCTTTTCAAGTTGTTAGATGAGTTTGCTCGTTTTTTTTAGATTACGAGCCTTTATTTACCCAAGAGTGGCTCTTAAATCCTTAATCGATTTTAATTTGCCACTCCTCCATTAAATTAGATGATTCGCTTACCTCTTGATTTTCACCTCCTTAGTCTCATCAAATGGCTGTCGGTTATTTATTGAACCGCCCCTTATAGATATAAAATGCAATAAACATGCCAGGAAAACTTTTTTTTATCTTTTTTATAATCAATGTATTATAAATTTAACAAGCTAATTAAAGCTACTAAAAATCCAATTTATTGGATTTAATCCAAAAAATTGGATTAAGCGCTCTTTGTTTTTTACTTTCCCCTTTCCTTGACTATTGCCAAACTCAGCCTCTTCACTCCCTCCACAATCTGCTCTTTGCTGGGAAAGGAGAAGTTTATCCGCATGGCATTAAATTTGCGGAAACCTTTTGGATAGAGCACTTCTCCGGGAACAAAAGCGACCTTTTCCGCGATTGCTCGATAAAAAAGTTCACTCGTATTTATTCCATCAGGCATCTCTATCCATAGGAAAAGCCCCCCTTCAGGTTTTGTCCATCTTACTTCGCTTTGAGGAGGAAAAGTTTCCTCAAGTATTTTAAGGAAAAAGTCTAATTTCTCCAAGTTATATCTTCTTGTTCTCTTAAAATGAGCCTCAAGATCATATTCTTTGAGGAAGGCAGCACAGATATCCTGATTGAGCTTGGGAGTGTTGAGGGTATTTCCTCCCTTGATGAAAGAAAATTTCCTGATTACCTCCTCTGGTCCGATGTTGAACCCGACCCTAAGCCCAGGACAGAGAATTTTGGAGAAGGTGTAGACACCAATCACATTGCCTTCGTTTTTATCTAGAGAGTAGATAGAAGGGATTGTTTCTCCTCTATAGCGAAGTTCCCTGTAGGGGCTATCCTCGACAATGGGGATCTCGAACTTTTTTGCGATCCTAAGTAGGGACTTCCTTTTTTCAAGACTCATCGTTATTCCTGAAGGATTCTGGAAATCAGGGACAACATAGATGAACTTGGGTTTTTTCCCCTTGCTAATACTTTCTGAAATCACCCGCTCCATGCCTCTCACATCAGAGCCATCTTCTTCTATTGGACAGGCAAGGTAGTGCGCATCTTCCATCTCGAATGCAGCCAGTGCACCTCCAAAAGTGGGGAGGTCGGTGACGATTAGGTCCCCCGGTTCAAGAAATAACCTCCCCACGAGGTCAAGACCATGCTGACCTGAAGAGGTAATGATTATGTTTTCGGGGGTAATGTGGATATCATCCTTCTTCAAATATTCAATTATTGCCTCGATTAATTTTTTTTCTCCTGGAACAGAAGTATATTGGAGAACATGCCTCCAGTCTTCCTTGAGGGCTCTTGCACAAGCTTCCTGGATAATATCTAAAGGGAAGACATCTGGATTGGGCAGGCCTCCTGCAAAAGAAATGATCTCTGGGTCATCAAGGTAAGCCATCATCTTCCCGATGGTATAACCTTCAAAATCCTTCATGATTTTGGCAAACGAAAATTCCATCTTCAACCCTTTTTTCTATATCTTGCGGGGTCGTCGAAGACATCTATCACCTGGACCCTGGTGAGAAAGGTTGCTGAATGGACCACACCTTCAGGGATAAAATACCAATCTCCTTTCTGATAAATAGCGGTTTTCTCTCCAATAGTGAGCTTCATCTTGCCTTCGACCACAATTCCCCACTGGCTACAATGAGAGTGCGGCGGGACGCTCCCTCCCTCAGGTAAGTCAAAAAAAACGACCTGCTGGGAAGGGCTCTGAATGACCCATCCCCTTACCTCTTCAAGAGGTGTCTCTATTTGAGGAAGTTTCCTTATCATCTCTGGATAAGGAGTTTCATCCCATTCTTTTATCCAATCTTTCTTCATTTTTCCCTCTTCTTAAGATATTTATGCCACAAATTTTTGAGCAATCTAAAAAATTCCTTTGATGAAGCCTCCATCGACCTGAAGTGCCACTCCTGTGATATAAGCTGCACATTCTGAAGCAAGGAAAGCAACCGCCATAGCAATTTCTTCTGGTCTTCCCAACCTTGCGCAAGGGATGCTTTTTTCAACCCCTCTGTAAAAGTCTTCCACAGTTCCTTTTCCCTTCTTTTCGTAGGCTTTGGCTAGCTCTTCGACCCTCTCAGTGAGAATGTATCCAGGACAAACAGAATTGACGGTTATTCCATGGGGGGCGAGCTGATTCGAGAGGGATTTCATGAATCCCAGCACTCCTGACCTTGCGGTATTGGAGAGGATTAGGTTATCTATGGGTTGTTTTGCTGCCACAGAAGTCATCATTATGATTCTTCCCCACCTATTCTTCATCATCGAAGGAATGACTGCATAACAGAGGTTCACCGTGCTCAAGAGGTTAAGCTCAAGAGCTTCCCTGTAGTCCTCGGTTTCGAATTCATCGAATAGTCCCGAAGGGGGTCCTCCAGAGTTTGTAACCAGGATGTCAATCTTTTCCAGCTCATCTACAATTTCTCTTACCATTTTGAGAATCTGGGCTTTTTCTCTAACATCGGTGATAAAGGCTTTCACCCTTTGACCCGTTTCTTCCTTAATTTCATCTCTTGCCTTGAAAATTCTCTCTTCGTTTCTCGAACAAATGGCAACGATGGAGCCTTCTTGGGCCAGGCGCTTGGCAATTGATTTTCCCAGACCTCGGCTTGAAGCCGTAACAAGGGCTACTTTATCCTTGATTCCCAGGTCCATTTGTCATTCCTTTTTTCGTTCAAGATTTTGAAGAAATTCCAGCAAATTTTACTTCGTGGCCCCTGAGCAATATTTCCTTTGCGTCTCTGTCACAGCGGAGACACTTATGGTAGATCACATCCCCAATGATTTCGGCTTTCTCGTTCCTCTCCTCATCCGAGAGGAAATAGGCCTCCATGGTATCATAGGGTCTTCTCTCCCCATCGCTTTCATATTTTATGGTTAAATCACAACCAGCTTCTAGCACTCGAAAGGCATTCTCTGTCCAGTTGAAATCAGCCATCCCTAAATCTGAATTTATTCTCAGATGGGCCGCGAGGTAGATTTTGGGAAGTCCAGATTCCTCTAATTCTCTGGTACACCGGATGAATGTCTCGGCAGAGGCTGCATTTCCTATGTTTATTTCGTAGATGGGAGTGGTTCCATCATCCCGGAGATATTCCTTGATGATGTTGAGAAGCATTCTGAATTGGATTGCATTCTGAGTGGAAAGAAGCATCGAAATCTTGAAGGAGAGATTAGGAATTTCTCGGGCATAATAGCAGGCGGCAACGATCGTTGACCAGCTGGGGTTGAGGAAGAAATTTGCCCCTGTCTCCAGAGAAGCCCTGGTGATTCCGTCGAGATAAAGGAGATGATTGTTGTTTCCGACCTCCACCCCTCCCAGATTTCCGAAAAGAGTTCCCATGTTTTTGAGGATGACCTGACTCATGCCATTTCCAAGGTCTCTGCGCTCAAATTTTTCTCCTGTGACCTTTTCTACTCTCTTAAAACGAGCTTCAGGAAGCGGGGTCCCGAGGAGGTTTGTGCTGCAGAATTTACTTGCCTTAAGGATGTTTTCCGCCATGGCAAGGGTAGTTATAAGCTCTCCACCATAAACATAGTAATCTGTGAGAGGCACCACAGAGATCATTTCAGCAGGAAAGAGAATTTTTCCATCTTCAGCAATCATTTTTAGGGCATGAAAAGTTGGTCGAGCGGACTGGAATCCAGAGACTTGAGTGGTACAGATTCCCTTTTTCGTTATCCTTATTTTTTTTTCTTCGATGAAATCTTCGACCTTGGCAAAGGATTTTACGTATTCTTCAGCCTTTTCTAGCATCTCTCCATATCCTTTTTCCTCCGCCACTCGTTTACGCTTCTGGTAATCCTTCATCGATTCTATCTTCTTAGAAATTTCTTTTGCTCCTCCATAAGATTCAAGCAAGGCATCCATGGCCTTGAGGTCTATCGGGCTAAGAAGCTTGAAATGCATTTCCCTCCTCCTTTTTCTCCCTAATTTGAAGATGATGCGTAAGCTCTTATCATCATTTTCCTTAATTAAATTATTTCGTGCAGAGAGCACGATGGATAGAGAGCATGTCGCTCAGGATTGAATAACCTGTCTCGATTTTTCCTGCTCCTGGTCCGTGGATGGTTATTTTTCCCATCAGGTCAGTCTCAAATGTTATGGCATTTTGGGCTCCCATCACCTGGGCCAGGGGGTCTTGAAGAGGCAGCTTTTGGGGAGTTACAGAAGCTTCGATTTTGGTCCCCTTTCTTTTTGCAGAACCTATTAGTTTGTAACGAAATCCCTCTTCTCTTGCTTTTTTTACCTCTTCCCTAGTGATTGAAGTTATTCCTTCCCTTCTTACCTCTGAAGGCTTTATTTCTCCTTGGAGGAGGACATTGGCAAGGATGACAACTTTAGCCAGGGCATCATAGCCCTCTACATCTGCACTCGGGTCAGCCTCGGCATAACCAAGGCTTTGAGCAAGTTTCAGGGCATCGAGATATTCCATTCCTTCTTCTTCCATTTTGGAAAGGATGAAGTTTGTGGTTCCATTTAGGATTCCTTTTATTTCCTTTATTGAATTTCCTGTTAAGCAATTTTCAAAAAGGTTAAAAACAGGGGTTCCGCTCATCACCGTTCCTTCAATCTTGAAAAATACTCCTTTCCTTTTTGCCAGGGCGCTTAATTGTCGGTAATGGAGTGCGGCCGGCCCCTTGTTAGAAGTGACTACGTGTTTTCCTGTTTCGAGAGCCTTTTTTATGTGACTTGTGGCTGGTTCAGCAGTTTTTATGTCAGTATAGGTTAGCTCGGCAACAATCTGAGCATCGCACCTTTCAATCGTCTCCAGAGCTTCAAGTTCTTTATTTCTTTCTAGGTTTCCTTCTTTGTAATCGCTTATTTTTTTCCCTTCTTTTAAGATTTTAAGGATTTTTTCAAGTTGAATCCCTTCAGGTAGGATGAGCGAGCCTTTGAGTTTATCATTTATGGCTACAACCTTCACTTCAAAATCATACATCCTTTTAAGGAAATTCGCCTTTTGATGGAGTATCTCTAAAAGCCCCTGACCTACATTCCCGCAACCTATGAGGCACAATTTATAAAGCATCAAATTTTCTCCTTGAGGAATTAAATTAAGGGAAGGAAAACATATCTTTTTTCTTAATCATCAAAATCTTAACCTTTGAATTATTCTTAGTTTTAAAATATACCACATCTTTTGCTCAATGTTAAAAAAAATCTATTTTATCTATTTTGCTTTACTTTCGATGAACTTGTCGAGCCTAAGGGATATTTTGAAGTTTTTAAGGGGAAGCAACCAAGATTTTTCGTCGAGATTGGGGCGTTAATTGAATGAGTTAATTCCATTAAAAAGAGTTTTTTCTGATTCTTATTGACTAAGAATTGACTATTTTCTATCATGAGGGCATTAAGAACTAAATGAAATTCAGAAAAACCCTGAATTCAAATCGAAACATTGAGAGAGGAGAGGCGATGAAAAAGAAAGCTTGTGTTTTTTGGCTTATTGTTTTCATGGCGATGATTTTTTCATTTGCCGAGGAGTCGCAGAAAGGATTGAAGGTCTTTATTTCCGTTGACATGGAGGGTGTTGCAGGAGTGATTCACTGGGAGGATGTGAGCCGTGATGGCAAGGATTATCCTCTTTTTCGCAAGTTGATGACAGAGGAAGCAAATGCAGCCATAGAGGGAGCGCTTGAGGCAGGAGCAACTGAAATTCTTGTCCGCGATTCTCATGGAAGCGGAAGGAACATTCTTCCCGACCTTCTTCGAAGAGAAGCAGACCTCATTCGTGACTGGTCTGGTGGTCCATTTTCGATGATGGAGGGGATAGACGAGACATTTGATGCTGTGATTTTTGTAGGTTATCATGCCCGAGCTGGAACACCTGATGCCGTTCTGAAACACACCATGACAGGAAGAATCTTCGACCTCATCCTTAATGGAAAGAGGATGCCTGAGGCTGGAATAAATGGAGCCATAGCTGGACATTTTGGAGTTCCAGTAGTGCTGGTAGCAGGAGACTTGGCTATTTGCAAACAGGCTAAAGAGCTCTTCGGCGAGGTGGAGACTGTGGCCGTAAAGGAAGGAATCGGAAAGGCAGCCCGCATGCTCCATCCTCAAAAGGCACAGGAGCTCATCAGGAAGAAAACCAGCGAAGCTTTAAGAAGGCTCAAAGATTTCAAGCCTTACAAGCTCAACCATCCCTTTACCCTGGAGGTTGTTTATGTTGAAGAAGGTTATGCGGAGAGAGCAAGCTGGATCCCTGGAGCCAAGAGAACGGGTGAGAGGTCTGTTTCCTTCACTAGTAATGATTTTGTTGAAGTTTTGAAGTTCTTTTCCTTTGCCGAGGAATAGGAAATAGAATTTTTATTAGGAATTGAAATTTTAGGAGCTCGCAGAGGAGGGGGAGCTAATCTCCCCCCTAACTCAGATTTAATCACTCAGCTTGCTGCTTTCTTAACCTGTTCTTCAATCCAGTCTGTGGTCACACTCTTCGGTCTTTCAATGGCTAGACCAAGGGCTCTGTCCCAGATGAGCGAGGAAAGTACTCCAAGAGCACGCGAAACGCCAAAGAAAACAGTGTAGAAATCGAACTCCTTTATCCCGTAGTGATAAAGCAGGCAGCCTGAATGTGCATCTACGTTTGGCCATGGGTTCTTTGCCTTACCCTGTTCGAGAAGAATGGGAGGCACAATTTCATAAAGCGCACTCACCACCTTGAAGATATCATCATCGGGGAGATGCTTGAGGGCAAATTCACGCTGGGCGATATACCTGGGGTCGGTTTGACGAAGCACTGCATGTCCATAACCAGGGATAACCTGACCGGAATTAAGTGTGTCCCAGACATATTGTTTGAGTTGCTCTTTAGTGGGGACACCTCCCAGTTTCTCCATCAAATCCATTATCCAGCGCAGAACTTCCTGATTGGCGAGTCCGTGCAAAGGCCCGGCAAGACCGTTCATCCCTGCAGAAAGTGCATAATAACAATCTGAGAGAGCAGAGCCAACGAGGTGGGTGGTGTGAGCCGAGACATTTCCTCCCTCGTGATCACTGTGGAGGACAAGATAAAGGCGCATCAATTCTTTGAATTCGTCCTCTTCGACTCCAATCATATGAGCAAAGTTTCCACCCCAGTCAAGGTTTGGGTCAGGGGGAATATGTTTGTCATTTTTATATGATTTGCGATAGATGTAAGCAGCGAGAGAAGGTAATTTAGCCAGAAGGTTCATCACGTCTTCATACATTGGGTCCCAGTATTCCATCTTGCTCATTCCCTTTCTGTACCTTTCGGCAAAAATTGACTCTCTCTGGAGGGTGAGGATTCCCAGCGAAAACTGGGTCATAGGATGGGTGTCTTTAGGGATTGCCTTGAGGACATCAATGAGATATCCAGGAAGAGGGCTGCGTTCCTGCCATTCTCTGGTGATTTCTCTTACATCTTCTTCAGTGGGGAGGTCTCCTGTCAAAAGAAGGTAGAAGATTCCTTCAGGGAGTGGTTCTTCACCGCCGGGTGCCTTGGGGAGTTTTTCCCTTAGCTCAGGAATGTTATAACCGCGGAACCGAATCCCTTCCATCGGGTCAAGAGCTGAGGTTTCTGTGACCATGCATTTTACCCCACGCATTCCACCATATGCTTGAGCAACGGTTACTTCTGAAATCTTGACCTCTCCATACTGCTTGATGAGAGAAGATACTCTTTCACGCATGGTGGGAATTTTTGAGGCGAGTTTTTCCTTTAATGAAGCCATTTGAAAATCCTCCTTTAAATTATTATGTTTTAAAGAGTTTTCCCCTCAAGTCGTTCAAGGGGAAATGAATATATCATTGTCTTTCCTTTCTGTCAATGATTATTGGGCTCTTTCATAAAAAAAGTGTGGTGATTTTTAGATAGAAATGTGGGAGGAACTCTTTGAAAATAAAGAAGAAAAGCAAGAAGTTAACCTACCACAAATGACTTTCAAAAATCTTATGCTAATTTTCTTAGGTCTTCAAGGGTTCGAAGTCAAG
>CAYSCS010000077.1:0-12175 GCA_964429695.1 uncultured Eubacteriales bacterium
ACAATAGGTTTTACCAGGAAAACGCATCTAATTTAAATAATATCAATGGGTTATAACCTATTTTTATCCCTAGGTACTGTCAAACTCAGGCAAGAGTTGTTCATCAAGAAATGCGCCAGCTCTTCTAAAACGCGCTCTTCACCCCTTTCTGCCTGGAAGATACTGCCCAGGGCCCGGCCTCCTGGCTTCAGAGACTCAACGGCCATTAACGAAGGAAGGACGAAAAGACAAAAAACGTTGACGGCAAAGGGTGTTCCTTGACAGTCGTTTTTTGATAGCTCATCCGCATTTTGTGAGGACTAGTAGCGGTTCTATTCTGCCCCAAAAAATGCGAGTAAAAAATTTTGATAAGTAAAAAAATAAGGTCTTCTCCTTTTTAGGGGGTAAAAACTTGAATGATTTTAAAGAAAAGTAACTATGGTCATCGAAGACATAAGCCCTCAGTTTGATGACTTTGATCTTGTTATTGACTCCTTTCAGCCTTCCGGTATGAATTAGATACTCACAGTGATTCAAGATCCCATATCGGTAGCGCTCCAGGGTTTTGGCGAACTCTCTCATCGCGAGATGACTCACCGCCTTCGCTAGACAACACCATCCATCGATCGCTTTATCTACCCTTGCCAGGGCTCTTTCGCTCCAGATATGTTTGAGCTTGTCTTTGAGGATGAGGACCGCGTTAATGACCTTGTTCAGGCGCAAGAGCTCTTCCAGGTGCCGCCGATCTTTGAGTCTACCGATGTTACTCCGCTCTCTCAAGAAAAGATATGTGGCGCCTTTGAAGACCGCTTTTTTGGCTTTAGAGGCTTTCCGGTATCCACTCTGACGCGTTTTATCGATGATCCTCGAAAACCGAGCCACGACATGAAACAGGTCGAAAACGCGCTTGAGGTGAGGGACTCTGGTCCCTACGGCCACGATAGAGGGGACCCACATACCCATCACCACAGCTTCTAACTTGGGTCCTTGCTCCCGACTCATGCCTGAGAAAAATCTCCGCAGGATTCTAGGTTTTCGGCCTTCTCTGACCCAAACCACCCACCGGCCTCGTAGTCCCGAACTACGCTCAGATAGCGGTGACCTTTGCGGATGGAGACTTCCTCGCTGGCCAGGATGCGAATGCCTCGATAGGCGATTTACCCAAGCTTTTCTCCCAGGAACTTCTTGTCTATAGCTTTGACGGTTTTCTAGTCTAGCCTCAGATGGCAGAAGACATCCTCGACAGTCATGAGCATCGAGAGCCAGAAAATATAGCGAGCCAACCTCTTAGTCACCCGCAGATAAGGGTCGAAAAGCTCTAACTCTTCGATGGGAGTCTTCCGGCAGTGAGGAGAGATGCCCTTCCGCTACAGGCAGCGGAGCCAGCTCAGGGCAGGACCAAAATCCAGGTCGCGTACCCACCGTCTCTCTTGACTGTGGATCCCCTAGGTTTGCTTCCCACAGATATAAGAAAGGGGACAAAACCGCCTGTTGAGCAATGCTTCCAGGTAGGCATTCCTGGCATCTCCGCAAACCTTCTGGCGGAGAATACGGATTTGTGGGAAGGGGAAATAGGGTGCTATACTCAGAGTGGACATCGTTGGCCTCCTTTGGATGGAGATTGAGAGTCATTCCATTTATCTCATCCGTTGGAGAGACTAGATGTCCAATCTTCCATTCAAGCATGATAAAGAGGGACATCACTTTCAACTAATCTAGAGATTATCAATAATTAAAAAAAATAATTTAAGAACCAAGCACAAGACTAAAACAAAAAGTCTTAATTTCCCTTCCTTATTTTTTGATTATCTGAGAAAAAAACCAGAGCCTAAAGGACCTTCAGGATCAAAGAAAAACCGGCATTTTCCTGTAATATGAGCCGTACCTTCAATTTCAGGGATTATAGCCTCCTAAGGCCCACACTTTGTTTGACCTACCACCCGACCGCTAAAATGAGTATTGATTATACTCTCCACCACCACTTGCTGAACTGGTTTCAGTTTGCCGCAGGCAGAAAGGATAGCCAGATGGCCACTGACTCCGGTACCCGTGGGGCTTCTATCTACTTCGCCTTGGGCAAAAATGCAGACATTACAAATGTGAGCTTCTTTTGTCTTCGCTCCTTCCCAAAAACTTTCTCACAATTGGGTTAACCTTCTCTATTGCTTGTAGCAATAAAACCAGTGCACAAAGTGCGAGTCCCACAAAAAAAATCATTTTTATTTCTATCATAAATTTCCTCTGATTTATTTACAATAAATTGTCACTTCAGCTCTGCGGGCCCTTTTTAAGACTAAAGGTGGCAATTTTGGGGAATTAAGTCTATTCCTAACTGAGAGGAATCCACATAAGCATAAAAAGTTCCCCCAAATGCCAGATCATAGTTAATCCTACCCACTCCCGGCACTTCAACTACTTTGTTTAAAGCCATGACAAAGGAAGGCACATTTTTAAAGCTGACACTGGTTACTCTCCCTTCCTTAACTTTAGCTCTGGCTACAACAAGGCCAGCTGGTGTATCTATCCTAACTTCTGTTAGGGGCGATTTAAGGGGAATCAACGCACCTTCTACTACAACTGTGGTTAGAGCAATTACGCCATGCCCACACATGGTACTCAAACCCTGATTGTGAAGAAAAAGAACACCAAGATCAGAACCTTCCCTCACCGGCTCAGTAATAATAGCCCCATACATGTCAGCATGTCCTCGTGGCTCCCCAATCAGAGCCATCCGCCAGTTATCTAAATATCTTAGAAAATAAGTTCGCTTAGCGAGCATAGTTTTTCCTGGAATTTGAGGCAAACCGCCAATTACTACCCTCAATGGTTCGCCGCCAGCATGGGATTCTATGGTAGTCACCACTGGCCAGCTCTTAGGGGGCTGCCACTTATCGAGCATTATCTGCCTCCTCTTTTTTATAGGAAACTTTATAAATGATATATTCTCGGTAGCCAGTTATAATCTTATAATATCCGCTTAGCTCTCTGTCGAGTTTCTCATCTCCACTATCAACTAGGAGAGGCTGTCCGTGTAATGAATTGATTTTATTTTTAGTGGCCACGATAATAATATTTTCCCGACCTACTTTTTTTATTACTTCCGGACTAATCTGCTGATTCCCTCTTCCTAGCAAATATCCCTGGCCACCTATAGGAGTAACAATGAGCTTTACTTTTTTACCCTTTATATTGGACAGCAGCTCAGCCTCATTTAAATCTTTACCTATTAATTCTTTTCTGAAAATAAAATCTACTCCTAGGAGTGAACCATCCAATCCAATCCTATCCATAATGGCCTTAGTTGTCGTCCCCGGACCAATGATATAGCCGAAATCATCTGCAAGATTTTCGAATATTTCAAAAGCAATAGCCTGTTGTGAGTATTTCTCGCTGACTGAAGAAGCAGCTTTTGCCCGCTGAAGATAGGTAGGGCGGCCAGGAATGGTTAAATAACCATAGAGGCGAGCTGATAATGTGTGTTTTCTAAACATTTCTTCGTCTATGTCCATAACTTCAGCCTCAAAAGTATGAGATATTTTATCCAGGAGATAAAGGGCGGCAAGTTCCCCAGCTGTCTGGGGATTATAAGCATAAACAGCCGAATGAATTTTTACCCCAGCCGGAATACCCACAACTACTAACGAATTACCAATAGCCTGATAAATATCTCTAGCCGTGCCATCGCCACCGGCAAAGAGCAAAAGGTCAACTTTGAGGGCTTTCATTTTTTTAGCTGCTTCTTCGGTATCGGCGGCTGTGGTTAAAGCTGAAGCTCCAATGTTAAGAACACAGGGAGAAAAGCCAACTTGGCGCGAAGCTTCCTCACCCATTTTAGCCGCACAGGTTATAAGCTTAAATTTATCTTTGAGGTCTTTGAGCTTCTCCAAAGCTTTTCTAGTTCTATCTTGAGCTATTGGCTCGGCTCCCAGAGCTTTAGCTCTTTCCAGTACAGCCAGACTGTCTGTCCCTTTTAAGCCCACTCGGCCTCCCATTCCAGCTATAGGATTAATGATTAAGCCTAATTTTTTCACTTAAAGACTCCTCCGAGTAAAGATAGCTAATTTCTGCTTTCTTTCTCAACTTAGTATCGTCCTTTCTTTAAGTCAGAGACACTGGCTGAGGATGAAACTAACCTTGCCTTATATTTTAATCCTTTGGACCATGCTTCTTTAAATAAGACCGCCAGCTAATTGCCCATCTTTGAGGATCATCTAGACTGCTCTGGTCAATTTTATGGACAACACTTCGATAGGGAGCATTCCTTACTTTTTCTGGATTTTGATAAGCCTCCTCAACTACCTTTTCCAGGCAGATTAGATACTCATCCAGCTCATCTTTGGAATAAGACTCGGTAGGTTCAATAGTAAAGGGTTGGGGTATAATCCAGGGATGATGGCTTGACCACAGATGAAAGCCAAAATCAGCCATCCGGCGGGTTATATCCTCTGTTGTTACTCCAGTTTCTCTGGTTAATTCCTCCCAACTGTATCTAACTTGTTCAATCCTCCGCTGTATCAGAGGAAAAGAAACACTGGCTCCTTTTATTTTTTTTATTCTGGCTAAAACGTAATTATTGTTCAAAACAGCTACCCTAGCCACCTCCTTTAGCCCTTCTTCACCAAGACTCATCACCCAGGCATAAGCCCTGAGAATAGCTGGAAAAACGCCATAAAAACTTCTGATTTTGCCTATGGAGTGGGCAAGATCATAGTTCAAAAAATACCTCTGACCGTCAAAATCAACCACAGGCACCGGAAGATAAGGAACCAACTCATCGGTTACACCTAGGGCTCCCGTAGCCGGACCGCCACAGCCATGGGGTGAAGAGAACGTTTTATGAAGGTTAAAGAAACACATATCAAAGCCAGCTTCTTTAGCCCTAGTAACTCCCAAAATACCATTGGCATTAGCCTGATCGTAACCACACAGACCCCCTATTTCATGAATGATAGAGGTAAAGTCTGCAATATGGGGATTGAAAATTCCGGTATCCTCGGGATTGGTTATCAAAAGACCGGCTGTTCGAGGAGAAATCGCCTGTTTAAGAGCCTCAATCTCAGGTATCCCCCGCTCGTCAGGATAGATAGTAATTACTTTAAAGCCTTTGACAGCAGCTGCAGCTGCATCTGAGGGATGAGAGAAAATAGTGGTGATGATTTCATCTCTCTTTTCTTGAGGGTGTCGATGCTGGTGATAAGCCTGAATGATGGAGGCCATGGCCAAAATAGCAGCCGAGCCTCCACCAGGTTGAAATGAAAACTTACTCAGACCCGAAATTTCTCTTAAGAAAAGGTCCATTTTATACATTATTTCTAGAGCACCCTGGACAGTACTTTCATCCTGAGAGGGGTGAAGTTCAGCAGCCTGGGGGGAAGAAACAAAGAATTCGTTGATTTTAGGGCTGTACTTCATCGTACAGGTACCCTGGCCGATGTCGACATTTAAATCTGCTCCTAAACACTGCTGCGAAAGGCGAAGATAATGCTTGAGGACCCTCATCTGGGATATTTCAGGAAGAGCGGGGGGCTCTTTTCTTACCATCTCTTGAGGTAAATCTGAGAAAGGGTCTGGAATCCGCTCTTTTATTTCCTCTTCAATTTCTGGAATTAAGATCCCTCTTTCCCCGGGTTTGCTTAATTCAAAAATTATAGGTTCATCCCATTTTGCTTGCTGAAAATTTCTTATTTTAATTTTGCTTTTCATCTTCTCTCTCCTTAAATAAAAGATTTCCCCTCTTTAATTATTTAAGGCAATCTTTCAAAGCTTGAATTAAAGAATCAATATCCACCTTGGTGTGAATTTCTGTTACGCAGTAAAGGGCACAATTTTCTAATTCCTGAAACTCCTTAGAAAGGTCCTTTCCTCCAAAAATATTCTTCTCCCTCAAGGCTTTATTAATTTCAGCTACACTCTTCCCTGTGCCTCGAAAGCTGACCACAAATTCTTTAAAATGAGGCGATTTAAAAAAAGGAGCTTCTATACCTTTAATTTCAGAGAGCCTGGACATCGTATAGCGTGATTTCTGAAGAAGATGGATTCCAAGTTCCTGCATTCCCTTTGGACCCATCAAAGATAAATAGACTGCAGCTGTTATCCCCCATAAAGCAGCATGGGTGCCAACAAACTCCTTTCCTTCTTCTCTTTCAGCAAAAGATGTCCGCTCATAGGCTACATCACCAAACCCATATTCTCCTTCAACACAGGTTTTAGCTATTCCAAACAAGCGGGAGGGATATTCCATTACATATTTCTCTTCATCTCGAGTGGCAATAAATCCGCCTAAACCACCTCCATAATGGAGATGAATTCCCAAGGGCTGGATGTCTCCGCAGACAATGTCAGCTCCGTAATGAGAGGGAGGGGAAAGGATTCCCAAAGAAATAGGATCAACCCCAACTACCATTAAAGCCCCGGCTCCATGAGCAATTTCAGCTATTATTTTGCCTTGAGTTTCAATAAAACCCAGATAGGATGGGTTTTCAAAGTAAATAGCTGCTGTTTGGGAGGAAATCTTTGACTGAAGGTCATCAATATCCATCAATCCACTCTCTCTCGAATGTTTTATTCTCTTGACAGCTACTACCCCGCGACAGTAATTCTCGATAACTAACATTCTTTCGGCTGGGACGGTGTCCACCACCAGCACTTCTGAGCGTCCGGTTATCCGGGAAGCCATGCGTAGCGAAGTGCTGGCTGCCTGGCTCCAGTCATAGGTTGGCACGTTGACTACATCCATATCCACCAGTTCAGCCATCAGGCTTTGATATTCAAAAAGGGCTTGGAAGCGACCATGGTCTTCGTAGGGCTCACCCGCATAAGCTGTCAGAAATTCAGAACGATGGTTTATTTCATCACAGATAGCAGGAACATAATGCTGCCAGCAGCCCCCTCCTAAAAAACTTATGTTTTCCTGGCAGCTTTTATTTTTAGCCAAAATGCTTCGGAGATGCCGCTGCAGAGCGACCTCAGATAACAAAGGAGAAGGCAAATTCATTTTTCCCTTAAACCTTAAACCTTGAGGGATGTCCTCATAAAGCTGGTCGATATCCTTGATGCCTATTTCTTTGAGCATAGCTTCTTGGGTTTCAGGTTCAGAATTTGGAATATAGGGATGAGTGAATTTCTTCTTACCTCTCATATCTTTCATAAAAACCTCCTTTCAGAAATTGCTAAATCAATTTAAAATCTATTCGTTATCAATAAATAATTAGGCTATAAAAGCCTCTGCCATCTTACCACCAGAAAAACTCAAGTTCTTCAGAATTATTAATTAGAGGAAATCCGTTTTTCTTTCGCATTAGCGGTATAAATGCCTTCCACCGAAATCTCCTCGCTCCATCGCGAACAATGATAAAACTTGATGCTTTCAGGTGTCAAATCTAGCTTTAAGAGAAAGAGGGATGGGCTGACAAGCCGCCGACAAGGTAAAACAAGCCGGAAATAAGGAAAAGCTCCCTTTTGCTACAGGGAAGATCACGAAAAATATTCAGCCGATAACTCAATGGCCATTAAAAGTTCCTGATAGACGATGTGCGGTGGGGAGCTCTCTCTGCGATCGATAAAGGTGAGCTTGAGGTGATTGATAATGCGATCCACTCCAGAAGAGGCAGTGAGGAACCATTGAGCTTTATCGCGCCTCCGCATGAGAAAAAGAGCGAGACCTCCCACCATCTTTCCTGAGTAAGGAAGGCAATGAGTTTCATCGAGCCTTCGCATTGAGGAAAGAGGAAGAGGTCAACCTCATAGGGAATACAGAAAATAATTGCCGCACATCATCTTAGAAGAATTCCGACGAATCTCGGCGAAGCGTCTCCTTTATCCACTCGTCCCACTCCTTAAGGCGCTTGGCATGGCAGGATGGGGAAAACTCCTTAGTGCGGCAGGAGAACGTCACAAGCCTCTCTTCCCCACAGTCGAGATAGCGGATGCGGGCAACCCACAGCGCGGATTACCGCAGTCGAGATAGCGCTCGATCACCTCATTGACGATCGGTCGGAAGTAGCCATACTCCTTCTCGAAACGGCTCTCGTAGTCGGACAAAACCTGTCGAAGTAATGAAAAAGCACCCGATAGAGGACAGTCCGTTCCGGATGGCGAGGACGATAAATGTGAATGCTCATGGAATAATAACCCTTTAATTGAACCACTTCTTTATTTTTTCCATTGAAGTTTCCTTACTAAAGCAAGTGAGTCCAAAAAGGGATTGAAATGCTCAAAATAGTCAAAATTAGAATTTTCATACATCCCCTCCAAAAGAAAATCTTAGAGGAATGTAATTTCTGAATTTGAATCAAATTTACTTTTGAGATGATTCACTGCCTTTTGATAATTCTCTTCATAAAAATAATTGGATAAATCGATTTTCCAGTCGGAAAAAGAATAAAATGTAGCGATCGAAAAAATAAGTAAAATCAAAAAATATCTTTTCATTGCAAACTCAATAACATTGACACTTGCGAAAATCAACTTAAATAACAGTCAGCTCGCAAAAAAGGCTTGATTCATCTATTTCTACTATTCGAGTTTCCACATTAAATCCTTTTGTTAATTCAATGAATTGATTCGATGAAACAGTTATAGCTGTGAACCCATCTTTGCAAACAATAACACCATCACAAGTTTTTTCGTGGTCTATTTCTCCGAGAAGCCCTTCCTCTGATTGCAATTTGAACCATTCAAGACGATGCTTCCAGAACTTATCTGAATAGCTTGAAAATAGAACAGTCCCACCGATTTTAGTCCCACGAATGCTTTCTTGAATTAGATCTCTCTGATTGACATTGAAAGCTGAAATCCCATTCTGAATACAAACAACCATGTCAAAGATATGGTTTGAGAATGCCAACTTGACAGCATTCATTGCCAAGAGATGAACATTTGAAACATCGTGAAGCATTCCCTTTGCGAGTTGCAAACTATGAAATGAAGTATCAACTCCAATAACCCATAGAGCTTTTCGAGAAAGGGGAAGAAGAACTCTTCCATAGCCACAACCCAATTCCAGGACGATATCTTTCGGACAGAGCTTCTGCAGAACATGGTCAATTTCTGCCTCAAGGTATTGCCTAACTCGAGGAGGAGCTATCTCATAGCAACGCTTCAATCGCCTTGCAGAAAGTTTTTCACTGTAATAATCCTTCATAGCAATGGTTTTGATCTCCCGTCCCCTTTAATCTCATAGTATCATTCCAAAGAATACGACGGTAGTGTAACATATTTTGTGTGGAATGGGAGATAGCCAAAGAAAGGCTCCTTCCCCTAAAATAGTTGGAAAACTAATCTCAAAGAAAAGAGGAGAAAGAGCCTTGAAAATCGAGCTTAAAGTAAAAGAGTTAAAGGAAATTTGCAAGTTAATTCCCCGGGAGCCGGAAGAAGTGCTGAAGTTGATAAGGAATAATTTGCCCAGAGCTATAGGAGAGTATCTTTCCGGGCTTATTCCTCTGGAGCCGGAGCAGCTTTTGGGGCGAAAGCCTTATGAGAGGCAACAAAGTGAGGGTAATCACGGGCATGGTTATTATCGGCGGCGATTTAGTTTGAAGGGAATTGGGGAGGTTTTGGTACGGGTAGCTCTCCACAGGCAAAGCAAGTTTCGCACTCGGGTTTTACCTCGAAGTAAAAGATATGAGAAGGAACTGCAGGAGGATATATGTTTGCTTTACCTTACCGGGGTAAGCACGGGGAGTTTATCTTTAATTTCAGCTAAGTTGCTGAGGCGGAAAGTTTCAGCCGGGGAAGTGAGGCGGATGTCAAAAGAGCTGGTGGAGGGGGGAGAAAGGTTTCGCAACCGGGATTTATCTCAGGAAAGGATAAAGTATCTTCTCAACGATGGAGTTCATTTTAAGATGGGGGGAAGCTGGTTTTAGGTTCTCAGGCTGGGGGCCGAGAATCAGCCTGCAGCTTCCGGGAGCTTTTCCGGGACTTGAGGCGTCGGGGATTGCGCTAGGAACTGATAAAGTTGGGGGTGATGGATTGTATCCCAGCTCTGGAACAGGTCTTTAAAGAGGAGTTTCCTCAGGCTGAGGTTCAGCGCTGCATTGTTCATCTCAGTCGTAATGTTCTGGCCAGGACTCCTCGCAAGCTTAAAGGTGAGATAGCCTCTGAGCTTAGAGGCATCTTCTATTCTCCCTCAGAGGAAAAGGTCAGAGAAAGGTTCGCTGATTTTCGGCTACGAGGTGCCTGGAGAAAGCGCTCGAGGCGGCTTTAACCTTTTTTAAGTTTCCAGCTGAAGATTGGGTGTCGTTCAGGACAATAAACATAATTGAAAGACTGAATAAGGAGTTTAAGCGTCGGACCAAAGTGATGGAGATAGTGTCCTCAGAGAAAGCTCTCTCTAATCTTCTGGCTTTTATTTGTTTGAAGACAGAGAGATATTCGAGGCAAAGTCCGATGAGAAGAGTCGTCTCGGCTATGTTCATCCCGCAGCTCAACGCTCCACTTGATTTTACACAAAATGTTTGATACTACCGAGACTGTTTGTCATTTTAAACTCAAAATGATATAAAATTTAAGCAAAATTTTTGATTTTAGTAACTAAATTTTTTAGATGGGGAGGTAAGGATGAAAAGGATTCTAACTCTATCTTTTATCCTTTGTTTAGGCATATTGTTTATTTGTAAGCCCGGGAAGGCAACCTGGGAAAAAACCAAAAGGTTAACCTGGAATTCTGGTTATTCACAAGTCCCCACTGTGGCTATAGACTCTAATTTAACTATTCATGTTGTCTGGTTTGATAATACAAGCGGTAATTATGAAATCTATCACAAGAAGAGCATGGATGGAGGTGAAAGCTGGAAGACGAAAAGGCTTACCTGGAATTCAGGTAACTCATGTTGGCCAGTAATAGCTGTGGACTCATGCGGATTTATTCATGTTGTCTGGTTTGATAATACACCTGGAAATCACGAAATCTACTATATGAAAAGTGAGGACAGTGGTGAAACATGGACGAGGAAAAGACTTACTTGGACCTCAGGTGATTCTTCATGGCCAGTAATAGCCGCAGATTCAAATAATAACCTGCATGTTCTCTGGACGGATTATACCCATGGTGCACCTGAAATTTATTACAAGAAGAGCACTGACGGAGGTGAAACATGGGGAAGTTCAAAAAGGCTCACCTGGAACACTGGCTCTTCCCTAAACCCATCCATCTCCATAGATTCCAGCAACCACCTCCATGTTGTCTGGTGGGATGATACACCCGGAAACAGAGAGATTTATTATAAGAGAAGCGTTGATGGTGGCGATACCTGGACAACAAAAAGACTCACTGTAGACTCGGCTGAGTCTGAATTACCAGTAATAGCCAGAGACTCAAACAACTATCTTCATGTTGTCTGGAGTGACAGGAGAGATGGAAACTATGAACTATATTACAAAAAGAGCAAGGATGGGGGGGTAACATGGACAAAAGATAAGAGATTGACCTGGACTTCAGGTTCTTCTTTAAGACATGCTCTCGCCATAAGCCCAAACAATTATCTCCACCTTGTCTGGGACGACTATTCATCTCTGCCCCCTGAGATATATTATAAGAAGAGCACGGATGGAGGTGAGACCTGGACGACGAAAAGACTTACCTGGAATTCAGGGGATTCCATGTACCCATCTCTGAATGTGGATTCTTCAAATAATGTCTATGTAGTCTGGCATGACTACACCCCAGGTAACGCAGAAATCTATTATAAAAAAGGGAATTAAACCCAAAGAAAGTAATCCATAAAAGAGTGTAAAGATTCAGATAAATTCTTTAAAGAAAGTTTTATTTTAATTTTCTATTTCTTCGCTTAATTAGAGGATTAAATTAAGCCACACCCTGGGCTAATGCCTAGGGTATCGGCCCTCTGACATAATCTGGTTATGGCTTTCTTGTCTGATCGCGAATGTACTTTTTAACAATCTCTTCATTTACCTGGCCAACTACTTCGCCAAAATACCAATCTGCCCAAAAACTGTCTCCCCACAAAAATTCTCCCAACTCCGGATACTCCTTCCTCAATACCCGACTCGTTCCCCCTTTGAATATCTGCACCACGAGATGGAGATGATCATCTTGAATTGCCATCTCACTGATCCACCACTTGTTCATCCGACAGGCTTCGTACATATGCTTCTTGAGGCGGATGGCTATTTTCTCTTTCAACACCCGTTTCCGATATTTGGGTATCCATACCAGATGATATTGAAGCCGATGTCT
>CAYSCS010000078.1:0-32753 GCA_964429695.1 uncultured Eubacteriales bacterium
GGACAAAGCATAAACTGTGGGAATATCTGTTCCAGATTCCAAAATGTCAAAGACGAATGATCCAAAGCAAAATAGTCATCTAGCGCAAAAGGCTCAGGTCAGGGGTATGCAAAATCAACGGTGTTAGTGGAGCGAGATGAGTATACAGGAAGGTCTTGTTCATATTGTAGGATGTGAGTGTACTCGATGCAGTAAGGATGTTTTAATGTTAGGATGGGTGGGAGCTTGATAAAAGAATTTCTAGAGATGGAGTAGTTTTTACGGGGAGAGAGCTGTTGGATAGATGTGTATTTTGGCAAGGACGTATGTAAAGTAGACTAAAAAGTTGTAAGGAGAGACATTTGTAGGCGGGAAGGTAGCCCATAACCAGATTTGCCATGAGGCGAAGCGCTGAGCTTTAACAAGAAGGGTTATCATGATTAATTTTTAAAATCATTCTATAAAATATTTGCTACGAGAAAGGAAGGCTCATTTTTTCTCATAAACGAGAAGATAGCTGTGGATTATCTCAAGAAATTCATTTGGCTTTTTATCTGAAAAAGAATTGAGCTTTGAAGTTGAACTTTCAGGAGTGACTATTATGATTTCTTTTAACCATAAATTATGATCTTTTATGTAGTCTACAGCCAGTTTGCCAAAAGGAATAAGTTGGTTTCCACTCCTTATATCTCTCGTTTCAATGGCTATAAAACCATCTGGGCAAAGCCTGGGTTCTAGCTGCTCCACTGTGGTACTAACTGTTTGTAAAATACTTTCTGGCTGGAGAACTGAATAAGAATCCTCATCGCTTGCAACCTTGACCCAGCCTAATTTATATTTTTTATTTATTTTCAAGGGGATTGTCTCCTCTCTGATATTTTTCCCAGAAACTTTTAAGCATATAAATTTATCTCTGCTTGCATAACGCTGAATAAGATTGCTTACTAATAAAGAATCTTTATTTTTTGTGGGAAAAATCCAGACTGTTGTAGTCTCTAAAGGTGAGATTTCTTTGCTCAGTTTAAGCATCTTCTTTTCTAAAAATGACGTGTAAATTTGGGTTGATATTTTCTTTATTTTGGTTTGTTCAAGAGGTTTTTCAAATACGGGGAGATATTCATGGGCTAAAAGGAGAAAATTATTTTCAATACTTTTGTTATACCAGAATCCAGTAGTCTTGCAATTATGCTGTCTTTTAATTATCAGCTCTCTTAAATAAAAACCTGCCTCTAAAAATATATTAATCAACATAAAGCCCAAAGGTATGACATGTCTCTTCCTCCTCATATCACCAATTAGTAAGGCACATTGTCTTCCCGGTTTTAGAATTCTTAAGCTCTCCTTAGCTACTTTCTTCATCTCTACTAAAAATTCTTTAACATCGAGAAAAGAAAGGTCTTTTGCTTTTTTATCTGTATACTGGATTATATTGGCATAGGGTGGATGGGTGCAGATAAGGTCTACTGATTCATTTGTCAACCAGGACAAGTCTCTGGCATCCTGGACTCGAAGCTCGGGTTCATAATACTCCCTTTTGCTTTCTTCTAGAAAGGGAAGGAGATTAATCGGAAAGTCAAGATTTTCTCGGGCCAATTCAATTGCCTTCTCGTTAATATCGGAGGCAATGCATCTCCTCCCAAGCAATTTAGCCTCAATCGCAGTTGTTCCTGCTCCACAAAACATGTCTAAAACCAATTCCCCGGGTTTTGAATAGCGGAGGATAATGTTTCTCGGAATGTAAGGGGAGTAATTACCGCGGTACTCACCACTATGGGTAGCCCAATTTCCTCTTTGTTTAAAACTCCAGACAGAAGTTTTCTCCAAGCTGAAATTATTAGGGTTAAGAAATTTTATTTGTTTCTTTTTGTTAAGATTACTTATATTAATTCCTTTTTTCTGAGTAATAACCTTTTCAATGAACTTGAAAGAGACTCCGTATTTCTCTCCTATCTCAATATCAGGAGTTCCTCTTGCTTTTTCCCTAAGGATTGCTTCCTGTAAATCTTCTTTCGACTTAAAAGCCTTTTTATTTTCAACCATAGGCTCAGATTATACGCACTATTTTTTCAAGAAAACCATTTTTCGCTAAATTAATATTCAGAATGAAATCAATTTCTTCTATTGCCCTTATCAATTGATTCTGACAACTTTTCCACCCCGGACCATCAGTTATCCAGATAAAATATAAACCAGCCTTTCTGAGTTCATGTTGTCGATTTATATAAGAATCAACAATTTCCTGGGGTTTGGAGCCAGGGCCACTATAAAAATTTGTCTCAATATTGATTAGCTTATTTTTATTTTTTACCAGGATAAAATCAGTTTTTCTATTCTTTAAACTAGCTGGAATATGATATCCAAATTTTTGTAAGGTTGCGAACTTTTTTTGTCTAATTATTCTCGTTATTTTTAAATTTTCTTTAACTTCGTCTATTAAGCTTTCTATCAAATCTTCCATTATTCCACCGCTCCTATTTTTGCGGACATTGCTGTCGAGTCCCACTTCAATTCCAGCAACATAATCTATTATGCTGGCAGTAGATAATCTTTGGAGAAAATCTTTAAGACCAGTTCTTATAACGAAGTTAACCATCAGGTCTACTTCTTTTTCAGAAAGCTTTCGAGGGGTAAAGTCATACTCAAGTATATTGAATTCAGAGGCCAAAAGATCATCTATTATTTTCAGTCTTAATTCTCTTACAGCTATTAGAAGAGGAAGGCAAGGAAGCACCTCTGGATATTGGGAGAGGATTTTTCTTAAGGTTGAGTCGAAATTGTTGTTCTTGATTAGGCAGTTTAGAATGTTTAGTTCAATAGAATACTTATGGACATTCTCTTTAACCTTTTCCCAGTCAACAAAGAATCGGTGACCCCAGTTGGTTTCTATTAGAGTCTCTAAGAAATAGTCCTTTATTTTTTCCAGAGTGTTTAATCCTGAAAGCTAAGAATGTATTTTAACATTCATTGTTTAAATTATAACTGTCTCTTGAGCTTTTTATCAACTGGATGTTGTATATAGATAGGTTAATTAGAGGATTTTTCTCAATGTAGTGGTAGTCTTTCTGCGCAGAAGTGTTTAAAGTAAAAAACCTGACCTTAAAACCAAGAAATTAAAACTTATACACCTTGAATTCTTTGACACACGGAGGCCCAGGAGTAAAGTATAAAACTGGCGGCTCTGAAAGAACCATTATGGAGGAGCCAGCCGTAAAGGCACCGCTTCCATCTCCATTTTTAATCCGGCACACAGGATTTTTAGGGTCGTCACGAGAAGAGAGAGCCTCCTTGACCTTCTCAACTGTTATTACTTCTTGTGGGTCCTTAAGGCGTTTTTCAAGCGCTTCATACCGAATCTCAGAGTTTCCAGGAGATTGTGGCTTCTTTTCTTGAGGGAGCTTTTTTAAGATTTCCTGGTAGATACTCTGGTCATCATTGACCAGCGCATGATTTGTGTGATAAAGCCTTTTTGCACCTTCATATGGCCAGAAGCGCACAACCTTATTGGCCGAGCACTCCCAGGAAGAAACTTCCCCGGGTCCCCCAAGAATGTAATTTTGACCAGAAGCATGATTTATAGTTTGAATAAACCTTACTGCATCTTCATAATTTTTCTGTGATAGAACTCCGCGGTGAATGAAGGCCACAGGCAGACCATCCTTTCGCTGGTTTAATTCGAGGAGAGCATTACAGCAGATTCCAAGAGAATGATTGTTAATTCCATTAGCGGCAATGAGCCCGGCATAAGAGAAAATAAAGGATTCAAGAGAAGAATCTTGATGCTTCACATGGAGAATGACCTGGTATCCATCGACAAAGCCTGGGATATCCAGGTTTTGGGCCACGATAGGGGGGATGCCTTCTTGACCATATACTCCGAGAGCGCTGCAGTGTTTTGATTCAGGAATGATGATACCGAGTTTTCTGTTGCGGCTGTACCACCATTCTTCATCGACTAACTGGAAAGCGTACATGGTTTTGAAATCGATACCAGAGCCCTCTGCGATTCCTCTTACTTCTTCAAGAAGGTCAGGGGTCCATTTTTCAATGGCTTTAATAAAATTCGTGTTCTGGACAAATTCTTCAATATAGGCATCAGGGTTCATTTCGTTGGCTTTATGAAGTTCCTCCTTCCAGATGCTTACAATTTCAGAGATCTTTGACCTCAAGCTCTCGCCATGAATCTGACCTCTTCGCTTTGGTGGACCTTCAAGCACGATTATGTTTAAACCCTCTTCGCTAGTTATGAGTGTCTCAGCACTTTTTGGTGATAATTCATTTTTTTCATAGCCAGGGATGAAAGAGTTACTGAGCGCAAACCCGGCGGTTGCCCAGAGACTATTTTGTAGAAATGTTCTTCTTTTCATTCACCTCCTCCTTTATAATTATAATTTTTTAGATAATTTTTTAGACACATAGAAAAATTAGAAATTATTGAAATATGAATAAACCTTCATGCCCACTGAAAATATCTTACCTCCGGCCAAACCTTTTTGAAAATTGTATTCATTCAATAAGTTGAAAAATTATTTCTAATTTTTTGTGATTAAGATTCAATTTGAAAAGCCTTACTTCTTGGGTTGGCAATTTCTCTTTATTTTTCAAGGCAAAGATAGAGAAAAATGGTTTATAACAGAGCCGTAAAATGAAGTCAAATCAATCGGCTTATCTTCCGAGGGAGTGATAGAAGTGTTAATCCTCAAACAAGAAAGTAAGGATAGCTTGAGGCGTGGATTGGATTTAAGATCCGGGATATACGTTAGATAATGAAGAAAGGACATTTTATGTTTTTCTAAATCTTAACCTTTAAAAATAAAAGAAGATATCTATTTCTTTTTGCTCTGTAGATGTGAATTAACTCATCCAAGAAGAGCCCTATTTTGCGAGGGATAAAGTAATTTTGGAGAGTCGTAAAAACCTGATTGAAAAAGATTTAAATGTAGCAAAAATTAGTAAAAATTGAGAATATAAATTAAAATTAAAGAAAATTTAAAAGGAGGGAAAAGAATTGTTAAAAGGGTTTAAAAGCTTTATCATGCGTGGCAATGTTGTTGATTTAGCAGTAGCGGTTATTATAGGAGCTGCGTTTAATCAAATTGTTAACTCGATGGTGGGCGATGTCTTGACTCCCTTGATTGGAGCCATCTTTGGACGTCCAGATTTTTCAGGTATCATGATTGGTCCTGTAGCTTTAGGTAAATTCATAAACGCTGTAGTGAATTTTCTGATTGTGACCGCTGCAATCTATTTTGCCATAGTCGTCCCCATGAGGAAAATCATGGAGCACTTTGAAAAAAAGAAGGCAGAACAACCAGCTCCAGCACCTTCAGAAGAACTTCGGCTTCTTTCTGAAATTCTGGATACTCTTAAGCAGAGGGTCTGAATAAATAAAGTCTTTTATTTACCCTCAAAATTTGTTGTGTTTTGGAAAAATTAAATGTTGAGGAGCTTTTTAGCGTTAAATGAAGAAAAATTAAGTTTTTGGGCGAAAACAAGGGAGCTTATTCCTTTTAATATAATTAAGGAGAGGCTGAAGGATGATATTATGATGTAACGTATTGCTTTAAAAATCTTATGAGGTTTCCATGGAGTAATTCCAGGCTTCATTTTTCGGGCTCATACCCTGCATAATGATTCTTTTTTTCCACGGCATTGTTGGAATAGCTAGAATTATTGACTTTTTTTATGTATATTTTTTTATTTAAAGGAGAAGATATTATACGTCTGATTAATTATTGGGCTGAATGAGTTTATTACGGAGGTTTATTGAGGAGAAGGAATCATGAAAGAAAAGCCAGGAAAAATTTCAATTTTAAAAATTAATGGCATTTTTGCTTTTTTGCTTTCTTCAATCCTCATCGTAATTTTTCTCAACGCCTGTTCGAAGAGAATAAAAGAGACTGCAGACCTTGTTCTTTACAACGCAAACATCTATACCCTTGAAGAATCATTGCCGAAAGCCTCGGCTTTAGTCATAAAAGGAAATAAGATTCTCGATGTCTGTGCTGAGGATGAGAGAGCTCTCAAATACTCAGGGCCTGAGACAAGGTTAATCGACCTTAAAGGAGCTTTTGTAACGCCAGGCATAATCGATGCTCATGTCCATTTCAATCATGCTGGTGCACTCCTCAATGACGCCAATCTCATGACTGTCTCCGATGAATCTGGTCTTCGTCAGGAAATTTCGCGGGTCGCAAGCTTGCTGGGTAAGGGTGAGTGGATTGCAGAGGGTCTCTGGGGTGCTTACGAACAGTGGGCACTGGGGGATGCGGGAAAAGGAGAAGGCTCGATTAAAAAGAAAAATCTCTGGAGACCAAACCGCAGGATGATAGATGACCTTACACCAGATAACCCCGTCTTTGTGTGTCGCTATGATTTTAAGGAGTGGCTTGCAAACAGCACCGCGCTTAAGGAATCGGGTCTGGATAAAAACCCTCTTCCAGGACTTGAGCTCGATAAAGATGGACGTCCAACCGGCATAGTTTTCCCCTCTACCCCAGCCTTTGAAGCCATACAGAGAGCCCAGAGACCGAAATCAGAAGAGAGATTGCTTGATGAGAATAGGGCGGCGCTTAAGGCTCTTCGAGAGGCAGGGATAGTTGAGATTCATGATATTGCCACTGAAGACCAGATAGAAAGGTTTATCAAGCTTCAAGAAAATGGAGAGCTTAGCTGCCGAGTCTGGCTCCGTCCTGACCTCTCTCTTGCCTCATGGCTTAAAGAGCAAGGGTTTACCATGGGGGTTCACCCCAAGACTGGAAAGAGAGATGGTTGGCTTCGTTATGGGGCTTTGAAAGGTTATATTGATGGGATCATGGGTACGCATGGAGCGCTCTTCTTTGAACCCTACACAGACCAACCTGATAATTATGGACACTGGCGCCAACATACTTCAGACGACCCCGAGCTCAAAGTCGGAAACATGGAGAAGATGTATAAATTGATAAAAATAGGCCTGGAAGCTGGTTTTGTGCCCAATGTCCATGCAATCGGAGATAGAGGTGTGGCTGAGATGCTTAATCTCTATGAGAGACTGAAGAAGGAAGGGGTTGAGTTGAGAGGATTCAGAATCATCCATGCCCAAGTAATAAGGCCTCAAGATTTCCCCAGATTTAAGGACCTTGGAGTTATCGCCGAGGTTAACCCCTATCATGTTTCCGATGATATGCGCTGGATGGAAGAAAGAATCGGTCATGAACGATGTAGAGGAGCATATGCCTTTAGGTCTCTTCTTCAGAATGGAGCGATTCTCAGCTTCGGCTCTGACTGGCCTGGAACCAGTGCCGCTATCTACCATATGCATCCGAAATACTTAATTTATGCTGCCGTGACCCGAAAGACTTTGAGTGGTGAGCCAGAGAGAGGCTGGTTTCCTGAAGAGAAAATCTCTGTGGAGGAAGCCTTGAAGGCTTACACCATCAACAATGCACATGCAGCCTTTGAGGGGGACATTCGTGGCTCACTCAAGAGGGGAAAGCTGGCAGACGTAACAGTCTTTGACCGAAACCTGCTTGTAATTCCTGCCGAAGAGATTCTTCAGACAGAAGTGTTGATGACAATCGTGGATGGAAAGATAGTATTTGAAAAAGAGTAAACTCCATGAGACCTCATATTTTGACCTCGATGATTTTAGTAAAATTTATCTTTAGCCTAGACTAAATCCTCCTGGAAGAGAAGGAGAAAAAGGAAGAAAAATATGGATGAAAAGGGGAAAAAGGAAGAGCATGAAAAATTATTGGAGTTCCACAAGCGAATTGTAGAGTTGGAAAAATTAGAGCTTGAGAGAGAAGCAAAAAATAACGAACTTCTTGCAATCAAAAGAAAAATACACAAACTTTTTGATGATGACGAGGTGGGAATTGCAATTCTTCAGGATGCAATAATAAAATATGCCAATCCTAAATTGAGCAAATTAATAGGGTATTCTCCTGAAGAACTCATCAACCAAACTTTTATCTTGTTTGTTCACCATGATGAGATTGCAAAGGTGGTTAAGAATTATATAGACCGCATGGCGGGGAAAGAAGTGCCTGCGATATACAGGATAAAAATTCTTCACAAAAACGGGAGTATTATTCAGGTTGAGATAAGAGCAAGTGAAATAAGATATCAGGGAAGGCCTGCTGATTTTGTCTTAATTAAGGAAGTTGAAAGTTGAGGCTTAAATAATTCGCGCTTCTTGGGGATAAAAAATTCATCTTTTAAGAAGATTATTTCTTCTTCCCATGGAAGATTAGGAAAGAGGGTCTAAAATCTTGGCTATAAAAATGGAAATGTTAAGTACATTCTTTTTCTTGATCATGTTGTTTAAGAAACTTTTTAGGACCTTTTGTTAGGCCACATTTGAACTGTCCCCACTTTTCCACAGTTGATTAAAATATGATCTTAAAATAGAAGGTGATAAATTATTTTGTTTTCGGCTTAAGACTACTCAAAAAAAGAAAACATTCAGTTTTTGTTTCCTGAGCTAAACTTTGGCTTTTAGTTTCAAGTTTGCTTCAAGGATTTTTCTCTTAACCACGATTTAAATTTTCTAAAGATTAATCTGAGATTCACCTTTCCTTATAAAAAGAAGATTTCTAACTCTTCCTGCATCGAGAGTGAAGCCGGAGATTTTTTTTGCTTCATCCCGGATAAATTTGACCACAATCATTCCCGGCAGGTTGAATCTGTCCTCAACGGTCGCCTGAAGGGGAAAGCGTGGTGCATTTTTGTGGGTAAAAAATAGTTTTTTGTCTTTAATTTTAAGCTTGAATTCTACCTCTAGCTCATCGCTCCAGTATTCGCCCTCATATTCTCTAAGTTTCTCGAGGGAAAGCTTTAAGGGTTCAAATGCTTCATAAATTTCCTCTTCCTCTCCCTCTATCGAAAGATGCATGAAGGCTGGCTTTTCTCCTTTTTCATCTTCAAATTTTACCCTCACTTCTACAGGAGCTTTCTCCACTTCAAATTCTCTTTCGCTCAAGGCCCTGAGAGCATATTTTTCTCCAAAGAGTGAGAGATACAGGTTGCTATCTTCGATGCTAATTCTGTGCATTACTCCGATTTTTTTATTTATGTAGAAACCCGTAAATTTTTTAAGTTTCTCTGGAGGATGTTTAAAGAATTCTTCCTTAGCCTTGAGCTCAGCTCTTTCTTTGTTGAACTCGTCGGCAAGGTAAATATCGGCAACAAGATAGGCAAGTTTTGAAGGGTTGAATGAGCTTAGATTGGAGAGAATGATTACCGAGAATCTTTGTTCTGGGAAGCGAAGGAGCATCGATCGATAGCCTCCGAGTGCTCCACCGTGGGACACGGTTTTTAGTCCTCGGTATTCTCCTCTAACTAGACCAAAAGCATAATCGATTTCCCTTCCGCTCTGGAGCCTTCCTCGAGTGTTTATCATTTCGATTACCTCCTTTCCTCCAACCTGGCAGTGGTAAAAATTCTGGTCCCAGAGAAAGAGGTCTTCGACCGTGGTGAAAAGCCCGCCTGAGCCGACGCAGTCAAAGGTGGTGATGAAATTTTTATATCCACCCGGAGCTTGGGGGAAATAGCCTGAAGCCCTGTTTTTGACAATCATCGTGAAGTCATCGTGGAAATGAGAATTTTTCATGTTCAAGGGCTTGAAGATTTTTTCCTCGGTGAATTGACGAAGGGACTTTCCGCTTACCTTCTTTATTATCTGCCCCAGCAAGAAATAGCCCGAGTTGCTGTAGAGATATTCTTTTCCAGGTGGAAAATTGAGCTCTTTCTGACGGGCGATAAGTTCAAGCACATCTTGTTCATGATAAGAGCCAAATTCAATCCCAGCTATTTCTTCCAGAGTGAGATAATCCCTTAATCCGCTTGTATGGTGGATTAGATGGCGGATGGTGATTGGTTTCCCGTAATCAGGAATTTCAGGAAGGTATTTCTGGATTTCGTCATCAAGCGATACTTTCCCTTCTTTTACTAGAAGAGCGATTGAAAAGGCAACAAATTGTTTAGAAACAGAGCCCACATAAAAAACTGATTGTGGAGTTATCGGTACTTCAAGCTCGAGGTTTGCCATCCCATACCCTTTTTCATAAATTATTTTTCCATCCTTTATAATAGCAAGGGCACAACCGGGAGATTGTTTGTTGTCCCATTCTTTAAAGAGCGAATCGATCCGGTTTACTTTCTCCTCAGAAGCGCCAATTCTGATTAAGACAATGAAAAGAAGCATCAAAGAGGCTATTAATTTTAAGGATGTTTTTTTCATCCTCTTCCTCCTTATTTCAGAATTTTACATCCTTAATTTAAATTATTAAATTATCTTTCTTATGTTAGCAAAAGAAAAGAAGCCTAAGATAAATCTTTTTTCTTCTTTTGTCCTTGCGGAATGGAACAAGCGGAAACATATTTTCTTCTTTGCTTCGACATTTATTCCTTAAAACCTTGAAAATTTATCTTTTTTTTAAAAAAATGGAAGAGGGCTCATTTTTTTTCAATTTGTGGGTCTTAATCTAAGAGAGACTTATCTCTTCCTCGATTTTCTTTCCCCAAGAAGGAAGCCTCTATTCAATTTTTAGGTTCCTCTAAGCTTTAGGGATAATCTATTAAATAAGAAGCGGTTCTTCAGGCTTTTTAGTAGGAAAATGGAGTCATCTATTTTTTATTTTGGTTCTTCCCAATAATGAGTACCTGGATAAGTGGAGATTATAGATTTTGAGCTTAAAATACTCCACTTCTCTGTGACCATAAGCCTTTCTCTTCATGACTTTGATCTTGTTATTAATCCCTTCGACCATTGCTTTGGAGAGGGGATAGGGAAAATAATTCAGGATGCCATCGGCATGTCTCTGAAAAAGAGTGTCAAACTTCATAAGCTTCCTAATCCCAGATTCAGCGCCTTTCTACTTCAAGCGATGAAAAACCTCTCGGCCTCTTCTCTAGATTCGAATCCCCAGAGTCTGCGGAGTTCTTCTTTAAGCACATAAGCTATGAAGAAGAGATTCCTGTTAATCTGCAGAAGCTACTTCCTCCTTTCGCAAATCCTCAAACCCTCTCCTGTGGCCTTCCTCAAAGAAGAAACGTCTCAATTTGACCCCTACAGACACTCTTTTCCTTTCTATGGGGAGAGTGTGAAGTGCTCTCCCCCTAAAACCCTTGGGGATGAGTTGGGAAGAATGAAAGAACAACGGTTTGTTGAGCGAACTAGATGAGAATAAATGGGGCCTTCTTTGAGTTGAGTCTGAAGATGTTGGTAGTCTCTAATTCTAACAGCATGATACAGTATCGTTCGGTGGCTCTTGAGTTTGTCGCCTTTCTTGATTTTTTGGAATCAGGAGTGACCTATTCTGATACCCTCTTTATCTCAACTCAGGTACTCATTATTGTGATGAACATTTATTTATTTTCCTTAAGCTATTTATATTTTCATTGAATTTGTTTGCTCACAAGAACTTTATTAACTTTTATGAAGATTCATCTTAAGGGACCTCGGGGAGCTCGATGAATTTTTAAAGTTTTTCTCCCAATTTTTCATGATCATACGCTTTACCTAATCTTACAATTCGGTATATCTTTAGCGTGTTTCTCAAGGAGGGGCTTTTCATCGAGGATTACAAAATCTGCGATTTTACCCTCTTCCACGGAGCCGATTGAATCCTCTGCCTCGAAGAGATCTGCTGCATTCCAGGTTGAGATTTTGAGCACATCGAGGAAAAGAATGCCTGTAGAGAAAAGAAGCTATAATTCTTCATGCAGGCTGTATCCAGGGGAGGAAAACGGCACCGGGGAATCTGCACCTGCAGCTATTTTCTCTCCTTTTTGAAGAAATCAAGAAACCATTTTTTTCTTCCTCTCAAAATTTTGTTAAAAATTTTCATAATCTTTTTCCACCCAGTGTTCTCCAATTCCGGGGTTCAAACTGTATTTTTTGAAGAAAACAGGTATCTTTTCCCAGATTGGGGTTAGTTCTTTTTCTCTTAAGGAAGGTTTAATTACTCTCTTAGATATGAGGGTTGAGGTCACAAAAACATTTTTCTCGATGAGAAAATTCATCACTTTTTCTGCCTTATACTCATCTATATTTTTCCAGATGACGAATTGCCAGGAGCGAAACCTCTGGGAAATATCATCATCGTCATAATCGAGGGGGAGATTGAGAGGTTCTTTTAAATACACTTCAGGAATTCCAATGCCGTGCTCAATACAGTGGATGCCAAGCTCAGCCGCCTTCAGGGCACCCACATTTCTTAAATGACCAATGACAGAGATGCCTTTCTCCTTTGCCACTTCGAGGATGGCTTTTAAGTCTTCCTCCTTAATTTTGTTATACACCTTGATGTAGTTTACTCCCTGGGAAATTAATTTTGTTGCTAATTCTTTTGCATGCTCGGGTTTTTTTATCTTCCATGGGTCTTTTTTATCTTGCTCTTTGTGGAGACTTTCAAGAGGAGGGCTTCCCCAGTATATTCGGAATCCAGGCCTTTTCCCTTCTAAGACTTCATCTGCTATGAATTTAATTATGCTCAGGATATTCCCACAATCTTTTAGCGTGGTTACTCCATATAATAAGAAAAACTTTAGGACCCAAGGCTCGATGTGGAGATGCGCGTCGATTAGACCAAAAATTATATATTTTCCCCTACAATCTAAACCTCTCCTTTTAGCCTCAATCTCAAGATCAAGTTTTTTGACTCTAATTATCCTCTCACCTTCGACAATAAATAGGGAATCGCTCAGGAGTTTACCGCTTGAAGAAAAGATGAGTGTTTCTCCTATGAAACACCTTCTCGGGAGGTCATTTTTAGAGCTTGTCTAGGCTTTTGAGGGAGAAGACTTGAAGGTTGAAAACAATAAGGAGAAGGAAGGAATGAGGAAGGCTTGGAAGAGTGAACCTCATTTTCCTTCTATCCTAGGGAGAAAGATGGGGGCAAAGAGAACATGAAAAATAAAATCTAATCAAAATGCCTATCTTCGGGCTAGAAAAGGTGAAAGGAGAGACCTTTTCAAAGAGGAGATTTATTTTCCTCTTTTGACATTCTTCTCGAACAGTGGTTTATTAATAAGCTATGTCTTTTAGATGGATAAATTCATCTTTTCTCATTGGTTTTAGACTGGAGTGGGGAATTATTGGAAATAATCAAAATAATTAGAGGATTAAGATGGTAAAGGAAGAGAAGGAGAAAAAAGTCTTAGAGACGCTTGAGGCGCTGGGTATAAATTATGTTCGTCATGAGCACCCCCCTGTTTACACCGTGGAGGAGGCAGAGAAATACTGGGAAAATATCAAGGGAATGCATTGTAAAAACCTTTTTCTTCGCAACAAGAAAGGAAACCGCCATTATCTCCTCATCCTGGAAAGCAAGAAGAAGGTAGACCTTCGATCTTTAACGGTAAAGCTGGGTGAGGATAGACTGAGCTTTGCTTCGTCTGAGAGACTGAGGGAACACCTTGGTCTTGAGGCGGGGGCGGTTTCTCCCTTTGGCTTGATAAATGACATGAAGAAGGAGGTTAAGGTTCTTATTGACCACGACCTCAAGAATGCAGAGTGGGTCAACTTTCATCCCAACGTTAACACTTCTACCGTAGGTATATCCTTCAATGATTTCGAAAGATTCTTGAGATTCTGCGGGAACAGGATTCGTTATCTTTCCTTATGATTATATGATTAATTGATATTTACATGAAAGACATATCTATCGAACCTTTTCGAGGAGATGTGGAAAACCTAGAAAGGATGGCCTTATCCTCTTGGAGAGATGAATATAAGCTTTCCTCTTTTCCCAACCTTTATCGGCCTTTGTATCTGAAGTTTCTTTTCGAACGCATTCCGGATAGGAGACATCTCATTGCAGCCTATCGAGGAGATGAAATTCTCTGTTTTTTTGCTAACCTCCCGCGGAAGTTTCATTTCCAAGGGAAAATCTACCGAGCGGTCTTGAGCTGTCTTCTAGTCACGGGGAAAGAAATGCTCAGGCGGGGGCTTGCGACTTCGGTGATTGAAGAGGCGTTGAGGATAAATAAAGAATTAAAATATGATTTTGCCCTCCTCTACCTTGAGAAAGGACACCGTTCGACCCTCTTCATAAAGAAACTTAAAGAGATGGGTCATCCTCTCGAATGGGTTAAAAAAATGTGTGTGGTGGGGAGAATCCTCGATTTTAAGCGAGTCTCTACCTCTGAAAATCTCAAAACTTGGGAAAAGATGGCTCTTCAACTCATAGGAGCACATCGTCAGCCCGAGCTTAAGCATGGAGTACCTGTTCGTGAATATTCCCTCGAGGACCTTGATTCTTGTCTTTCCCTTTTGAATGAGTATCAGCACAAGGTAAGACTTTCGCTTTTTTGGGAGAAGGAGGAGCTTGCCTGGGAGCTCTATTATCCCCACGTCTCCCAGACTCTGGTTTATGTTAAAGAAAAAAAAGTAGAAGGCTTGATAAATTTTGTCTTCCATGAACATCATGGAAAGAGTGTGGAAAAGTGGGCATGGGTGAATCATGTGGCTTATCCTTCCCTCAGCAGAAGGGAAAGGCTTGATTTCGTCAAAGCTTTTCTGATTTACGTGCAAAGAGCAGGCTGTGTGGGTGTGATTGAATGGAGGAAGAAATACTATCCCCAAGAGCCATTCTATAGAGCCGGGTTTTTCCCTTATTTCAGGTGTGTCAACCTTTACTCCTGGACATTTAATCCCCAGATATCTCTCCGTCGCATTCCTGATGTTTATGAGGTCCAGATCTAAATTTTTTTATCGGAGCCAAAAAAATCCTTGCAAGATAAAGAGGGGAGATTTCTGGGAGATGGCTTTGATTTTCGTGGGGCAATTGTTATCATAAATGCGGTGCTGAGGAAAAAGAAAAAACTAAATAAAATTTTAAATTCTCTTAAAAATTTAAAGAGGTTGAGATGGAGACTTTAGTAGAGATGGCAAGAGCCATAAAGGTTTCGAAATATCTGGTTGCTTTCACTGGGGCCGGCATATCCGCAGAAAGCGGAATAGCGACCTACAGAGGTGAAAAGGGGCTGTGGAATAAGTATGACCCGAATATATATGCAAACATTTCTTATTTTAAGCAGGACCCATCTTTTTACTGGAGCTTTTTTCGTGAAGTTCGTTTTCCCAACCTGAAAAAGGCCCGACCTAATCCCGGCCACTTTGCCCTCGCTGAGCTTGAAACACTGGCAAGCTTGAAGGCTGTGATAACTCAGAACATAGATGGTCTCCATCAGGAAGCTGGTTCTTCACGAGTGATTGAGCTTCATGGCACTGCTCGTGTGATTTACTGCATGAACTGTTCGAGACAGCACTCTCTAGAAGAGGTCTTTTCCATGCTTGAGACTTCAAATATCCCCCACTGCGTGGCTTGTGAAGGGAAGCTAAGGCCTGCAGTCGTTTTTTTTGGAGAGGACCTCGACCCTCAAATCCTCCACTCTGCTTACAAGGAAACCCTCAATTCTGACTTTTTTCTTGTGGTTGGGAGTTCGCTTGTAGTTTATCCTGCAGCAGACCTCCCCCTCCAAGCTAAAAGGAATGGGGCTAAACTTGCGATAGTAAACAAAGAGAGGACTCCTTTCGACCAAGAAGCAGATTTTGTGCTCAGCGGAGAGGCAGGAAAAATCTTGCCGAGGATGGTGGAGGTTCTTAAGAAGCTCTAAAAAATTAGAGAATCAATAAACTCCGTATTCCCTGGCGGTGTTGAACATCGTCACCACATTCTCCACAGGGACTTCTGCTTGAATGTTATGGATGGGGCTGAAGATGAATCCCCCTCCAGGTGCCAGGTCATCAAGACGGTGTTTAACTTCATCGGCTACCTTTTCTGCAGAGGCGAAGGGGAGGATTGTCTGGCTTTCACAGCCAGCACCCCAGAAGGAGATGTCTTTTCCAAATTCTTTTTTGAGTTTTTTGGTCTCCATCCCCCGTGCTGAGACCTGAATCGGGTTCAAGACATCCACTCCCATTTCAATAAAATCAGGAATGAAAGGATAGATTGCACCATCAGAGTGATAGAGGATGAGTGCCTTTGTCCTCGATTTGACAAAGGAAAAGAGCCTGCTTTGGTAAGGCTTTATCAGTTTTCGGTAGAGCTTTGGGCTGAGCAGGGGGCGGTCCTGCATTCCAAGGTCATCCTCAAAATGGATGAGATGCACATATTGAGCTACGGTTCGAGCATAATGCTCAAAACGCTGGATGTTTGCCTCAGTGACGCGCTCGAGGAGCGCTTCTGCAAATTTCTGGTTTTCAACAAGATCGACAAGAAATTGCTCCCATCCTCGGAGGGATTGACAGGCCTGAAAGATGTGTCCGCCAAAAAAACCAACGAGACAATAATCGGTGTTTTCGAGGAGTGTTTTAGCTTTTTCTGCAAGCTCTTCGTAGCTTTTATCAAGATAGGAAGGTCTGTCGTAGCATTCGATTTCTTGCCTGTATTTTTCTATTTCTTTAACACTTGTTGCCGAACGAAGAGGACTGTAGACAGAGTCAAAGTAGTAACCATCTTTAGGCATCCTGAGAGTCACAATCCCTTCTGAATTCATGATAACCTGAGACCCATTTTCCTCTTCTCGGGGACGAAACTTTTCAGGAAAAAGCACCAAAGAGCCATCTTTGAGTCTATCTTCTCTCCATTCTCTTGGTTCGTAGAAAAGCGGAGAAGTATCCACATCAAGCTTTTCCCGCACATCGTCATCTATGAGGGCTGTCTGCTGGTGGATATCCAAAACCCGTGTGATGTTTTTTCCAAGCTCGAGCCTTTCTCTAAGAGCCTGGTAACTCAGAGCGGAAATCGAGCTGTCGACAGTTCCACCGAAATCTATGGGGACTCTATCCGGTTCTTGATGATTGAGGGCTGTTAATACTCTTTCTCTGTGGTTCATCGAATCCTCCTTTAAATGAGGATAGCGTTTTGTGGCTAAGCTGAGGCACTCTTCAGATTCGCTAGGATTAGTTATGTCCTGGCATTAGAAATTACCTTTCTCTCAAATGACTCTATTAAGGGGATAGAATTTTTTCCTTTAAAAACTGGATGAGAATCATTCATCCAATTTTTTTTCTTTCTCAAACTTTTCAGCAAGCTTCCTTCTTCGCTCCTCAAAGAAGGGCTGAGCATCTTTGCGAGTGAAGGTTCGACTCTTGAAATCCCGTCTGATTAGATTCTTGAGGAATCTATTTTCAAAATCAGGTATTCTTTTTCCGTAGATGTGGAAGGAATCAGATTCGTCCACATAGCGTCCAATCTTTATTTTCTTTCCAGTGCGCTTGCCAATTTCTTCGGCGATATACTCCATGACGTGGATAAAGGCGAAGCAATTCATGAAAGAAGCCTCATAGGCATCTCGGCTTCTAAAGCGGACATTCATGTTGAGTGTCGGGGTTCGGTTTTCATCCTCGAATATCCTGAACCACATGCTCTGCAAGCAGGCTGGGTCATAGATGTCGGTATCAGTATAGGGCTGCCAGGTGATTGCCTGCGCCTGTCGAGTAAAGGGTTCTCTACAGAGTTTTTCGATGATGTATTCAATCTGATTGATGGTGACGAATGATTGTTTTTTCCCCTTGATCTCCTTTTCAACAACCCTTACATACCTCTGGTCGAGGAGGAAATGAGCAGTTTCTTTCTGGTAGAATTTTTTCTTTTCTTCCCCAGGCAGGCTGGAGAGCCATCGATCGTATTCGCTAAGGGGGACTTCATAGGCGAAAAGACGTTGATGATAGGTATACTGCCAGCGGGTGTCTTCAGGGTCGAGGGGATTTCTTACCCAGTGGTCTTTTATTCCGTCCCGGACCTCCTGGACATATTCTTCAAGGTCATCAAAACCTCCGGGAATACCCCCCAGATGTATCATCGGCTCGCTTGTGGGTGATTCGATTGAGATTAGCATGCTGCAGTCTTTACTAGGCGGGTCGATGAAATTTCCTTCTTTATCCCTTGCGTCATACTGAGTGTGGATATTGCACCCGTAGAAATAAAGGCCGAGCATCGCATTTTCCCATGCCTCTGCGAGAGAAATTCCAGAAACGGCAACCACCGGAATGTTGCCGTAGCTTGCTGGAGTGATAAGGTGAATTCTTTCCTTTTTTTCCTCTAAGATATTTTTCAGGGCTGAGTCATCCATCAAAACCTCTTTCCTTAATATTTTACTTCGCTTTCATCCCTCCGTTATAAATGAGTGAATGAATTTTTAAAGCATAGTGAACAATTCAGAATTTGTATGTGTCTCCTCTTCCTCAGGAAGAGAATCAACCATCATTCTTCTCTCTATCTTCAGCTTATAATTTTTTTAGCGAATCTCCTCTTTAATTTTTTATTATAATTAAAAAACCAGAGAGTTTAAAGAATCCAAGAATCTCTTCTCATAAATTTTTCTTGCCTTCGAAGGATGAGGGATGTAATTATATATCCAGAAATGAGAGGTTTCGTTTTATCACCATCTAATTTTATGGTTCTTCCCGATTTTATGGGGATAAGCCTCAAGAATCCAAGATATCTGAAGGTCTAAAGAGAGACTTTAGATGAGGCGTTTTAGAACAAAATTGAGGATAAGAGTTTCTTATCTTATTGAAGTTTTACTGATTAGCCTCCTCCATAATGGACTCGAGTGGGCTGGGTGCATTCTCAGTTTCCTGAAGACCTCTCTTTTTTTACACACAAGAAAACTGGATGACCCAATTTTTGGATGAAAAAGGAGAGAATACATAATTTAAGGCTTGAGGGAAAGCATTTTCTTTAATTTTTGGTTTGTTTCTGATGGGTAAGATGATGTTACATCTCGATTTACAAACTTAAAGATATTGTTGAGGAGAAGTTGAGATTAAGTGCCTCGATATTGGCTCAAGCAAAAAGAGTATGCCTTTTCTTAGTTTTTATTAATCTTAATCTAAGGAAAAATGATGAATTTATTTATGTTCCTTAACCCTTTTATAAGCTTTCAATTTCGAGAAGAGCCTGATTTTTCATAAAAATATAGGAAGAGAGAATTTCTTCAGGATATACAGCTTGAAGAAGCAAGAAGAAAAGCCTACCCTCCGCAGGGTTCTTGGTGTTCCTGATGGAGTGGCCATTCTCATCGGAATAACGATTGGTGCAGGAATCTATTCCACCCCTCAGCTCATTGCGGGTTATCTTTCTTCCTTCAAAAGCATAATTTCGCTCTGGGTCATCGTCGGAGTCCTTGTGGTCGTGTGTGGATTAATCTATGCTGAACTTGGCACAAGGCTTCCTTCAACAGGTGGTGAATATATTTACCTTAGCCGGAGTTTTGGGCCTTTTGCTGGGTTCATGTTTGGCTGGGCTCAGCTTTTTATAGTCAGAACCTACCCCGCCGCAGGGCTGGCCATAGTTACTGCTGATTATCTGGGCTATTTTGTAAGGTTAGGGAAATTGACCCACCTCCTTGTAGCCCTCTCGGTAATCTTTATCCTGGGAGTGTTTAATTATGTGGGAGTAGAGTGGGCGAGTGGATTCCAGAAAGTGTCAACTTTTATCAAAGTCTGTGGCCTCTTGGTCATGATTGTGGCGGGGCTTGTGCTCATGGGCGGTCATGAGAGCTTACTTTCCACAGAGGCTCCTCCAACAGGCACTCTCGGTCCTGTGGGGAACCTGATTGCCGCCATGATGCTTGTCTTTTTTTCCCACACTGGATGGGACCGTGTGGGTTATGTCGCAGGAGAAATGAGAAACCCGAAAAGGGTAATCCCGTGGAGTTTGATGCTGGGAATAGGAACAATCATCACCATTTATCTATTATTGAACTTGGTTTATTACAGAACCTTAGGAATCGAGGGGATGCGCAAAAGCACCATCGTTGCCTCGGATACAGCCATTAAACTCTTCGGACCTCTGGGAGCTGCGTTTGTCTCGCTTCTTGTGATGACCTCGACCGTAGGAAGCATAAACGGGACGATGCTCGCTTCAAGCCGAGTCTATTATGCGATGGCAAGAGACAGGCTTTTCTTTAAGTGGCTCGATTTCATCCATCCTAGATTCCGCACCCCTTCCCGTGCTGTGGCAATCCATTGTCTCTGGGCCGGGGTCATTCTTTTGGTAAGAGGGACTTTCGAGACGATTGCTTCGGGGATGGTGTTTGCGATTCTCATTTTTTTAACTCTCAACACCATTGCCCTTTTTAAATTCCGGATCAAAGAGCCTGAGCGGAGAGAAGTCTTTCGTATCCCGTTTTTCCCCATCCTTCCTGGAGTTTTTCTTATGGGTATTTTTGTTTTGATTGTGTTTCGAGCCATCTTTGAATGGCAAAAATCTCTAATCGACCTTGCCTTCATCGCCACTGGATTACCATTTTCCTTCATCTGGTGCAAGAGGAGGCGAAAAGAAAGCATTACAAAAAATGGGACAGAGCGGTGAATGATTTTAAAATTCTTCTTCTCCAATTCCCTAAGGGAGTCGAAGTTTTGATTTTGCCCAAGAGAGAAAATGAGAGGCTCAATCTTAAACTTAGCCTTAATTATAAAAAAAGAGATACTCTTGCCTCCATCTTGCATGATTTTTAAAGATTAATTAAATAATAGGGTAAAGATAAAGATTTAGAAATATTTTAGAAGGAGGATGAGATGAATAACAAATTACCTAAAAAACATTTAGCTCTCTTTTTCATGTTTCTTCTCATAATCCCTTTTCAAGGAGCAGCGCGGAAGGAAAAAGAAAAATCCCTCGAGCCCCGAGTGCTTACAGCTAGAGACGTTTTGAAAATAAATCAGGTTTCAACTCCCAGGCTTTCTCCGGATGGAAAATGGGTCCTCTATACCCAGACGACAAGAGACATGGAAGATAAAGAGCTCAAGAGCATCACTCACATCTGGAAAGTGTCCCTAGATGGCTCTACGAGGAGGCAGATGACGCAGGGAAGAGCAAGTTGTACTTCACCCGCATGGTTTCCCTGTGGGAAAAAGATTGCCTTCCTGAGCTCGCGTGGCAAGGGAGACATTTTATCCGAGCAGGAGTCTAAGGAAAGGGGAGAGAAGAATCAGATTTTCCTAATCTATGCGGATGGGGGCGAGGCGTGGCAGGTGACAGAGCACAAGGAGTCCATCGAGGCTTTTGAAATATCCCCGGATGGGGAAAAGATATGTTTCAGCTCCAAAGACCCTCTGAGTGAAGAGGAAGAGAAGAAAAGGAAAGAAAAAGATGATGCTGAAGTCGTCGATGAAAAATTCAGGATGAGTCATCTCTGGCTCTATGACCTCGCTTCAGGCAAGGAAGAGCGTTTGACAGAAGGTGAATTTACGGTAAGTGATTTTCGTTGGTCTCCTGATTCAAGGGAAATTGTGTATGTTACAAGACCCAATGACAAGTACGATGAAGCCTGGAACAGCGACATCTGGGTGGTTGAACTTGAAACAAAAAAAACAAGAAAAGTTTTTGAAAATCCCGGCCGAGACTTTAATCCACGCTGGTCTCCAGATGGAAAGATGATAGCCTTTGCCTCAGAACCGCATAGCGGACAAAATACATGGCACAATAAGCTCTACCTCGTTAAAAGAGAGGGAGGGGAAGCAAAGGTTCTTCTCAAGGATTTTGACCTTGATTTCAGTAATCCTATCTTTTCTCCCGATGGAGGGAGCATTTACTGGGTTACGGGAGAAAGGACAACCTATAACCTTTTTTCAGTGGAGCTAAAATCAGGAAGGATAAAGAAGTTTGAACCACCTCGAGGCTTAAATTTTCAGTTTGAGCTTTCTGCAGATGGAAAGCGCTGGGTGTTTATTCATTCTCCTTCTTCCTGGCCCGCTGAAGTTTATGCCGCTGACCTTGAGCTTCGCAATCTCCTCCGTTTGAGTGACGCAAACCCGTGGCTCAGGGAGGAGAAGGTGAAATTGGCAAAGGTTGAAAAAATTTCCTGGAAGAATAGCGACGGCGAAGAGATTGAAGGAGTACTTACCTTTCCTGTGGATTATGATCAAAACAAAAAATATCCTCTCATTCTCAATCCCCATGGAGGTCCGAGCGGCGCAAGGGTTGAGTCTTTCAGCGCCATAAACCATTTCTTTGCGGGAAATGGATTCATGGTTCTTGAGCCAAATTTTCGGGGAAGCACAAATTACGGACAGGAATTTCTTAACGCCAACAGAGGCTACTGGGGGATTCGAGACTACGATGATTGCATGACGGGTGTCGACTATTGTGTAAAAAAGGGATGGGCAGACCCGGAAAAATTAGTGTGTTATGGTTGGAGTTATGGGGGATATCTCAGTTTCTGGATTGTTACCCAGACCGATAGGTTCAAGGCTGTCTCACCCGGTGCAGGTCTTTCAAACCTCTACAGCATGTATAGCACAACTGATATACCTGGTTATATGAAGTGGTTCTTCGGGACACCCTGGGATGAAGAAGACCTCTACCGCAAACTTTCGCCCATCCGTCATGTAAAAAATGTCAAGACTCCAGTTTTAATCATGCACGGCGGAAACGATGCAAGAGTCCCTCCCACTCAGGCAGTCGAGTTTTACCAGGCGCTTCGGGACCTGGGGAAGGATGTAACCTATGTGCGATATCCAAGAGAAGGGCATGGAATTCAGGAACCACGTCATCAGCTGGATCGCCTGCGTCGTTATCTTTTCTTCTTCTGCAAGCACGTTGGCCTTCCTCCCGTGAGCGAGAAAGAAATTGAAAAAGAGGAAGTAAAAGAGGAAAAGAAGAACTAGCTTTATTCTATTTTTTCTATTGTCTTCTCAAACTGGATGTAGTTAATCACTTGACCGGGAACATCTCTGAGCGCAAGAGAGACAGTGTATTTACCTGGGTCGAGATACATCTCAGCAAGGTATGGGTAGCTACTCTTGAGGGCAACTTCGTAGTCTTGAGCGGGTATTTTTATCTGTTCCACAAGTTCATGACAGGGAGAAAGAAGTCCTTCCTCATCCATGAGGGCAATGTAAAGCCTTATCTGACCCACATACTCATCTTTCTGGGGATAGAGAGTTAGATTCTTGATGGGAATTAGAACCTTTAACGTGAAGCGTATTTTCTTTGTGGCAGGATCAAGCTCGAGCGGGAGGACCTGGACCATCACCTTCATAGGGTTATGGAGGCGGGGGAGATAGAGCCTCGAATAAACACTTTCTCGTATCATTTCTTCTGGGGAGATTCGAGTATAGCCCTTCCTGAGGCGAACCTCATATTCTTCTTCGACTCCCACCACCCTGACTTCGATCGAATGATACCTGTTATCTTCTCGGTGAGGAGAAACGTACCCCAGAGAGTAATAAAACTGAAGGTCTTCTTTAATTTTCTCCAGCCCTTTTTCAATTTCGTTTGTGTTTAGGACGGCTATTCCTCCTGTATCTTCCGCCATGAGTTTCAGGGCATCGTTTTGGAGCCTTGAGCCCGGCTTTACCATTCCAGCGCCTCTCGAATAAGTTTTCCATCCCGATTCTTTATCTGCCGAAAGAATCATGCTTTCCAGACCCTGGGCATTGATGGGATAGAGCGCTATTTCATTCGCATTGCAGCGTGCGGTTAATTCCTTAAAAAGTCGGGTTTCGTCATAGACCAAGATTTCGTTACGTGTGTTTCCAAAAGGAAACGCCTGATCGAGGAAGGAGAAGACTTCTTCTGAGGGATTGAGGGGTAAGCCATCGCTCACATAGATTAAGATTTTTTTCCCCTCTATTCCTATCAGGTAATCGAGAAAGGCATTTATCGATTTCAAGGTGTATTCAAGGTCCCCTCTCTCTGCCTCGACATAGTTTCTTGCTAGCCCCAGCGCCTGTTCATACCTATTGAACCGGTTCTCACGATTCGTATCCTCGACTATCCTGTTGAGCTCCTTGCGGAGGTCTTCTCGATTTCGCTGGCGGAGGAGAGACTGGCCTGAATGTTCCTTTGCTCTATCCAGAGCCTGAAGAAGGAGATGAGGATTTGAGGTGAAATCCTGGATAATCTCGAGCTTCTGTTCTAGAGAGACGACCATTCCCTGAGTAGAATCATCCTCTGCAGAGAAATTATTGCGGATGAATGATTCAAGCTTCTTGATGCTCCAGTTTCTGTTTAGAGGATGGAGATGCCAGTTATCGAAGTAGAAGATTATTTTATTATTGAAGCGAGGCGTTTTTTGAGGCAAGGGCTGGGGCAAAACCTCAAGCTTCTCTTCCTTTCTTTCTGGAGAAGCGGCATAGATTTCAAACCCCTTTACCTCATAAAAGTTGGTGAGCTTCTGACGGATGCCATCCTCATAGAGCTCGAAATTTTCAGGCTTAAGCCCGGTGATTCTGTTACCTTTCCTGTCTGTGACAATCACATCCACATTGGTGACGATGACCTCTACCTCATACGCAGGCTGGGGTATTTCCTGAGATTGAGTTTTTTTCGGTTCCTGTGCCTGAGGAAGAAGGAGATTCCAGGTTGGAAGAAGAAGGAGGAAAATTAAGAATATCAGGAACAAAATTTTTTCCTTCATCTTCTTTCGCCTCCCTTATCTTTAGAGTCTATTCAAGCTTTTTCAATATTTTTAAAATTTCTGGCAAATTAAACATGGTTTAAATCAAAAAGCTTCAACTCAAGATAACTTTAACTATATCTATTATACCAGATTGACAAATTCATAGGCGGATAATTTCAATCAGAAATTAAGCTTCTTATTATTTTAGTTCATAATTTAAATCTTGTGAGTTTTTCTTCCCTGAATTTTCTCTTCTAAAGAGGTAACTCTATTCCTGATTATTTAAGAAATTATTTCAGAAAATGATGGTATTGTCTTCTTTAGGACAAAAAATTTTTATTATTTTCTTCAGCTTTGCTTTCCAAAAAAAAGAGGGCTGGCATCGCTCAAGATGCCAGCCCCTTTTTACTTCAGCTTTTTGTACTCAGAATCTGATTCGAGCCCCGACATAGAACCTCATGGGAAGCAAGATTTCTGTTGTCTCCTTGTAATCCCACTGCGGGTCGTTGCGAGAATAGGCGATGTCGATGGCTGCCTGGTTGTTAGTCACATTGTAGATATCGAGGAAAAGGTCAAGGAGGGCGCTTCCATAGAGCCTCAGGGCGTAATTGAATTTGAGGTCAAGCTGGTAGTAGCCCGGAGTTTTTTCCTCTCCAGTCTTAGCAAAATCTGTCCAGGAGTCGTTTAGCGGCCAGTTGAGATAGATTCCATAGCGAAGGGGCATGAAGTTATAGGATTCGGTGAAGAACATCCCTGAATTCCAGTAGAAGAGAGCGCCGATGTCGAGTCCAAAGGGAGTCCTGTAGGTTCCGAAAATCTTAATCTTGTGGCGGATAGTGCCAGGTGTTCTTCCCCACATCCAGGGGCATCTTGGGTCAATCTCAATCATGTCGCCCTGAAGGTCTGCATTTCCGTCAGATTGGCTGTTTCCGAGGGCATGCTTGAAAGAGTACTGGGCAGTAAGGAAGGAGCCATTCTCAAAGCGCTTGGAGAGCTCAAAGTCGTAGCCGTAGATGTCTCTCTTGGCTCCGATGAGGTTGGAGAGGAAGTAGTTTGCCGGTCCAGTGGGACCTTCAGGACCATAGCCAAAATCCTCATAGGTCAGGGCATATTTCCCCCAGATCGGGTCGCCTACATATGCCTCTACATAGGTATAGAGGTCGTAGTCTTCGATGATCTTCCTGTCGCCGCGATAATAAGCCTGATGTGATAGAACCACTCCATTCCCCAAGTCTATCTCATGGGTCAGTGAGGCTTCATGGGCGTAAGAATCCCTGGTGTTTGGGGTCCAGGCGCAGTCCCTGTATTCGGCTGAACCACGGATGCGGTAGGTGTACCACTTGTGATTAAGCCAAATCTGCTCATGTGTAATCCTTCCTGAGATGTTTCCTGCAAAGTGAATCATCCCGAACGGAGTGGGGTCAGAGAACTGCCCGTAGAAGAGGGTGAGTTTGTGTGTTCCTTTTCCTCCAATATTCCAGACAACTCCTATCCTGGGGAGAATGCGGAGAGGCATCTTGAGGATGACTCCGCCTTCCGAGTCATAGTAATCGTGCTTTTCAAACCTCGCGCCTGCATTTAGGGTGAAGTAATCACTTATCTTCCAATCGTCCATGATATATCCGGTATAGCGCTGGGCTCTAACTTTGTTTTCTCCTAACTTGGCGTCGATTATTCTCCAGAAGTTGAGACCATGCTCGTTTAAATCGGTAAAGGTTGCCTGCCTCAGCTCTTCCTCTGAAACTCTTCCATCCCCGTTGGTGTCGAAAACCTGACCCATTCCATCTTCCCAGTGGGCGTTAATCCAAGGGATGAGCCTCTGTTGCATCTCGCTTATCGGCCAGATCTTCCAGTCTAAGAGGTCTCCCAAGGTGCATCCGATTAGAGACGGGTCGACAGAACTTCGGTTCTCGCCATAATAATAGAAGGGCTTTTGATAGCTGTATTCATGAGAATAGGCAGCGCCAGCCTTGATGCGCATGTTGCTCAAGTAATATTCCAGATTGGCGTTAAATTGATCACGGGATTGCCAGTAATTACCACCTGAAGGATAACCTCCAAATGTGTGACCATAAATTGGAGGATATGTTCCGGGGATAAAATACATAGTATCGGGAACACCAGCCTCTGGATAGCGTGGACCCCAATCATTGCTCCAATAATAGCGACCGTAGCGGAAGTCGACGATTAAGTTTTCTCCAAAGACTCTCTGGTAATAGCCGCTCAAGACATACATGGTGTACTCGTCTTTGGGTTGCCTGTCCTTAATTGTGTTTACATCCCTTGTGCCGAGGATTGAATAGTCGTCGAGGAATCCCAAGAAAGAGAAGGAATCGTTTGGAGAAAGCTTGAAGGAAAGCTTTCCGAAGGCACCCCTTCTCTTATTTGAATAATCCACTTCTTCCTGAGTTGGGGAGGCAGAGGCAGAAAGGTTGAATTTGTTGACGTCGTTTCTTATCTGACCCGAAAGGAAGAACCAGAGTCTATCCCTCAGGATCGGTCCTCCCAAGGTGGCAGCGGTGTCGTATTTATTGTCTTTATAACCTTCGAGCTTTGTCGGGTCTTTTGCCTTCTCATACTCACTCCCTCCATAAGGAAGGTAAAACTGTTTGGGCTGGAAGTAGAAGTTTGCCGAACCAGAGAACCTGTTGCCACCAGACTTGGTGACGATGTTACCCACCACACCCTTTCCTCCACCATACTCGGCAGGAACACCAGAGGTCATCAGCTCCTGTTCCTGAATGACTTCGTTATTAAAGGTCATTCCTGCTCTCTGGGAAGAAAGACCAGTGATGTTCATTCCATCGATGAAGTAGAAGTTATCGCGAGAGCCTCTCTTTCCTCCTATTCCCTGCGCACCTCTATCATAATAATTGAGACCTCCCTTCCCAGCCGGGTCCTGAGGAGTGTCTCTTCCCTGTGAGTTGGGGACCACATTCACTCCTGCCGCAAGCTGGAGATAACCAACGAAGTCTCGAGCGATGGGCAGAGATTCAACCGTCTCGTGGGTCACATGCTCGGCAATCACCGACTTTGTGGTATCAATAGCAGGTGAGACTGCGGTGACGGTGATGGTTTCCTCGATTGTTGCAGGCTTGAGCTCAACCGTAAGAAGCGTCTGTTTGTCGAGAGAGATCTGGATTCCTTTAGAGGTTTGTGCCTGGAAGCCTTCAAGAGAGGAGGTAAGTTCATAGATGCCTGGAGTTAAGTTGATGAAGAGAGCCTCCCCTTTTTCATCAGTGATGAGAGTCCTGGCGCCCATCATCACCGGGCTTGTCAGAGTCAGGCTTACTCCAGGAAGAGGTGTGCCTTCATCATCGACGACGACCACCTTAAGTGTTCCTTTTTCTGCGGCGAAGGTGAGAGTAGCGAGGAGGGCGATTAAAATGCCTAAGAATTTAAAATTTTTTCTCAATTTCAATATCCCCCTTTTCCCGAATTACGGGAAGTAAAATTTCCATCCCTCATTTGAGGGATGAATTCAAAAACTCTTTCCCTGGAATCAGCTTCAGCTTTAAGCCTTCCTGATTCCAACCGAGACTCCTTTCTTTTTTTACCCTTTTATTTCCACCTCCCTTCATTTCTGTTTCAAAATTGTTTATGCAAAGTTTATGCCAAATTTGAATTTAATATAATTATTTTATTTTCAATAAATTAAAAAAATTTCAGATAATTTTAGGTAAAAAAAATCCAAAAAATTGTATTCAATCCAAAAAATTGGATTTTAGGTTGGGGAGGGAATTAGCGTAGAATTTAAGTTATCATTCCTTTTTTATGCTCTGAAGAATTTTCTTCGCCATCTCTGCTCTTTCAGACTCAGGCTCGAGCTCAATCACCTTTTCAAAATTTTCTATTGCTGCTTCGAGGTCACCTTTATTGAGGTTGGCAAGACCGAGTTGATAATATCCGTCCACAAAGTTTGAATCGAGGGAGATGCATTTCTTAAGGTAATTTATGGCTATTTCTGTCTCGCCGTTTTTGAAAAATAGAATCCCGATGTTATAGAAAGTTGCAGGGTCATTGAGCTTTGATTCATCGAGTTGCTTGAAATATTTCATCCCTTCCTCAAGATTTCCCTGCTCAAAATAGATGGCACTGAGGTTGATCAGCGTATCAATCGAGTCTGGTTCATATTCGAGCATCTTCTTGAAGTAGAGGATTGCGTTTTCCTGATCTTCGATTCTTAGATAGCATAGTCCGATTTTATCATAGGCAAGATAGAGGTCGGGTTTTTCTTCAACGAGTCTCTTGTATTCTTCAAGGGCTTCTTGATATTTTCCCTCTTTGTAGAGGGCATCTCCTCGAGCGAAAGGAGACTCGGGTAGAGGGATGAGGATTATTTCTAGCTCGGGGTTCTTGCGGATTGCAGAAAGTTCCACGGTCAATTGTTTAGGCTGGAAGCCTTCTGCCATCACTCCTAATGTCCAGGTCCCGGGACGGAGGTTGGGCTTTCGGAACCTGCCTTTGTTGTCTGTGCTGAACTCAATCTTTTCTCCATCATCGGTGAAAATCATGATGATTTTCGCTCCTGGGATCACTTTTCCGTCTTCAGCTTTAACCACGCCCTCGACCATGGCAAAGACCTTGGATTGAAGGGGCAAATTGAGGGAAAGAATCATCAAGCTCAGGATTGCTGAAAAAAATATAAAAAGAAAAATTATAGGTTTCCTCATTTTAATTCTCTCCTTTTAAACTTTTTTTATTATATCAGGTTGGGAAAGCGATATCAAAAATCCTGAAAATAGAATATTAAAGAAGGCGATTAGTTTTTTTAGAAATCCAGCCATCGAAGAGCAGAAAAATCTAATTCTAAAGCCCTCTTTAAAATTTTGTACCGTGGAAAAAAATGTTTATGGCTCTTCTTCAGGTTAGTTAATAAAAATAATTATGGCACAAAAAGAGAAGAAATCGATATTTTCTTTCAACTTAAGGGATAAGGTTAATGAGAGTAAGAAAAGGCTCATTCTTCATTTGCTTGCCTCAATGATATCTTTCAGTCATCCAACCGAGAATTAAAATTTTCATCAACTAATCAGCAGATGAGCCATTTTTATTTATTTCTGAACAATTAATTTTGTAATAATATTTTTCCTTATCACTTTCTCTTCTCATCCAACGATTCATCATTAATAAAGCTATTTTTTTAGCTTTGGATTGGGGGAGACTTTAAAGTTCTTTCTTGACTGAAAGGAGTTTTTTTAATAAAAGGTGATAAGCAAGTTTTAAATGAAAGAGGGTTTAATTTTCAGAAAGTGAGGACTTTTTATGTCTTCGACTTTAATTAGAGACCTAAATTTCCAAAGTTTATTGAAAGGAGAAAGAAGGATTCACTTCTTTTCCTTTTTCACTTCCCCATTTTCACAACTTTTGTGGAGAAGAGCCTTAAATTTTAAAGGTGAAGGAGGTCATCATGAAAAAAAGAAATAGCTTCTTTCTTTTTTTAGTCTCTGCCCTATTTTTGATTCCCTTTAAGCTTGAAAAAGGGGGAAAATCATTGCTATCGAGTAGAGTTGGCCGAGAGAAGCTTACTCATACTTACTCCATCGTAGCCCGAGATAAGGAGAGTGGAGAGCTCGGGGTTGCGGTCCAATCCCATTGGTTCTCTGTGGGAGCGATTGTCTCCTGGGCAGAGGCAGGCGTCGGAGCTGTGGCTACACAATCTTTTGTCGAACCTTCCTACGGTCCGCTGGGCATCTATCTGATGAAGAGAGGGAAGAGCGCTCCAGAAGCCCTCAAAGCCCTTCTTGAAATTGACTCCCAGAAAGAAGTGAGACAGGTGGCGATGATAGATAGCAAGGGACGAGTCGCAGTTCATACAGGAAAATTGTGCATCGCAGAGGCCGGGCACGTAATAGGAGAAGAATTTTCGTGCCAGGCTAATCTGATGCTCAAAGACACAGTCCCCAAAGCGATGGCAGAAGCCTATCAGAGAACAAAGGGAGATTTAATCGACCGCTTGATGGCAGCTCTTGAGGCTGCTGAGCAGGAGGGGGGAGACATTCGGGGTCGGCAATCTGCTGCGATTCTTGTCGTCTCAGGTAAACCATCCTCCCAACCCTGGAAAGACCGCATCATTGATTTAAGGGTCGAAGACCATCCTCAACCCCTCGAAGAATTAAAGAGACTCATTCGCGTTCATAGAGCCTATGAGCACATGAATAGAGGCGATGAGTTTGTGGCCTTGGGTGATATTGAGGGAGCCTTGAGAGAGTATCAAGCAGCCGAAAGGCTCTCCCCTGAGAACTTGGAGATGGTTTTCTGGCATGCCGTCACCCTTGCTTCCCTTGAAAGAGTTGATGAGGCTTTGCCACTTTTTAAGAGAGTGTTCGCAGCCGATAGAAACTGGGCCATTCTCTTACCCCGGCTTCCAAAGAGTAACCTTCTCCCTGATAAGCCAGAGCTAATCGAAAAGATTCTTTCTGTAGCCAGGGAAGAATGATTTATCGTTTTCTCAACTTATTCTTTTATTTCTTTCATACTCTTCTCATTTTTTTCATCCTCTTGGGCTGGACTTTGAAGAAGACGAGGTTTGCAAACCTCATCGTCATTCTCTTGACCGCATTTTCCTGGGTTGTGCTTGGAATCTGGTATGGGTTTGGTTACTGCCCCAGCACAGACTGGCACTGGGAGGTGAGGATGAAACTTGGTCACCATGAGCTCCCTTCATCGTACACCAAATTCCTGGTTGATTCCCTGACCGGATGGGAGGTTAAACAAAAGACGATGGACATTGTGGCAGTCTTCCTCCTGGGGCTGTCCTTTTTTTCTTCTCTGTTTCTTAATTTAAGGGATCGGAGGAAGAAAAGAGCAGAAGAATCAGTTTCCTGAGGTTATGGTCAAGGTTTCTTTTTTAAAGGATGGTTTAAATAAGAAGTTTTAAAAACAAAGGAAAAATTTATTAAACTCGAACTCAGGTTGAGCACATCTTAAGGAGGATTTAAGAGATAATTTATCTTAACATTTTGGATAGGTCTAGGTCGGCACGAAGCCCATCCTAATTTTAGAGGATGAATCACTGGCTTTTAGGTGGGATTTAAGGAATAATTCCCAAGGAAGTAAGGTTTTAAGGGCTCAAGGAAACTTTTTTCTCAGGTTCCTTAGTGGCTTATTTCTTGCTTAGAAGAGAAAAGATATAGCTTTTTTCATCAGGGGAAATCTCCTTGAAAGCGTAACTATTGGCTCGGGTAAGAAATGACTCGAAAATTTGGGTATTTTTGCACTTAAAGCCGAAATAATTTCTACTTCAAGTTCTTTATCTTTGTTTTTTGGCTTCAAGGTACTGAGTTCCTTGAAAAGTTTCCTATCCACCTTTTTCCTTTTCTTCTCAAGGAGGCGCGGATTCTAAGATCTGTTAAAAAAGAGGAGGATTGACTTGACCTTATTCTCCTGTTATAAGGGAGAAGAAAGATGATTTACTTCAAATAATATTTTGGGAATCAAGGAGTTAAGCCGGAGGAAAGAGATGAGGAAAATTCTTTTTCCACTTATCGTCTTCTTTGCTTTATTAATTAATTCAGAACCTGAATATTTTTTGGAGGGAGGAGGAAGGAAGATGGAAATAAAAATTTTTAGCTCGGCCTTCGAGGAAGGGGGAATGATTCCGGAAAAGTATACCTGTGATGGCGATGATGTTTCTCCGCCTCTTTCGTGGGAGTCTCTGCCCGAGGGGACAAAGACGCTTGCCCTTATCTGTGACGATCCTGATGCACCTGGAGGAACTTGGGTGCACTGGGTTTTATTCAATCTCCCCGGGGATTTGAAGGGACTTGAAGAAGGGATCCCGCCTGAGAGGGAACTGCCCAATGGAGGAAGACAGGGGATGAATGATTTCCGCAAAATAGGTTACGGCGGGCCATGCCCTCCAGGTGGAACACACCGCTATTATTTTAAGCTCTATGCGCTGGATGCTCAAATGAAGCTTCATGCAGAGGCAACGAAGGCACAGCTTCTGGAGGCAATGAAGGGACATATCCTGGCTCAAGGACAATTGATGGGGAAATACAGCAGGTAATTTCATAAAAAGAGAGAATAAAATCCCAGAGAATCAGTTGAGTAAAGCCGAGATTGAGGAGATTATTATCTCCGAAAAATGAAATTTATTCTCACCTTAGAGCCGAGGAGTATTCCAATAGAAATTTGGCTCTTCTTTAAATTTATGCTTTGCGTAAAAGTAATGACCTTTAACCTTACTGTTCTCTCTTCGTTTTTCTTCTCCTCTAAGAGGAGTTTATAGAAAAAACCAGGAAAACCCAGGCCTTAGCCTAAGGATGAATGGCACCCCGAAAAGAGCCAGCTCTGGCTGGCGAAGTGGAGGAAAATCCGGCATAATCTGGCTATAGTCAGATATGCCAGATGATCTCCTACAAAGCACAGACTGCAATATCATCTGGTATGGATTCCAAAATATCGAAGACGCATGATCCAAGGTAAAA
>CAYSCS010000079.1:0-66111 GCA_964429695.1 uncultured Eubacteriales bacterium
CCTGAGAATCGCTTAGCCCTTTCTCTTTAACCTCTCCCAGTAAAGAGAGGATATCTTCTCCAGTAACTCTTGAATCTCACGGTAGTTTTTTACCCATTGGCGCACAAGCTCTTCCTTCTCCCTGGGAATATAAAGCTCTTCAATCTTCCCCTCCTTGCCTCTAGTGAGAAAAAGAGAGAGGTGTTTTTCGCCTCTTCTACATTTACAATTAGGCTTGCCGCAAACTCGTCCTCTTCCTCCTGACAAATTCTTTGGAGCTGAGATAAGGTTTCAGCCGGGAGCGAGTTTCACATTCCTTCTTTGTCATTTGTGATCTATACAGGATTTCCTCTCCATTCTGTTATATATTATATTTAGCAGATTAATTTGCTCAGGGCGTATCTGGCCGAGAAGAATATTTTTTATTAGAGAAACTTTAATTTGTTAAAAATTAAAGTTTCGGAATCGCTGCTCTTAAGCCATCTTCAAAGCCCTCATTTACTTGATATTTATTTGTTTTTCATTTAGCATTTAGAAAAACATCAAAAAAGAGGGAAAGAATGAAAAAATTTTTAGCTTTGTTTTTTTTCTTTATATGGATTATAGCCTCTCTTTCATCTCCTTCCTGTAAAAAACAGAGTCTTCAAGAAAATACTTCGGAGAAAACTCTTCCTAAGGATACTGATGGTGACCTTCATGTAACCTTTGTCAGCCCTAAGGGCCAGACTTCTTCTTCAAGGGAGACAGATTCAGTAGTGATAATGTTTGATAAAGCAATGATCCCACTTGAGGCACTTTCTCAAAAACAAGATATTTCCTTATTGAGTCTCGAGCCATCTTTCCCTGGCAAATATAGATGGCTGGGGGTAAAAACCCTGGCTTTCTCTCCAGAAAAGAGGCTCCCCTTTTCCACTGAGTTCAGGGCTAAAATTCCGGCAGGAACAAAGTCCCTTGATGGCTCAGTATTAAGAGAAGATTTCACCTGGAATTTCCGGACTCTCCTTCCTGCCCTCATCAAGCATATTCCTCAAAATAACCAAAAATGGGTAAAGCCAGATTCGCCTATCCTTCTCGTCTTCAACCAGCCAATACTTAAGGAAAAAGCAAAGGAATTCCTCTCTTTCTTAGAAGTAAGCGAATCAAGCGAAGAATCTATTTTAAATTTCAGAATCGAATCGCCCAGCAAAGAGCTACTCCAACAAGAATACATAGAAGCAGATCCAGAGCAAATCATGTTAATCATTCCTGAGAGTAAATTTAAACCTGGTTACACCTATTATGTAGAGGTAAAGCCAGGATTACTTGGAAAAGAAGGTTCTCTGGGAAGTGAAAAAAGTTATGTCTTCAAATTTGAATCTTACAGGAAGTTTAGGCTTGAAACTCTTGAAATTAAGGAAGCCCACAATCCTTATGAACCCCTCAAGTTTATCTTCTCCAATCCTGTTAGTTACAAAGAATTTATTTCAAAGGTGCGTTTTGAACCGCCGGTTGAAATCCCAGAGTATTACTCAAATTGGGAATATGCCGAGAGCACACTCTGGCTCAGCCTACCCCTTGAACCTGAAAAAGATTACACAGTTTTAATTCCTTCCGAACTAAAAGATGAGGTGGGTAATGAACTCGATGCAGACCTCAAATTCAGATTCTCAACGTCTGCCTATCCTCCTCATGTGCAAATAAACCCAGGGCAGGGAATTCTCGAAGCCTATGGAGGGCTGACTATTCCTCTCTATGCCGTAAATGCAAGGAAAGTAGTAATAAGGGCAGCGAAGATAAACAAAGAAGAGATCATCCCTCTTCTAAATTCAGAAAAGGTATTCTGGTCAAGCGAAAAATTCAATTTTGAGAAATATCCATTTTCCCAAAAGACGCTGAGTCTTGAGCTAAAAAAGAATAGATACGAAGTACGACCGCTAGGAATCGATGAATTTATTTCTAGAAGATTTGGGTTTATTTTTCTCGAAATAGACACCTTGCTGGAGAGTAAATGGGAGAGGTACCCCAAGACATTCTTACAGATAACAGAGCTGGCTATCTCAGGTAAATTTTCCCCCGAAAACAATATCATCTGGGTCACCGAGCTAAAAACCGGAACTCCTGTAGAAGGAGCGGAGGTTGAGATAAGAGACGACACCAACAAAACGCTCTGGAAAGGCAGGACAGATGAAGAAGGAAAAGCTCAGACCCCGGGATGGGCTAAATTCGGGCTTAAACCCAAGAGTCGCTGGGACACACCGCGTCAATGGGTTTTTGCCCAACGAGGAGACGATATTGCTTTTTCAAACTCTGAGTGGGGGACAGGAATCTATCCCTATAGATTCGGAATTAATTATGAGTGGTATCCCCAGCCCACTAAAATAGAAGGATATATATTTTCTGAAAAAGGTATTTACCGAGTCGGGGAGAAAGTTCATCTTAAAGGGATTTTCAGACAGAGGGAAAAAGGGGAATGGCGATTGCCTGCTCAGAAGGAGATTGAATGCGAAATTCAAGACCCATTTAATAAGACTGTATTCAAACAAAACCTTAACCTTGACCGCTTTGGCTCGTTTGAGACTGATTTTGAAACAGAGAAAGGAGCTCCCCTGGGCTCTTATGAAGTCAGGGCAAAATTTAAGCCTCTAGTCAAGGATGAAGAACCAACCACAATCACCTCTTCTTTCCGCATAGAAGCATTTAGAGGTGCAGAGTTTGAAGTACATCTCAAGAGCAGGAAAGAAAGCTATATTTTTGGAGAAAAATACCAGGCTGAAGTTTCTGGTTCATATCTCTACGGCGGAGCCATGGAGGGACAAAAGGTCTCCTGGCATCTACGACTCAACCCATCATCCTTTGTTCCACCCGGATATAAAGATTATGTGTTTGGAAACCAGATTGATAGATGGGAAAGGTATGAAGAACAAGAAAGCCGGCTCATCCATTCAGGAGAAGCAACTCTTAATAAACAGGGTAAGTACGAAATATCAGCTAACCTCATTCCAGAGAAAGAAAAAGATTCAGTTTTAGCTACCCTCGAAGCCACTGTGGAAGACCCGGGCAGAAGAAGCGTCTCGACAAGGATTGAGACTATGGTTCATAGAGGCGAATATTACATTGGCCTTAGACCGAGCGCCTTTCTCCATGAAAAAGGAAAGGAACTCACTGTGGAGATAATCTCAACAACTCCCGACGGTAATCTTATCCCTTCTCAGGAAATAGTCCTTAAACTTTTAAGAAGAGAATGGCATTCTGTAAAGAAGGCGGGAATTGGAGGGTACCGCTGGATAAGCGAAAAAAAGGATACAGAAATAGAAACCAAAGAACTCCGAACAGGAGATTCTCCCCTCCAAATTTCCTTCACCCCTGAAAAGGCCGGTCTCTATATTCTCATCGCCCGAGGTGCAGATTCGTTCCAAAATGATATTTCAACCTCTACTTATTTTTATGTGGTAGGCAGAGATTATGTAGCCTGGGAGAGGAAAGACGATGATATTCTCGAACTGGTTACTGATAAGGATACCTATCAACCAGGTGAGATGGCGGAAATTCTGATTAAATCCCCCTATGAAAGAGCAATGGCGCTCATGACTATAGAACGTGAATTCATAATAGAACAGAGGGTGATGGAGATTGAAGGAAGCACCTCTCGCATAAGATTGCCAATAAAGGCTGAATATATTCCCAATGTTTATCTCTCTCTTCTCCTTGTCCAGGGCAGAACCTCGGTTGAAGCTAAAGACACAAGAGAGGACCTGGGAAAGCCCTCATTCAAAATAGGCTACACAAGCTTAAAAGTCGATCCTTCTGAAAAAAGATTGAGGATCGTAATCAGCAAGGATAAAGAAGTTTATAAACCGAAAGAAAAAGTGAGGCTTAATTTAAAAGTCAAAGATTCTCAGGGACGCGGCACCCATGCCTGTCTCTCAGTGGCAGTAGTGGATGTGGGAATCCTAAACATAATCGGATATCAGACGCCAGATCCCTTTTCCCATTTTTATGCTGAGAAGCCTCTCTCTGTTCAAACTTCAGACACAAGACTTCATCTCATCGGGCAGAGGGAATACGGGAAAAAGGGAGAAGAAGTGGGCGGTGGCGCTGAGGAGGAAAAAGCAATGGCTCCCTTAGCCTTTCTCGCAGAGGTTGAACTTAGAGGTGATTTCAGAGCCACTGCTTACTGGAACCCTTCCCTTATCACTGATGATGAAGGGAATGCGAATATCGAGTTTATTCTTCCTGATAACCTTACCACCTTTCGCATCATGACTGTGGCACAGACTGAGGATAGCCGTTTTGGGAGGCAGGAATCCACCTTCAAGGTTTCTAAACCTCTCCTTCTCCTTCCTTCTCTTCCCCGCTTTATTAGAGTCGGGGATAGATTCGAAGGGGGTGTCACAATCCACAGCAATTCCTCTGAAAAAGGAAATGTACTCATAAACTGTGAGGCAGAAGGGATTTCGCTCTTAGAGAAAAAGCCAATAAAGAAATTTTCTCTTCTCGCGGGAGAGGCAAGAGAAATCTTATTTCCCTTTGAGGCACTTCAGCCAGGGATAGCTAATTTATCTTTCCGAGCTCAAATGGGAAAAGAAACAGATGGTCTTCAAATAACAATCCCTATTGAATTGCCACGTGCTAGCGAGACAGTTGCCACTTCTGGCGAAGCCAAGGAATCATTGATAGAAAAAATTAGCATACCTGAGAATGTTTTCCATTCTGAAAGCAAACTAGAATTTCGAGCTTCCTCATCTTTGCTCTCTGGGCTCAAAGGATGTGTAGATTATCTCACTGAATATCCTTTTCTCTGTCTTGAGCAACAAGTCTCTTCAATCTTACCTTATTTAGTGGCTTCAAATATCATTCAAGATTTTCAGCTGAGTAAATTTAACAGGGAACAAATCTCACAATATGTTCAAGAAACGATTAACGAATTCACCAAATACCAGAAAGAAAACGGCGGATTTGGCCTCTGGATTGATTCTACCTCTGATTCACCTTTTTTAACCTGCTTCACTGTCTTTGCTCTCTTAAAGGCGAAAGATCAAGGATACGAAGTAAACGAATATACTTTGAATCAATCGCAAAAATATCTGAGGCAGCTTGTGCGAGGAAGGCTTCAGATGAAAAACTATCCTTATAGCTTAAGATCATGGAAAACAACGCAAGCTTTTGCTCTTTACATCCTTGGCCTTCTCCATGACCCTCACCCCTCATTCGTAGAGAAGCTTTTCACCGAAAGAGAGGAGCTTTCTCTTTTCGGAAAAACCTTATTACTCAAAGCCCTCTACCATGGAAGAGGAAATAAAGATGCTCAGGATGCCCTATTTGAAGAACTGATGAATAAAATTAAAGTAACCCCCACTGATGCTCATTTTGAAGATGACGAAGGAGAAAGAGGAGGGTGGATTTATTCCTCCAACCTCAGGACAACATCCTTTATCCTCCAGAGTATGATTGAAATTGGAAGGGAGCATCCTCTCATGTCCAATATTTCTAAGTGGATCGTTAAAAGGAAGAAGGCAGGCAAGTGGGCTTCTACGCAGGAAAATTTTTACGCCTTCTATGCACTAAACGAGTTTTACAAAAAATATGAAGGAGAAAAGCCAGATTTCAAGCTGAAAGTACTCCTCAAGGACGAGGCTCTCCTTGAAGAAGCATTCAGAGGGAAAGAAGAGAAAGTAATCACTTGCGAGAAATCTCTGAAGCACTTCACACCTGGAGAGGTTATTCCGCTCAAAATTTATAAAGATGGGTTTGGTCCTCTTTTCTATGAAACGAGAATGACATATGCTCCTAAATATAGGTTCGAGCCACTTGATGAAGGAATTGTAGTTCACAAAGAAATAAAATCTATGGAAGGGAAGCCCCTTGAATACATAAAAGCAGGGTCACTCATCATTGTTACCCTTAAGGTCATAGTTCCTCAGGAAAGCTTGTTTGTGGTGATAGAAGACCCGCTTCCTGCGGGATTTGAGGCTGTGAACCCTACCTTTATCACAGAAAGCGAGGAGGAACAGAGGAGGCTTCAGGAAATGCAGAGAGATGTAGAAAGATATTGGTGGCAGGGGTTCAATCACATAGAAATGCATGATAACAAGGTCTTGCTCTTTGCCGATAGTCTCCCTTCTGGCGTTCATACGCATAGCTACATGGCAAGAGCCCTAACACCCGGAATCTTTAATTCACCTGGGACAAAGGCAGAGCAGATGTATTCACCTGAAGTCTTTGGTAGGGCGCCTGAAGTGAAAGTGGAAATTAGAAAATGATCAGAAAAGTATTAATCTCTTTTTTAATTTTTCTTGTGGGCATAACATCGTCGCTTTATCTTCCCTTTCCTAAAACCAAGTTGACCCCTACACCTGGAATCTCGCTTCTTATTGTAGATAGAAATAACATATTGCTTAGAGAAGTTCTTTCTGATGAAGGTGGCTACTGTCAATGGATTTCCCTTGAGAAAATTCCTGTTTTCCTCATCAAAGCAACTTTAGTTGCAGAAGATAGACACTTCTTCCTTCACCCTGGAATTAATGCTTTCGCCATAACAAGGTCTCTTATAAAAAATGTAATGGCAGGGAGGATTGTTTCAGGAGGTTCTACCATAACGCAGCAACTAATAAGAAACATTTATCGTGAGCCTAGGACTATTTTCTCCAAAATGAGAGAGGCATGGCTTTCGCTGAGATTGGAAAGGACTATTTCCAAGGAAGAAATTTTGGAACAGTATTTAAACAGAGTTTACTACGGGAACAGTGCATATGGAATCGAAGCAGCCTCAAGGTTATACTTTGATAAACATTGTGCTGACCTCAGTCTTGCTGAAAGCTGTTTTTTAGCTTCCCTTCCTCGCTCTCCATCAAGGCTCAACCCTTTCAGACAATTCCAGGAAATAAAAAAAAGACAGAAAGTCCTCATCAGAAAGATGTTTCAGCGAGGATTCATAAACAAACAGGAAATGATGAGAGCTCTGGAAGAAAAAGTATCCATTTGTCCCGAAGTAAAAAAATTTCGCGCTCCTCATTTCTGCGATTTCATCTTGAAGAAAATTCCTCATGAGGAAAGAAGGGAGCTCTCTCTGATCCGAACTTCCCTTGACTACTCTCTCCAAGAAAAAGTCGAGAATCTGGTGAGAAACCATCTTAAATCGATAGAAGAAAAAGGGGCAACTAATGCGGCTGTGATTGTGCTTGAAAATTCTACAGGAGAGATATTGTCTATGCTTGGTTCAAAGGACTTTTTTGATTCAAGATTAGATGGTCAAGTAAACGCCGCCCTTTCTTTACGTCAACCCGGCTCAACATTAAAGCCCTTTACTTATGGTCTTGCCTTGGAAAATGGGATGACTGCAGCCACAATCATAGATGATGTAGAAATTCAATTCCCAACTCCCCGTGGATTTTATATTCCCTTGAATTATGACAGAAAATATCATGGCCCTCTGCGTTTAAGACATGCGCTTGCCTGTTCTTATAATATCCCTGCTGTCTCTTTATTAGAAAAGCTAGGGCCTGACTTTCTTTTTAAAAAGTTGAATGAAATGGGATTCACCAGTCTAAATCAAAGCCCAAATTTTTACGGCTTAGGACTTACCTTAGGAAACGGAGAAGTAACCCTTCTTGAGCTCGTAAATGCTTATTCTACCCTAGCCCGAGGCGGGATTTATTTTAAGGAAAAGACATTCTTAAGGATTGAAGACATAAGGCACAGAGAGGTTAATAAATATGAGATAAGCAAAAAACAAAGGTCATTCTCGCCTCAGGTTGCTTATCTTATTACCCACATACTCATGGACAAGGATGCCCGTATTCCCTCTTTTGGCTACAATTCACCTCTTAACTTCTCCTTTGAATGTGCAGTGAAGACAGGGACTTCAAAGAACTTTAGAGATAATTGGACTCTGGGGTACACACCTCGTTTCACTGTGGGAACTTGGGTCGGGAATTTTGACGGTTCTCCAATGCACAACATCTCAGGGGTTTCTGGTTCGGGCCCGCTTTTTAGAGACATCATGTATCTCTTAGAAAAAGGAAAACCCGAAGAAAAGTTTAAAGAGCCTCCTGGTCTTATTCAAAAAAATATCTGCCCTATTTCTGGAAAACTGCCAACATCAGGGTGTCCCGGAAGCATCAAGGAATTATTCATCCAAGGTAGTGAGCCTAAAGAACATTGTCCTCTCCATCAAATAAACGAATTCAACCAGAGGATAGAAAATAGGCCTCCACGCCGTGAAAAGGGCTCTCTAATAAGAATAATTTTTCCTGCAAATGGAGATTCATTCAAAATAGACCCCATTCTCAAGAAAGAGTATCAAATAATAAAGTTCAAAGCCATAGTAGATGAAAATCTCAAGTCAATACCCATAGAATGGTGGTTAAACGATAAAAAAATCGGCATCTCCCATACCCCTCATTTTTTCTCTTGGAAAATTGAATGTGGGACTTTCACTCTTAAGGCAAGGGCACACGTGGGAAAGAACATGATCGAGACTGCTCCTCTAAAGTTCAGTGTCTTTTAAGGAAAATAAGGTTAGAAGAAAAATATCTTTAAAAAAAATGTATGTTTTTATACAAACTCAAGCGAAAATCTACTTTCAAGGAAAGGAGGAAGAAGCTAAATGAAAAAAGTAATTAAGACAGATAATGCTCCTCAGGCTATAGGCCCTTATTCACAAGCAATAGAGGTTGATGGGTTCATTTTTGTTTCTGGACAAATTCCCCTTGACCCTTCATCCGGTGAAATTAGCAAGGGAAAAATAGAAGAACAAACGCGCCTTGTACTCAAAAATTTAAAGGCTGTTCTTGAAGCTGGAGGAAGCTCTCTTGAAGAAGTTGTTAAATGCACCGTATTTCTTCAAGACATGGAGGATTTCGGACAAATCAACTCGGTTTATGCTGAGTTCTTCAAACCTCCTTATCCTGCCAGAGCTGCAGTTCAAGTTGCGCGTCTTCCCAAAGATGTAAAAATTGAAATAGAGGCGATTGCCATGAAGAAAAACAGGATTAGATAGCCTACAATCAGAAAAACTCCTTTTCCCTCTGTTTTAGTTGTTAAAAAAACACAAATTGAATAAAATATTATTCAATGCCAATCTACGAATTTCTCTGCGATAAGTGTGGGAATAAATTTGAAGTCTTGTGTACTATAGGGAAGGAGAAGGGAATAAGCTGTGGAGAATGCGGGAGTAAAGAAATAAGGAAGCTCCTCTCTTCCTTCGGTATAGGGGGAGGAAGCATCCGGCTGCGCTCCTCTTCACCAGCATGTTCCTCCTGTGTAACAAAATCCTGTAGCACTTGCAAGTAGAAGCGTAGAAGATGTTTTCTTAACTGAAATTGCACTTCAAAAAGTACCGTTCCTTTCATCTTATGAGCAATGATGAGAATAACCTAAAATTCGGGTCACAAGCTTCCCAGTGGAAAGCTTTAATATTTTCAAGAAGAAACATTAATTCCCATTTAGACTCCTCCTTCGTCACTCTCAATAAACATACCTCTTTATTATAAGCTAATTTATTCTTAAGCTCATTCAATCCTTAAGACTCGAGAGAGCCAAACTAAATACACCCCTTCTTCATCAAGAATCGAGAAAATCATCAAGAGCATTAGATAAATCTTGAATCCTGCTCCCATAATTTGCCGATTGATGCCTTCGTTTCTCCCCTGTCTACCTTTCTTGACTTTATTACAGCCTTCAATAATCATATCTTTCATGAAAAACACAATCAGAATTGGAGTGGATACAGGAGGCACTTTTACAGATTTTGTAATTTCCCTTCAACAAAGATTAGAAATCATCAAAATCCCATCTACTCCTCCCAACCCTTGTCTTGCGATTCTTGAAGGGCTCAATAAATTTTTAGATGAAAAGAATGTTTCAATCATCCATGGAACTACTATTGGGACAAATTCTCTTCTTGAAAGAAAAGGAGGACCACTCGCACTCATCACAACTGAAGGTTTTGAAGATATAATTTTCATCGGTAGACAAACAAGAAGGAAGCTTTACAGCCTGAGAGGAGAGGAAAGGTTTTTTATTCTTCCCCGCAGGTTATGTTTCGGAATAGAGGAAAGGACCCTGGCCTCAGGGAAGATTTTACGCAAGGTAAATATTCAGGAGTTAGAAAAAATCGTAAAGAAAATTTTAAAATCTAAAGTAAAAGCAGTTAGTATTTGCCTCCTCCATTCCTATGTAAACCCCTCCAACGAAATAAAAATTAGAAATAAATTGAAAAAACACGGTTTTTTACTCTCGATTTCTCACGAAATCTTGCCTGAATACAGGGAATATGAAAGGACTACTGTGACTACGGTTAATGCCTATCTCATGCCGGTGATGAATTCCTATCTTGAAGAACTTGAGAAAAATCTTCGTCAGGCTGACCTCAGAATCATGCAATCCAATGAAGGATACATATCTTGCGAAAAAGCAAGAAAAGAGCCAATAAGGACGGTTCTTTCCGGGCCGGCTGGGGGGGTTGTGGGTGCCTTTTCCATTGCCAGAAGCTCGGGTTTCAAAAAAATCATAACTTTTGACATGGGAGGTACTTCCACTGATGTCTCCTTAATAGATGGAATGATTAGAAGGACAAACGAATGTTTGATTGGAGATTTCCCCATAAGAATACCCATCATTGATGTCCATAGTGTGGGAGCTGGAGGAGGCTCGATTGCCTATGTGGACAAAGGAGGATCACTGAGGGTTGGGCCTCAGAGTGCCGGCGCTTCCCCTGGCCCTGCTTGTTATGGAAAAGGAAAACTTCCTACAGTTACAGATGCAAACCTTGTTCTTGGTCGTCTCGTCCCTGAATTCTTTCTGGGCGGAAAAATGAAAATCTATCCCGAAGAAAGCCGCAGAGCTATTAAGGAAATAGCACAAAATATCGGGAAAACAGTGTTAGAAACTGCTGAAGGTGTCATTGAAATTGCAAATGCGAACATGGAAAAAGCAATCCGTGTGATTTCGATAGAGAAAGGAATAGACCCCAGGTCCTTCGCCCTTTTTTCCTTTGGAGGAGCAGGAGGAATGCATGCTACTGAAATAGCGTCTCGGCTAAATATAAAAACAGTAATAATTCCCAAAAACGCTGGAGTCCTTTCAGCACTGGGGCTTCTCTTTGCAGATTCAGTAAAAGATTATTCCAAATCAATCCTTAAAACGACAGATGCCATAAGCAAAGAAAAACTCAAGTCATACATCCTCGAACTTGCAGACAAAGGATTGCGCGAGATGAAGGAAGAAGGATTCAAAAGAAACGAAATTAGACTTTTCCCCTCTCTTGACCTGAGATATCTCGGTCAGTCGTATGAAATAAACATTCCTTTCACTGAAAAATTTATTTCTAATTTCCATAGGGCTCATAAAAAAATATATTCTTATTACCATCCCCAAAGAAAAATTGAGATAGTAAATTTAAGGCTAAAAGTGATAGGAAGAGGCGAGAAAATTACCCTAGAAAGGAAGAATTTCCAGCCTTCAAACCCAAAAACAGCGTTTTTTAAAAAACAAACCTTTATCTTCAAGCAAAAAGAATACGAGGCAAGTGTATTTCTCAGGTCAAAACTCACTCCTGGAACAAAGATTGAGGGCCCTTCGCTCGTAGTCGACACTGAATCCACCGCCTTCCTTCCCCCCTCCTGGCAACTCGAAGTGGACGGTTTTTTAAACCTGATTTTGAAGCCTGAGGAGAAGAATCATGAAGGAATTCGACCCCATTGAGCTTGAGCTATACAAGAACACTTTTATCTCCATAGCTGAGGAAATGGGAGCCGTTCTCTGTAGAACTTCTCTTTCGCCCAATATTAAAGAAAGAAGGGACTTTTCCTGTGCCCTTTTCAGCGGAGAGGGACAAATGTTTGCTCAAGGGGCTCACATCCCTGTTCATCTCGGCGCCATGCCTCTCTCAGTCCAAGCTGCCTTAGAGAGCGTTGATTTTGAGGATGGAGATTTAGTAATCCTTAATGACCCCTATAGAGGAGGGTCCCATCTTCCTGATATTACCTGTATATCTCCTCTCTTTATCAAAAAAAAGCTTGAATTTTTTGTGGCCTGCAGAGCACACCATGCTGATGTGGGAGGCATGACCCCAGGTTCAATGCCCCTTGCTATCGAGATCTACCAGGAAGGGTTGATAATCCCTCCCTTGAAATTAATTAGAAGAGGCAAAATAAACAATGAGCTTTTTGAGCTGATACTCGCAAATGTCAGAACCCCTGAGGAAAGAAGAGGCGATCTTTTAGCTCAATTGGCGGCAAATATGGTCGGGAGGAAGAGGCTCATGGAAATTATTCAGAAGTATGGCCTTAACAAAATCAAACAATACACAAATCATCTTCAGAATTATACGGAAAGAATCATCAGAGGGACTATAAGAAATATACCCGATGGCTCTTATACTTTCTCTGACTTTATGGATGACGATGGAATAAGCCCTAAACCGGTTAAGATTGGTGTCATTCTGAACATTGTCGGGGATGAAGCAATAATCGATTTCAGCCCTTCTTCTCCCCAGGTAAAAGGAAATGTAAACGCCAATTTCGCAGTCACCTTCTCTGCTGTTCTATACGTCTTTCGGGCTCTCATCGAAGAAGATATTCCTTTCAATAGCGGGCTGATGAGACCCTTGAAAATTATTGTGCCCGTTGGCTCTGTTCTTAACGCCCAACCTCCAGCAGCCATAGCTGGAGGAAATGTGGAAACTTCTCAAAGAATTGTAGATGTCCTTCTCGGTGCCTTATCCAAGGCAATTCCTGAAAGAATTCCTGCAGCTAGTTCGGGAACGATGAACAATGTGGCTCTGGGTGGATATGACCCTCTGCTCAAAAAAAATTTTGCTTATTACGAGACCATAGGAGGCGGGATGGGTGCAAGCCTTGAATTTAATGGACTGAGTGGAGTCCATACCCATATGACGAACTCTCTCAACACACCCCTGGAAGCCCTTGAAAATTATCTCCCCCTTAGAATCAAGAAATATTCTCTTCGCTACGGTTCCGGAGGAAAAGGGAAAAAAAGAGGAGGAAACGGAATCATAAGAGAATACGAATTTCTTGTTCCTACTCAAGTGACCATAATTTCTGAAAGAAGGAAGTTTGCCCCTTATGGACTTCAAGGCGGAAAAAAAGGAAAGAGAGGAAAAAATATACTTATTTCGAGCGGAAAGAAGAAACTCTTAGGCTCAAAAATCAACTTTCAGGCACAACCTGGCGATATCTTATGTATTGAAACTCCAGGCGGAGCAGGATATGGAAAAACATAAGAAAAAATTTTCTTTTGGTCCTGGTTTTGTAGTCACGGCTGCTTTCATCGGACCCGGAACAATAACCACCTGTTCAATGGCAGGTTCTAGATTTGGATATTCCCTAATTTTTGCTCTTGTTTTTGCTACCTTGACCACAATAATTCTTCAGGAAATGGCGGGAAGATTGAGCTTAATTTCAAACCATGACCTTGCTCAAGCTTTAAGAGAATTTCCTCAAAATCGGTTGATAAGGTTTACATTTAAAATCCTCACTCTTTCTTCCATAACTCTTGGATGTGCAGCCTACGAGACGGGAAACATCATTGGCGGGGCTTTAGGTCTAGAAATGATCTCTCCAATTTCTGCAAAATCTTGGACAATCCTGATTGCTCTAGTGGCTATCGTTATCCTCAGTAGAAATAAATACGTCCTAGTCGAGAAATTTCTCGTAGCTCTCGTTTTTCTCATGAGCTTATCCTTTTTTCTTACGGTAATAATTATCAAGCCTTCTTTGCTTTCTATTTTTAAGGGGTTTATTCCCAGCTTCCCCAAAAATTCTCTCTACATCATTCTGGCTCTGGTGGGAACTACCGTTGTCCCCTATAATCTTTTCCTCCATTCTTCTGCAGTAAAAGAAAAATGGGGGAATAAAACTCATCTAAAGGATGTCAAAAAAGACTTGCTTTTTTCTATTACCTTGGGGGGTATAATCTCAGCCTCCATAGTCATCACTTCTGCTGTTTCTTTTCACGAAAAAGGAATCATGATTGAAAAAGGATCCAGCATGGCTGAACAACTGAGTCCCCTCTTTGGGCCTCTAACTAATTTCCTTTTCGGTCTTGGTTTTTTTTCTGCTGGGATGAGCTCGGCAATTACTGCTCCTTATGCTGCATCCTTTGCATCCTCTGGTATTCTTGGCTGGAAAGAAGGGTCTAATTCTAAGAGTTTTAAACTCGTCTGGATGGCTGTTATTCTGATTGGAGTCTTAGTCTCTTTATCTGGTTTTAATCCATTAGAAGTCATCGTTTTTGCTCAAGTTGCTAACGGAATCGTCTTACCTGTGGCTTCAATCTTTCTCCTCATTGTTCTAAACAATCGGTTCAAAATGGGAAATTTTGCTAACACCCCTTTTCAAAATATCCTGGGTGCAATAGTCGTTTTACTCGTGATCTGTCTTGGTCTCTGGAACATAATAAAATTATTTTAAACTCAAGCTTTAACTCCTTGCTCATCGTCCTTTAAAGCGAAATCTACTGCAGCAAGAGAATGCAATGCTACAGAATCAAAAAGAGGAAAGCTAAAATCTTTTTGATTGATTATGAGGGGTATTTCTGTGCACCCCAGCACTATTCCCTCTGCTCCTCTTTTAGCCAAATTCGCTATAATCCTTTTGAATACTTCTTTTGCTGTCTCCTTAAATTTCCCCATGCAAAACTCATCATAAAGAATCTTATGTACCTCTTCCCGCTCATTCAACCCTGGTATAAGAACATCAATTCCATGCCTTTTTCTTAATCTTTGTGTATAGAAATCTTCCTCCATGGTAAATTTTGTCCCAAGAAGTCCTACCTTTTTCAATCCTCTCTCTTTAATCGCTTCTGCAATTACATCAACGATGTGGAGGATAGGAATTTTAATCTGGCTCTGTATTTCATCCGCCAGTTTGTGCATTGTATTTGTACAGATTAGAATAAAATCTGCTCCAGCTTGAGCCAACTTCTTAGAAGCATCGCTAAGAATACTCGAAGCCACATCCCATTTTCCCTGATGCTGGAGTATTTCTATTTCAGCAAAGTCGAGTGAGAAAAGGATGATCTTAGCTGAATGATGACCACCCAATCTTTTTTTTACCTCTTGGTTTATTATTCGGTAGTATTCTAAAGTAGATTCCCAGCTCATCCCACCAAGAAGTCCGATGGTCTTCATTCAATCCTCATTTCACTTTGAATTCAATCAACAGTCAGGGTCTTACTTATGTTTTGGGGTTGGTCAGGATTAATTCCCTTCTTAAGGCTTATATAATAAGCAAGGAGTTGAGCTATGATAACAGAGAGGATCGGAGAAAAATAATAATTTAATGAAGGAAGGAATATTGTCTCATCTGAATTTAAGGCTAAAGAATCATCAGGAGGGGATAAAGTGCATACCCTCCCTTTTCGGCAACGGATTTCATTTATATGGGAAAGGGTCATCAAAGAGTCTTCGCGAGAAGAAATGAATAAAACCCAATCCCCTTCTTTTATGATTGCTAAAGGACCATGTTTGAATTCCGAGGAATATATGCCTTCACAAGGAATGTATGTAACTTCTTTCATCTTGAGCGCTGCTTCCAGACAGGCTCCATAATTTATCCCAAATCCAAGATAATAAAGATATTTCTTGCGATAGAGATGGCTGGCAATCTTCTGGCATTTTTCTGAATTCAAAGAAATTGTCTTCTCGATAAGGGAGGGAAGGGAGAGTATTTCTATTTTTTCGATGGGATTTTTCCCACCAGATCCACTCCTCAATTTTAAGGCAAGATAAAGAAAGATGATTACTTGATTTGTGAAAGTCTTTGTAGCTGGTACACTAATTTCAATATTTGTAAGAAGAGGTAGAAAGTTCTTTACCCTGAGGTGGAGAGAGGAACCTAAAACGTTGACTATGGCTAAAATCTTTTTAACTCCCTTCTCTTCCAGATAGTTCAGTGCCGAGATCACGTCCTTTGTTTCCCCGCTCTGAGAAACAAGGATAAATGTGCTTCGTGAAAGGTTCTCTGCGTTAATGAATTCTTTAAAGGCACCAGCCATAACTGGAAAAGCCTCAACTTCTGCAATCTTATTCAAATAATAAGAGCCGATGACGCAGGCATTGTAAGATGATCCTGAGCCAACAAGATATATTCTTTTTTCTCTCTTTAATTCAGCGCAAAATTCCTCTACTTTACTCGAATTCATCAAAAAATCGAGGAGTGCCTTAGATTTTTGTGGCTGCTCATAGATCTCTTTAATCATAAAATGAGAAAATTCTCCTTTTTTGGCTTCTTCTATATTCAATGTTCTCTTTACTGGCTCTCTCTTGATTTCTCTACCAGTAAAAATATCCTTAATCTTGTAATTTTCCCAATTGAGCTCGACATACTCTCCATCGTAAATAGGAACTATCAAATCTGTAAGCGGGATTATCGAAGGAAGGTCAGAAGAACAACAGATGAAATCATCTCCTACCCCAAGATACAGAGATGAGTATTTTTTCACGCAATACATTTTATCCATGTCTCTTCTGGTAACCACATAGGCATAATCTCCTTTAAGGATTGAAGATGCTTTCTCGATAGCAATGCTCATTTTTTTAAACTCATTGTACAATTCTTCCAATACATGAACTATCACTTCTCCATCATTTTCTCCTCGAAACGAATGCCCTCTTTTTTTGTATTCACTAATAAGTTCCTTGGTATTGATTATATTTCCGTTATGAGCCCCTACCATCAATCTAGTACAATCGAAATGGGGTTGAGAATTATTTTTTGATGGGGGGCCAAATGTTGCCCAGCGTAATTGCACTATACCTTTATACCCTTCAAGCTCCTCGAAGCGATGCTTCCTGTTTACCTCTTCTATTTCTCCCACATCTTTCCTTAACTCTACAGAATCTTCGGTGAAGGCAGCCATACCAACTGAATCATACCCCCTGTAAGTGAGCCTCCTTCCTGCTTGAAGCAAGATAGTACCAAGGTCTTTCTTGTGTTCTTTAAAAATAATACCAAAAATCCCGCACATTTTGGTCTCTAGATAAAATCACAGCACTCTTTATAGAATTCAATTATTTTGGAAATGACATATTCCTGTTGAACAATTGATAATTCAGGATAAATTGGCAAAGCCAAAACTTCCCTGGCGGCCTTTTCAGCTTCAGGGAAGCTTCCTTGTTTATATCCGAGATAGGAAAAACAGGGCTGGAGATGGAGAGGTAAAGGATAGTAAATTTCAGCTCCTATGCCATTCTGTCTTAAAAAACCATGAAGCTTATCTCGTTCTCTGGCTCTAATAACATATTGATGGAAGGTATGGTAGTTTTTAACCCCTCTGTTCTTATAAACTGATACAGGTGGGATTATGAGTTCTCTTTCAACCAACCCTGAATGAATAAGCATCTGCTCATAAAGAAGAGCCTTTTCCTGTCGAGCTTTAATCCAGCCTTCAAGATACTTGAGCTTAACCCTTAGAATTGCAGCTTGGAGAGCATCGAGTCTAAAATTTCCGCCAATGAGTTCATAAAAATATTTGTTTCTGGCTCCATGAACTCTGAGCATTTTCAACTTTTCTGAAAGTTCAGAATCATTAGTAACCACCATCCCCCCGTCTCCATAAGCTCCTAGATTTTTGGAAGGATAAAAAGAAATTATACTCGCTTTTCCTAGAGAGCATACCCTCCAAACCCTTTCTTCGCCAGGATAATCTGCGCCAATTGCCTGGGCTGCATCAGAGAGAACTTTAAATTCATATTCCTCTGAGAGCGAAAGAATCGCTGACATATCTGAACTCTGCCCATAAAGATGGACAGGTATCACTATTTTTATTTCGGATTTTTGGTTATTTTTTCTTCTCTTCTTGAGCAGTTCTTCAAGCTTTTCTGGAGATAAGTTATAAGTTTTCGGGTCAATATCGCAGAAAACAGGAGTTGCTCTGAGTCTTGCTACAGTCCCTGCGGTCGCAAAAAATGTGAAGGGTGTGGTAGCTACTATATCTCCTTCCTGAACGCCTAAAGCCATGAGAGAGATGAGGAGGGCATCCGAGCCTGAAGAAACTCCTACGGCATATTTTGTTTCGCAAAAGTTTGTAATCTCTTTCTCAAACTCTTCAACTTCTTGACCAAGGATGAATTGTTGACTTGAAACTATCTCGAAAATCTTCCTATCAATTTCTTCCTTTATGCTCAGGTATTGAGCCTTAAGGTCAAGAGCCGGAACTAGCATCATCCCTTTCTTAAATAAATTTACTTTCTTCAATCTTTCCCTTTCGATGTAAAGTTTCCCTTGATAGGAACCATAATTGAGGTTACTACCCTCTTATTATCTAGAATCTCTCTTTTTAAGACACCTCTCAGGCCTTTTAAAGGACCAGCTGTCACTTCAATCTCATCTCCAACCTTACGGTTTTTACTTTCTTCAAATTCTACTAACCTGTCTTTTTCTCTCGACTTAATCTCTTCTATGAGGTGTTCATCACCAGAAATCGGAATTTGTCCTTCACCCACCACTTTTCTTACTCCCTTCGCGTATCTTACAATTCTGTATTCGTCTGGGGAATCAAAGTAAATGAATTCATATCCTGAAAAAATGGTTTAATTCTCTCTTTATCCATGTACTTCGGATTATAAACATAAACACCAAAGCCAACCTCCCTGAACAATTTCTCAACCTAAAATTCCTTTTCTGGCTTGGTGTTTAAAACGCGCCAGCTTCACATTCAATCTTGACCATCCTCTGCGAAAAATCAATCGATGAGTCTGAAAGTGCGATAGAAATCAGGCCTTCTGTCTTTTAGAAAATATTTTTTTGCTGGTGATTCTTTTATCAAATCCAAATCACAATCTGCGTGGAGGATAAAATCCTTTCCTTGGGGAGCTCTTGCTATTACTCTTCCCAAAGGGTCTACGACATAGCTTTCCCCTGAAAAATGCAAGACTTCTTCTTTTCCAACTCGATTGCAAAGAGCCGCATAATAACCATTTTGAAAAGCTGCAACCCTAAGCTCTGCCTCGAACATTCCTTCTGGCCACTCACCTAAAATTCCTGCTTGAGGAACTACTACTATTTCTGCTCCTTGTATTGCCAAGCCTCTCATATATTCCGGGAAATGACGATCATAGCATATGGCTACCCCAATCATGCCCTTCTGTGTTCTGTGAACAAATGTCTCTTTATTCCCTGGTGAGTAATATCCCTTTTCATAGAATCCCTCGCTCTCCATGATGTGAATCATGCGTGTTATTCCTACTATACTTCCATCGACATCGATTACAGGCGAAGAGTCATATGTTTTTTCTTGGTCTCTTTCAAAAAGGTTAAGGACAACTACCACGCCATATTTTCTAGCAAGTGCACAAAACTCACCTGTGGTTGGACCTGGCACTGATTCAGCAAGTTCAAGGAGAGCTTGTGATGCCCTCTTTTGTGGCAGAAAGGGAAGAAAGGCAAGCTCGGAAAAAGCCACCAGTTCCGCACCCTCATCAACTGCGCGACGAAAGGCCTTAATTCCCTTTTTTAAATTAGATTCATAATGTAAGCTTACACTCTGTTGTACAAGTGCCAGTCTAATTCTAAATCTCCTTATTTATTTTTCTTGAAAACTTCAAGGGCCTCTTCAGGCGAAAAGCCTTCGTGCACTACTGCCCTAATCGCTTTTATCATCGCTACAGGATAATCTGACTGCCAGATGTTTCGTCCCATGTCAACTCCCACCGCGCCTTTCCTAATTGCATCATAGGCAAGTTTTAAGGCATCGAGCTCTGTTTCCAGCTTAGGTCCGCCGGCGATTACAATCGGCACAGGACAACTTTCTATCACCTTCTCAAATTCCTCACAGTAGTAGGTCTTGATGAAAGTTGCTCCTAATTCCGCTGCAATGCGACAGGAAAGGGAAATAAAGCGCACATCCCTTTTTCCCAGCTCTTTGCCAACGGCTGTCACTGCTAAAACAGGAATCCCATATTCTTGTCCTTTATCAACAAGGGTTGCCAGGCTCATTAAAGTTTGATGCTCATACTCAGTTCCTACATATATAGAAAAAGCAACAGCAGAAACATTCAACCGCACCGCATCCTCAATAGATGTGGTTATTTCTTCATTGGAGAGATCCTTTCCAATGATGCTCGTCCCTCCACTCACCCTCAGGACTATAGGCACAGAAATTTCAGGAGCTACACAGTTACGAAGGATCCCCCTTGTCAACATCAAGGCATCTGCATGAGGGGCGAGAGGTTCAATAGTTTTTTTTGCGTTCTCAAGACGCGTTATCGGACCAAGAAAGTATCCATGGTCAACGGCTAGCATCACGGTGCGACCTGTATCTGGTTTGATTATTCTTGAAAGGCGATTTTTCATTCCCCAGTCCATTTTTTCTCTCCTCATCCAAAATTTATTATTTATGAGGTTCTATGATTACCTTCAGAGAATCCTCTGCTTTAGCCACAATCTCGAAGCCTTTTCCAGTTTGCTCTAAAGGAAGTCGATGAGTAATCATATCTTTTACTCTTATCGAAGTAGAACGAAGAATCTCAAGCGCCATCCATGAATCATAGGGACTTGCTCCGTAGGAAGTGGTGAGAGTGATGTCATTCTTGAAGAATAGCTCGTTAATGGAAATGGGAATTTCCACACCAGGCTCTGATGGGGCAAAGAAAAGAATCTTCCCCCCCCTTTCGACAAGCTCCAACGATTTAAGGAATGCTTCTTTTTTGCTTGTACAAACTAAGACAAGGTCAGCCAAACGCCCCTGATTTAGCTCACGAAAGCATCCTGCAATATCATCAGCAGGGGTGAGAGCTTCATCAGCACCGAATCTTTTTGCCGCCTTTGCTCGGAAAGGAACGGGGTCAACAGCTAATATTTTTGTAGCTCCAGATAATCTAGCAAGATGAATATTTAGAACTCCTGCTACTCCACTTCCCAAGACTATCATACTCTGTCCAGGACTAAATTTAGCTATTCTCTGCGCTCTTAAAACACAGCCCAAAGGCTCATGGAATGAAGCTTCTTCGAAGGATAAGTTATCGGGAATCAAGAAAGTCCCCGTGTTCACGTTGATTTTGGGAAGTCTTATGTATTCGGAAAAGCCACCAGGGTCGAAGTTACTCTTCCGCAGAGTATCACAAGTAGTGTGATTTCCTCTTAGACAATAATAACATACGTTACAGGGAACGTGATGAGAAGCCACAATTCGGTCACCGACTTTAAAATTTTTGACACCCTGCCCAACCTCAACCACGACTCCGGCCACTTCATGTCCCAGAACGAGAGGTGCCTTTTTTACTCGATACCATTCAAGAACATCGCTTCCGCAAATTCCGCTTGCCTCGACTCTCATCAAAAGTTCACCTTGCCTAATGCGCGGCACCGGTCTTTCTTCAATTCGAATATCATTGTTTCGGTAATAAACTGCAACTCGCATTGAGCTTCTTCTCTCCTCGATTTATCAGTAAATATCTATTAGTTTATAAATAAAAGTCAAGTAACCATTCTTAACTTCAAGGGACAACATCCGTATACTGGGCAAGAAAAGCAGAATGGTCATAGATTTTCTGGAGGGAAATTCCGCAAGCCTTGATTGCCTCTTTAATATCTTTAATCAATCTCTGAACAATTCCTACATGTAGCCTCATTAGCTGGCAATATTGATATGATCTTTTTAAAGATCCAGCTAGAATCTGAACCGGACAACGTCCTCCACAATAGGCATGAACGCCACATTCGAAACATCCAAGATATTTTTTGTAATTTACAAGGGAGAGAAGATTTTCTTCATTTATGCAAAGCTTGCCTTTTTCATCAAGCCCTCCGATAGCCCTGCAATCAGGGAAGTCGGCGCAGGGATATACTTTCCCTCCTACTATATCATAATTTTTGCAGAGCTCGACTCCACAGGCTGAATGTCCCCTCTGCTTTCCTTTTAAGAGGTACAATATGAGTTCGTTGAGATGAACAATAGGAAGAAGATTTCCCTCCCCCAGCTCTTTCACATAAATCTCCAAAATTTCTTCAAGTTCTCTTCCATAGGTATTGATAAACGCCTTAAAATTTCTCAGCGGCTTTCTATTTTCAGCCCAATGCCAGAAGAAATGGCTGACGAGTTTCTTCTCATAAAGCCTCATAAACTCTTTAAAACAATTTAGAAGAGACTGGCCTTCGCGAAGTGTCGACCAGAATAAAACTTTTTTTCCCTTAAATGCACCAAGAAGGGCCTCAAGATTCTTGATTATTTTAGAAAAGGAAGTACCTTTTCTAAATCTCTCGTGTTGCTTTTCGTCTCCATCTATGGATACAGAATAAAGCCAGATGTCTTCTGCCAGTTCGGGGAACTTTTGTATAGCAGGTCCAATTAGTTCTCCATTTGTATAAACCATAAACCGGAACCTTCCTCCATCCTCCGAAATACGAAGCGCTCTCCACACCTGTTCCATCGCCTCAAGACTAAGGAATGGCTCACCCCCATAAAAGCAAACAGTTACTATTTTCCCTGGATGAAGAGCAGCTAGCGCTTTAATTATTCTTACATCCCTATCAGGAAGGCAATCATCTAAAATTTCAGAATGACTCGAGTACTTACTCCTTTGTGTAACTTTGATGTTCACGCAATCTATGCATTTGGCGTAGCATCGCTTGGTAACTGTGAGATGGACGAGGATTGACTCTTCTTCCTCATATTTATCGTCTTCAAGTAGTGGCCTATTTTTCATTTTGACTACTTCAGGATTTGAAAGGTCTTTAAATCCAGGATATTTTTCGCCACATATTTTTGAAAGATTAAAGGCATGGGCAGAAAGACGTGAAAGACAGCTCATTTTTTAATTTTATCATAGACAAGGATGTATTTTGCAAACTCTAAATTTAAAGATAAAAGTCTCGTCTAATCTTAAGAACATGCTTTCGGATTAAAATCTAAAGATAGTAATTTCAGGCCATTTAAAACCTGGGCTTTGATGTTTGATGGATGATAAACCCAAGGGGTTTAAACTGAAACTTTAGACATCGACTTAATATTTACCCTGTCTCAGAAAAAAATATTCTCTCTCCTTTCTTTTGAGTAGTCTTTCTCAATTTTCAAGTTCAGATTTAAACTTTTTCCCCAGGCAAAGCTTTTTTGAAGAAATTAAATATTTTTTCCCTCTAATTTAGAGAACTAAATGCTTACATCTGGTTTATTTATCATCTACCTTAAGGGGGGCACAATCTCAATTTTCAGAAATTAGAATAATTTGTTTATCCAAAAATAAAATCGCCTTTCACCAGCCCATATTAAGCCCTGATATTTCCAGTATTTTTTGACAGACTTCCAAAAAGTCATTTGAGAAACAGGAGAAACTTGCTGCTTTTTTCACTTCTTCATTTGAGCTATTGAAAGCGAATGAAAACCCGGCTATCTTCATCATCGGAATGTCTCCCTTACTATCGCCGACGACAATTGTCTTTGCTGGAGAGGTCCCGAATCTCTTGATTATCGAGTTTAGCACTCTTCCTTTCCCCAAGTGAGTAACCTTCACCTCTACTTCTCCACTTAGCTTTCCTTTATGGTGAATCAACCGGTTTCCAATTGCATAATCCAAATCGAGTTCTTTTTTCACTCTATCGACCAAAAATTGGATTCCTGTTGAGATTGCAGCTAACTTAAATCCGTAATTTTTAAGAATCTCAATTGCTTGCTTTACATTCCTGGCATAGGTAATTTCTTCAAAAATATCGATAATTCTCTTGATATCCATCCCTTTCCAGTGCAAAGCATCAAGCTTACAAAATCTCTTATAACTTATCTTCCCTGCCAGGAACATTTCCTGATACTTAATCGCTTGGTTATCCCATTGTCCTAATTTTTCATGGAGGAACTGCCAGCTTGAAGGGTGTGTAGTTATTGTCCCATCCACATCAAAGACGCATAATTTGTATTTCATCAGAGAAAATTAACCGAAATTAATGTTTCTTTTATGATTCTCCTTTATGAATTCAATCCCTTTACCCATCTCATCTATGGCTAACTGACCGCACGCAGCCTGAATTTCTTTTCCTCTAGTCTCTCTGATAGTAACTTTTGCCCTCTCCAAGCTCACTTTCCTCTTAAAAACTTCCATCTTCTCTAAGTTTACTCCCCTGTAAGAATGATAAGGGCTCGGATTGCAGGAAATTAGATTAACTTTTGCTCTGAGATCTCTGGCAATCTGCCCTAATCTTCTCGCATCTTGATCAGAATCATTTAATCCTTCTATTAAAACATACTCAAGAGTAACCACCCGACCGGTTGTCCTGTAATACGCATGACAGGCATCTAGGAGCTTCTCAAGATTGTAAGCACGGTTTACGGGAACCAATCTATTCCTGAGTTCGTCGGTTGTGGCATGGAGAGAGATAGAAAGTTCTATCTGAAGACCGAGCTCCATTAACCTAAAAATTCCTGGAACGAGGCCACAAGTAGAAATTGTAATTTTCCGAGACCCTATGCGTAATCCTTTCGGATGATTTATTATTTTTAGCGCTTGAGAAAGGTTGAGGTAATTATCCAGCGGTTCACCTATTCCCATCATTACTATATTTGTGATTCGCTCTTTGTGCAAACGAGAGACCATGAGAATTTGTTCCACAATTTCAGAAACAGTAAGTTGACGGACGAATCCTTTTGAACCACTGACACAATAAGGACAACCGAATTTGCATCCTACTTGGCTTGAAAGGCAAATTGTCCTTCGTCTGTTTTCAGGAATGAAGACTGTCTCGATAGAGTGACCATCTTCAAGCATAAAAATAAATTTCTTGGTTTTATCGGCTGCCTCTAGAATCCTTAAGGTCTTTAGAGAGCCTATGGCAAATCGGGTATTGAGTCTTGAAATTATCCTCCTCGGTAGATCAGACATGGAAGAAAAATTATCAACATATTTTCTGTACAACCACCCAAAAACTTGCTGGGCACGATACTTCGGTTCTCCCCATTTTTTGAAAACTTGTTCTAAATTTTCCAAATTCAGATTTAGAATATCTTCTTTATTATCAGGCACGTGAATATTCTACCATATTGAACTTGATATTTACCTTATTCATTTTTTTAATTTAAAAGAAAAAGATCATTTTATCCTCAAGGAAAGATAAGCATAAATAAAATCTTTATTTCTAATTTTCTGGATAAAATAGGTATCTTTGGGGGTAAATTACTAAGGACGATAAGAATTTGGTAGCGGGGGCTGGATTTGAACCAGCGACCTCCGGGTTATGAGCCCGACGAGCTACCAGACTGCTCTACCCCGCGTTAGTTAATTATTATAACAAAACTCTTTTTTTTGTCAAAAAATAAGATTCATTTTTGTTACTGTGATTCAGACAGTGGGGGAAGATCCAATCTAATTCGTTAATTTTTAAGGAGTTATCAAGCATCGAAAAGCGGCTCAGATAAATTTTCATATAGACCTCTTTTTTTTACTTGACAACTGAGTGTTTATAATATATGAACATATCAGTTATAGGGTCATTGTGGACTTAAGTCGCCTCCGCCAAAAAATCCTACTCCTCGATGAAAAGCGCCTCTCTCTCATCAAACAGATCCTCCGGCCTCTGCCGATGGTCTCCGGAAGCCTCTACCAGATGCATAGATCCTGCGGTAATCCTCGCTGCAAATGTGCCAGAGGTGAGCTTCACTCCTCCTGGTATCTCTCCACACGTAAGGACAAAAAAACAAAGCTCATCTACATCGGCAAGATTGTCCCAGAGTGGCTTTCTACCTGTGTTCTCCGTTATCAGAGTTATCAGAAAAAACTGGCTGAGATCCGCAAGATTGACTCTGAGATATCTGTGACATTAAATCAGTTGCGTGATAGCAAACTGAAGAGTTTTGACAAGGCTCGTCGATGAATCTTCTCGTTTTCGAACAGGACAAGGTGTATGTGAAGAAGTGCTTGGAAAATGGGGAGATTGATTATCTGGAGGCCGTTTCTGAGGGAGCGGAGACGGAGTTTTTTCAATATCTCAACATCCGAGGGGTTCTGAGAGATTTGGCCGACACCTACCCTCTCAAACGCAGGAAGCAAGAGGTGCCTCTGTGGCTTTATGTTGCCAGTGATATAAGCCTCAGGCTGCACGGGATGCAGAGCTTTTACGCCTATCCTTTGGTCATTCGCACCGGAGGATTGCTGAACGCGCTTGGTCCGGAAGTGGGGAAAAAAGTTGTTCATCCCAAGACCGGACAGGTGACGATTCACTGTCCCGGGTTTAACAAAAAAAACACCTATGACCGTCAGACGCCCTGTGATCAGGATTTTTTGCGCAAGGTCGCACGGGCCACAGAGGCGGAGAAGTTAGTGGGATGGTTTAACACGGAGATGCCACGGCTTCTGGAACGGGAAAGGCTTTTTGACCCCGAAGGTATTTTTATAGGCGATGCGTCCTATATTTTCGTTCCCGATAATGAGAACTACGAAGGTTCAGATGTTTTACTCTTCGATGAGCACAACCATCCGGTTGAAAAGGAAAAGCTTTCTCCCTCACAGCTTCGACGCTGTCGATACCGGCGTTGCTATAAATGGGTCGAGTTGATCCATACCAACTCCTCTGGGGAGTTTTTCTTCTTTGTCGCGATGCACTTGGGGCGAGGAAAGTCTCATGAATATCCCATTCTTTATGAGCTGGTGGAGCGGTTTTTGGAGATAGTGGGTAAAGGGGTTATGAAGTGGCTCATCGTTGATAGAGGTTTTCTTGACGGACAATGGATGGGTCATCTTAAGATGCGCTGGAATATAGAGACTCTCAGTGGGCTTCGGAGTGACATGAATGTGCTAGAGGATGCGAGGGGTTTGCTTAAAGCCGAGCCTGTTGAGTGGCAAGACTACCAGCCGTACACGCCTCCACCTCCGCCTGTGACTCCGGCCAAACCGGAGAGTCTTCTCAGCCGTGAAGAAGCAAGGCGGCGGACGTTGACACTCCAAGGCCGTTGGCCAAAACCTCAGCCTCCAGAGAAAGTTGTGGCTTTTAACGGCTTGACCAGTTGGGATGCCTGTCCGGTACCGTTGACAGTAGTGCTCACCCAGCAGAAGAATAAACCGCCCTGGGGTCTGGTGACTACCTCTGAGACTCAAGATGCGCCCTTCGTCCGCGACCGGTATCATTTGCGCGAGACAATCGAGGAGCGCCACCGCCAAACCAAACTCTTCTGGGACCTGACTGGGTTTCATTCCCCCAACTTCAACCTCGTTACCCATCAAGTTGTTTTCGTCGCTCTCACCTACACGCTCTTACAGATGCAACTGCTTGGCGAAAACCGGCCTGAACTCAATCGTATGACCAGACGCACTCTCCAGCACCAGATGCTCCCTCATGGAAACCATGTCGTCGTCTATGCTCATCATTACTATGGATTTTTCGATATTCCTGAGTATAGTGAGATCATCATGATGATCGAGGAACCGGGGAAAAGTAAGCTTCTTCGCAAGGTTCGGAGAATCCGCAGAAATTTTCTCATAGGTTTGAACTGGCCGCGTGGACCGTGATGATCAGGGGCCATGTCTATCGGTTGGTGTGTGTTTTTTGTAGAACATCTATCCTCTATTGTATTTTTTTCTCCGTTTTATTTGAGGGAAAGCCTCTCTAAAGTTCTTTTCGTCATATACAGCCCTCTTCTTGTCTCAAATTAAGATCTTTGCTCCTAACGCTTCTAGTGGATTTTTTCCAAAAGACCCTCTACTGTCTGAATTGCAGATAAGACGCTATTTTAAAATTGGAAAATGAACAATTATGAAGTAATATAGATAAACTTAAAGAATCAAAGGAGTTATTCAAATAAAAAGGAAAAAGCGAGCTTCATATTCAAGGGCTATTTCACAATTTTTGCCGTTAATTCTTTTATTTTTGTGTCTAAACGAAGCTAGGAGTCATTCTAGGAATCTTTTTCGAGACGAAAACAGGAGGCATAACTTGAGTGAAGAGAAGCGGATTATCTTGATCGGTGCTTCTGTGGGGAAAGCATGGAGAATTGAATTTCTACCCAAAAGGATTGAATCGAGTGGCTTCGTCTTTGAATATGTGTTTGGGGGATATCAGTTTGATAAAAGTGAAATCCTTCGAAGGGTTCTTTCCCGTTCAAAGAATAGAGCGGATGCAATCATTCTTAAAGAATGTGCTGCATATTTTCCTGGGAATTTAAGTTACTACAAAGATTTAATGAAAGGATGGATCAGCATCTGTCAGAAAGAATCGGTTATTCCAATCCCCGCCACAGTCGCGCCTGTGACCAGAACCCACGCAATAAAGAGAGCGATTATTAACCTTTTAAGAGGAAAAAACCCTTTGAAGGGAGGAGATTTGTTGGGGAAAAAAAGAATGAGGCAAATCTTGGAATACAACGATTGGATAAGAAATTATTGTAAAAAGATAAATATTAATTATCTTGACCTAGAAGGTGCTTTAAGATACAGCGAAAAGAACAGATATTTAAGAGGAGAATTTGCGAGAGTAGATGGACTTCATTTGAACAAAAAAGCATATAATATTTTAGATAAAAAAGTTATTGAGACCTTAGAGAAAATCATTTGGCCTTAATAAGAGAGGAGTCAGTTACCTTGACAAATTATATTCATAAAGATAAGATACAATTCTAATTTAGCCGGGTTTCGGTAGGAAAAGGAAGAGAAAATCCATGCCTTTGAATTTAAGACAAGAAGAAATTTTAATTTCTTATTTTATTTTCTTGTCGTTAATCATTTCTTTGAGATTTTTGCTTAAATTTAGGTATTTAATGAATCGTTACTTCCCAATGTCCTTCGCCTAAGTTGATTCATACTCTTTGGATAAGAAATTCCCCCGAAGAAGGGCTGAGAAAAGCTTTATTTTTGGATGTAAGACGTGCAGAAGAAATTGTTGGCTTTAAAGGGCAGTAGCCTGTAATTTTTTTAATATGTAGTTTCTTACGAAGAAGATGAATGTCTTACAATTTACAAGCTCATATCCAAGGTTTGCCGGAGATTTATCAGGGATTTTTGTTCATGAACTGAGCTTGAGGTTGTCCAGGTTTGCTAAGATAAGCATTCTCTGTCCTGATAGCTTTGAAACAAAAACATTTGAAATAATTGAGAGAATTAAAATATATAGATTCCGGTATTTTATAAAAAAATATCAAAAACTTTTCCATAGAAAATCTGTTTCTGAAAGTCTAAGAGAGAATAAATTTTTCTATTTTTTTATACCCTTAGTGCTCATCGCAGAAATAATTTCTTTGCATAAGACAGTTTTAAAAGAAAAAATAGATATAGTCCATGCTCACTGGATTTTTCCTCAAGGTTTTATTGCCGTATTAGTGAAATGCCTCTTCAGGCTGAAATATAGAGTAATAATATCTTCTCATGGAAGTGATGTTTATGGGCTAAAGTTCAATCTCCTAAAAAGACTGGCTCGCTGGAGTTTAAGTAGAGCTGACTATGTGTGCGCTGTAAGTTCATCCCTGGAAAAAGAGATTAGACTTAAAATATCTCCTCACAAGCCTGTCTCTATTTTGCCTATGGGAGTTGATTCAGAAAGATTCTCTAAACTTAATGAAAGAATTAGGGGCGAGGACGAAGAAGCTAATCCCTTTATTCTCTATGTGGGGAGATTGACAAAGGAAAAAGGGGTGGAATATTTAATCAGAGCAATGCCCGGTATCCTTAAAATAAAAAATAATATAAAATTATACATAATAGGGTTTGGAGATGAAGAAAAGAGGTTAAGGGCGCTCGCTTCTGATTTAGGTTTGGGAAAAGTAGTGATCTTTTTGGGTAAGCTTCCAAATGAGAGGCTGAGGGAGTATTATAGCACGGCTCAAATGTTAATTTTCCCCTCACTTTCTGAAGGATTGGGCCTTGTTCTAGTGGAAGCACTCCTCTGCGGTTGTCCTGTCATTGCCACAAAAGTTGGAGGGATTAAAGACGTGATCATCGACGAAAGGACAGGATTGTTAGTTGAACCTGAAAGCCCGCTTCAAATAGTGAAGGCAGCTTCTAGATTGCTAAAGGATAGGGAACTAAGACAGAAGTTGATAGAGAATGGTCTCTTTCATGCAAAAGAGAATTTTTCTTGGCAGAGCATTGGAAATAAGTTCATGGCTCTTTATTCTAAGGTTTTATTAGATGAAAAGAAAACATATTGATTTTTTCATTTACATTTCTTTAATTTTTTTAATCTATGCTTTAATCAAAAATAGATACCTTTCTCTTCCCTCAATAAAAAATTGGCCAGCGTTATGTCTTTCAGTTTTGTTTCTTTTAGGCTTTTACCTCTCATCTTCTTTTAACTGGCAGATGATGCTCCGAAAACATGAAATATTTATCAGCCCGACGACGAGTCTATCTTCCTTTGGTTTATCAGTTTTCGGGAAATACATTCCCGGAAAAATATGGACAGTCATGGGCCAGGCGGTATATGTTTCAGAAGGAACTCATGTCCCCCTCAAAGACCTTTCTGCTATTTCCCTTGAGAACCTGTTATTTCACATCTGGACAGGATTAATTTTTGGAGGAGTAGGAGTATTCATAGTTGGGGGAATGAGACTCTGGGGCTGGATTATTCTTCTCTTTCTATTTATTCTTACTCTTGTGCTCTGGAGTTCTGTATTTCATATTTTTCTTGAGAAAACAATTAGACTTATTCAAAGAAGGGAGATAAAGATACCACGTCTTGAGTCTCGCTTAAAGATGAGCTTAATACCATGGTTTTCTCTCAACATGCTTCTTCTAACTTTGGCTTTCTATCTCTTTTCAGTAGCTATCTGTTCGGGTAGAATATCTCTGCCTGTGGGATTGGGGTTTCCCCTTGCTGGGACTTTGGGGCTTATGGCGTTTTTTGCTCCTGGTGGACTTGGAATAAGAGAAGGAATCTTGATTGGTTATTTAAAGCTTGCTGGGATCTCAACCCAAGAAGCGGTAACAATATCAGTTTCTTCCCGTCTCTGGGTGTTGATGGGAGAAAGCCTCATTTTTATCCTGGGCTATTACTTGGATAAGAGGAGAAGAGGATAATTAGATTAAAATGGTCTCTTTTCTCATGAAGCATTCTTTGTTCAAAAAAAACACACATTCCCTAATCATTTTCGCTTTAACTCTCATTTGTTTAATGTTTGTAATTTTAAGCCTTAAAGGATATCTTTTTGACAATTATTCAATTTTAGATGACCAAAGGAATATTCTTATCTCTTTAAAGAAGTACGAATGCCATGCTTATGATAAGGTGTTTTACAGTTCGCCTTTCTATTTTCTCTTGTTTATGGGTTTAAGCAGAATTTTTACAAAGGCCATTATAATCAAATTCTTATTTCTTGTTACTATCCCCATTTTTATAATTTTTTCTTACAACTTGAGTAGAATTTGTTTGGGAATAAAAACCAAGCCTTTGATTCATTTTTTTAATGTCTTAATCCTATTCTCTATTTATAGAGAACTTCTTCTCTCAGGTTATCAGAAATCACTGGCTTTTGCCGTCTTTTTTGGATTTCTTTATTTCGCAAAGAAGAATATGAAAGCGTTTACTATTTTTACCCTTATAGTTATAGCTTTTATCTATCCTCCACTTTACCTTTTAGGACTTACATATGTAATTTTGGATAATTTTTTTATTTTCATAAGAATATTGAAAGAAGGCTTAAGAAGAGAATCAGTTAGAAATTATTTAAAGCGAAGCTTACATGGGTTGCTTCCCTATGTTCTCATCTTTTCTGTAGCCTATACAAGCTATTATTTCCTTACCCCAAGAATTTTTAAAGTCACTGATCGCATAGATTTAGAGACCGAAAGTGAATGGAAAATAGAACCTGAAATCGGGAAGGAGATATTGAACACAAGAAGCGATTTTATCATTTCCTCAAAGAAGCATTTAGGGCTAGTGCCGAAACATTTAACTGATGACATAAGAATAGGAATATTTGGTCTCATCGGAGGTGCAAAACTTTGGTTTATTCTTCTTACCTTCCTGGGGCTGATTATTTTTTTTAAAAAGGAAAAATCGATAATCCCTAAATTTGTCCTGAATCTATTGGTGACCAGTGTGCTTTTATATACACTTGCTTTCATTTTCTATGACAAATTGTATTTTCCCAATAGATATACCATTTATACTATTCCTATAAGTATAATATTTTTAATCTCCGTAAATCTTCTTCCGGTAATTGATGCCTTGATTGAAAAGGTTCTCCATCTGGAGAAGAAAAAGAGAAGATTGATGTATTTCTTCTTCACTTCATCTGCCTTCATTTTTTTCTGCATTTACTTCGAGAAAAGGAAGGCTCCCTTAAAGTATCCCTTGTTTATGAATACTCTATTTTCCTTGCTTCTGATTTCTTCTTTACTTTCTATTTTTTCTTTGGTGATTTTATCTAAGAAAAGAAAAATAAACTTGAAAAAGATTAACAATTTTTTCACTTCTTATATTTTAATTGCAATATTAATGCTTTCTTTTTCTTCCAATACCATGTCTAAGCCTCTTAAAATTGAAGAGAGAGGACTCATTTCTTTCTTAGAGAGACTAAGAAGCAATGTTTCTATCTGTGGATACCCAGAAATCATGGATACTCTTCAAGCTCTAACCAAGACTCAGATAAGAGTTAACTTGGGACAGGGGAGAAGTCACCGTGATGCTTACGAATTTTATCATTTTCTCAAGGTCTATTATTCCCCAGACCTTAGGGAAGTTAGGGAATACATGATTGAGAAAGGTTTCGATTATTTTATAATCCAGAAGAATTATTTTCATCCGGGATTAACTGAATCTAATAATATCTTCAGTTTTTATCCCTTTTTAAGAAGCTTTGAGGAAAAATTAAAAAATGTGAATAAAAAGAAGTTTGTTCTCTTGAAGCCACCTCGAGATATAGTTGAAATCGAAACAGAAATGAACATCGTAATTTCGCTTGAGAAATTAAAGAAGGCGAATATTACTTAAGAATGGAGATGAAAATAATTTGAAAAACATTGATTTTAAATTGAGGATTTTCTGTAAAAATAGAGGTTTATGCAGGGAAGCAGCGAGGAGACTGATGGGGACAATCACTTCTTTCTTAACAAAAGAACCTCTTGCGGCTCTCACTTTTGATGATGGTCCAAATGAGAAATTCACTCGCCCTCTCCTGAAGATATTAGAAAAGCATAAAGCTCGAGCTACTTTTTTCATGGTAGGAGAAGAAGCTCAGAAAAACCCGAAACTTGTAAGAGAAGTCGCTAATGAAGGACATGCAATAGCCAACCATTCATACTCTCATCCTTCCTTTTTGAGGATAAAAGGGCAGGAAAGAAGACGAGAGATTAAAAAATGTCAAAAAGTTTTATCTCCTTTCGGAGTAAAGCTCTTTCGTCCGCCACATGGGCACCAGAATATTGCTTCAAGACTTGACGCTTTATTACTTGGGTATAGGGTAGTAGCCTGGAGTCTAGATGTTGAAGACTGGGCTTCTCAAGATGTGGAGGAGATGGTTGAGTGTCTTAGAAGTGAAATTAAACCCGGAAGCATTGTTCTTCTTCATGACTCTCTCTACATTTATAAAGAAGCGAAGTTAGTAGATAGAAACGCTGTTTTGGAGGCAGTAAGCAAGTTATTTGAGTCATCAGGCTCTGAGCTTTATTTCGTAACCATTCCTGATTTACTCAAGAAAGGTATTCCAGTGAAGGAAAACTGGTATAGAGGGGAGTATAAACTGCATTCTGGATGATGAATGAACATAGGAAATAAAAATATGGAGAACAAAAAGGCACGAATCAGCTTGCGTTTAGCGGTGAGGGAGAATAGCCTTTTCATGTTGGCTCAGAAGTTCATCACACCTTTCCTTAATTTGTTCATCACTATTTACATCATAAGAAAAGTTTCAGTCGAACATTATGGTATCTATGGAATACTCATTACTTTGATGGATTATTTAATTTTACTCTCTGCATTTGGTCTTCCCAGCATCTATCAGAGGTTTTTTCCAGAATTCTTAAGCAATCGCCAGGAAGAGAAAGTATCCATTCTGGTGAAGAAGGGATTGAGGTTGAGTTTTATTTCTTCTCTTATTTTGACTTTCACTGTTTTCGTTTTTTCCCAGGAGATAGGTGCACTTCTTAAAATTTCAAATTTTAAGAATTACTTCATCATTTGGTTTCTGAGTATCATTTTTTATCTTCAAGCTAGACTTTTTGGAACTGTTCTCACCTCACTCTTCTTACATAGGTATTTCGTGTTTTCTGAAATAATTTATGCGTTATTTAGATGTCTTGTAATCTTTTGGCTCTTGAAGACAAAGCTGGGCTTGAAAGGTCTTTTGATAGGTGAAGTCGTTTCCTATGCTTTGCTTTTTATGCTTCAATCGACTTTTTTTTACCAGAAGTTTGCAAGACACTATCCCTCAGCAGTAAATGAGGAATATGAGAAGAAGCGAATCGCGAGATATGGAGGATTCAGTTATTTAAACGAGATGGGGGCAAAAATACTCGATGTTTCTACAGACCTTTTCATAATTTCAGCTTTCTTAGGACCTTTTGCTGCAGGCCTTTATGCTTTTGCGAACAGGGCTATGGAACTTTTTTCCAAAGCAATGCCAGATAATCTTTTTATGGAGGTTATCAGACCTGCATTCTTCACAAAATATGCGCGAAACTCTGATAAGGAAGAGATAGAAAGGGTGTTTAATACCTTAACCAAATTCATTGCCTTCTTTTTCTTCCCCCTTGTGGCCGGAATCTTTGTTTTGGGCGATAAGCTCATCATTTATGTTTTTGACTCGAAGTATCTTCCATCCCTTAGTGTGCTTTGGATTGTTGCTTCCTTTACAGCCCTAAACTCCTTTCAGTTTCCTCTAGGTCTGATGGTGCAAGCTGTAGAAAGAGTAGAAGTAAATCTTTATAGCAAGATATTCTCTATTTATAACTTAATAGCCGACCTTCTCGTGGTCAAGAATTTCGGAATCAAAGGGGTAGCCTTCGTTACAGGAACTGCAATTCTCTTTAAAAATCTTTTTATTTATCTATATGCGCAGAAATATGTTTCATTCTCGTTAGATTTTAAATCAATTTCGAAGATTCTGCTGAATTCTGGGATGATGTCCATTCCACTTTATTTTATGAGAAGTTTGATTTCTAATATTTTTTCTTTGGGATTTGTAGTTTTGATAGGAGGGCTTATATATTTTTTCATTTCTTTCTTGAATAAGAGCTTTTCGCTTAGAGAAAGAAAAATAATAAATCAAATTTTACCCAAAGCTGTTTTTGTGTTTTAAGATGAAGCTCCTTTTAGACATTGGCTGTGGAGGCGCTAAGCACTTAAGAACTGGATACAGGACTATCGCCGTGGATAATTTCTTTAGTTCTCAGGCTGATGTAATTGTGAATCTGGAAGAGGCAGGATTGCCTTTTAAGGACAATTGTTTCGATATTATAAATTTGAGTCATGTTCTCGAGCATCTTTTTAATCCCATAAAACTGCTTGGTGATGCAAGGAGAACAGCAAAAAACGGTTCGATCTTAACCATCAGGGTTCCCCATCATTCAAACTTTAGGGCTTTTGATATTTTCCATAAGAACCTCTGGAATTATTTTTCTTTTGATTCTCTTTGTGCTTTTGCGGGAAGAGACGCCCAGGAAAGAAAGTGGTTTAAAATCAAAAAACGACGGATTATGCTTCAACTTTCGAGAGGGAAATTTAAGTCTCTCGGGATTTTCTTGGAGAAGATTATAAATCATTTTCCTTATAAATATGAGAGTTATTTAAAACATATTTTTCCCGCCTATGAAATATTTTTTGAGTTAGAAGTTGAAAAATGAGTATTCCCTGTAAAGTAAGTGTCATAATTCCTACCTTTAATCGGGCTAAGCTCTTGATTGAGGCCATTGAAAGTGTTTTAGCCCAAAAATATAGAAATTATGAAATTATTGTCGTTGACGATGGTTCGACTGATGAGACCAGAGAGGTTTTAATTCCATATCTTGCAGAGCAAAGGATTCGCTATATATTTCAAAAAAATAAGAAACAGGCTTCAGCAAGAAATACAGGCATAAGAAATTCGAAAGGAGAATATATTGCTTTCCTCGATTCTGATGACCTTTGGTTATCTGATAAGCTTGAATTGCAAGTTCATGCTCTAGAAGAAAACCCAGAAGCAGGGATGGTTTATTGTAATCAATATCTCATAGAATTAGAGGCAGATAAGGAGGAAAGAATAAAGTACCAGAAAGGGATGTTGAAGTCCGGATGGATATTTAAGGATCTTCTTCTCCGAAAATTTTATTGCAGCACTCCCACCCTCCTTATCCGCAGAGCTGTTTTAGATAAGGTTGGTCTATTCGATGAATCTCTTGAGGATGCGCTCGAGGATTGGGAGTTTACCTTGAGGATTTCTAGAGATTACCAAGTAATCGCCATAGATGAGCCTCTGATTAAAAGAAGAATCCAGCCTCCATCTGCAGAGGTGTATCATGAAAAGAGAATCACTAACCATAGAAGAATTCTTGAAAGATACTTAAAAAATTCTCAGCTTCCAAAATATTTCAAGAACCTTGTTTGGTCGAAGAGTATTTTTTCGTGGGGAAAAATTTATTTAGAGAAAGGTCAAATAAGAAAAGCACTGGCCTGCTTTTTAAAGGCTGCAGGGAAAGGACATCTGGGAGCTGCTTTATTTATTCTTCTTTGTTTTTTGAGGCCGGTTTATTTTATGTTTGCTCAAAAAAAGAAAATCATAAGATAAGAATATTCTAAGATGAGAATATTAATTGTCGCAAGCACCCATCCTCAGGATGAAGTGGGTGGAGCAGAACTTCAGGCATATCTAATCGCTAAGGGTCTGAGGGAGCTTAAACAGGAGGTAACTTTTTGTGCTGTTCGCTCTCAATTTGCAAGAGAAATAGTTGACGAAGATGGACTCAGGTATCTGAGCCTTCCTGGACGGATGATAAGCGTCAAAAAATGCATAAGATTCTTTCGTCTTCTAAAAAAAACAAATCCAGATGTTGTTTATGTGCGTTGCATATATTCTTTATGGTGGATAAATCTTTTATGTAAAATATTAAAGATTCCAACAATCTTTCCCTTTTATAGCGATATGCATTGTCAATATCTGAAGTGGCGACATTATTCTGAATGGAATAAGGAGAAGCATTGGTATAAGTATTTGAAAAAAATGTTGTTCCAGAACTTTTATGTTTTTAGCTGTCGCTTCGCTGATGCAATACTCTGTCAGACGAAAGCTCAACAGAGACTATTGAAAAAGAACTTCGGGATTAAAGCGAGGTTAATCAGGAGTGGGCATCCCGTTCTTGAATATATCCCCTTGAAACCAAAAGAGAAGTTTAACATAGTTTGGATTGGAAAACACTGGAAAAATCCAGAGGTGTTTTTAGCAATAGTACAGAAATTAAGGGCAATCCCTGACTTTTCCTTTACTATGATTGGAAGCTTCCCTGTTGGTAAGCAAAAAGAGCTAAAAAAATTGGAAGAGAAAATTCCCAATTTTATTTTTGTAGGAGTTTTGCCTTACCAGGAAGTTAATAAAATTCTCGAAAAAAGTCATGTTCTCATAAATACAAGTGATTATGAAGGTTTTTCAAATACTTTTATCCAGGCCTGGATGAGAGGAGTGCCTGTCATCAGCCTCAAAGTAAATCCAGATGGCATTTTGAATGAGAAAAGAATAGGTTTTCATTCACAGTCCCCGGAACAATTAGAGAGAGATCTTTTGAATCTGTATCAGGATGAGAAAATGTATAGGGAGTATTCGCAGAATTGTTATCAATACGCGCGAAACGAACATAATCTAAGGGAAGTTTCTCTTGAAATTTTAGGATTATGCAAGTTTTTGATAGGGATCAAAAAAGGAAAAAGTCAGGGAAAGAAATTTGAAAATGAATTGAGATTAGGAGATGGGAGAGGGGTAATGAAATGAAAAATTATTTTTCTGAATTAATTAAGGGAAACAAAATTGGTAGAGTGCAGGGTTGAAATTTAAAGGTTAATGAAGATGAACATTCTCCAGGTCATGGGATGTACCTCTGATCAGTATTCCTCAATGGAAATATATCTTGTGAAAAAAGCAGCAATTTTGAAAAGAAGAGGGCACTCTTTTTATGTAGTTTATGAGAATATCCCGAAAAGAAGAGAATTTAGAGATGATTTTAAGAAAAATGGTGGAGAGGTATTTTCACTTAAGCTGAATGGGATTTTTAGCGTTAATTTTTTTAAAGGAATTTCAAAAATAATAAGAGAAAGAAAGATCGATCTCATTCACACCTACTTTACTCCTACTTGTCATTTTTTAAATTTTTATCTGAGGGTGATTGGGTTTAAATGTGTGGTGAGGACAGCTGCTAACTTACCCCTTCTTAAAAGAAGTAAAAAAAAGAGGAATGCGTATCTTAGAACTTGGCTTTCTATAAGGCACAGGTTCCTTTCTTCCTTAGTAAGGAAGATAATTTGTAGGTCTGAGGGAGTGAAAGATGAGTACACAAAATTGGGAGTTTCTTCTCAGAAGCTTGTTGTTATCCCAGGGGGGGTTGAGATAGAAAAGTTCATATTCTCAAAGGCGGCAAGAGATGCGAAGAGAAGAGAATATGGTTTAGATGATGATGTTTTGGCTTTGGGGGCTTCATCTCGTCTTGTGCCTGTAAAGAGAATTGATTTCTTAATCAAGGTATTCAAGGGGTTAAGACAAAAATATGAAGATATCAGGTTATTAATTGCAGGCGATGGGCCTCAATGCAAATGTCTGGTTCAACTCACAGAGGACCTTGGTTTGGGTGATTCTGTAATTTTTTTGGGGCATCAAAATGAAATTTCGGATTTCTACTCTGCCCTTGATATATTCTGCCTCCCTTCTTTAGCTGAGGGCATGAGTAATTCTCTTTTAGAGGCAATGTCAACTCGTCTTCCAGTTATAGCCAGTGACATTCCCTCCAATCGCGAAGTTGTTGATGAGGGAAAAGGAGGCCATCTTATTTCTTTTAAGGAAGAGAGTGAATTCGAAAGGGCGGTTAAAAATCTAAGGGATAGAGAGACGAGGAAAAAGATGGGAGAATACAACAGGGAGAAGGTTGTCAAAAGATTCACTCTGGATTCTCGAATCCACAAAGAATTAGAAGTTTATGAAGAAGTTTTTGAAAGGTCTCGATGAAGATGTGTGGAATAGCTGGGATTTATGACGAACGAGAAAAAGTCTCCATGGAGAAATTAATCAGAATGGCAGAGATAATGGCTCACAGGGGGCCAGATTCAACGGGTTTTTTTATTTCAGAAAATAAAACCATGGGTCTAGCGCATGACCGGCTTTCGATAATTGACTTAACTCCGGCTGCTAATCAGCCGATGAGCAATGAAAATAAGTCTTTATGGCTTGTCTTTAATGGGGAGATTTATAACCATCATCTTTTAAGAGAAAAATTAGTAAGTAAAGGTCATAAGTTTAAATCAAGGAGTGATTCTGAAGTCATTCTTCACCTTTATGAGGAGAAGAAAGAAGGTCTCTTAGAAGACCTGAATGGGATGTTTTCCTTCTGTATTTATGACACACAAGAGGGAAAACTATTTCTTGCTCGAGATAGAGTGGGAATTAAACCCTTGTATTTTTATCATGAAAATGGTTTTTTTGCTTTTTCTTCTGAAATGAAAGGCCTGCTGGTTCTCCCCCAAACACAAAGGGGTATCGAACCTGAGGCAGTGAATTTCTTTTTCACTCTTGGTTATATTCCGGCTCCTTATACCATTTTCAAAAGAATAAAGAAATTATTGCCCGCTCATTTTCTTACATTTAATGGGCATGAGGTAAGTGTCAGGAGATATTGGGAGTTGCCTTCAAATAAAATTGAATCAAAGGGTTTAGATGTGAATCAATTGATAGATTTCCTGGAAGAAAAATTGCGAAGTTCTATAAAGATGCAGATGGAAAGCGACGTTCCTCTTGGTTGCTTTCTTTCAGGAGGGATTGATTCTAGCCTTGTGGCTAAGATAATGGCAGAAGAAGCCAGTTCTCCCATAAAAACTTTCACCATAGGCTTTGAGGATGCAGAATTTGACGAAAGACCTTTTGCAAGGTTAGTCTCAGAGGCGATTAAGTCCGAGCACAAGGAATATTTGGTTAAGATAGATGAAGGTGAAGCATTAGAAAAATTGATTAATTATTTTGATGAACCTTTTGCGGATTCCTCTTTGATTCCCACATATTATGTTTCTCTGGTGGCAAAAGAAAATGTTAGCGTTGTCCTTTCCGGCGATGGGGGGGATGAGCTCTTCGGAGGATACAACTGGTATACCTGGCTTCTCTCTCTTGAGAGAGTGAAGAGGAGACTTGGCCCTTTAACGAACTATATTGCTCGAGTTGGTAGATTTCTTCCTGAAGGATTCAAATGGAGACATTTTCTTTCGGTTCTCAACCTGAATGATGCAGAGCAGTTTTTAGAGAGGCTTTCCTTTTTTAAGAGAGAAGAAAAAGAAAAATTGATTAAGGATGAGTGGCAGAATAACTTAGTGGATAAAGATGCTGAAGAACGATTTATGTCTTTTTTTAATTCTCTGGAGGGGAGCCTGCTGGAGAAGATGAGCATGACCGATTTTCATTATTATTTGCCTGATGACATCTTGACTAAAGTAGACAGGTCGAGCATGGCTGTTTCCCTTGAGACTCGTGTCCCTTGGCTCGACCATAATTTGGTGGAATTCGCCTTTTCTCTTCCTCAGGAATTAAGAATATATAAAGGCTGCAGAAAATATCTCCTTAAGGAGCTGGCAAGGAGAATTCTCCCTAAAAATTTTGTTCTGGAAAGGAAACAAGGGTTTTGCATTCCTCTTGCGAAATGGATGAAAGGAAAACTTGGTGATCTCCTGAGAGATGAGTTACAAGGACCAGTTTTCACTCAAATCCTCGATGCTCATTATGTAAAAGATTTATTATCCAAGATAAATAAAACAAACAATGTCGAGTTGGGAGCAAAACTATTCGCTGTTCTTATCTTTTGCATGTGGTACAAAAAATGGGTGGTTAAGGAATGAACATTCTCTGGTTTATAGACAAGGAACTCGACCTTTCTTTCAGTACCTCGGCAAGGATTGCAGGCGTAAAATATTTAGAGAAGAAGCATTCTGTTTCCCTTATCTCAGGCTATAAAGATAGAGAAAAAGATTTTGAGATAAAAGGATGCATTTATTTTTTAAAAAAAATAAACCTCCCTTTCTTAAAGACAGCCTCTTTTTATCGGCAACAGTTGAAGTTTATTGATAATTATGAAAGGTTGAATGGGGTAGATATAATCCTCCTTAATTCATCAAATTTGTTTTTATTTAGGAAATTACTAAAATTAAAGAAGAGGTATGGATTCAAGGTTATCCTGGATGTAAGGACGCTGCCTGTGGATTCTAACCCTCTTAAGAGATGGATAAATGATTTCTTTTTGAGGAAGAGCCTCCATCTTGCAGCAAGAAATTTCGAAGGAATAACGTATATTACTGAGGAAATGAAAAAATTTTGCCTTTCTAATTATAATCTTCCTGAGCATTCTTTCCAAATCTGGGGTTCTGGAGTGGATCCACAAATATTCAAACCCTCAATTTCTCACTTATCCTCACGAGAATATAGGTTGATGTACCATGGTCAGGTTGCGAGGAATAGAGGCTTACAAGGTGTTATCCAAGCGCTAAATATTTTGGGCGATGAAGAGATATGTTTTCATATTCTTGGTGCAGGGGAAGGACTTGTTGAAATGAAAAAACTGACTAAGAAACTCGGGCTCGAGGGTAGGGTTCTCTTTCATTCCCCTGTTTCTCTCTCAGAAGTCCCTTATTACATCAATTCAATCCATGCGGGAATACTTCCTTTTCCCCACTGGAGAGGCTGGAATACAAGTTCGCCTCTTAAACTCTTTGAATACTTGGCTTGTGGAAAACCGGTAATCGCCACAGATATTCCGGCTCATTCAAATGTACTTAAAGGAAAAGATTTTGTTTTTTGGATCTCAGGTTCTTCTCCTGAAAGAATAGCTAGCGCGATAAGAGAGGCCAAGGAAAGAAAGACAGAATACAGAAGATTGGCAGAAGAAGCAAGAAAGTTTGTAGAGATGAATTTTACCTGGGAGAGACAGGTGAAAAAACTAGAGGAATTTTTGGAAGGTCTTTGATGCAGGTTTCGTTTTCAAAATGGCAAAATTCTTTGATTTTTCATCTTTTTATTCTTTTCTTTCTCAGCTTTCTTTTAAGCCGGGCCATAGTCAACCGGAATTATAATTTGATGCTCACCGTGGCAATTGGGTTTATTCTATTTCTTATTCTCAAGTCAAATATTTTATCCATAATCATCATCCTCATTCTTTCATTTTTTGGTAATTGGCTAGAGGCGATTGGATACCTCCCAGCACAATTCAACTGGCTTTCTGAAATTGTCATCGTGCTTCTTATTATTAAGAGTTTTAGCCTGAAGGCCTTCAAGAAAGAGGAAATTAAGCTGAAATTTTCTGGAATTTTTATTTTATTTCTGCTTATATCTTTCGTTTCCTATCTTTTGAATTCAATTAGTTTTCTCCATTTTGCACTTTTTTTAAGGCTTGTTGGGCGCTATTTTTTGCTTTATCTAGCCACAGTGAATCTCGACCTTGACCAGAAAACCATTTTGTTGATCAATAAAATAATCATTTTCCTTTTTCTCATTCAGATTCCTACGGCATTTATCAAAATGCTCATCTACGGGCAGGGAGAGCAGGCTATTGGGACCTATGCTCTTCATGGAGGAGACCTTTCTACGTGTATTCCTCTTATGGCAATAAGCTTCTTAATTTCTTTCTATTTCCTTTATAAACCGTCAAGAACATATTTAGTTTTAATTTTTTGTTTTATAGCTTTCGGGCTTGTTGGAGGAAAAAAGGCCCTAATCCTCTTTGTGCCTATTCTTGTCTTTTTCTTAAGCTTCTTTTTTAAGAAAAGCATGAAAGAAATAATGAGATACTTCGTCTTGGGGAGTTTGATCATTCTCCTTACGGGTTTTTTCTCGATGAAATTAATAGAAAGATTGAACCCTCAACGAGAAAGAGGCGGAGAAATAAGCTTGAATTACCTCAAGGATTATTTCCTACGATATGCGACAGAAGGGCAGAGGTCCTATTCCATAGGAAGAATTGCTACTACAAGGAATGTATTTTCAATTTTAAAGGATGGTGGATTTGAAAGCTTTTTCTTCGGTCTAGGACCAGGAAGTTATATTGAAACGAGATTTAAAGACTTGAAAACTACGCTTAAAGAAAGGGGAGAGTTGCCCATAATATATGGAATAACAGGCTTCACCTGGCTTGCCTTACAGGTTGGTCTTTTAGGGGCGATTATTTATCTTTTTATTTTCTACCGTATTCTTGTCGAGTGTCATTCTCATTTTGAAAGAGAGAAGAATGCCTACTGGAAATCTTTTGGCTTGGGAATGGTAGGTTTTTCTTTTGTGATGCTCTTCATCAACATTTTTTATTCTCCTGTGCTAACGGACGACCTTTTTCCGATGATATTCTTTTTACTCGTTGCTTTTTTTCTCAAGGGTAGAAAAAACCAAGAGAATCAAGGACCTTCCTGAAACGATGAAAAAAAGAAGCAAAGATGGCTCAAGGATTGAATTTTAAGATGGGTGGGGAAAGGTAATTTCCTTTTAAGGCCTAAGATGTCAAGCTTATCTAAGTCAAATAGTTTAAACTTAAAAAAAGAAGGTCTTTTCAAGTAGACGCGATGGAAAAGACAAGGATTGCCTTGATCGGACCTGTAATGTGTAACTCTGGGATTTCTTCAGTAGTGGATACGTTGCTCCAGAGTAAGATTCTTGCAGAGAATTATAAGTTTGAAAAATTTAATTCATCAAATTACAGGGATAGCCAGCCCCTGGTTAATTTTTTATCATTTTGGAAATCATTCATTAAGTATTTTTATTTTTTAGTACGGAGAAGGATAAGCATTGCTCATATTCATTCCTCCCATGGGAAAAGTTTTTATCGAAAATTCTTTTTCGTCCTCGTTTCTTCTTTATTTAAGGTAAAGACTATCTTTCACCTTCATTCCAGTTTGTTCGATGAGTTTTTTATCTCAGCCGAAGGAATAAGGAAAAAGCTGATTGAATATGTTTTTAGAAAGGCAGATGCTGTTATCACCCTTTGTGAGGATTGGAGAGAGAAATTGGAAATGAAATACCGGCTTGGGAAACACCTGGTTATATACAATCCGGTTTCCTTAACTGAAAGAGAAGTGAGAGATAATAGAGAAAGAAAGTCAGGGCTAATTCTTTTTTTAGGTTTTTTGATAAAGACAAAAGGCATCTATGACCTGATAGAGATTGCTAAAAGATTGAGTGAAGAGAAGGTGCCTTGCAAGTTATTAGTCTGCGGAAAGGGCAGAGAAGAGAAAAGTTTTCTCCAGAAAATAAAAGAAAATTCATTGAAAAACGTAGAATTTAAAGGTTGGGTTTCGGGTCAAGAAAAAACAAAGATTCTTAAGGAGTCTGAAATATTCTTCCTGCCCTCATACCAGGAAGGAATTCCCATGGCTCTCCTCGAAGCCATGAGCTATGGTTTGCCCATCATCTCAACAAGGGTTGGAGGAATACCCGAGGTGGTGAGAGAAGGAGAAAATGGCTATCTACTCCAACCTGGAGACATAAATGGGTTTGTTAAAAGGATTAGAAGTCTCCTTGGAGACCAAGAAAGAAAAGAATCATTCGGCAAGAGAAGCAGAAGCCTTGCTGAAAGATTCGAAAAGGAACTTATTTCTAAAGAGCATTTAAAGCTCTATGAAAGCCTCTTAGGTAGGGTTAGAAATGAAGCAAATAATTCAGAACTATCGCACAGGAAAACTTGAAATAAAGGAAGTTCCACCCCCCATGTTAAGGAAAGGGGGTGCAATTGTCAGGGCTCTCTTCTCTCTTATCAGCCCCGGTACTGAGAGGGCAACAATGGAGATTTCAAAGAAATCTCTTCTGGGAAAAGCAAGGGCTCGACCTGACCTTGTTAGACAGGTTATTTCTACCGCCAAAAGGGTGGGAGTAAAAAAAACAATCGAGATAGTCATGGATCGTCTTAATACTCCTGTTCCCTTGGGATATAGCCTCTCCGGGATTGTAGAGGAACTTTCTTCAGAAGTAACAGGAGTGGGTGTTGGAGACCTCGTAGCGTGCGCAGGGGCAGGTTATGCAAGTCATGCCGAGGTTGTCTTTGTCCCTATTAATCTCTTAGTTAAAGTTCCTGAAGGGGTAAGTGAGGAAGAAGCAGCCTTTACTACTTTAGGAAGCATAGCCTTACATGGCGTAAGGCAGGCAAATTTGAGTATAGGTGATAGAGTAGGAGTGATTGGATTGGGTCTTGTAGGTCAAATAACAGTGGCCCTGCTTAAGCTCCATGGGTGCCAAGTGTTAGGAGTTGATCTCAGAGAATATGCCGTTGAGGCCTCCCAAAAAATGGGCATAGACTTGGGCTTGTTGAGGAACCTCCCAGGGTTTCATGAAAAGGTAAGAGAATTTTCAGGAGGAAAGGGATTGGATGCAGTCATCATTACCGCAAGCAGTCATTCGAACGACCCCTTTGAGCTCGCTTCAGAATTGTTAAGGGACAGAGGCACATTAGTTATAGTAGGTGGAATAAAGATGGAGATAGAAAAGTCAATTTCAAGCCTTTTCTATCAAAAAGAAATTGAAATCAAGTTTTCACGATCCTATGGGCCCGGAAGATATGACCCCAACTACGAGGAGAAAGGAATAGATTACCCAATTGGATATGTTCGCTGGACTGAAAAACGAAACATGGAATGTTTTCTTGAAATAGTCTCTTCACGCAAGATTGATTTGAGTACTTTGATCACCCATGTTTTTCCCTTTGATCAGGCGATTGAAGCTTATAAGCTCATAAGCTCTCAAGAGCCATTTCTTGGTGTGCTTTTAAAATATCAGGAAAAAAAAGAGAAAGAAAAGATTACACCCACTTTAATCCTAAAGGCCACTCCTCTTTCTGGGAAAATAGGAGTTGGGGTATTAGGAGCGGGACATTTTGCTCAATCTAATCTCCTCCCCTATCTCAAAAAGATTTCAGATGTGGAACTAGTGGGTCTTTGTACTTCAAGGGGTATAATGAGCCAAAGTGTGGGCGAAAAATTTGGATTCGCCTATTGTACTCAGGATCCTCATCAAATATTGAATGATGAGAGGATTAAGGTAGTTTTCATTGCTACTCGGCATGATTCTCATGGGAAGTATGTGATAGAAGCTCTCAAGAGAAAAAAACATGTTTTTGTAGAGAAACCTCTTACCCTCGATGAAGAAGAGCTCAGGGAAATAATTCATGCCTATGAGCTGTCGCGGCATGAGCAGGCCCTCCATCTTATGGTAGGTTATAACCGAAGATTTGCTCCACTGAGTTTAAAATTGAGAAGTGTCTTTGAAGAAATCAATAGTCCGTTGCTCATTATTTACAGAGTCAATGCTGGATACCTTTCTCCTGAAAGCTGGTATCAAGACCCTGCTCAGGGGGGAAGGCTGGTTGGAGAGTGTTGTCATTTTATAGATTTCGCTCAATTTCTATCTTGCTCTTACCCCATTCGAGTAGTGTCTTATGGAATTCTTGATAAGGATAAACCATCTTTTCTCTGCGATAATTTGATCATCCTCATTCAAATGAAGAATGATTCCTTAGCCTCTATCCTCTATACTTCGATGGGAGATCCATCTCTTCCAAAAGAAAGAATTGAGGTTTTTGCAGGTGCTTCCTCTGCAATTTTGGATGATTTTAAATCATTGCTCTGCTATAGAGAGGGAAAGAAGAAAAAATACAGACAAATTCCCCAAGATAAAGGACACAGAGCAGAAATAGAAATTTTCGTAAGAGCGATAAAGCAAGGTGATGCTTCCCCGATTGAATTTGAAACTTTAGTAAAGACATCTCGAACTACCTTTGCTGCCCTAGAGAGTTTAAAGAGCAGAAAGCCAGTTGAATTATGAACTTTTTATGTGGATGAAAGTCGATTGCATAGTTTTTTGGAAGACCTTAATTTTAAAAAATGAGAATGCTTAGCTTAATTAATAAGATGAGTAGCCTGAACTGGTACTTCTGGAGGATAAGAAAAATTTCAATTCTTGAATACCCCTATAGAATTAATCAATTAATTAAAAGAAGGGTCGATAAATTAAGAGTTCATAAACCTTTCATGCACGAATTTCGACCTCTGAAAGCTTTATTTTCAGGGAGGGATTTTTCAGATATTTTAGAATATTTTCCTCAGCTGGAGGAGAAAATTCTCAACAAGGCAGAAGACATTCTCAATCATAGATTCGAAATATTTGGAATACAAAAACATTTCGGGGAAAAGATTGATTGGCATCTTGATCCCAAGACAGAGAAATCATGGCCGATGAAGTTTTGGGGCGATATCGACTACAGAAATGGAAAAACATACGGGGGAATAAAATTTGCCTGGGAATTGAACCGTCTCCATCATTTTCCTCAGCTTGCGCTTGCTTTTTTAATTTCTGGAAGAGCCGAATATAAAGAGGAGATATTTCGTCAGATGCGCTCATGGATGCTCTCTAATCCATATCCTCAAGGAATCAACTGGATTATGGGGATCGAATCGGGGATAAGAATCGTAAATGTTTTTTTCACTTTTAAATTTTTAGGTGAAGAAGGGATCCCTTCCCCAGAATTTAGCCTGATTAATGAATTCATGTTTCAACATGCAAGACATATTTTTCGATTTCCTTCAAAGTATTCATCCTCTGCAAACCATTCCCTGGCAGAGGCGCTGGGATTATTTGTTTCCGGGGCATATTTTTCAGGGATGAAGAAGTCTCGAAAATGGAAAATTTTTGGAAAAAAAGTGCTTGAGAAGGAAGTCTTGCGTCAAGTTTATCCTGATGGAAGTCACTTTGAACACTCTATCTTCTATCTTCAATTCGTTCTTGACATTTTTTTGGTTTATTATCTTCTCTGCAAAGAGATGGATGAAGAACTACCTCCCTTCTTTGAAAAAAGGTTGAAATCAGCGTTTAACTTTATTTCTCATCTTTTAGATAAAGAAGGGAATTATCCTCAAATTGGAGATGAAGATGAGGGGTATCTTTTGAAACTCTGGTTCGGGAGACATAACAACTTTGTTTCCCTTCTCAACACGGGAGCCGTGCTCTTTTCAGAACCGACTTGGATACAGGAAAATGCTGAGTATGACTTAAAAACTTTTTTACTCCTAGGAAAAGAATCGAAGAAGATATGGGATGAATTGAGGAAGAAAAAAAAACATTTTTCTTTTGAGGCTAATTATTTTCGGAACTCGGGTTTAGCCGTTATTAGAGATAGAAGTGAGCTTGATATCCTTTTTGTGGGTAATAGCGGTCCTTTGGGAATGCGTCCCCTCGCTGCCCACGGTCATTCGGACGCTCTGAGTTTTTGGATTTCAGTGAAGGGAAGGCAGATGTTTGTTGACCCAGGAACATATCTCTATCATGGTGGGGGCAGATGGAGGTCATATTTTCGTTCTACATCTGCCCATAATACGATCAGGGTAGATCAAAGAGACCAGGCGACTATCGTAGCCGACTTTATATTTAAAGATTTCTATAGAATTGAAGATGTATTTTTCAAGGAATTTAGGGATGTGGTGGTTTGGTGTGCCACTCATAATGGTTATTTGCGCTTAACTGACCCTGTTTGGCATAAGCGAGAAGTTTTCTATTGGAAGAAAGAAAAATTACTAGAAATCATAGATAATATTATTTGTAAGAAGGAACATCTCCTTGAGATATTCTTTCATTTTCATCCTGAATGTTGTGTTGTTGGCGGAGAAGATGGTTGTTTCATAACGTCAAATGGAGCGAAGGCTAGATTAAAATTAGATTCTGGGTGGAGAAGAAAAATATTAGTCAAGGGTAGCTTTAATCCCTTTGGAGGATGGTATTCATCTAGTTTTAATCGTGTTCAGGAATCGTTTACTCTCGTTGCAGAGGCAAAGATAAGTGGAAATAAATCTTATAAGACTGAAATAATTTTTTGAGATAAAAAATTGGAGCTTTTGAACATTTTTTGGATAAAGAAGTCAAAAAAGAAAAAACAGGACAAATTAAAAAGGAAAAAAGCAAAAAAGGCTCTGATTTTCATTGAAGACGGTTCTTTCACTTATGATAACAGAGTTAGACGAGAGGCACAGACGCTCATTGAAGCAGGATGGTTTCTTTCTGTGATCTCCCCGAGAAGTGATGTTGACCCTTGGGTGAGGAAAATTAACAAGAGACTTTATCTCTATTTTTATCCAAAGCCCACTTTTAAATCTCTTTATGGCCACATCTTAGAAACATTATTTTCTCTATTTCTTGGGACCTTGCTTTCTATTTGGGTCTTGATTAGACATGGATTCTCAGTCTTTCATGCCTGTAATCCTATGGATATCGTGTGGATGATTGCCTTACCTTATAAAATACTGGGAAAGAAATTTATTTATGATCAACATGACCTTGTTCCTGAGTTAATCTTGACCAGAGATGTGAAGAAAAGAAAGAGCTTACTCCTCAAAATGATTTTATTTTTTGAAAAACAGTCTTATCGACTGGCTGATTGTATCATTGTGGTTAATGAGTCATTTCGAAAAATTGCAATTTCAAGGGGGCAAAAACCAGAAGAAAAGATATTCGTAGTGAGGAATGGCCCCGATTTAAACAACTTTAAGATTGTTCCTCCCAAGAAAATAAGAAAGCCTGTGGGGGAATTGTGGGTTGGTTATCTGGGAAACATGAACCCACAAGACGGAGTTGAAAATCTGTTGAAAGCAGCTCATCTCATTTTGAAAAAACACTTAAGGAAAGATATGAAATTCATTCTTATTGGCGGTGGGAGCTCTTTTCCCGAGATTTTAAAAGAATCAAAAAAATTGAAAATAAACAATGCAGTGATATTTACAGGAAAGCTGTATGGGGAAGAGCTACTTGAAATCCTATCAGCATGCGATATCTGCGTCCAACCCGATCCTTTAAATCCATTGAACGATATCTCCACAATGAATAAGGCACTTGAATACATGGCACTTGAAAAACCAGTTGTCGCCTTTGATTTGAAGGAAACGAGGGTCTCATGTGGAGATGCAGCTTTGTATGTTACTCCCAATGATGTGGAAGAATTGGCGGAAAAGATATTGATTCTTGCTGATAATCCCCGGCTAAGGGAGTACTTGGGGAAAAAGGGGAGGGAAAGAGTAGAAAGAGGTTTTTCTTGGGCTTATTCTGCCCCCAATCTCATCCTCGCCTATGAGAGAGCACTTAATCCCAGAGAAGGATGGAGAGAAAGAGGTTTAGAAAGTTAGATGTTGATGGAAGAAGGAATTAAAGGTTTTTCTTCTGGATGGGAAGTTTTGCTTTTTATCTCTCGAAAATTAGTTTTTAAGCTTTAAGGTTGAATTTTATATCTATATGTAATATAAAAAATTAATAGAGAAAGGGAAAGGAAGGTTAATCTCTAATTCTCCCTTTAGAAATTGAAAAGGATGACGATATGTATGATGTAATCATCATAGGTGCTGGACCAAGCGGACTTAACTCTGCAAGGAGATTGGCCAAAAAGGGGCTGGATATTTTAGTTTTAGAAAAAAAGGAAAAAATAGGGAGTCATGTTGTTTGCACTGGAATCGTGAGTGTTGACGCTTTCACTGAATTTGGCCTTTCTCCAAGTTCCATCTTGTTACCAATAGACAAGATAAAGTGGGTCTCACCAAGAGGTAATGAGCTTTTGTATGAACACCCGCGGCCTTTTGCTTATGTGGTTGATAGAGAGAAATTTGATAAGAACCTTTATGAAGAAGCGAAGCTTTTGGGAGTGGATGTTATTCTTCACAGTGAAGTTGTGGATATCGTTTATAGAGATGGTTATCTAGAAGTGGAGGTTATGAGAGAAAAAAAGTATAAACAAAAATTCCGTGCTCAAATAGTAATAATTGCTTCGGGTATAGATTATCGTTTGAATAAAAAGCTAGGACTTGGTATCCCGAGAAATTTTCTTTACGCTGTCCAGGCAGAGCTCAATCTCGAAGAGTTTGTTTTTCCCCATGTCTTTGTGGGAAGGGAGATCGCCAAGGGCGCCTTTGCTTGGGCTGTGCCAATAAAAAATTCTATGGTAAGAATTGGTTTGATGACAGAGGAAAATTCAAAGGAGTGTTTTAAGAGGCTGCTGAAAAAATATTTTCCGTTTGAGGTAAATAATCTAGATAAAGCCAACATTCAATATAAAACAATTGCCCAAGGAATAGTGTCTCCCACATACGGAAGGAGAGTCTTGAGCGTAGGAGAAGCGGCGGCTCAAGTTAAGACGACGACGGGAGGAGGAATCTATTTCGGTCTTCTTTGTTCAGAAATTGCTTCTCAGGTTGTGAATAGATTGTTTGAGATTGGTAATTTTGAGAAAAGCGAACTGAGTGAATATGAGAGGTTGTGGAAAAAAGCTATCCAGAAAGAAATAATTGTAGGCTATTATACAAGAAAGATTTGCGGGAAATTCAGTGATAATCAGATTGACAAGATGTTTAAAATTGCCCAGAGTGACGGTGTCATTCCTCTAATAAAAGAAAGAGGTGATTTTGACTGGCACAGTGGTCTACTTTTAACTTTGATGAAGAGAATCCCTGTTTTTCAAATGATAAAGACCTGTTTCGAAAGAGAATAAAAAGAGTAAATCCCCAAGATGAAAAAAAGTAAATTAAGTATTTTCGTCTTTATGTTTTTATCTTTTATGACTTCAAGTTACATTTGTGCGCAAAGTTATCGAGCATTTAGAGCCGATGTAAGCCAAATTTTAGAAAGGGCAAGATGGCAAATAGGCCCTTTTCGTGTTCATCCAGGCATAGAACTTAGAGACATTGGATACGATGATAATGTATATTTAGAGCCAGAGGATAGAGAGCCAGTCTCTGACTATACTGGCACATTTTCCGGCTATCTCAACGTTTACATGCTTTACAAGAATTGGCTCATATTTTCACTCTCAGAAAATCCTGAGTATGTTTATTTTATATCCGAAAAAAATCAGAGGGCATTCAATAACAGCTTAAGTCCTGGTCTGAGGGTTCTTTTGTTCCAGCGCTTTGTTCTAAGCGGAAATTATAGTTTTCGAAGAGCTAAAAGAAGAGCATCAAGTGAATTTGAAATCCCTGCCACCGAAGAGTTTGAAGCTTATCACGGTAGTTTTTTTTATGAAAGCCCCAGATTGACTTCCGTAGGTATTTCCTGGTCATCTGAAAAAATAAATTATGAAGATATAATTCCTCCTGGGTGGGACATTGAGCTTTCTAAGGCTTTGAATCGGACCACAAAGACAATTCATTTTGAAATTTATTATATGGTCTTCTCTCAGAGTTTTTTATTTTTTTCCCTGGGTTATTCAGGCTTTGAATTTGAAAATGTTGAATCGAGATGGAGAGATTCTTATTCTTATGACGCTCTGACCGGGATTCGATTTCCGCTTTTGGGAAGAGCAAGAGGAACCATTTCTTTGGGCTACAGGAGGCTAGTCCCGAGACAAAAGTCTCTTCAGAGGTTTACAGGAATGATCGGGAATACAAGTTTTGATTTTAGAACTGGCAGATTTGCTTTTCGTCTTCGATATAATAGGGATTTTCAGTTTTCATTCGCCAGAGGAAACGCTTATTTTGTGGAAAATAATTTTGGAGTGGGATTATCTTTTTATCTAAGTCATTTTCTTAGATTAGATTATGATTTTAATTTGGGAATAAATAATTATCCTGAGCTTTTCTCTCTCATTAGACCTGATGGAAGGTTAGTTGAAATAAAGAGAAGGGACACGTTCGAAATCCATGCTTCAGGCTTAGTTTTCAGGGTATTCAGGAATATAGGCATCGGTATGGTATTAAATTTCTGGCAAAGAGAATCTAACTATCTGCTTGAACCGAGAGAGAGATGGTTTTTGGGAGGCCGCATTGGCTATGAATTTTGAATTTAACTCAATTTATTTAATATATTTAGATAGGGATGAAAATGAATGAGCTACAGAAGAAGCATGAAATTGATTTGATCCAATATTGGGGAATGATTATCAAGCGAAAATGGGTCATTCTAACCTTCACGGGAATGCTTGTCTTTTTTACAGGAATTTTTTCTTTTCTCGCTACACCCATCTATAAATCAACAGTGACATTATTGATAGAAGAAGAATCCTCCAAAATGTTGAGCATTGATGAGGCTTTTGGGTTCCAGTCTTCTGTAATTCAAGATTTGAGATTCTTTAATACCCAGCTTAAGCTTTTGAAAAGCAAATCGCTGGCAGAGAGAGTTGCAAAGAGAATGAACCTTCTAGCAAGAAAGGAATTGAGTTCAGGAAATTCCGGGAAGAGCTTGACCGGATTGATCAAGGATTTCGCTACCCTAAAATGGCTGAAATCAAGAAAGGCAGATGAGGGAAGAGAGTTAAAACCTGTTCCTAGGGCGGATGCATATTCAAGTATTGCAGAATCCATAAGGTATAAAATTGAAGTAAGACCCCTCCGAGACACTAAATTGGTTGAGGTAAGCTATTCTTCCCCTGATCCAATACTGGCTGCAGACCTAATCAACACCCTTGCGGAGGAGTTTATTGATTTCTCGATAGAGAAACGCTTTGAGACCACTCAACAGGCCTCAAACTTTTTAAACGAGCAGATTTCAAATCTTCAGGAGGAATTGGTTGCCAAACAGAAGGAACTCCAGAGATACGGTCAAGAAAAGGAGATTTTCTTTTTGAGTGATGCCGAAAGTACAGCCGTAAATAAATTTGCAAGTTTGAACGCTGCCTATACTCAAGCTCAGATTAACAGAATCAACGCAGAAGCAACTTATCGGGAGCTTAGAGATCTTGATGTAGAATCCCTGCCTCAATTTGTAAATAACCCTGTGATTCAACAGTTCAAGACTGAATATTCGAGAATGAAAAATGATTATGAGGAGAAGAGTAAAATTTTTAAACCAGATTATCCTGAGATGATTCAGCTCAGGGCAAAGCTGGAGAGCATGAAAGAAGAGCTCAAGAACGAAATCAGGAAAGCGGTGGAGGCTGCAGAGACAGAATATAGGTCAGCCTTGAATAGAGAACAATCCTTATTGAGATTGCTCGAACAGCAAAGGAGTGATGTGGTGCGCATGGACTCCAATGCAATCCTATATAACAGCCTGAAGATTGAAGTGGAGAATATGAGGAGGCTTCTAAATTCTCTTGTAGAGAGGAGGAATGAGACTTTGGTCTCAGCGAGACTGGAGGGGTTTAAAACAAGCAATATTACCATTATCGACAGGGCAGAGGTACCTAAAAAGCCAGTTTCCCCCAAGAAAAAGTTGAATTTAATCTTGGCTTTTTTGATTGGATTGTTTGGGGGAGTGGGACTCTGTTTTGTTCTTGAATATTTAGATAATACTATCAAAGGTCCAGAAGATGTAGAAAAACTGGTGGGTTTACCTTCGTTGGGAATAATTCCCTACCTCCCTTCTGATGAAGAAGGAGAGAGAAAGACAGGTAGTAAACATTATGGCTATTCCTATGGAGAAAAAAGCGAGAAGAAAGATGAGGCCGTAGAAGTGAAGAGAATTGAACTTGTGAATCATCTCTACCCCAACCTTTCTATCTCTGAAGATTATAAAACAGTGAGAACTTCCATCCTCCTCTCTCATGCTGATAACCCTCCCAAGACTTTGCTTTTTACAAGCTCATTACCCCGAGAAGGAAAAACTGTAACAGTGGTTAACATGGCTGTCTCTTTCTCTCAACTGGATGAAAAGGTTCTCGTAGTGGATGCAGACTTGAGGAAACCTAGGCTTCATAGAATATTTAAAGCCAGAAACACGGGAGGATTGAGTAGTTATCTTACAGGAAAGCTTTCTCTTAAAGATATAATTTTAAAAACTTCAATCCCTAACATCTGGCTCCTTCCAAGTGGACCAATACCTCCAAACCCTGCGGAGCTTCTAAATTCGAAGAAAATGAAAGAAATGCTCGAGGAAATAAAAAAAGGATACGATATTATTCTTATCGACACTCCTCCTGTTCTTGCCGTGATTGATACTCTGATTGTCTCAAATCTTGTGGATTGTATAGTCTTTATCATTAAAGCAGGGAAGACGACTAAAAAACCATTCAGGAACTCAATCGAGGAGCTAAGAAGGGCAAAGTCCAAAATTATTGGAGTTGTCTTCAATGAATTAAAGGTTAAGAAGGGAGATTACTATTTCATGAATTATTATCGATATCATCAATACAACCATTATGGAAATGAGGAGGGATGAATAAAATAGAAAAATTTTTATATTGATTAGGGAAAGAAGGATTAAGAAAAGAAGGAGCTTGAAGAGGGAAGGAGCAGAGAAGGGAAGAATCAGAATGAGCAACTTCAATGGAAAAAGTAGGCTTAAAAAGAGATAGAATCATCTACTCAATCATCGAATTTGGCATATTGGGGTTACTTGTTTTCAGCCCATTGCCTGCAGGCTCAGTGCCTGAGTGGTCGGTGCTCGTGATTGAGTTAACCGCGATTATTCTTCTTTTATTCTTTTTTTTAATAAAAGAGAAACCATTACCAGATAAAATCTTCCCTCAATTCATGAAATGGCCCAAATATTTTTTCTCTTCCTTTTTAATCCTTATTTTTCTCCAGATAATGCCCCTTCCTACGTTCCTAGTGAAAATAATTTCTCCTAGTGTTTATTCCTTCAAAGCATCATTTTCTCCAGCATCTTCAGTGACAAAATTTATGACCCTTTCGATTATACCTTCCCATACCCTAAAACTGGGACTTGAGATAATTTCATACTTCATAATCGGTTATCTCATTTTGAAAACCACTTCTAAAAAGACTCAGATCTTGAGAATCATTTATGTTTCAATTGCGATGGGAATGTTTGAGGCATTTTACGGGTTATTTGAGCTTTATAATAAAAATCCACGAATTTTATTCTATAGAAAAATTTATCATTTAGATTCTGTTACAGGAACCTTCGTCAATCGCAATCATTTTTCAGGTTACTTGGAGATGATTATTCCCCTTGTGATTGGAATCATTTTAGCAAGAATCTATATTTTTTCATTTCCGGGATTAAATTGGAGAGAAAAGGTTCATTTAATTTCTGAAAAGGGGATATCGAAAAACATTGTTTTGAGTTGCGGCGTTATCCTGATGTCTATTTCTGTGTTGTTCTCAAAGTCTCGTTCCGGAGTTTTCATTCTAATCTTGTGCTTTATTCTTTTCTTTGGGCTGATTAGCGTCTATTTTGGAGTTTCTACTTCCCAGAAAAGATGGATAAGGAATTTTATTTTGATTTTATTTTTATTCATATTAATCATTTCTATTTACACTGGAATTGACGCTACAATTGAGAGATTTGCATTGGATAATCTCCTTAAAGAGGGGAGACCTGTTTTTTGGGGAAATTCTCTAAGGATATTTTCCGAGTATCCGATTTTTGGGACAGGACTAGGAACCTTTCCTTCCCTTTATCCTGATATTATGGAAGATGGAAAGCTGATAAGAATATATCATGCCCACAATGACTTCCTGGAATACTTATGTGAAACAGGAATATTGGGATTTATTTTTCTCTTCGGGGGAGTTTTCATTATGCTGATAAAAAATTTCATCCTTTGGCAGAAGAGAAGACATCCTGAAGTTAAAGGGCTTGCTCTTGGAGGGATAATTGCCAGCTTGAGTATTCTGATTCACAGCCTGACTGATTTCAATCTTCATATACCCGCTAATATACTTCTTTTCTCTATTATCCTGTCTCTCACTACAGTTATTGTTCATTATAAAAAATAAAGTTAAAAGAAAGAATAAAAAACTAGAGGCAAAAAGGAAAATAAATTTTTAAAGCTAAGAAATAAGATGAGAAGAGGGAAAAAGATTTTATGGGTAGTGTTCATTTCTTTTATACTTTTTCTAGATGTCTTAATTTGTATAAATATTTACTTTTTTCGTAGCGCAGAAAAAGAGAAAAACGCGGAAAAAAAAATAAGAATTCTGGAGAAGGCCAATAAATTTTACCCCCTAAACGACCTAATTTATTGGGAGATTGGAAAGAATTACTATGAATTAGGCTTAGAGAAACTTGAAGATAGGATAAGAGGCGAACAGTATTTTTCTAAATCTATTCATAATTTTAGAAAGTCAATAAAGCTTAATCCTGCATCTTATTTTGTGCACTTCAATCTTGCCCATGCTTTGTTTTATAGAAGCATCCTAAATCCCTCTTTAAAGGATGATTTCTTGGAAGAATATAAAAAAACGATTCTTCTTGCCGGACAAAATGATGAGATATATTACGAAGTAGGAAAATTTTTGTTTTCACAATGGCCAAAGCTTTCTGAAGACGATAGGAAGTTTACCTTAGATGTATGTAAAAGAATCGACTTCCTGAGGGAAAGAGAAAGGCTTCGCACCTTTCTGAATATTTGGGATTTGAACATTAAGGATTATAAAGTTATTAGGAAAATCATTCCCGAAAGCCCTCAAGTTTACCGGGAGTACGCGCAATTTCTTGGGGAGAAAGCACTTTCTCTCAAGGAGAGACAGGAAATTCTTGCTCTTGCAGATTTCCTCGAGTTTGAAAAGGCTAAAAAAGATTTTCAATTGGGGGAAAAAGAATTCTACTACTATCGATATAAAAAGGCAGGGGCTTATTTTGATTCGTGTCTTAAGAGGTTGGAAAGAATAAAATTTTATCAAAAGCTTACTCATCAAAGCTTAATCTCTTTGGCAGAATTCAATGAGATTCGCAAGTTCTCTCTTCTTAATCTTGCTAAATGCCGCATTGAAGAAGGAGATGATTTTCAAGGTGTTGAAAACCTTTTGAGAAGATTTCTCTGGCATGAAGAAAAGGTTGGGGAGATTAATAAGCTTGAAGATTATCTTATCAGGCGTGGATTGTTAAACGAAGATTTGACCTCAGACTTTGAAGACTTAAATAAACTATCTTTCAAGCTTTTCCTTTATTTCAAGCAAAGTCGATATACAGATATCCTCAAAGCAGGGAATATTTTTCAGAGGAGCTTTTACCTGATTTCCGAAGATAGAAAAGGGAAGATTGTTGAGGTTTTGACTTATTTTGGTGATTCTTGTCAAAAGATGGATAGACTCTTCGATGCAGAAGAATTTTATAAAAAAGCTCTTGAGCTTGAGCCAGACAACCTTGAAGTATTATTGAGGATTCGTAAAACCTATGAGAGATTGAATGAAGAGATGAAAATAAAAGAAGTCGAGAGAAGAATAGAAAAAATTCTTACCCCTAAAGAAGCATTTTCGGGAGATTCTATGATATACAGAGGGAAGGTGTTTAATTTTAGGCTGATGCTTGATGGTCGCAGGGGAACCCTGAATTTGCAATTCAAAGAAGACTGTTGTAGAGATATGACTCCTGTGATAACCGTTTTCTTCAATGGAGAAATAATTTGGGAGGATAGCCTCAAGGCACCTTTTCTTTCAGTCTCTTTCGATTCAAATATAGGCATGAATACTGTGGAGGTTGAATCTTTGGGATTTCCAGTTTCACTTTTGAAATTGACTTATGAATGAACTCAGTCTCTATTTTTTAAATAAAATTTTATTATGAATTTATTCTGGGAAATGAGAAAAGTAACCTTTTATTTTTTTAAAAGGCTCTTTGATATGATAGTTTCCTCTCTGGGATTTTGTATTTCTCTTCCCTTATGGATTATTTTTTGTGCGCTAATCTGGATTGAAGATCAGGGTCCTATTTTTTATACGCAGGAGCGAGTAGGTAAAGATGGAAAGATCTTTCGTGCCCTGAAATTTCGCTCGATGATAAAGAATGCCGAGAATGGGCTTCCTGTTCAGGCTATAGAAAATGACCCTAGGATCACAAGAATAGGGAGATTTTTAAGGGCGACCGCAATGGACGAATTGCCTCAATTGATTAACATCTTTAAAGGAGAGATGAGTTTTGTTGGCCCAAGGGCTTTAAGGCCAAAGGAAAGAGAGGTCTTCGGCAATTCTGAAGTGACAGAACTTAGAAATATTTTGGGATACAAAGAGAGGCATAGAGTAAGACCAGGGCTTACTGGGTATGCTCAAGTTTATCTTCCTCCCGATGCTCCTAGCCTTGAAAAATTTAAATATGATTTAATTTACATTGAAAAAATGAGCTTTCTTTTAGATTTGAAGCTCATCTTGTTTTCTTTCTGGATTTCATTCAGAGGGAAATGGCAGTCGAGAAGAAAAAAAATATAGATTAAATTATGACTCATTAAAAATAAAGGCTCAAGTGATTGAAGAGAGAGTGTAGTTTAGAGCTTTAAAATGAGACGAGAAGGCTTAAGATATGATTAAATCAAGGAGATTTTTTCATGATTAGGATTCCAGTTACTATATTTATGATAATTTTCTTCAATCCCTTCTTTTTTTCTCTCCATCAGGAAGCCCCATCAACTGAATATAGAATAGGGCCAAAGGACCTTTTAGACATCAATGTCTTTGGTGTCGGGGAGCTAAATGTAACTGTCAGAGTCTCAGAAGAAGGGAGAATAACTCTTCCCCTTCTAGGTGAGGTTGAGGTAGAAGGTTTAACTAAGAGCGAGGTGGAAAGAAAAATTAGTTCACTGCTTGAGGAGAAATATCTCCAGAATCCTCAAGTTACGATCTTCATTCGTGAGTATCAGAGTAAAAGGGTATCTGTTTTGGGTGCGGTGAGGAGCCCGGGGACATATGAACTCTTGGGCCGACAGACCCTGCTTCAAATCATTTCCCAGGCAGGCGGTTTAACCCCTGAAGCAGGAGAAGAAATTATAATTATTCGCCAGCTTTCTAATGGAAATAATACCTCACTAAAGATTTCAATTGAAGATTTAATTTTAAAGGGAGATGCAAAGCTAAATATTCCTCTTCAACCTAATGATATTATTAATATCCCCATTGATCAGGTAGTAAGAATTTATATCTTCGGTCAGGTTAGGAATCCAGGAGCTCTGGAAGTGAGAAGGTCCAATATTCCAACCTTGCTCAGAGCAATTGCTCAAGCAGGGGGGTTTGCTGAGAGAGCCTCAAAAGGAAGTGTCATAATCCGCAGAAGGGCTGAAGATGGGAAGGAGATTGAGATAAGGGTCAATGTAAAGGATATCCTGAAGGGGAAGAAAAAAGATATTCAACTCCAGGAGAATGATGTAATTTTCGTTCCTGAAACAATTTTTTGATTTACAATGGTCTTTCAAAGTAAGATAAAGTGAGCATAGATTTAGCATAAATTATGAAAATGATTGATTTACATTCTCATATTCTTCCTGGAGTGGATGACGGAGCAAGGTCCATTAAAGAATCTCTTGAAATGGCAAGAGTGGCATTTAGCGACCGGATTCGTACCATAGTTGCCACTCCTCATCTTTTTAGGAGAAATTATCCTCAGACAAACTTTGGAATTATCCATAAAAAAATTGATGAACTTAGAGAAGCACTGGCTGAGAATAATATTGAAATTGAAATCTTAAGAGGAGCTGAGGTGCATGTTTCTCATAACATAATCGATGAGATTAAGGTTCATAGGGAAGATTTACTCCTCAATAAGGGTTCCTATTTATTCGTTGAATTTCCTTCTGAACATGTTTTTTCTGGAGTTAAAGATGTTTTTTTTAAAATCATGAACGAAGGAATTACCCCTATTATTGCTCATCCCGAAAGGAACTCTGATTTCTCTCGAAGGCCATATTTGCTCTATGAATTGATTCAAATGGGAGCACTTTCTCAAGTGAATAGCGGAAGCTTCTCAGGAATCTATGGAAGAGAAGCAGAGCTAAGCGTTTTTCGTTTTCTTAAATTAAATCTGATTCATTTAATTGCAAGCGATGCTCACTCAGTTAATCGGATCCCTCCCCGGCTTTCCAAGGCAAGGGAAAGAGTAAGGTTAGTTTCAGGAGAGAAGATAGCCTGGTCGCTCGTCAAAGATAATCCACAGGCCATACTGGATAATAGAGATATCCCTTTTTTCCCTGACCCCGTAGATCCCAGAGAAAATGAGAAATCTTTGAAAATAAGGCTTCCGCATTTTTTTAGGAGAAGAGTTTAGTCAGAATAAACTTAGAGTGTAAAATTGGTCGTTGGCTAATCCATGGTATTAAGGTTGGGAAGAGTTTCTGGTAGAGGTCGGTAAGTTTATCCAGCTGCATCATTGGAAAAAAAGCCACCAGCTTTGAACACTCACGTTCCATCCTCAACTTCTTGAAGGGTGTCATTCCCAGGGTCGAGTGATAGCGTAAGGTATTATACATGAATTGCCACCGCAGGGCTCTGAAGTAAAAATCTTTCAAGTCAGCGCAACGCTCTATCTGCGGGATGTAAAACTCATTATCGTCAGTCTGATGCGAGCGTTCGACAAAAGCCTGATACTCTTTCTTGCCCTTGGGAATGTGCACCAGCTCCGCCTGAAGTGGGGAGAACACGTTGCCGGTTCAGGTACTCTAACTTATCCACCGATTTACCCCCAAACTCCTCGCCGTTATCCGTCTGAAGGGTTATCTTATGCTCCAGGCCAAAACTTCGCAGAAAGTAAATCAGACTCAGCATGAAGAGAAGTCCGTTAGTAAAGGTCTTCTCAAAGGAGTAGGCGATAAACCTCAGCCTGGTTTTGACATCGATGGCTGTCCACTAATAGGCAGGGATGTTTATCCTCTTAGCCCAGCGCAGAGTCTGCTTAGAGAGGGTAGTGGCATCATACACCTCCTTCAGGTCAACCTGAAAGTGCTGTAAGGGATAAAGGGGCTCAAAATCATAGAAGCGGTTGCGCCTTCTGTATCTCGACCGCTTATACTTACCGCTGAGCTTATAACGGCGTAGGACATAACGGACCGTGGATGGCTTTATCTCGACCCCACGTTCCCGCAGTATCCGGGCTAACCGCTCTCTCCCATAGCCGCTCTTCTTCCTCTCCGCTATAACCATCGCCTCCACCGCCACCGATCCTTCAGCCCTTCTTCCCCTGCCTCCTGCCATCGCCTTACCACCTTCCGCACCGTCTTCCTAGTGCTCCGATACAACCTCGATACCTCCGAGATACTACCCATCTCCTCATAGGCCTTTACTATCGCTTTCTTGGCTAAAATAGCTGAGCCCTTGTAAATCTCATAATAAATGGGGTATATATATTCTCTCATTTGGGCTTGGGTTTCCTCCTTCCATTTAAAAGTTTAAACAAAACTTTTAAGGGAGGAAGCCCTGCTTTTTCAAGGACTAATTTGATAAAGGCCTTGGCTTCTTCAGCCCCGCCACCAACTGCCGGACTATCCCTACGCCTCTTCCATATACTCCCCTTAACCTGGATACAATGTCCTAACCCAAAAGAAAATTTGCCTTGACTTCCTATTAAAATGGTCTTATTATTTAAATTAGATTAAAGGCAGAGGAGGATTCAATGTTTTTCAAGTCCAAAAAGTCCATTTACGGAGCAGGGCTTGCTTTAATTTTGATGTTTCTTTTGGGCTCACTAAAGGCAGAGACTATTGAAAAAGGAAATATCATTGGTTTTATCTATACAAAAGATGGGACTACCCCTTTAGAGGGCGCCATTATTAGGGTTGAGAACATCTCAACAAGATCTACTTTTGAAAGTACTATCTCAGATAAAAATGGAATATTTAAGATTGAAGGAATAGAACAAGGTGTCTATGTTTTGGGTGTAAAGACCTCTGAAGGAGAATTTAACCTTGAGGATGTAATAGGATTAAAAATAAGATCCAACGAAACTGCTAAGATGTCTCTTTCAGTAAATCCTTATGATAAAGAAGTTGCTTCTGCAGTTCAAGAAGTATACGTTGACCAGGAAATTTCTGGCGAATCATTAATCGGCACTGTGATTGATTATAATGAAGCCACAAGAACAGCTGTAGTCTCCATCATCAAAGGATTGTTGAGAATCAACGATAGAATCCATGCTAAGGGACAGAAGACTGATTTCTATCAAAATGTTAGGGCGATAAGAAAAGAAGGAGCGCTCGTACAGATCGTCCTGGCAGGTCAGGTTGCGACAATTGAAGTCAAGAAAAAAGTTGAAAAAAATGATTTAATTTATTCGGCAAAAAAAAGAGGTATCTTGCCCCTCTTCATAGCTCCTATAGGGGGTGTGACCCTGCTTGCAGCAAGTGCAGCTGTTTTGCATGGCACAATAAACATTGACGAAGAACCAGATCAAATTTCTCCTTTCAAGAAGGAGCTGCCTTAAAGCTTCTGTTTCCTCGATTTAAGAAATTCTCATTTATCTCTAAAATAAATTGCCTATTTTTCTCTATTTTTTAGAGAGGTCGTCAAGAATATTAAATTCAGAAAAGAAAAATTCAAAGATAAACCTACGGTAAGACTAAAGTAAGATCTATTTAAGACTCGAGTTTAACTTTTTCCTGAGAAATATGCAAGGTGGAGGATTAAGGGCAATTGAAAGTTTATCTTATAAATTAGGCTCTTCTCCAAAATTAGGTGCTGAAAATATAAGAAAAGAGGGATAGATCTCTTCTTTTATGAGAATTAAGATTGATAAAAGTATAAAGAAATCTCTTCTTTCTTCCCTAGCTAATATCCCAACTCTTAATTTCACCGTCTCTTCAATAATATTTTTCATTTATGGGAAAAAATATTTACATTTATCCATTAATAGGGATAAGGTCTTTAAATAAATGCTTGCTCCTTGAAAATCGAAATTCTATAATACAGCGAGGAATTAAGATTTTAGGAGAAAGATTTAGACTACATGTCAAGAAATATTGAAAAAGAAGTTTTATCCCTCTTTAAAGAATGTGATGCGCTTCTTAGGGGACATTTCAAACTCACTTCTGGAAAGCACTCTGAATGGTATTTTGAAAAAATACGACTCATAGAAAAGCCAGCTACTCTCGAAAGGCTTGTCAACCTTCTTGTGGAGAGAATTTTAGAAAAAGGAGAAAAATTTGATTACATAGTTTCTCCTGCTTATGGAGCAATTGCCATTGGATTTCTGACCGCCCTTAAGCTCAAAAAGAGGTTTGCCTTTACTCAAAGACTAGAGGAGAAGATGAGTTTACGCTCATCTTTTTCGGGAATTGAAGGAGGACGAGCTTTGATTGTGGAAGATGTGGTCACAACTGGGGGTTCTGTCAAGGAGGTCGTGGATTGTCTTAAACAAAAAGGAGTGATAGTGACTGGCATCTTCTCACTTGTGGATAGAAGCGGTGGTGAGCTCCTCATTGAAGGACAAGGAGTAAAGAGCCTCTTGGCCATGAAGGTGGAAAACTTTGAACCTGAAGATTGCCCTCTTTGTAAAGCAAGAATTCCGATTATGAAACCTGGCGCATCTGATAAAAAGAGTTTAATCAATTTGGATTAACTTCTTGATAGAGAAATAAGAAGGGGGAATTAAATAATAAATTCTTCTTTCAAAAGGGGTGTTAATTTAGTTTTGAAAAAAGAAGATTTTTTTTATAGGGTTACTCCCAGGGAATAATATCTCAAGGAAACTTCAAGTGGCGAGGGAACCATCTCCTCCATTTTGTTTCATTTTATGGTAAAAGCAACTTTTTTTTCTAAGGTTTTATTTGAGTTTTTATCATGAATTTTAATAAGGAAAATATATTTTCCTGATTTTAAGGGCGACAAGGGAAATTCTGTTCCACTCAAGATGGCTTTTTCCTCCTTTATTTTTCTTTTGATTTCCTGTGCTTTTAGCCTATAGATTCTTTCAGAAGCAATGATGAAATATTCTATTCTCAAAAAAACTTCATCATCAATGATTTGGTAGTTATAAATCTGGAAAAGAACGTTTAAATTCTCTCTACGGGAGAAGACATTATCGAGCCGGGGGATGATTTTATAATGACCAAATAAATAATGCTCAAAATCTTCTTCTACTTTGAGATTTGGAATGGAGATAACCTGGGGGGACATCACAACAGAACTTATATCCAGTTCTCCGCGGGAAAAATCAGGTACATCGAGATTAGACTTGAGCAAGGCATGTTTCTCATTTTTCTTGTTTCTCAAACCAAAATAAAGTGTGTAATTACCTGGCGATAAGGGGAAACCTAACTGGGCGATCACTTTGTGCTGACCTTCTTTCTCCGTTTTTAGCGCTTTAAAAATTTCTTCTCTTTCTTCTCTCTCATTTTCCATCCAACCAAAAAAGATGAATTCTTCTCCATCTTTGAGGTTAGATTTTTTTAGGTCAATTTCAATTAGAAAAGAGACAAAGGATGAACCATCCCTGGCACGTGTGAAGAAGGGACTCCACTTGAGATAAATTTGATGAAATTCAATTCCTTTAGAGAGAAAGTTTTCCCATAATTTTCTTTCAAGAGAGTTTTTATCAAGAGAGAATTGGTATTCCTTAATTTCTTCAGGATTAGGATTAAAAATCGTTACTTTCGAAAATGTTTCGAGTGCATTGAGAACTTCGGGTGAATTGTTTTCATCGAGGACATACCCGAACTGGTCCTTTCTGAAAATCACGGAGAAAGATTCCCTTATCCCGAGCTCTGGAAAGGGTTGATATACCCATATTTGAGATACTTTTTCGCTTAAAATTTCTTGGGGAAGATATTTTCCGACTAGAGTGGGGAAGGGATGGGTTGGAGTTTGAGAGAGTGAGGTCTTTTGTTCTCCTTCTGGACTTCTTTCTCTTTTTTCCTCAAGAGTTTCTTTTATTTGCGCAGGAGGCCCCAACAACATGAATACCCTTCCTCGGGCTGAGTTTATTCCCTGTTCGGGGCCACAACAAAAATGTTTTGTTACAAATTCTAATCTTTTGTACCATTCAATTTTAAATTCATTTTCCTCTGTTGACGGATAAGGATCCCTTTTAGCCCAGAAATATTGAATAAATTTCTCTCTTTCTTCATCGGTTTTAAGTAATTCAAATTGCCTTTTTTCCTCAGCAGTGATAATCAACTTTACTTCCTTCTTGAGCCACTCATCATATTTTCTTTTCAAAGCAAAAGAATGATTTGTTATTGATATGTGAAGGAGAAAGAGAGAAAAAATTATTGAAAATGTATTTATCATTCTAAATTTCCATGTGGCTTGAGGATAATTTTTTTAGTTTTCCCTTTAAGTCGTTTTATCATTTTAAAAATAGCACAGGCAAAAAACAGAATCAATTGACTCAAGGCTTTTCGGTAAAAAGTGTGGTGATTTTTAGATAGAAATGTGGGAGGAACTCTTTGAAAATAAAGAAGAAAAGCAAGAAGTTAACCTACCACAAATGACTTTCAAAAATCTTATGCTAATTTTCTTAGGTCTTCAAGGGTTCGAAGTCAAG
>CAYSCS010000080.1:0-6957 GCA_964429695.1 uncultured Eubacteriales bacterium
ATGGCAATTCAAGATGATCATCTCCATATGGTGGTGCAGATATTCAAAGGGGGAACGAGTCGGGTATTGGGGAAGGAGTATCCGGAGTTGGAAGAATTTTTGTGGGGAGACAGTTTTTGGGCGGATGGGTATTTTGCCGAAACAGTTGGCCAAGTAAATGAAGAGATTGTTAAAAAGTACATTCGCGATCAGACAAGAAAGCCATAACCAGATTATGTCAGAGGGCCGATACCCTGGGCTTTAGCCCAGGGTGTGGCTTCATTTATTAGCTATAGGATAGATGGAGCAGCAAGGGGATTTGTTAAAAAAAGGGGAATTTTCTTTTTATGACAAAAAATTGAGTCAAGATGCGAAGCCTCAAAGCTTAGACAAAGACTAAAGTCTTAGGGAGACTCAGTATGCGTTTAATGAAGGCAGCTCCAAGATTGCGAGGAGGTATTATAAAATTTTCGGCGAAATTTCTTCTAATCGATCCGAAGGCCAGTCTTTTTATTGAATAACCTTGATTGAGGTATACAAAGTTTGAACTAAGTTTAGGCTGAAGTTTATTTTTGACCTTCAATGAGGTCAAGAACCCGTGGAGAGTCCCTCCACTTTTCCTTAACCTTAACACTTAGATCCAGAAATATTTTTGAATCAAGAATTTTCTCCAACTCCTGGCGTGCTTCCATGCCTATTGTCTTTATCATCTTTCCCTGTTTCCCGACGACAATTTTTCGCTGTGTGTCTTTCTCCACAAATATTGCCGCTTTGATATATTTTTTTTTCTTATTTGGAGAAATATTTTGTGGCTTTTCTTCCCCTGTCTTAAAAAGGAAGGGAGATGAATCATCTTCTATCATTTCTACATAGACAGCGGTTACAAAAGGGAGCTCTTCTCTTACGTATTTAAGAACTTTTTCCCTGATTATTTCAGAGATTAGAAATTTGAGAGATTGATCCGAAACCTCCTCTTCAGGATAGAGCCTTTCTCCTTCTGGGAGCCACTCGTAGATTTTTTCTTCCAGAACATCAACATTTATTCCCTTGAGTGCAGAAATAGGGATAATCTCCTTAAAATCAAGGAAGTCTTTATATTTATCGATTATGAGGAGAATTTTTTCTTTTTTGACAATATCTACCTTGTTTATGAGTAAGAAAATCGGGCTTGTAAATCTTTTCAAGATGTCCAAAGCAAACCTTTCCCCGTGCCCGAATTTTTGAGTGGCATCTATGAGATGACAGATTAGATGGGCAGTTTGGAGAGAAGAATACACAAAATCCATCATTCTCTTATTAAGCTTGTGGAGTGGTTTGTGTATTCCCGGGTTGTCTATGAAGATTATTTGTCCCTTTAGGGTAGTCTTGATTCCCAAGATGCTTATTCTCGTTGTCTGGGGTTTATCAGAGACTATGGCAATTTTTTTCCCCAGTATCCTATTAAGCAGAGTAGATTTACCGACATTCGGTCTTCCCACAAGAGCTACATAACCAACGCGCATCCTTGTTTACTTTTCTTTCTTGACTCTTAACCTTTTTATTCTTTTTTCATCAATCTCAAGAATTTCAAAGTTGAGTCCTTTTATCTCTAATTTTTCACCCTGGAGGGGAAGCCTTCCCAGATGGTGAGTAATCATCCCACCTATGGTAATGTAGTCATCTTCAGCGAGGTCAAGCTCAAAGAGGTCTTCGATTTCTTCTACTTCAGAGTCTCCAGGGATGATGTATTCGAAAGGCCCTTTCTGGGTAATCTTTAGTTCTTCTTTATCGTATTCATCCTGAATCTCCCCTACAATCTCTTCTACAAGGTCTTCCATGGTCACCAACCCTGAAACACCCCCATGTTCGTCTACCACTATTGCCAATTTTTGTTTTCTTTTCTGGAATTGCTTGAGAAGTTCAGAGACTTTCATCGATTCAGGAACGAAATATACGGGTCTTATGAGGGAGTCTATAGGGTCGTTTTCATGCTTTTCAGAAGAATATTCAAGAAGGTCCTTAGCGATGATAATTCCTTCGATGTTATCGATTCGATCTTTATAGACAGGAATTCGGGAATGTTTTTCCTTAATTACCAACCCTCTCAATGTTTTTATGGTTTCTCCTTTTTTGATGCAAACCATGTCGACTCTTGGTGTCATTATTTCTCGCACAACTGTATCGCCAAATTCAACAAGGCTCTTAATTAAATTTCCTTCTTCTTTTTCGATTATACCCTCTTCCTCAGCTTCATGAAGGAAGACCCTAATTTCTTCATCTGAAACTTCATAGTCTTCTTTTTCTTCCTTATCAAATACTTTATGTTTTGTTAAAAAACTGAGAAATTCAGAGAGGAGAGGATGAATTCTGAAGGAGGGGAGGAAGGAAGCAAGAATACGCTTTCCGTAGAAAACGTTTAAAGCCCTGGGGATTAAATCAAAGAAAACCGCATAGAGTGCTGTCGAGAGGAGAAAAAGCCAGAGCGGCCAGAATTTGAGGCGGGGAAAGATCCCAAAGATGTAAATTAGGAAAGCCAAGAGGAAAACGATTCTGAGAAATTCAACAGCTATCCTTATTTCTTCGTAGTTTTCTAAAGCTTTCAGACGATTTCTCTTTTTTTTCTCCTCAAAGATTCGAGCCAGGGAAATCTTTGAAAAAGAAGAGATTGAGACATGAAAGAGTGAAAAGAAAAAAGCCGCACAAAAGCTGAGCAGAAAACCAGCTAACTTAAAGATGTCGACTTTCATCTGCTCATTCCAGGATGGCTTTTCTTATCTTTTCTTCTTCCTCCTCTATTCCGCTCGAGTGTCCGAAACCGAGGAGGTGGAGAAAGCCATGGATGGCGAGAAGTTCAAGCTCCCTTTCTAAACCATGTGAGGAGGAAAAGGACTGGCGGAATGCTTGAGGGACTGAGATTATGATATCACCGAGATAATAGCGACCATCTGCTCCTTTTTCTTTAATCGGGAAGCTTAAAACATCGGTAGCATCATTTTTGTGGAGATAGCGAAGATTAAGCCGCTTTATGGTTTTTGTATCGACAAAAACAAGAGAAATTTCTGGATCTTTGAGGTTGTATAGGTTCACCAGTTTCTGGAATAAGTCCTTAAATTTCCTTAGATTTATCCAGAATCTCTTCTGTTTGTTTATTATTTCTATCATATTTTTTTCTTGTTTTTCCCTTTTTCTTTTTTTTCATTTCAAAGTCGAACCCAGGATATTCTGTTCTTTTCTTGTGAATCATATTAAGACTTGAAAGGAAAGAAGAGGCAATTGCTCTCAATTCCTTTAGGGTAAAATCGGAGTCATCCAATTGACCGTCTTGGAGGTAGTTGTTGATGATTTCGGTTATAAGTCTTTTGAGATTTGCTTCGCTGGGGTGGGAAAGACTTCTTGAGGCTGCCTCAATTGAGTCCGCTAGCATCACCAGGCCTGCCTCCTTTGATTTGGGGATAGGGCCAGGGTATCTGAAGCTCTCTTCGCCAATTTTATGCATCTCCGGGTCGTAGGCTTCTTTTGCCTTTTCAAAAAAATAGCGCACAAGCGATGTTCCATGGTGTTGCTCGATAATATCTCTAATCTTTTTTGGCAGCCTTATTTTTTTTGCGATTTCCACGCCTTCCTTTACATGATTGATGATGACCAGCTTGCTCATGCTTGGCTTGAGGTCTTTATGCATATCCGGGTTTCGAGCGATGTTCTCGATGAAGTATTCGGGCCTCCTGAGTTTACCTATATCATGGTAGAGAGCGCTCGCTTTGACCAGCGCAGAATCGAGTTTTATTGCTTCAGCAGCCTTTTCTGCAAGAGTAGCCACTATCAGAGAATGATGATATGAGCCAGGTGCTTCAATTGCCATTTCTTTAAAAAGAGGGCTTTCTGAATTAGAAAGCTCAAGTAGTCGTGTTGGGGTCAAGAAACCAAAAATGCGTTCCAAAAGAGGGATGAAAAGATAGGATAAAGATGCGCTTAGAACTCCTCCGATTATTCCCATGAGAAGGTCACTTGCGAAAATGTCTGGAGGAGTGAGTTTTTCTCTGATGAGGTGGAAAGTGAGGATGATGAGTATATTTGCAGGAGCTACGACGTAAAGGCCTGCTTTGAAGATTGACGTATTTTTTTGCCTTCCGTAATATTTGATGCCATAAATGGCGGCTAAACCTCCAAGGAAGCCAAAGAGCATGAGGAAGAAATTTCCTTGAAATAAATATCCGAAGAGGATGCTATTTACTATGGTAAAGATGAGAGCGATATGGGTTGAAGTAAGAAAGACGAAGATGAAGGCTCCGAATTGGAGAGGGAAGGCAAACCTGTAGCTTTCAGCACTTTTGAGCCATGAAAAACTTGATCTCTCGCTGAATGTTTGGGCGAGGACCACAGAGATTTTATAAAAGAGAAGAGAAAGGACAAGTGTCAGACCCATCATCACGAAGTTCTTTAAAGCTTCTTTTGATTTCAGCAATGATTTCAGGTAGTACCAGAGGGTAAGGAAGATTAAGCTAAAGAGAAGGAGAGTCCCTCCAAAATTAATTAACCAGTTTGGTTTTGACCGTAGGTTCTGGTTTATGAGCTCTATTTGTTTGACCGTTTCCTTGGTGACTTCGTCCCCCTTACGAATGATTACTTTCCCTTTTTTGATGTTATAGAAAACAGGTTCAACCTTAGCAATTTCCCTTTGTTTTCTTACTTCTGTCTCCATTCGATTATAAGTCATATTGGGAAGGATAAAATTGGGTGAAAAGGAGACAAGAAAATCTCTCTCCATCTTTGGTATATCAAGTTTTTTTATTTCTTCCCTGAGTTTTTCTTTGGCTTCCCTTAAGTCAAGGACCTCTGTGGCTTTTATATTCCGTTCTTCTTGACCGGAGAGAAGAAGTAAGCCTTTTTCATTTTCGCCGTGGATGAAAATGTTTCGGGAAGAAATTATAGGCTGACTGCAAATACTTGTTAAAAGAGCAATTAGCGATTCTTCGAGATGGGGAGAAAATTTTTCCTTTATCAGATATCTGAGGTCGTTTTCAGAAACTTCAAGTCCAAATCTATCTAAAATTTCAGCCTCAAGCTCCTGGATTAATTTGAAGGAGGTCTTATTTTTTATAAATTCTTTTCCGAAAGTAAAGAATTCATTTATGTTTTCTTCTAAGTTTAGGGATGCATTGCGGTCAAAATTATAAACAGGAGGCACACCCTCTGCTGCCTCATGCTGTCTTTTTTCCGTTGTTTCTTTATCTATTATAGTTAAATCGTCCGGTGCAATTATATCTGAATTAGCTATCTCCCCTTCATTTAAATGAGGAAGTGATTTAGAGGGAAGATAGGAAGCAAGATAAGAAATGATGATGACAAAGAGGATGAGAAATAAAAAGGGATTATCTGTGAGTTTTCTCCAAAAGGGGAATCGTTGTTCTTTAGCTGAGGGTTTTTGCTCTTGCTTCTGAGGTTTCTTCTTAAGGAGAGGAACCTTAAAAAATTTAAGATTTCGAAAAGAAATTGAATCCATTTAGTTCTAGTTACTTTCTTAAGTTTTCTTTTTCTGCTTTTTGATAGGCCTTTATGATTTTCTGAACAAGTGGATGGCGGACGACATCCTTTTCGTTGAAATAGACAAAGGTTATTTCTTTGATATGAGAGAGGATTTTAATTGCATTTAGAACGCCTGATTTTTTGGGCTCTGGCAGGTCAATCTGGGTTATGTCAGCGGTTACCACAAGCTTTGAGTCGAATCCAGCTCTGGTTAAAATCATCTTCATCTGTTCTCGAGTTGTATTCTGGGCTTCATCAAGAATTATGAATGAGCTATTGAGCGTTCTTCCTCTCATATAAGCAAGAGGAGCAATCTCGATTATTCCTTTTTCTATCAATCTATTTGCTTGATCTGTTTGAACGAGGTCGTAGAGAGCATCATAAAGGGGACGGAGATAGGGGTTTATTTTTTGATACATGTCTCCTGGAAGAAAACCAAGTCTTTCTCCAGCCTCGACAGCAGGACGGGTGAGGATGATGCGATTAACAGTCTTATTTTGAAGGAAAGAAAGTGCCATGGCCATGGCTAAGTATGTCTTTCCTGTTCCTGCAGGTCCAATACCAAAGACTAAGTCGTAATTTTTAATTGCTTGAATGTATTTCTGCTGGTTGAGGCTTTTGGGAGTAACTGATTTTCTGGATAGATTAAGTGGCTCAGCGGGATAAAATTCCTCAAATTGGCGACTCAGCCCTTCTTCGAGAAGATCAAGGGCAATGTGGTAATCTTCTTCTTTTAAGTCATAGCCTTTCTCTTCAAGCTCTTTCATCTTCTCAAAATAATATTTGGCAAACTCAACTTTATCCGCCCTCCCATCTATAAGAAGAGAATCTCCTCTTAGAGAAAGAGTTATTCCCAGCCTCCTTTCGAGTTTTTTAAGGTTTTTATCCAAGACTCCAGATAGAGAATTTTTCCTTAAATAGGGATGTTCGATTTTAATCATCTTAAATAATTAGGTGGGCTCTTCGACCATTTTTATTATAATTAACATCAAAACAGAAAATTTGTCAAGCAAGGCAACAGTTCAAACGTGGCGTAATAGACTATCCTTAAACGATTTCGCAACTTATTATAAAGGCAAAGATATAGCCTTAAAGAGAGAATCTTTTTCATAATCAGATTCACATAAGGAGGATTTTAAGCCATATTTGAGGGTCGATTCAGGGAGGAATTCATAGAGTGCTGAAAGTATGAGCTGAGCAAAGTAGAGAGTGCTATGTTTCGTTATCATTTCTGGCTTGATATTCAAATAGAAAAAGCACGGAGTAGATTGAGGGCCAAAATCAGGGTAACCCAGAAGGAAGTTAGAGCCGTGGGATGGTGCCTCTAGAGATGGCCGGCATGCCAATAAGTCTATGGCCTTATTCTCGATAAGCCATCTTGAATGTCCGAGATTGAGAATGGTCTCAGTGTCGGCTCGTTTTCGAGATAAGGTTATGACCTACATCCACTCAGGGGTTTCGTTTTCCTCTTTGCCC
>CAYSCS010000081.1:0-21351 GCA_964429695.1 uncultured Eubacteriales bacterium
AAAGATATCGGGTTGGCGAAGCAGCTCGACCGGAGTTTTTCTCATCTCAAGCTCCGGGAGCGCGGCTATTCGCTCTCGGCCAAGGTGATGTCGTTTCTGCAGATGGTCATCAAGGGAGGCGACAGGCTTTCAGACATTGATCTTCTTCGGGCCGCGCCTAGCCTACTTACTCTTTTACGGATGGACTCTGTGCCCCGGCCTAATACCCTTTCCGAGCTGGCCCGGCGCTTTCGAAGCAAGGATATTCATCGGCTGGCGGAGTGTGGAAAGCGACTTGTGGTGAGGCTGTTTCGGGCAAATAGAGTGGGGCGGGTCATCCTGGATATAGACTCCACTCTAATTGACAGTGAGGTCAGGATTGCCGAGCGCACTTATGAGGGCTTCCGGGGGTTTAACCCCCTTCTGGGGATGCTCCGAGCCGGCGGGATGAGTTTGGCCTCTTTTTCTTTGTTTCGTCCAAGCAATATAGCCCCTCAGTCACACAACTTGAGCCTGGTCCGGAAAATCCACCGCTATCTTGTCGAACATCTTCCTCAGGTTCAGCTCTTGCTGCGCTCGGACTCCGCCGGTTATAAACATCGGCTCATGGGCTACTGTGACCAGAACGCAATCGGGTTTGTCATTGAGGGGCGGGAGTCGGAGGCTATTTTCCAGATAATCCAGGGGATAGAGCACTGAGAAAGACTTCGGGGCGGCCAGGCCAACGAGGAAGTTGGAGAAGGCCTCCATTTTGTCGGTCCGGAGAAAGAGGGAGCGGTCTATCGGCTGGTCGCGGTGCGCAAACGAAACGACCAGCAGGCTTTGTTCCCGGAGTTTGAGTACAGCTATCGCCTCTACCTCACCAACACCGACTGGTCGGCGCATAAGGTGGTCTGCTTCTACCTCAAGCGGGGCGAAGCTGAGAATGTCATCCGGGAGCTCAAGGAAGGGTATGCCCTCGACCATATCCTCTCGGAACACTTTCTGGCCAATGCCGTCTTCTTTCAACTCCAACTTCTGGCTTATAACTTGGTCGAGCTCTTCAAGTATGTCCATCTGGACCGCTCGTGGTGGCGGCTGCGGATCAAACAGTTGCGCTTCAGGTTGATCAATATCGCTGGCGTGGTCGTGCGTCACGCCCGCCGGAGCGTTCTTCGCCTTTGCGTCCATTACCGCTATGTGGAGACGTTCCGTCGCATTTTCAAGTTGCTTCAGGTCGCACCAGTCGAGCTGCGGCTCTAGCCAACATTCTCCTTCTGATATTCTGTCTTCTCAGGCCGAGGTTTTGTCAAACTGAGATTTCGGTCTAACAAGACAAGGCATAATGCTGCCAATCACGCCGCCTCTTGTCATATTTGGGGCTGAAAACCCAGCCTGATGTGCCCAGAGTGAGATGGCCCTCATAGATTCTACAATTTTTTCCCTCATTTAGGCCTTATCCGAATATTCGGACTCTTTTGCAAAATTTATAAAGTTAGGCTTTGAAAAAATTGAAGCCAAAAAAAATTTTTTAGTTATCATCCATGATTTAAAGAAATGCCTCTTGCGAGAGCTTAGGCCTTAATTTTCATGACTAAAAAATCTCTTCTTTATCTAGATTAAGAAACCTTATCAAAGCGAGGAGTAATCAAAATTGAAAAGGCCAGAAATTTAAATTACATATTGCTTATCTTAAATCCATAAGCTAAGATAAAAGTAATAACAAAAAGAAGGGATAACAACCTTAGAATAAATTTTTTATTATGTATGATTTGAGAAAAAGGACTACGAATTCTATCCATCATTTTGAAAAAATTTTGTTGCTTTTACCATTATTTTATTTTATCGCTCTTTCTTCTCTCTCAGCAACAAGAACTAATTCATCTAAATATTTTGAATTGAATAATGGACTCAAAGTCTTTCTTCACCAAAGAAAAGATTCGCCTCTAGTCAACATAGTCGTGGGAGTTAATGCAGGGTCAAAAGATGAAACAAGGGAAACTAATGGACTGATTCATCTCCTTGAGCATTGTATTCTTTTTCGAGGCACCCAGTTTCGAAAAGGCTTTGAAGTTGGTCTGGAAATAAGACGCCATGGAGCCTATTTTAACGCCCATACAGGTCAAGACATTGCCTTCTTTGAGATCGTCCTCCCTTCAGAGCATTTATATTTTGGATTGAAGAATCAAAGAGAGATTCTGTTCGATTTTAAGTTAACAGGGGAAGAGTTAGAAGAGGAAAAAAAAGTGGTTCTTGAAGAACTAAATGAGATTCAGGATGATCCTTATAAAACAGCAATCAGGATTACCTATGAAAACCTTTTCAGGGGACACCCTTATGAGCATCCTGTCTCTGGAATAAAAGAAAACATAGAAAAAGCGACTGTGGAGCAAATAGAAAATTTTCACAGGAAATACTTTGTCCCTCCTAATTGCGCCCTTGCTGTTGTCGGAAATTTCGAAATTGAAGATGCTGAAACAAAAGTAACTGAGGTCTTTGGCTCGCTGGAAAAAAAGGAGACTCCTTTAACCAAATTTGAAAAGGTCCCTCCTTTAGCGAAGACAATCGAACTCACCCAAGAAATGGATGTAAACCAGGCATACATGGTCATCGGTATGATAGGGCCAGATTATAACCATCCTGATCAATACGCAATCGACCTTCTTACTGAAATACTCGGACGTGGTGTCAATCCTCTGCTCAATCTTGCTCTAAAAGGGAGAAGAAAGATTGCTCATACAATCTCTATGAATTATTCAGCCTTAAAATATGGCGGCGCTATCCTCATCTCTCTCACCTTAGATGAAAAAAATATTAAGCTCGCAAAAAGTGCTACCATTGATTTTCTGAGAGAAACAAGAAGGCAGAATTATTCTAAAAAAGATTTCTATGGAGAAGATGAATTTTATGCCTGGGATTATTTAGAGAGTGCCAAAAATCGAATAGAGTTTAACATCCAACAAAATCAAGAAAAAGGACTTTCGGTGGCTATTTCCCTAGTTACTCATATGCTTCTTAGCGAAAACTCAAGAACCAATTATTTTGAAAACATCTTTAACACCTCATCATCAGACTTGAGAGAAGCGGCGGGCAAGTACCTGAGCACAGGAAAATATGTAATAACCAGCATAATCCCAAAAAAGGATAAGAAGTGAACATTCAGAAATCTTTCTTCAAAACAGCATATTTCAGCTTCACTCTCCTCTTAAGCATCCTTTTAAATTCACAAGCTCCTGCCCAAATAAAGCCTCCTGAAAAAAAAATATTGGAAAACGGTTTAACCCTGATCTATCGAAAAGACGAGAGCTCCTCAATCACAGTACTCCAGATGTTGATTAAGGGGGGGAAAAGAGATGACAAAGGGAAGTATGGGCTTTCCTACCTTACAACTCGTCTCCTCATCGAGATTCCAGACCAGAGAAAAGCGCAGGAATTAATGAGTCAAGCCTCTCGTGTCTATACCTCAGCAGAAAACGATTATTCATTAATCACCATGATTTGCATTTCCAAAAACTTCGAAAAGACGGTTGAAATCCTCTTCAAACTTGTAAAGAACCCTCTTTTCTCCGGGATGCGAATTGACGCCGTTAAAGAAATGATGGAACACCACAGAGCATCCCAAGAGGATAGCCCTCTTTCTGTGGCTCATAATGCCCATCTTGGAATGCTCTTCACCGGAACCGATTATGAAGGCGCTATTATTGGAAATGAAAAAACACTTAAGGGAATAGGAAAAAAGGATATAGAAGATTATTATCGAACTCATTTCAGAACAAGTAATCTCATCATTACCGTTGTTTCTGATCGTGAGGAAGAGGAAATCTCTCTTCCAGTCATAAAAGGCATTCAAGAATTCCCCAAAGGTCCCCCCTTAGAACAAACCCCGATCAATCTCTGTCTTCCTAAAGAAAGAGAAAAGAAAATCCCGAAGGATACTAAACAGGTCCTAATTTCTTTTGGATATGCATTACCAGGAGTAACCTCTCGAAATTATGTCTCTTCTTATTTATTAGAAACCCTAATTGGCAAAGGTCTTAATTCGAGGTTATGGCCATTGAGGTCAGTAGATAAACTTGCTTACAACGTCGATTGCCGCACCTTTCAGTGGAAGGAGGCAGGAATCCTCGAAGCATATCTCGAGACAGATGTTTCTAAAATAAGGAGAGCCACAGAAGCTTTAAAAAGAGCTCTCCTTAAGGTTTTCGAAGATAAAATAGAAGAAGAAGAATTTGAAATAACCAAAAATTATGCAAAGTCACTTTTCCTTCGTGATACAGAAGGAAAAGAAGCCCTCGCATCTATTCTTTCAAAGTTTGAAGCTCTCGGTCTGGGCTGTGAATTTATCTCTACCTTTCTCGATGAACTAAATTCAATAAATGTGGAGGATTTTAACTTTTATAAGAATAAAGTGCTCGACCCAGAAAAAAGTGTGCTCGTCTTTGTTGGCCCTGCAGAGGAGGAGATGACTTAGAGCTAAATAATATCAATCTAGATATTCTGGCGAAGAACCTATAATCTCTTCGATTTCCTCAATTTTCTTGGGTATAGGGTCTCCCAAAATTCTGCAACCTTCTTCAGTCACAAGGAGATTATCTTCAATCCTTATCCCCCCAAAATCTCTGTATTCGTCGACTTTCTGATAATCGATATGCTCATCAAATTTTTTTTCTTTAACCCATTTGTCAATCAAGGCAGGGATGAAATAAATACCTGGCTCAACCGTCAAAACAAAACCAGCTTTAAGCTCTCTTGCCAACCTCAAATAGGCAAGTCCAAACTGTTCGCTTCTCTCAATTGAATTATCATATCCAACGTATTTTTCTCCTAAATTTTCCATGTCATGAACATCAAGTCCAAGCATATGTCCAAGGCCATGGGGGAAAAAGAGCGCATGGGCTCCTTTTTCCACAGCCTCTTTAGGGTCACCTTTCATCAATCCCAATTCCTTTAGCCCCTCAGCCATAACTGTTGCTGCCTGAAGATGAATCTCTTTATATTTTATTCCGGGCCTAATCAAACGAATTGCCTCCTCCTGAGCTCTAAGAACAATTGAATAAACATCTTTCTGTTTCTGGCTGAACTTTCCGTCTACGGGGAAAGTCCTCGTTATATCTGAAGCATAATGTTTCGAAGATTCTGCGCCCGAATCATTTACAATCAAGCACCCTTTCTCAAGAAGATTTCCATACTCACGATTATGAAGTATCTGGCCTCTAATTGTGAAAATTGGGGGGAATGCCAGGCGGCATCCTTGCGAAAGAGCAATCCCTTCCATTCTCCCCACTATTTCTCTTTCATAAATTCCAGGTCTTGTCATTGCCATCGCTTTTTTGTGCATCATTGAAGTAACACCCAGTGCATTTTCTATTTCCTTAATTTCTTCTTCAATTTTAACCGACCTCTGCTCAACGACAGCACGGATGAAAGCTTCAGAAGCATAATCCTGCACAAAACGGGGATGAATCCCTAAAAGCTGTTCCAGTTTAATCATCGCTTCAGGCCGATAAGGAGGAAGCCAGTGAATCTTTTTTCCTTTTTTTAGAGAGTTTTTTAGCTTCTCTTCTAACTCTTTTGAAGGAGCTGTAAGTTCAATTCCTGAAGCTGAAGCTCTCTCCTTTAGACTGGGTAAATATCCCATCCAGATTATCCCCTCCATATCCACATCATCACCATAAATTATATCTTCATCTTCGTCCACATCCACAACGGCTGAAAGTCCAGGTGAATCGAGACCGAAGAAATATAAAAAGGTGCTTTCTTGACGGAATGGGTAAGGGTTCGCAGGATAATTCATCGGACTTTCCTCATTCCCCAAGAAGAGAATTAAACCCTCTTTTATTTGGCTTTTTAAGGCTTTTCTCCGTTGAATATATATTCTTGAATCAAACATTAACCACTCCTTTCCTTGTCAAGTAAAATTATTAAGCATCAAAAAGATTTATGTTCTGTTCTCCTGATGATTTCATTCTGTAATTCTTCACTAAGGTCTACAAAATAATCACTGTAGCCTGCTACACGTACTATGAGATCTCTGTACTTTTCTGGATGTCTCTGTGCCTCTCGGAGGGTTTCTGCATCGACTACATTCAGCTGAAGATGATGCCCATCGAGTTTGAAATAACCCCTAATGAGGTGAGCAAGTTTTTCAATTCCCCCCTCTCCTTCGAGCAAGTGCGGGGTAAACTTTTGATTCAAAAGCAACCCACCTGTTTTCAGATGGTCCATTTTTGCCGCTGACTTTAAAACAGCTGTTGGTCCACACCTATCCGCGCCATGAACAGGCGAGATTCCCTCAGATAAAGGTTCTCTGGCTTTTCTTCCATCAGGAGTTGCTCCCACGAGTTTTCCGAAATACACATGAACAGTGGTAGGAAGCATGTTGATATGATAATGCCCCCCGCGAGTGTTTGGTCTTCCCTCAATCGCTTCAAAATAAGTTTTAAAAATCTCTCTCATCAGAGAATCAGCATACTCATCGTCGTTTCCGTATTTGGGAGTGTTGTTTAAAAATTGTTGTCTCAACGACTCATAGCCCTCATAATCTCGGGATAGAACTTCCAGCATCTCCTTCATTGTTAGTAATCTTTTCTCAAAAACATTGTATTTTATGGAAACCAAAGAATCAGTAATTGTCCCTAATCCCACTCCTTGAATGTAAGATGTATTATAGCGGGCTCCGCCTGAATGATAATCTTTTCCCTTTAGAATACAATCATCAATGAGGATCGAAAGGAAAGGGGCAGGTAAATATTTTGAGTATAATCTCTCGATGATATTATTACCTGCCACCTTGATTTCAACGAAATGTCTGAGTTGTTTTTTAAAGGCAAGGAAGAATTCATCGAAAGTCTTGAACTGGAAATGATTTCCGGTCTTGAGCCCGATTCTTTTCCCTGTTCTAGGGTCGAGACCATTGAAGAGGGTTATTTCAAGAATCTTAATGAGGTTAAAATACCCTGTGAGGATGTAACTCTCCTTGCCAAAAGCACCAGCTTCCACGCATCCGCTACAACCCCCATTTCTAGCGTCTTCAATTGATTTTCCCTGCCTTGTAAGCTCTTGAATTACGGCATCCGTGTTAAAGATTGAAGGCTGACCAAAGCCAGTTCTCAAAATTTTTAGGGCTTTTTTCAAAAAAGCGTCAGGAGTTTTTTTGCTGATTTGAACACAAGAACTGGGTTGGATGAGCCTCATTTCTTCTACTACGTCCAAAATAAGATTGGAAAGCTCATTGACTGCATCAGCACCATCTTCTCTTAAGCCTCCTATGTTTATTAAGGCGAAATCGGCGTAAGTCATGCTTTCCTCTGCAGTAATACCCACCTTTGGAGGAGCAGGTTGATTGTTAAATTTTATCCAAAATGCTTGTAATAATTCTCTTGCGTTCTCTTCATTTAGTGTCCCCTCTTCCAAACCTTTTCTGTAGAATGGATAAAGATGTTGGTCCAAGCGACCTGGATTAAAAGAGTCCCAAGTGTTGTATTCGATGATGACTCCAAGATGAACAAACCAATAATATTGAAGAGCTTCCCAAAAGTTGCGCGGAGCATGGCCTGGGACCCAAGTGCAAATCTCAGCGATTCTTTCCAGCTCCTCACGCCTCTTCCTAGATTTTGCCTCCTTTGCAAGTTGCAACGCTTTCTCAGCATGCCTTCTAGCATACATTATTAACGCTTTGGCAGAGATGAGCATAGCCTCGAGTTCTTCTTTTTTATCAAAAGCCTCGGGGTCATTCAGGAAATCAAGGGACCTTATGCTTTTCTTGATATCTTCTATGAAATCAAGAAATCCTTTCTTATAGATTTTATCATCCAGGACTGTATGACCTGGGGCTCTCTGTTCCATGAATTCTGTAAACACCCCTGAATCATAGGCTTCTTTCCATTCACGAGACATGTGGCAAAAAATTTTTTCTCTAATTGTTTTCCCCTGCCAGAAGGGAATTATTTCTTCTGAATAAATTCTTCTCGTCTCTTCATCCACTTTATAGGGAATCTTTTTTCTTGAATTTAAGATTTCAAGGTCTTCAAGGCTATGAAGAGTGATTTCTGGATAGGTAGGAGTCGCCTTGGGCAGAGAACCCCTTTCACCCACTATAAGCTCTCCTTCACCAATACATATTTCTTTCTTTTCTAAAATATATTTAAAAGCCAGGGCTCTCTTTAATGGGATAGATACCCTCTCCGCAAGTTTACTCCTATAAAATTCTGTGAGAAGCAACGCCCTTTCAGGAGAAATGAAAGGCTTGATACTAAGGGATTGCTCTCTCAATTTAGATATCCTTTGGTTCATTTTCTAGCCCCCAATTTTCACTGAAAAACCTCGATCCTTGAGTCTCTCTTTTATTTCTTTCAGAGACTCATCTGGAGGAGGCTCGAATCTTCCTTGAAAAGATATTCTCTTTCCTAAACTTCTATACTTTCCTTCTCCTCCCCGATGATAGGGAAGCAGGTGTATTTCATTTATCCTTTTGAGGGAGAGAAGGTATTTTGAAATTTCATGTATGTTTTGAGAATCATCATTTACTCCATGAATGAGAGGGAGGCGAACAATTACCTCTTTCCCCAAGGAAACAATCCTTTCCAGATTGCGGAGGATTAACCTATTTGAAACTCCAGTATATTTCTTATGCTTGCTCTCTCCCATCAATTTTATATCATACAAAAAAAGGTCAACCTTATCGACTATCATCTCGAAAATTTCAAAAGAAACATAACCAGCTGTATCAACAGCAGTATGAACCCCTCTTTTTTTGAATTCACGAAGGGTTGTCTCCAAGAAATTTGGTTGAAACAAAGGTTCGCCTCCCGAGAAGGTGATCCCTCCCTTGGATTGATCAAAAAAAACCATATCCTTAAGCACCTCCTCAAGAAGCTCTTTAACTGAAATTTCCCTCCCCACAATCTCGAGTGCTCTATATATGCAGACTGTTGCACATTTTCCGCAAAGGTCGCACTTCTGCCTTTCAATTTTAATTTTCTTTCCTTGCTTTGAAAGAGCTCTCTGAGGACAAATTGAAAGGCACTCCACACACTCTTCCTGACATCTTTTTTCCCTTAAAATTATCTCAGGCTCAGGAGACTGCCCCTCAGGATTATGACACCACTTACACCTCAAGGGACATCCTTTGAAAAAAACCGCCGTTCTTACTCCAGGTCCATCGTTAATCGCATACCGCTTGAGGTCAAAGATTAAGCCCTTGTCCATTTTCTCCTTCTCATTAATTTGGGCGAGTTAAGAATTAGTTTTTTTCATGAAATGCATGTTTTTTTTCTGTCCTTCTTTGACTCCCCGCTTAGAATTTCTAAGGATTAAATTATATCATTTATAAAGGGCCTCAAGCTTCATCAATTCTTCCCAATTCTTGTCTACCTCTGCCTGAATTTTATCAATCATCCAGGCGTTTTCCTCTTTAAAAAGATGCCTGAACCTTCCCTGAGGCTTAAGCCATTCCAGAACAGACTTCTTCTCTTTAGGTTTATAATTTATTCTGTATCTCCCATTCTCAAACTCATATAACGGCCAAACACAGGTATCTAGGGCAATCTGGGCGAGGCGAATTCCCTGGGACTCATCATATTTCCACTCTGTAGGACAGAAACATAATACATTCAGGAATGCGGGACCCTCTATTTCAAAGGCTTTTTTAGCTTTGTTGTAAAGGTCCTGCCACCTTACCGGATTTGCTTGGGCAGCATAAGAAATGCCATGAGCTGCCATTACTCTGGTAAGGTCCTTTCGTCTTTCCAATTTTCCGGGTATTTCTTTCCCCGCTGGCGAAGTTGTTGCCGAAGCACCGAAGGGGGTCGCCGATGACCTCTGTCCTCCTGTATTGGCATAGACATTGTTATCATAACAGACATATACTATATCATGACCCCTTTCCACTGCCCCGGAAAGAGATTGGAGCCCTATATCATATGTACCTCCGTCACCTCCAATAGCAAGAAACTTTATCTTTTTCTCCTCAGGGATTTTCCCCTTCTTCTTGAGAGCTTGGTACATAGCTTCAACTCCTGCTATCGTTGCAGCTGCATTCTCGAATGCACTATGGATCCAGGTCACGTTCCAGGAAGTTCGAGGAAAGATGGTGGTACACACTTCCAAACATCCTGTGGCAGTGGCAACTACAAGAGGGTCTTCTGTGGCACGAAGGATTATCTTAAAAATTAAGGGAATGCCACATCCGATACACATCCCATGCCCTGCCACTAACCTGTCTTCTAAGGCAGCCAAATCTTTAAGTTTTGCCATTTTAATCTCCTCCTTTTATTCTCTCAGATTCAAATAGCCACAGAGCTCTTCAACTTTTCCTGTTTCTGCAATCTCTTCCAACTTAGAGGAAACATACTTAAAATGTTCGACTTGGATATCCCTCCCGCCGAGCCCATAAACATAGTTTACAATCTTGGGGCGCTTTTCATAATCATAGAGTGCTGAGCGAATTTCTGAAAATAAAGGCGCTCCGAAAGCGCCTGGACTCGTACATCGATCTAACACCGCAACTGCTTTCATGTCTTTTAAAGACTCGGCAATGAGCTGGTTAGGGAAAGGCCTGAAAACTCTTGGTTTTAGAAGACCAATGCGCACCCCCTTCTCTCTCAACTCATCTATTGCATCTTTACAAGTTCCTGCCGCTGAACTCATCACCACAATACAAATTTCTGCATCTTCCATCCTGTATTTTTCAAAAAATCCATATTCTCTGCCAAAAGTCTTGCCGAACTCCTCACCTACTTCCTTAATAACTTCTACTGAATTTTCAATGCCTTCAAGCTGCTGCCTCTTATGTTCAAAATAATAATCCGTAAAATCCAAAGAACCCACCGTGATTTTTCGGCTGGTATCGAGAAGAGAAAATAGAGGCCTGTATTCGCCAACAAATTCTTTTACCTTCTCATCATCTTCCACCCGGACGACTTCCATCGAATGACTGATGATAAAGCCATCTAGACCGACAAGTACAGGAGTGAGGACCCTCTGATCTTCAGCTATACGAAAAGCTTGAATGAAATTGTCATAAGCCTCTTGGCAATTCTCTGAGTAAATCTGAATCCAGCCAGAGTCCCTTGCCCCCATTGTATCACTATGGTCTCCATGAATGTTGATCGGTGCACTTAGGGATCGATTGGCTATGGCAGCTACGATGGGAAGCCTTAAGCCAGCCGCAATATAGAGCATTTCCCACATTAAGGCTAATCCCTGGGAAGCAGTAGCAGTCATCACCCTACCCCCAGCCGCTGAAGCTCCGATACAAACGCTCATCGCGCTGTGCTCACTCTCCGGGCAAACAAATACTCCTGAAATCAAGCCGTCAGCTTTGAACTGAGCAATGGTTTCGACGATGGCAGTGGAGGGAGTAATAGGATAGGCGGCCATGACATCAGGGTCAACTTGCCTCACTGCCTCTGCAATCGATTGATTACCGTTTAGAGTCTTAAGAGTACTCATCTTTTCCTCCTTTCAGGAAGCCCTATCTCTTCGGTTACCATTATGATTGACTTTTCCTTGGAAGGGCATTCCACAGAGCAAATTCCACATCCTGTACAATAATCATAATTTATTCCTTTTACCTCACCATCCTGAACCAAGATAGCGAAGTGGGGGCAATAAAGCCAGCAAAAGAAACATTGAATGCAATTCTCTGCCTTAAATAAAGGCTTCTTACCCGAGCGCCAGGTCCCAGTTAGATTTTCCACTGAGTTACCTGGGTTGAGATTAATTGTCCCTATCGTCAATTCTTTCCAGGTTTCTTTATTCACCTTATTCACCTTTAACCTCCTTTAAGGCCCTGTCCACAGTTTTAAGATTCATCTCTACTACTTCTGGTCGCAATTTTTTTTTCAAAGATTCCCTTAGCCTTTCTTTAAATTTATCGAGATCAATAAGCTTCATTATTTTGACCAATGCCGCCACCATGGGAATATTGGGTATTGCTCTGCCAAGCTCATCAGAAGCAATGGTATAAGCATCCAGGGCAAATATTTTCCTTTCTCCTAAGTCAAGCCTTTCCCGAATGGCAGAAACATCAAACCTTGTATTCATCAAAAATATTGCATCTTCTTTTGCTCCGCTTGAAATGTCTATGATTCCCAACAAAGAGGGGTCTGTAACGACTACAACATCTGGAAAGTACACCTGACTATGTGTTCGAATGGGCTTTCGACTTATACGATTAAAGGCTAGAATTGGGGCCCCTCTCTTCTCTGCACCAAATTCAGGAAAAGCTTGAACATAAATGCCCTTCTCACCAGAAAGGACATCTGCCAAGGTCGCAGCTGCAGTCACCACTCCCTGGCCTGCACGTCCATGCCAGCGGATTTCAACCGTGTTCTTCATTCTTCCTCCTTTGTGTTTTTAAGAAGATTGAAAAAAGATTAATCTTGCGTGAATTCTTAAGAGAAAAAATAATCCTTGTTTTCTTTATTTTCATTTCTATCTTTTTTTCTAATCTCTTGAAAAGTCTTCATATTTTATCCTTCCTTGAGCTCTGTTCTGCCCTCAAGTGCCTTTTTTATGGTAACCTGATCAGCATAATCCAGGTCAGCGCCCACGGGAAGTCCCATGGCCAATCTTGTAAGCCTCACTCCTGTTTGTTTGAGTAATTTTGCCAAAAAAAGAGCCGTCGCTTCCCCCTCGACAGTGGGATTTGTGGCGATGATGATTTCTTTAAAGGTTCCTCCCTTTACTCTATTCAAAAGTTTCTCAACCTTAAGCTCATCTGGACCTATCCCTCTTAAGGGAGAAAGAGCTCCAAGCAGGACATGATATCTCCCCTTGTAAATTCCTGTCTTCTCGATTGAAAAAATATTAAAAGGCTCTTCCACAACGCATAGCATCTCATCCTCTCTCGTCTCATCCGCACAATAAACACATGGGTCTATGTGAGTAAGATTGTTACAGAGTGAACAGTGAAAAACCTTCTTCTTTGCTTCTTTTATCGCTTCTGCCAAAGCCTCAACTTCGGCTTGAGTAAGACTTATAATATGAAAGGCTATTCTCTGAGCTGTCTTTGCTCCTATACCTGGAATTTTCTTCAATTCTTCGATCAAATGGTAAATGGGATGGTCGATTTCTTGCATCAGAAAAGTCCTGGAATCTTCAGCCCTGCCCCCAAAGCTCCTAGCTTCTGGGCAAGATATTCATCTACCTTTGTCACCGCATCATGGAATGCAGCTATGATCAGGTCTTGAAGCATTTCTACATCTTCTTTATTCACTACTTCTGGATCTATTCGCAAAGAATGGATAGCCTTTGTTCCATCAAGTACTACAGTAACCATACCTCCTCCACTCGAGCCTTCAATCCTCATTTCTGCTAGTTCCCTCTGGAGTTTTTCTTGCATTTCTTTTGCGTTCTTTAACATTTTTTGCAAATTGGTAAAATTCTTCATTTTTCCTTCTCCCTTTCCGGAAAAGATAATCTATTCATTTGCCTTTGTCCTGCTTAATCGTTCGATAGAAACAATCTGTGCCTTAAAAGTATCCATGAAAGATTGAACTGAGGGGTCTCGAAGCGCAGCCTCAACTTCTTTCTCCCGTTTATTTTCATCTTCAACAATTTCTTCTCTTATCTCTAGCGAAACTCTATTTCCAATAACCTCAGAGGCACATCTTTCGATGAGCTTCTTCTCTTTTAAGAGGCTGTCTATGAAAAATTTCTTCCCTCCGGAAAAAGATATTTCTAATACCCTCTTTTCATCTTTGAACTTAAAAGAAGAAGATTGAGAGAGAATTACAGGTAAGAGACCTCTCTCATGGCGAAGTTTCTCTATTATTCTGGAAAAAACTTCTTTCTGCTCTAAAGATGCCTCTATTTTGTTTACCTCCTCAAGAGATTCATTCGCATTAATAGGCTGAATTTTTCGCTCTTCTCCAACCTCCTCAACTGGAGAAGGATTTTCAAACGTTTTTAACTGCCTCTTTATTTCTTGCTTTAAATCTTCAACCTCTCTTATAAGCTCTTCAAGGGGAGCAATCTTCTTATATTGGGAGAGTTTGATAAGTAATGCTTCAAAATAGATGCGAGGATGGGAAGAAAATTTCAAACCAGCCTCTGCCTGTTGAAGGACTATGAGGTAGCGTAAAATCTCTTCCTCAGAAGCCTTCTTCGCCTCATTTTTAAGCCTTTCTATATCTTCATCGCTCAAGGAAAGCAACTCTCCTGACTCTTTGACCGTCTTCACAAGAAGAAGGTTACGGAAATGGTCTATCAACTCTTTATAAAAAAAACGCAGATCATATCCATTTTCAATTAACTTATCGATGAGCAAAAATATTGCGGCAGATTTCCCTTCCATGATAGCCTCAGAAAATTCGAATAGAAGTTCGTGGCTTATTGTCCCTAAAATTTCTTTCAGATCCTCATCCCTTATCACTTTGCCTGAATAGGAAACCGCTTGGTCAAGAAGGCTCTGTGCATCTCTCAGGCTACCCTCGGCAGCTTCAGCAATTAGTCTTAACCCTAAAGGCGAAATGGTAATCCCTTCTTCCTTGGTTATCTGTAAAAGATGGTTAATGATTTCCTTTTGAGAAATTTTTTTAAATTCAAAATGCTGACACCGAGAAACAATGGTTGCTGGAACCTTATGGAATTCAGTGGTGGCAAAAATAAAGATTGTATGAGGGGGCGGCTCCTCTAAGGTTTTTAGGAGGGCATTGAATGCCTCTCGGGTAAGCATATGGACTTCATCTATTATTATGACTCTGTACCTGCTTTGAATAGGTTTATACTTAACTCCTTCGCGGAGAGAACGAACTTCATCTATCCCCCTATTGGAAGCTCCGTCTATTTCCAAAACATCTATTGACCTATCTTCATTGATAGCCTTGCACATCTCGCATTCATTACACGGCTCTGGAGTGGGACCTGAAATACAATTCAAGGCTTTGGCAAGAATTCTCGCTGCCGATGTCTTTCCGACCCCCCTCATTCCTGAGAAGATGTAGGCTTGAGCAACTCTATTCCCTTTTATTGCATTTATCAGAGTTTGAACTACGGCTTTCTGCCCAATTATTTCCTCAAATTTTTTAGGCCTGTACTTTCTAGCGAAAATTAAGTAACTCATCCTTGAAATTTATGAGAGTTAAGTGTCAAAAGCTTAAATTTTAAATAATATGATAACATAAATGAATTCTAAATCAAAAGAAATTTAGCCCGTGTTTTTTACTTCATTTTTAGCAATATTTTTTTATCGAGAGTTAAAAGGAAAAATTCTCTTTTGAAGATATAAAAAGTTTACTAATTGAAGGCTTTTAAATTGAATCGAATTCCTTTTTCAGATTATATAAGTGTCGCCTTTAGGTTTTATATAAAATCAGGAGAGGGTTGCTCTTAAAATAACCCCTCTTCTTCCCTTGCTACCAATTCTTGATAGTCTTCATTAATTACTCCCAAGAAAGTCTGAATTAATTTCTTGTCGCCGTACGATTTTTTTTAGATAATTCTTTAAGCATGGGTAAAAAAAGGAGTCTCTTTGAAATCCACACAGCAGTCTTACTCTTCGGGTTAGCCGGGCTCTTTGGAAAATTGATTCCTTTATCCTCCTCTATGATAGTGCTGGGCAGGGTATTTTTCGCAAGTATTTCCCTTGCTCTAATAATTTTTATTTCAAAACAAAAAATTAAGATTCGTTTCTGGAAAGACTTGATTTATTTCCTCCTCCTCGGAGCCTTACTTTCATCTCATTGGATTTCTTTTTTTACTTCCATTCAGGTTTCGACAGTGGCTATTGGTCTTCTTTCTTTTTCCTGCTATCCAATTCTTACCGTCTTCCTCGAATCATTAATCTTCAGAGAAAAGCTCATTAAGTTAAACATCTTCTATGCAACTCTTTGTTTTTCAGGAATTTCTATCCTCATTGAGGGCTTCAACCTTTCGAATTCAAGCTTTCAGGGGATAGCCTGGGGTGTATTATCGGGAATCACCTTCTCTTTTCTAATCATTTTTAATAAAAAGCTTGCTCAGAGGTATTCGAGTTTTTCGATAGCTTTTTTTCAGGATTTATTTGCCTTTTTAATTCTTTCCCCTCTTGCTGCTTGTAATTCAGCTTCCTGGAGTTTGCGCAGCATTTTCCTCCTCTTTATCCTAGGAGTTTTCTGTACGGCTGGAGCTCATACTCTTTTTATAGAAGGGATAAGACAAATCAAAGCTCAAACAGCGAGCATCATCAATTCTTTAGAACCTGTATACGGAATAATTATGGCCTATTTTTTTCTAAGGGAAATTCCCTCTTTGCGCACTATTTTTGGAGGAGTGGTGGTTCTCATCGCTGTGCTTGGCGCCACCCTTTCCTCCCGAAAAGGTCTCTCCTCAATTGCTTCTCGACAAAATTGATAATCAAAATTTGATTAACAAGTTACTGAAGAATTTTCATCTGAACTTGAGCTAAAAGAAAGCTTCCTAAAATCCATAAATTGTTACTTAAACTCCTTTTACTAGCCAGAACTAAATAACGAATTTATAAGAAAAAGGATAATAAGATAAGCGTTTCCTTCACCCTAACTTCCAGGAAAAATAGAGGGAATTAGACCTTTACGCCACGGAAAAAACTGAATGAAGACAGAAAGATTACGAAAATACTATAAGTTCTTTGTGGCACTCATTTTTGCTCTTACTTCTAGCATTATTAAAGGGGCTTGACTTCAGAAAAAATAGCTGACAAAGTAATGAAAATACTCTAGTTATTCTTTTTCTTGACCTTGGTTTTTTCTACCTTTTTTTTATCTTTCTCATGCCTTTCCTTAATTTCTGCCTTCTCCTTCTCATGGCTTCTTTTCAGATTTAAAACCTTGATTTCATATTCCTCCCTTATTTTTTTCTTCTCTTCAGGAGATTGAACCTCCTTCTCTTTATCTTCAAGTTCTTTCCTCAGCTCTTCAACTTCTTGTTGTTGGCTCTTCTCAAGGATTTCAAGTTCCCTTCGCTGAATGTCCACGACTCTTTGCTTTTCATCTAACGTTAAATAAGTAGCTTGAGAGACTCTCCGTTGCACTTCTGATTTTTCTAATACTTCTTTAGGTTTAGAAGATTCCTCTTTGCTTAGAGAAGGCTTATAAATAATCAGTCTTTCTCGGTCGATTTTCGTCCCCACCGGCCTCCTTGCTTCTTCGAGCTGATATTTAGTTACCCTTGTTCTTGCCATTTTTGAGATGTATTCAGTCTCAAATCCTTTATTTATGATCCGATCTCTTTCGACGATGATGTTGGTGAAGATTACGGTATAGTTAATTATCGTCTGGTTACGTTCCCAGGGAAGTGCATATCGGTAGAGAGACGGGCTAAAAAAATACCTCCCTTCGATGAATATCCACGCATGGGGTGGTAGGGTAATAGAAAGAGAAGTAATCCCTACGCCTGGAATGAAAGGCACTTCAGGGGGCAATGGCGCCCAACCTATATAAAAGCCCCCATGCCTCCAGGTCACCCAGGCAGGAGCCCAGATGGTATCTGGCACCCAGAACCAGCCAAGCTCACTATCCCAGCCCCAGCGTCCATAGTGAAATGTAGCCCATCCCCATTCGAAATATGAAATCCATGTCCATCCATAATCAGTGAAAACCCATCTTCCATAAGTATAAGGCCTCCATCTGTATATCGAAATGCGCGGAATCCATACATATCGATAAGGTGGATAATAAACCCAAAATCCATAGGGGGAAAGATAATCATAAAAAAAGGAAATATCAAAACTCGAAGGAGAGCCTGGAGGTTGACTAGGGTATTCTTCTGGAGAAGGAGGCTCCTCATAAGGGTGCGGGATGTAGATGAGGCATGAACTTGAAAAAAAGATAATCAAGCACAACATCAAACTCTTTCTCATCCTTAACCTCTATATTTTAAAGATAAGTTAAGAAATTTGTTAAATCAATCTAATTTTGAAAAATCCTTCTTTTAGCCCTAGAGAGAAAACATAAGATTCACTCTGCCCTCTTGAAGACTCTTTCGATTCTTTTGTAAGTCCAGTTGAGCTCTTTCTCTCTGATGATTAAGGGAGGAGCCAGGCGAATGACATGTTCATGAGTTTCCTTACAGAGAAGTCCTTCTTTCATTAATTCTTCACAGAAGCGACGTGCTCCTCCAGCTTCAGGCAAGAGTTCAATTCCTATCAATAATCCTCTTCCTCTTATTTCCTTGATATGTCTGCTCTTTATTCTTTTCAATTTTTCAAGAAAATACCTACCCTGGTTGGCGGCATTCTCAACCAGACCCTCTTCTTTAAGAACTCTGAGTGCTTCTCTGGCCACAGCACAGGCTAGCGGGTTTGCTCCAAAAGTCGAGCCATGTTCACCTGGTTTAAAAACCCCCAGTACCTCCCTGGAAGAAAGTGTGGCCGAGATCACTGAAACTCCACCGCCCAGAGACTTCCCGATGACCAGAACATCTGGTTTGACATTCTCATGGTCACAGGCAAACATCTTGCCTGTCCTTCCTAAACCAGTTTGAATCTCATCGGCAATGAAGAGAACATTATTCTTCTCACAGAGTTTTTTTGCCTGATGTAAATAACCATCCGGGGGAATAATAACTCCTGCTTCTGCCTGAATTGGCTCCACCAGAAAAGCAGCGGTGTAAGGGTTTATTGCGGCTTCAAGTGCCTTAACATTTCCATAAGGAATGACACTGAATCCTGGTGTATAAGGACCATAGTCATTTCTATAGAGAGGTTCAGTGGAAAAGCTGACGACGGTGATTGTCCTTCCATGAAAATTGTTCGCACAGGCTATTATTTCTGCCTTATCTTGGGGAATGCCTTTCTTCTGATAGGCCCATTTTCGAGCCACTTTTAACGCCGTCTCTATTGCTTCTGTCCCTGAATTCATAGCCAGCACCATTTCGTATCCTGTAAACTCACATAGTTCTTTCGCCAGAAGAGGCCACTGATCGTTTCGAAAGGCCCTTGAGGTCAACGTAACCTTTTCTGCCTGTTTTTTCAACGCTCTCAGGATTCTGGGATGACAGTGACCATGATTTACGGCAGAATAGGCACTCAAAAAATCCAAATATTTCTTTCCCTCTACGTCCCAAAACCAAATCCCTCTTGCCTTCGTTATTACTACATCAAGGGGCTTATAATTGTGGGCACCATAGATATCTTCCAGGACCACATAATCTCTCGTCTCCATGATTACTCCTTTTTAAAAACCCTTCTCCTTTGTCTTTATCTCTTTTTAATGGCGGAGAGGGTGGGATTCGAACCCACGGTACGACATCTAGTCGCACACACGCTTTCCAAGCGTGCTCCTTAAGCCACTCGGACACCTCTCCTTTTTTATGTTAAATTAAATCTTAAAAAATTAAATAACTTAAACCAAGATAGGTCACTCTCTTTTTATTATTATCCTTGTTTCTTTGGAGCAGTGAAAACACCTTGGGGTTGTTTGAGCTTTGCTTCTCTGACTACACCTGACTCATCCATCATAAACTCGATGCTTACACCAGGGATGTTCTTTGCATTATACTCTGTCCCTTTATACGGTATTAATTCAATTTCCGGTTGTCCCGGGATCCTGAGTATGAGAGTATTATCTCCTTTGATGGAGACAGTCAGAACTAGCTCAGCAAGTTGGTATTCTCCAACAAATTTCTCCAAGAAGCTTCGTTCCTTCATTCTCTTCTCAGGCATCTTGATAAACACAATAGGCTCAACGGCTGGTTCAAGCTGAGCAGAGAGGCTGCTTATGTTTCCCTTGGGGTCTGTAAAAAATGAAATTTTAATTGTCATATTAAACATTTCGTTATGTACTTCGAAGATATCATAGTGATAATGTTCCATCGGAAATTCAAGAGCATTGAATACAGTCTTGAGCTTATCCCCTTCCTTTACTACTTCTAAGACTCCATAACCCGGATTATGATACTCTCCAAGATAATCATCTATGGGATGAGAAAGAGAAGTATTGAGAATTCTATCCTTATCTTTTTCTTTTTTTGCTTTTTCTTCCTCTTCCTTAGCCCTCTTTTCCTCTTTTCTAACTCTCTCTATCCAAGGAACAGGATCCAATCCGAGCAATCTGTCATATGCATTGAAAGAGATGATTTGGGTTAGAGGGTTGGGGGAGAGATTAGTAAGGATAACAACACCAATCTTATCTTTGGGCATAAAAGATACATGAGCTATAAATCCATCGATTCCGCCTCCGTGAACCAGGAAGAGATGCCCTCTGTAGGCTGTTATCGCCCAACCCATTCCATAAAAATAATAAAACAACTCCTCTTCCCTTATGATATTCGACATGATTATTTGAGGAGAATGTATTTCATTAAGGCTTGCTTCAGAAATAACCCGTGTTCCGTTAAATTCTCCTTTATTCAAGTTTAGAATCAGCCAATTAGCCATATCTTCAACATTGGAATTTATGGAGCCAGCAGGACCTATGGCATCAATGTTACGAAAGGGGATTTCAATCACTTTATCCTCTCTCTTTAGGTAGGGAAGGGAAAAATCTGGTGCCTTCTTTGAATCTTCTACGGAAAAATTGCTATTCATCATCTTTAAAGGCTCGAAAATCCTTTTGCGAACAAACTCTTCCCAGCTTGAGTTTGTAATTTTTCCCACAAGATAGCCTGCAGTCATGAACATCAGATTCTGATATTGGAAGGTGGTCCGAAAATCCTTGTTGGGTTCAAGAAATTGCAACCTATTAAAAAGTTCCTCTCTTGTAGCCGATGCGTTATACCACATCATGTCATGCCTGGGGAGTCCAGAACGATGACAAACTAAATCTCTGGGAGTCATTCTTTCAGAAGCAAAGCTATCTTTGAGTTTGAAAGTAGGAAGAAAATCCCTCAAAGGCTTATCCCATTCAAGCTTCCCCTCATCTACCAAAATTCCCATGGCAGTTGCTGTGAATGCCTTTGAGCAAGATCCTATAGCAAAAAGAGTTTTGGGTGTCACTTTTAGCCTCTCTGCCACATTTCTATAACCAAATCCCTTAGAATAAATCACCTTATTATCCTTCACGATTGAAATGGCCAGCCCGGGAACCCTCCATTCCTCCATCACTTTCACTATAAACTCATCGAAACCTCTTAGGGGGTCTTTCTTTGAGTAAACCTTTTGGGCAAGAGAAGGGAATGAAGAGATAAGGATAAAGAAGATAAAAAAGAAAATAAAGATAAACTTGCCAACCTTCAATCTCATGATTTACCTCCTCTCCTAATTTTGGGGAAATTAATTAAAGTTTTAAACTTTATGATATCTCTAAGAAAATAAAAAGTATACACTAAATAAAGATAAAAACAAAGTCTACAAATCGAATCATCTAAAATCTAAGTGTAGAGGTATCATCTTGTCATTTAAAGAGCTAACCGTAATGGAGATAAGAGTCCCTAGATTATATAACCTCACCTTGAGAGAAAGGAGGTTAGGTTATGAAACAGAAGCTACGAATG
>CAYSCS010000082.1:0-3501 GCA_964429695.1 uncultured Eubacteriales bacterium
GATGTCTTTGAAATTCACAACAAGGTCAGAGAAGAAATAAAAAGAGTCTTTTCAGAAGGCTTAATTGCTTCTCAGATACGTACTGCTCACGGACGTATGGAAAAAACATTAAGGGATATGAGGGACGAGCTCGACTATATCAGGCAGAATTATCTCGAAAATGGAGATCCAAAAATAAAAATGATAGGCAGCATAGTAGCCACCTTGAATAAGGTGGCCCTCACCAAGCTGAGAATGCGCGCTTTAAGAAAAATCTGGAGAGATTATAAGAAATCGAAAAACTGGCATATCTTAATTGCAGAACTTGAAAACTTTTTGAAAGAAAAGCCAGCGAGTGATGAATCTGAGCCCTTGAAATTTGACGAAAAAAACTTAAAGCTAATTTGTGTAGATTTCATTTCGTAGGGGAAATGGCATGATTTTTAAAAGTTCTGAGCGTTCCAGGGACGTCAAGAGCTTTATAGAAGAGCACATCCCCCGGATGGATTGTCCAGAGAAAGTCTATCAACTTTTTGAAGGACTGGGCTACAAGGTTTTAGATACCTCGTATAAAGGCAAGGAAGCCTGGGATTTAAGGGGAAAGGACAGCGAAGTTGTGGAAGAGATTTACACAATTGCCAATTATGATAAAAGATTTCAGGTTTTCCTTGTCAAGCTCAAATATCCTTCAACTTCCATAGCAAGAGAGCTTCCTCTCTATTTTGAAAGAGAAACACAATACCCTTTCTTTGTGCTTACCCCCGATTACCAAAATTATACTTTTGTTCTTGTAGAAAAAATCCGTGAGGATGTGGGCGTCTGGAAGCGCAAGCTTGTAAAACTCAATGTTGATAGAAAGAGTGCTTTTTACACCGACAAATGGATCCTGAGTGAGATAGCCATTAAAGATGGCATTGAAGAGCCTGGACGGATCTATGGTCTCCTTAAGGAAGCTTTTGGCGTTCAAAAAGTTACCAAGAAGTTCTTTGCTGAATATAAAGAGAATTTTGACTTTCTCACAGATTCACTGCAAAAAAACAATAAAGGTATCCAACTATTCTATGATCAAGAAAAACTTTATGCCTTTGCGCAGAGATTTTTGGGAAGGCTGATGTTTCTTTATTTCCTTCAGAAAAAGGGATGGCTTGCTGGTGATAAAAAATTTATTCCTAACTGGTTTGAAAGATCAAAAAAAGAAAACAGGAATTTTTACCAGAATGTTTTAGAGCCTCTCTTCTTTGATACCCTCAATCGAAAAAGATCAAACGATAATTCCCCCTTTGGCAAAATTCCTTTCCTCAATGGAGGGCTGTTTGAGAAAGATTATAGCGATTTAATATATATACCTGATAGAACAATAGAAAAAATTCTTAATTTCCTCAATTCTTATAACTTCACTATTTCGGAAGAGCTACCTCTTGAAGTTGAAGTAGCTGTCAACCCCGAAATGCTGGGCAGGATATTTGAGAGCATGTTACCTGAATATGAACGTGGTAAGAAAGGAACTTTTTACACACCCCGTCCTATTGTCCATTATATGTGCCGGGAAAGCCTTAAAGATTTTTTATTTAGCTCTGGTGATATTTTAAGGTATAAGATAATCAACCTTATAGAAAAAACAGAAACGAAGGACCTAACTGAGAAAGAAACAAAAACATTATACGATATCTTAACCAACGTTCGCATCCTCGACCCGGCGGTTGGCTCAGGTGCGTTTCTTGTCGGCATGATGCAGGAAATAATCCGCGTTAAAACTCCTCTTGCAGAAAAACTGAAAATAAAAACAACGCCAGCCCAGCTTAAGAGAGAAATCATAAAGTCCAATCTCTACGGTATAGATATTGAAACTGAGGCAATTGAGATAGCAAAACTCAGATTGTGGTTATCTTTAGTGGTGGATGAAGAACTTGAAAAAGTAGAGGCTCTTCCTAACCTTGATTATAAACTGGCAGTGGGAAACAGTTTGGTAGAGAGTTTTCAGGGAAGAAGATTGATCGAAAAGCAAAAGTATCAAAAAACGCTTCTTGAAGATGAAACCCAAAAGCTCATCACTGAATTTAGAAAATTGAAAGATAAACTTCTGAAGGAGATGGATCCTGAAAGGAAAAACGAGCTAAGAAGTAAACTTGAAGGCATTGAGAGGCAGCTAATTGAACAAGGACTGAAAACAGATTCAGAACTCAAAACAAAACAGGCTATCGAACTTGGTGCCAAGTATAGCCGAGCAAGGATGGCGATTCCAGCCTCTGAGAAAAAGAAAATGGATAAGCTAATTAAAGAGGCATCCCAAGCTAATACTCTTCTTGAAGAAATCAAGAAAACCGGGACCAAGCCATTCTTCCTGCCGCAGGTTCATTTTGCCGAAGTATTTTCTGAAAAGGGAGGTTTTGACATAGTTATTGCCAACCCTCCTTATGTGAGAACTCAGAAACTATCTGATCTACCGTATAAAGAAGACCTGAAACTCCACTATGGATTTGTCGATGACCTTTATGTCCATTTTACCTTCCGTGCCTTTGAACTTGCCCGTCTTAAAGGAGTGGTTACCTTCATAACTTCAGATACATATCTTACTCTCTCTTGGAAGGAGCGAATGCGCCAATTACTGCAAGATCATCATATCCAGAGATTAATCCTTACTCCTAAGGCATTTGAGGCAACTGTTAATACCGCCATTTATATTGTCCAGAAAGAGAAACTTTCCGACTATAACTTTACCTTTATTGATGCAAGGGAAATAGGGGGCAATAAAGATGAAAACTGGGAAGATAGACTTATTGTATTTGAGGAGTTAAAAGAAATTGAAAGTTATGATACACATTTTCCGGTAAGACTCGGTGACAAAGAGATAGAAGTCTCGTACAACCGCTATGCAGATGTGGGTCAATTTAGAGTCCCATCAGAGCTTTATAAAAAAGCGGTTAAAAGAGCTTTTTTTGTTCCCATCCAGAAAAACCTGAAACTTTACGAAAGATTTATGCCCAAAATGAATGACCTCTACCAGAAATGGTGGGATAAAATAAAATCAAGCAAAGATATACAAAAGAATAAAAGAGAGATTGAGGAATATATTAGAGCATTAAGGCCGGGGGATATTACTTTGCTTGGGCTTATTACAGAGGGTGGTCAAGGACTTGCTACCGCAGATAACGGCAGGTTCCTTGCCGTCCTCGAAGGCACAGAAGAAGCAAGAAGGATAGAAGAAAGACTTAGTTATTTTGAGAGCAAATGGAAAAAAAATGAACCAAAAATTTATGAAACATATCATGAGCTATTAAAGCAGCGGCCACGTAATGAAGCCCTGGACATTTTAAGGAAAAAATTTGAAGAAAAGAAATTGGGCTTCCCAAGAGGGTTTATATATAAAGTTATCAAAAAAGAAGAGGTCTTTGAAGCTGCCTCTTATCTTGAGAAACTTCCTCCCTATATAAGAGACACAATGCGCAGGATATTAATTTTTGGTGGTATACCTGAATCTGAGGCCGATGTCAAAAATCTGTGGAAGCTTCCCAAACTGCCAAA
>CAYSCS010000083.1:0-27867 GCA_964429695.1 uncultured Eubacteriales bacterium
ATTCTTACGAGAACAGAAGGGTTGACTGATGTTCGGAAGCTCCTTCCATTAAAACAAGGATTGAAACTTGCTATGATGATGAAGCCTATTTCACAGAGGTTTGTTCGGAAGCTCCTTCCATTAAAACAAGGATTGAAACACCAGAGGGGCTACTTACTAATCCTGACGTTCAAAAGTTCGGAAGCTCCTTCCATTAAAACAAGGATTGAAACTTCTGAATTTTGATATTTTCTTTGATGAGGTGTTCGGTTCGGAAGCTCCTTCCATTAAAACAAGGATTGAAACTTGCTTGATGATTATCCCTCGTTCGACATCGAATATAGTTCGGAAGCTCCTTCCATTAAAACAAGGATTGAAACGTTGCTACTACAAAAATAAGCAAAGACCATTCTTCTTGTTCGGAAGCTCCTTCCATTAAAATAAGGATTGAAACATTCAAAAATTTGAATCCCAGCTTGCGATTTCAGATTATGTTCAGAAGCTCCCTCCCTTAAAAAGGATAGGTAACATGATGATGTGATGCACCTCTTCCGGGAGTCTGTGATAGACTCCCGATTGAGAAATTCTTTCAAGGAGGTGACATCGTGACTTATGCCTGTATTGACCATCATCGTCAATACTCGCACATCGCATTGTTGGATGAGAAAGGGGAGGTAATGAGGTAAGGGAGAGTGGTCAATCTCCGGCGAGAGCTGGAGAGATCCATCCAAGGGACAAAGGATATCAAGGCAGTGATAGAGGTGGTAAGGTCGAGTTAGACGATGGTCGATGTTTTGGCTGATCTTGGCATTGAGATGACCGTGGCCCATCCGAAGGAAGTGAGAGCCAAGATAAAGACAGAAGAGCGGGATTCCTGGAAGATGGCCAATCTACTGCGGACAGGGTATATTCCTGAGGTCCAGAAGCGATGGGGGGAGAATCGCTCTTGACAGCGAGTGTTGCGTCAGCGGGCCTTTTACGTAGGGAAGGAGACATCGGTGAAGAACGGGCTGCGAGCGCTTTTGGCGCAACAGGGGGAAGAGAGCCGTTCAGAAGTGGAGCGGATGCCCAAGACAAACGCTTTGGTCAAGGAGTTTCATGAGAAGATGCCCACGGCCCGACTGATGCATACGGTTCCTGAATTTGGGGTATTTTTAGCGGTGTTGGTAGCGGAGGAGATCAAGGACATCGGACGGTTTGAGGAGGTAGGGAAATTCCACGCCTATGCTGGGCTGATTCCCTCGACTCATAGCTCAGGCGAGATGAGCTGCATGGCGAGTTCATCAAGGAAGGGAATCGCTGGTTGCGTTGGGGGCGCTGGAGGCGATCTGGCCGGGGCTCCGAGTTGATTTTGATCTTCGCTGCTATTATGATTAGATGAAAAGAAGAAAAGGAACTAACCCGGAAAAAGTTGCCACAGCGAGAAGGTTATTGACCATCCTCTACCGGATGCTCAAAGAGAATCATCCATTCATTCCTTATAAAAGATCATGGAAATGATACAAATCAGCGGCCTTTGGCAAATTCCTAACGGGACATGAGGGTCGCGTTCTTGGAATAGGTTAGGGGACCGAGACCTGATGTTAGCGTTGGGGTGAACTTAACGGTTTCGTTAAGAATACGGAGAGAAGGTGGTTAAAAGACCTAAAGAGAAGAAAGATGAAGAAAGGAGAAGAAAAGAAAAATAGTCTTTGCATCACATCATCAAAGAAGAAGGAAATTTGAGAGGGAATTATTCTTTCCATCGCTTCTGAAAAATCTCTCACTAAGCCCGGTTCATATTCGATGGTTGTCAATCCTGCGGTTGAACCAGGGATGAAAATGGTGAGAATACCATTTTTTAGTCCACAGCGCGCAAGACTTCTTGAAACTTCTCTAGTGATGTCTTTTATGTCATTGAAACCTCTTGTTGAAAAACCAAGAGAATCGCTCACGACTTTCATCTCACTTACTCCTTTAAAATTAATCTCTATCTCTTGATTGATTCTCGCTCAGGTGATTATAAGCTAGTAAAGAATTAAGTTAATAGCCAGCCTCTTGGTTAAAGCATGAAGGCTCTCTCTTTAAGTGTTTTGCTTAATCTTTATCCTGCAAAATAAAATAATCTCTTATTTCCTTTCCTTTTTCCAATTTTCGAAGTTCACACTTTAACCACTAAGAAGGAGCTTCTCTAAAATCAGAAAACTGGCATGGGACGGGGGAAAAAGAGTTTTTCATAAAGACCGAGGGCATAGCGGTCTGTCATCCCGGCTATGAAATCCCCCACTCTCTTTTCTAGAGAATCACCTTTGGGATAGGGCTTCACATAATCTTCAGGTGCCTTGAGGATATATTCGTATAAGTCACAGATAATTTTCTCTGTTTTCTCGAGTTCAATGCGAGACTCCCGGCTGAAATAAACCCTCTCATACAGGAACTCACGAAGTCCCTCAAGAGCCTCAAAAACCTCTTTACTCATGGATATTCTTTCCATTCCTAGTTTAAGGCTCTCTCGAATCACGTCTTCGACCATCCTATCAATCCTTGAAGCGTGCCATTTACCCAGAGTCTTTATTAAGTGAGAGGGAATTTCTTCTTCTCTGATTATTTTTGCTCTGGTTGCATCATCAAGATCATGGTTGACATAGGCAATAATGTCAGAGACTCTAACAACCTGCCCTTCAAGAGTTGAAGGCATTTCCTCTGTTCTTGTTTCAAAAATTTTTCCCATTCCTTTGGAATGCTTCAAAATTCCATCTCTCACTTCATAGGTAAGATTCAATCCTTTTCCCTCATACTCAAGCTTCTCTACGACCCGGAGACTCTGTTCATAATGGCTGAAACCTCCAGGAAGAAGGCGGGCAAGTGTCTCCTCACCTGCATGACCGAAAGGAGTATGTCCTAAATCATGACCAAGGGCAATGGCTTCAGTGAGGTCCTCATTCAGCCTCAATGCCTTGGCGATGGTTCGGGCTATCTGAGATACCTCAAGGGTATGAGTGAGTCTTGTCCTGTAGTGGTCGCCGTAGGGTGCCAGGAAAACCTGGGTCTTGTGCTTTAGCCTGCGAAAAGATTTTGAATGGATGATACGGTCTCGGTCTCTCTGAAATGATGTCCTGAAGGCATGGGGAGCCTCTGGCCGTTCCCTTCCTCTCGTCAACGAACTGAGACAGGCTTTCTCTGAGAGGGTTTCCCTCTCAATTGCTTCAAGTCTCTCTCTAATAGTCTCCATTAAAAACTCAAGTGCCAAATTTCAGTCTTCAGGGATTTTAGGTTTTCTAATTCCTCCTTGTTCACCCTTTTTCTTCAGGGCTTCACAAAAACATAATTCAGATTTCCGTTGGGGAGTTTATTGGGAACTGTCTTCAATTCCATCCCTATTTTTATTTCTTCCCAAGGAATATCATTTGAGATTCTTCCAAAAACCTTGAATTCTCCGTAATCCACAACCGCAATCACATAGGGAAGGTCGCCTTCAAAACCAGATGGTGCATACTTCAACCTGCTGAATGCTTCAAGTCTTCCCGCCTCGCTTACCTCAAACCATTCCATGTTGCTCGCCAGACATCTGTAACAGTCTGCGCGGGGAGGGAAGAAACGCTTGCCGCAATCGCAACACCTTGTCCCCATAACTTTTCCCTGTTCCAGATAGTCTATGAAGTCATTAACCTTGGTCACAGAGGTAAAACTAACTGTTCCAAATTTCTTGAAACGGTCGTCTATCTCTTGTTTACTGCTCATTTTCTTACCTCCCGAGGATGGTTACAACTCCATAAAGACCAACACCTCCGATATTATGGACGAGTCCTATCTCGGGGCTCTTGACCTGCATCTCTCCTGCCTCCTCTCTTAACTCAAGCACAATAGTCCGAATCTGCGAACCTCCTGTAGCACCTATGGGATGCCCCTTCGAGAGAAGACCTCCATCTACATTCACCGGAATGCTTCCTTCCTTGTAGGTCTCCTTGCTCTTTAAAAGCTCCTTTCCTTCTCCTGGTTTGGCGAAACCAAGGTCCTCATAGGCCATTATCTCGGAGATCGTGAAGCAATCATGTACTTCTGCCACATCGATGTCTTCAGGGCCTACCCCAGCCATACGATAAGCCTTTTCTGCCGCCTCCCTGGCAACCGAAAGCCCCGTGAAAGAATCCCTCCCCGACATATTCACTGAGGCTGAAGCTGCGCCAAGACCCAGAATCCAGACAGGTTTCTTGGAGAGTGTCTTTGCTCGCCTTTCACTGGCGACGATGATGCAGGAGCTTCCATCTGCGTTAGCGCAACAATCGCCAACCCTCAGCGGACTTGCCACCTCTCCCGACATGAAGTGATTAGGGTCCTGGAACATCTCAAGAGTGACAGGCTTTCTATAGAGGGCCTTCTCGTTTATCTGCCCATAAAGAGAGCTCTTTACTCTGACGAGGGCAAGGTCTTCGAGGGTCGTCCCGAACTTTTCCATGTGAGCCCTGGCAAACATGGCATAATATGCAGGCATCATCGTCCCGAAAGGGCTTTCCCACTGAATATCGGCACCGCGACCCATTCTTTCCTGGGATTCGGCTGAAGAAATTTCTGACATCTTCTGAAAACCGATGACAGCCACCACCTCATGCAGACCGGATTTGATGAGTGCATAGGCCATTCTTAAACCCATGCTTGTCGAAGAACAGAGGCTCTCAAGATAAAAAGTTGGCTGGGGAGTGAGGCCAAGATATTCTGCAAAAACTCCGGAAGGAGAACGTTGCTTGTCATATTCTGGAGCAGAGCAAACTATAGAGGCATCGATCTCTGTGGTTGATATCCCTGCGTCTTTCATCGCTTCTCTGAAGCCTTCAAAGGCAAGCTCCCTTATGGAGCCCGAATATCCGCGGACAAAAGCACTCTGGCCTACACCTATTATTCCCACTTTTCCCATTTTCATCCTCCTCATGATTTTCACTTTTCCTGATGCTCAGATATACTGACCACCGTCCACCTTTATGATTTCTCCCGTGATGTGACGTGCCTTTTCTGTACACAGAAAAGTCACTAAGTAAGCAACATCTTCTGGCTTCCCAAGCTCATCGAAGACAGTTTCAGCCTTTGACCTCTGCTTGAAATCTTCAGGCATGGACTTAATCATTTCCGTCTCAATGAGCCCTGGTGCCACTGCGTTTACATTAACCCTGTATTTTCCAAGCTCCTTAGCCACGGTCTTCGTCAAGGCTATTACCCCACCTTTTGCTGCCGTGTAATTTGCCTGGCCGAACCTACCCCTCATTCCATTTATAGAAGTTACATTCACAATCTTACCCGAACCTTGTTCTTTAAAAATCGGGGCGACTCCTCTTATAAAGTTGAATGTTCCTTTGAGGTCAACGTTTATCACCGTATCCCATTGCTCCTCGCTCATCTTCCACACCACTCCATCCCAGTTCATGCCGGCATTGTTCACCAGAATATCGATTCTTCCAAACTCTTCAACCACCTTTGCACAGAGTTCTTGAACTGCCTTAAAATCAGAAACATCAATCTTATAGGCCTTTGCCCGACGACCGAGTGACTCAATCTCTTTGACAATTTTCATCGCCTCTTCTTCGTGCTTACGGTAAGTTAAGGCAACATCAGCCCCATTTCGAGCGAGATCAAGAGAGATTGCTGTACCGATTCCCTGACTTCCTCCTGTGACAAGGGCTACCTTCCCTTCTAAGTCCATTTTCTCCTCCTTTAAATCCTTTAAAATTTAGACTTGTTTAGGAAAAAATTCTAAATCAGAAAGAAATATTTTCTTTGCCTCTCCAATGATAGACCCCAGCCCTCTTTTCTTTTTGTTTTTCCCTCCTCATCCTTGGGACCTTTTAAATGGGCCAGGGCTCATTTTTCTGCACCTGAGCAATAAGGATTTCAGGAATGGGAAAGTTTATCTCCCTCCTGTGGGAAAGTTCCATCCTCTCGGTTACAATCTCCATTGCCTTTCTGATTCCCATCCTGTTCATAAGGCTAAATGGGCCCTCTTTAAAGGAGAGAGCTAACTGGCATAATCTATCGACATCCCTCATCCTAGCCACTCCGGCGTTTACCACTTCACAGGCAGTCATGAAGGAAACCGCAAGAAATCTCTGCTTAAGTATTTCGACAAGCATGAAGTCCTCGGACTTTCTTCCCTCAACTTCCTCGCTCAACCAAAAAAGCTTTGACTCATCTTGGCTTTTCTCATACTCCACAAGTTTTCTCCTGCAACTTTGCGAAGGAGTGAAGAAATTTTCATAAGTCTTGAAGATCTGGTCAGAGGGATTTGAAGAACCTGAAAAAGAATTCATAGTAACCACACTGTGGAAGATTCCGCTTTTTTCCATCAGCCTTAGAAAACCGAAGGGCAATTCAAAAGCCTCCTTTCCGGCCTCTTCGATGCTCAATACATCAAAACCATCGTCAAGCATCCTTGTTGCCTCAAGCATGAGGGCCGAGCAGATTATCCACGTCGAACCTCCCCTCCGGAATTTCTGAAGACGAACTGGTTCCTTTCCTGCAAGCTTCAGGTAATCTTCACCTCTCTCAAGGTCCTCAAGAGAAACCTGAGAAGAGCCTGCATATTCCACGGCGCGACTCTCGTTTGCCGGGAAAAAGAAATGCATCCAGATTATGCCCTCTGACCTTTTTATTTCCCGAGTAAAGCTCTCTACATCAAGAGATGAAGTAGTCGAGCAAAGGATGACGCCCTCAGGACAGAGCCTTTGCAGCTCGCTGAAAATCATTTTTTTTGTCTCTTCGTCCTCCTCTGCAGATTCTATCACAAGCTTTAAATTCTTTCCCAAACACGCTTCCTCATAGCTTGAGGTCGTGAAGACCCTTTGCTTCGCTTCTGAAGCTTGAAAGGACTCAAGTATTCCTTTCTTTCTCAAAGACTCGAACCCTTCTTCAATCTTTTCCCTTGCCCTCTCCAGAGCCTCATCACTTATATCCACTAGACAGACATTCATCCCCTTTTGACTGAAAACCTGGGCTATTCCTGTTCCCATTCTCCCTGCCCCGATGATGGAGACTTCTATTTTTTCGGGGGAAATCGATTTCATCTTCTCTACCTTCATTCTTTTGGCTTGGGTAGAACGGCTTCTTTCAGGGCTTCGTCGAACTCCTTTCCCTGGGCGATCAGCTGTCTATATTTGATGAAGTCAATCACATCCTGACCGGTAATTTTTTTTGTGTTGAAGGCATGAAATCCGAGGAAGGCTTCTGTCATCATGTTCACTGAAAGCCAATGCCTGTTGTAGTTCTTGGCAATATCCCAGAAATATTTTTTCTTTGCTCTCACGCTTTCGATAGATTTAATCAAACAGCCGGGGAAAAGGTTTGCGAATCTCCACACAACTTCATCCACAGCTTTATCGAGGAGTTCAAAGTCGATTTGAGCACTCTTGAGGAATTCCCTCGCCCTCTTCCCTTCCTCCCCTGTCAAAAACTCTCCGTATACAACCTCTCCATCTTCGATGTATCTATCAGTGATTACTGCTGGGTTGCGGATGAACTTCCCTTCTTGTTTTATCACGGGAACAACCCGGCTTATAAGACCCAATCTTTTCATCTTGTAGGCGCTCCACAGCTCGCAGGAAACACAGCTCCATATGGCATCTTCGATGCTCAGAAACCAAGGGAGGAAGTCTGATGAACCGCCATCTGGCGCAGAGCCATGTCTCGGTCCAGCTTGACCAAAAACAGCAGTGTCGGCAGAAAGAGTAAAATCGCAGGCCATTCCAATCTCTTGGCCTCCTGCAACCCTCATCCCGTTCACTCGACAGATAGTAGGCTTCTTACACATGAGGATTGAGTCAACCATCCCGTTGAAAAGGTCCATGTATTCGCCGTACTCGTGCGGTCTACCTGCATAGTATTCGGCATATTCTTTCGTGTTCCCCCCAGTGCAGAAGGCCCTGTCACCCACAGCGGTAAAGACAACGGCAACCACACTTCTATCGAGGGAAGCATTCTGGAAGCCGGCGATCACACCTTTAACCATCTTGGTGGTGTAGGAATTGTACTGGGCAGGGTTATTGAGGATGATCCAGGCCGTATAGAGCCCTTCGATCTCCTTACCTGAAGGGTCGAAAAGCGGTCTTTTTTCATACATGGTACAGGGAGGCTCTTTTCCCCAGTGCTCCTCCCCCCAGAGTAAATGATCCTTAATTTCTTCATCTTTTTTAAGCCATTCTAATCCCATATTTTCCTCCTTTCGTCATGGTTTTGCTATTAAACTTAATTTCTTTTTCAAGGCTTCTGTGAATTCAGCCTCGATTTTCTTCGCCTTTGCTTTGAGTATTCTATCGCCAAACATCGCTAGTTTCCCTGCGATGTTGGCATTACAGACGTAGGAAACCTCAACCTCATTATCACCCACTTCCCTGAGGTCAATTGTAGTCTTCTGGGTGAAGCGTCCTGCCTTCCCAATATCCTCTCCTTCCCCCTTCATCTCCACATGGTATGGGGCTGAAACCTCGGTGATGATACTCTTGAATTTGAAACGCACAGAGATAGGCCCAACCTTCTGCTTAACTACACATTCATATCTCTTGTCATCCAGGCGTTCAATTCTCTCTGCTCCGGGGATACATTCTTGCAAAGTTTCAGGATTCATCACCGTCTCCCACAGAGTCTGAATCGGTGCATTTACCTTGAATTTTCCCTCAATTATCATCCTTTCCTCCTCTCATTCCTCCACTCTCTCCGCCTCCTTCTCCAGAAGATCAGCCAAGATTCTGTATCCCCTGTTTCCCGGTCCCATGGTTTGAATGAGTAAGAGCTCGACGAAATTTAAACCTTTAGAATTAACCCATTCCTTATGCGCCTGGTCTCCTGTGCCGAAGATGTGCCGGGCAAGCTCCATGGTTTGAGGCCAGATCTTCCCGCAGGTAGGGCACTTATATCCCCTCATTTCTCCCCTCATCCTCCTTTTTATTTTCTTTTTCTTTGATAGCCTTGAGGACCTTCTCGGCAGTGAGGGGCAAATTCTTGATGCTCACTCCCACCGCTCTGTAGACGGCGTTAGCCACCGCACCCGCAGTGGGATTCGTAAGACCCTCTCCTGCTTCCTTTGCTCCGAAGGGTCCTTCAGGTTCGTATGTCTCAACTTCCATTACTTCTGTCTTTGGCATATCGGGTGCCCTTAAAATTTTATAATCGACGAGATTAGGATTGAGTATCTTCCCTTCATCCATGGGAAGGTCTTCTGTGAAACCATATCCTGCAGCCATGGCAATGGCACCCTCGAGCTGACCCTGAACTCCAAGAGGGTTGATGACCTGGCCACAATCATGAGCTGTGACACAATTGTGGAGAATAATCTTGCCTGTTTCTTGCTCGACCTCTACCTCTACGGCCTGGACTCCAAAGCTATAGGCAGGGGAAATCATCCCTTTGCGATGCGGGGTATAATGCCCCCTCCCTATGATGGGTTGCCCATCCTTTCCTCTTATCGCCTCTTTGACCACATCAAAGTATGATAATCCCCTTTCAGGACGAGCGATGAGATGAACCCAGCGGTCCTTGATATCCAGGTCATAAACGATATTGGGAGAGAGCTTTGCCGCAGCAAACTCAAGAATCTGACGCTTTGCATCTGCTGCAGCCATCTTGACTGCATTCCCCTGCATAAGAGTTTCCCGGCTCCCCCAGGCTCCCAGGTCTACAGGACAGATATCGGTATCTCCCATATGAATCCTGATATCCTCAACCCTCACACCTAGCTCTTCTGCGCATATCATGGCCAGGGTTGTGTTTGAACCCTGACCCATATCCTGAGAGCCAACGAAGAGGTCGACTTTTCCGTCTATATTTATTTTTACCAGGGCGGAGGAGAACGCATAGGGAGTATCAAACCAGTTGAAGATTCCTCCCGACATGAAGCCATAAGCGGCTATTCCAATCCCCCTGTGGGGGGGAAGTTCCCCTCGCTTCTTTATCCACTCCTCAATCCTGTCTAAACATTCTCTCAGACCACAGCTTTGAATCCAGGCCTGTCCCGGAACCTCATAGCCTGGATACATCGCATTCTTCCTTCTTATCTCGATAGAATCGATACCCAGCTCATCGGCGATTAGCTCAATCTGGGTTTCGGCACAGAATGTAGCCTGAGGTGCCCCAAAGCCTCGCATGGCTGAGGTTGGCTCAGTGTTTGTGTATACTCGATAACCATCATAGCGATAATTAGGCCAGACATAAGGAAATGCCTGAAAGAAACCGGTGAGATAGAGCGCAGTAGCACCCATAGCAGTGTAGGCTCCTCCTTCCGTGAACACTCGAGCTTCCTTGGCCACAAATCTTCCGTCTTTTTTCACTCCGGTTCTTAAATAATAGAACATGGGAGTGCGACGTTTGGTAGCCATAAATTCTTCCTCACGATTTAAAACAATCTTCACAGGTCTCCTAAGCTTCATCGAAAGAAGCGCACTGCAGAATTGAGCAGAGTCAAGCTCAAACTTGCTCCCGAATCCTCCTCCTGTGTAGCGGGAGATGACGCGGATATCGCTTTCTCGAAGCCCTAGCATATCAGCAAGCAAAACCTGGATGTAGTAATGGGACTGGGTCGAGGTCCAGAGGGTAAGTTTTCCTTCAGGAGTAAAGCTCGCCACAGCACAATGGGTCTCCATGCAGACATGGGCTTGAGAGGAGCAGCGAAACCAATCTTCCCTTACATAATCAGATTGCTTGAACCCTTCATCCACATCTCCCCATTCAATGTGCCGGGTGACATTTATGTTGCGTTCTGCGTTCTCGTGAAGTTGAGGGGCGCCTTCTTTTATTGCTTCTATGGGCTCAAAAACGGCAGGAAGGATTTCATATTCCACATCGATTAAATCAAGAGCCTCTTCAGCCGTATCTTCATCCACAGCGGCCACTGCTGCCACTGGCTCTCCAATATATCTAACTTTTTCTCGGGCAAGGATTTCCTCATCACACAGCTCCTTGTAACGTCTCCAGATCCCCTGTTTTACCCCCCGTGTATCTTTTCCGGTAACCACAGCCTTAACTCCAGGAAGTTTTTCGGCCCTGCTGGTGTCTATTTTCAGAATCCGGGCATGAGGATAGGGGCTTCTCAAGATTTTTCCATAAAGCATTTGGGGGAGCTTTATGTCAAAGGTGTATTTTGCCCTACCCGTTATTTTTGCCACCCCATCAATATTGTGGATGGGAGTGTTGATTACCGTGTATTTCTTCCTCATTTCTCCTCCTCTCTGTACTTTCCCTCTGCCACTGCCTTTATCGCTCTCACAATGCTGTTGTAGCCCGTGCAACGGCAGAGATTCCCATGAATACCGCCCCTGATTTCTTCTTCGCTTGGATTAGGATTTTCACGAAGGAGTGCTACGGCGGAAATCAGCATTCCTGGGGTACAGAATCCACATTGAAAGGCGCCATGATCGAGAAAGGAAATCTGGAGAGGGCTTAGTCTCCCACTATTTTCAAGCCCTTCTACGGTTATTATTTCCGCTCCGTCAGCCTGAAGGGCAAGCACCGAACAGGATTTAACCGAATGACCGTTAAGCAGTACGGTGCAGGCGCCACAGGAACCTGTGTTACAGCCTCTTTTAGTCCCCGTAAGCTCAAGCTCATCCCTGAGAACCTCTACCAAGAGCTTCTTGGGTTTTATGTAAAGCTCATAGTAATCACCATTTACTTTTATTCTGATCAATCTCTTTTCCATCTTATCCTCCTTTATTCTCTGCCAATTCTTTCGCCTTCGCCCATGCCCTGCCCACAATTTTCTTCACCAGAAATTTCACCAAGTATCTGCGGTATTCTTCACTGGCATGGATGTCTGAGACAGGTTCTGACTCTCTTGACGCCTCTTCTCCTGCTTTTTCAAGGAGTTTCGAATCAATCTTTTCGCCGCAAAGCACCTTCTCTGCTTTCTTCGCCCTCAGCGGCTTGGGAGCTGCCCCACCGAGGACAATTCTTGCTTCCCTGCATCTTAAGCCATCATCAAGATTAATCAAACCTGCGACTGACACAATTCCCTGATCGCTCTTGAGGATGGTGAATTTCTCATAATAGACACCTGTTTGTTCAGGGATTGGGGGAACTTCAATTTCTCGCAAGAGCTCATCCGGAGCAAGAGTAGTCTCAAAGAAATCGAGAAAGAAGTCCTCAAGCTCAAGTACACGTTTCTCTTCTTTTTTCTGAAGGATAACCTTTGCCTTCATCGCTATGAGCACAGGAGCTGGGTCGCCAGCAGGGTCTGCATGAGCCAGGTTGCCTCCTATTGTCCCCCAGTTTCTTGTCTGAATAGAGGCAAGGTTTTTCTCCATCTCCGCAAGCAGTGGAAAATGCTCTTTAATCAGGGGAGACTTTTCTATTGTTCTGTGAGTGGTTGTGGCGCCGAGTCTGAGCCCTTTCTCAGCGGTAAGTTCAACGAAATTAAGCTCCTCAAGGCCCTTTATATCTATCAGGAATTCAGGTTGAACGAGTCCCTGCCGCATGAGAATCAGCAGGGATTGACCTCCACAGAGTATTTTTGCTCTTTCTCCATATCGAGCTAGATAATCCAAGGCCTCAGGCAAACTCCCCGCCCTCAAATACTCAAAGTCTCTAATCATTCCTTCCTCCTTTCTGCAAAATCTCTGAGCATAAGCCATTTGGGACTGGGAATAAGTCTTTCTGGAAGTTCAAACTTTTCAAAGCCTTCTCTAAAAATTGAGAGAGCTTTTTTCTTTCTCTCATCAACCTCATCTTTCAGAGAGCCGCCGTAGCTCGGATATAAGCACAGATAGTGATGCCTTCCCCTGTAGAGCGAACATTCACGGCAGGCTTTTTTCGAGAAAGGACAGAGCATCTTTATTTTCGTCATCAAGAAGGATTCCCTCTCGCTAAGATTTTCATTTATAAAAAATTTTAAAATAAATTGACGATGAAAGAGATAATCTAAAAATGGATTCTTTGTCAAGGAAATGGAAAGCTTAAATTACATCTTCTGAAGATTCATTCATTTTAAAATCTTTCGCCCTCTTGTTCTCTCTCTTTTCTAAGAGAAGATTTTGCGGACCACAATTTTTCACCCTCCCTCTATCCAGAGGGAGGAGGAATTTTCTCTGCTTTGGCTAAGGATGTTCAACTAACATAGGACAAAATAAGGGGTGTCTTAGGGATGAGATTTGTTATTTTGTTGAAAAAAAAAGGAAATTTGGTATCATAAATTATCCCTTTTAAATAATAAGGAGGTCTAATGGGTAAAAGAAATATCGTCATCATGCCCGGCGACGGAATAGGAAAAGTAGTTCTTCCCGAAGCCCTCAGAGTTCTTGAGGCTGTGGGGTTTGAGGCCAATTACATCCATGCAGATGTGGGGTGGGAATTCTGGTGCAAGGAAGGTAATCCGCTTCCAAAGCGCACCCTTGAGCTCCTCGAAAAACATCGCATCGGTCTTTTTGGGGCCATAACTTCAAAGCCCAAGGAACAAGCTGCAAAAGAATTAAACCCTGAACTTCAGGGGAAGGGTTATGTTTATTACAGCCCTATTGTCGGGCTCAGACAACACTTCAACCTTGATATCTGTATTCGACCCTGCCGTTCTTTCAAGGGAAACCCTCTAAACTTCGTGAAAAGGGTAAACAATACTTGCTATGAGCCGGAGATTGATGTCGTTGTTTTCCGCCAGAACACAGAATGCCTCTATTGCGGAGTGGAATGGACTAATCCCCCTGATGTCGTGCGCAAGGCTTTAGAGACTCACCCCAAAATGGCGGCATTTAAGGATGTGCCGAGCGAGGATTTAGCCCTTTCCTGCCGTATTTTTTCAAGGCAGGCCTGCCAGAGAATAGTCCTTGAAGCCTTCAAGTATGCCCGTAAGTTTGGATATAAGAGTGTCACTGTCTGTGAGAAACCGAATGTCATCCGTGAGACCTCAGGAATGATGCTTGAAGAGGCAAGAAAAATAGCGCGTGACTTCCCTGAGATCCAGCTCTGGGAGACAAACATCGATGCCCAGATGATGTGGCTCAACAAGAATCCGGAAGATTATGGGGTGATAGTCTCGGGTAACATGTTCGGCGACATCGTAAGCGATGCCTTTGCCGGACTCGTCGGAGGCTTGGGATTTGCCAATAGCGCCAACTTGGGTAAAGATTGTGCCATTTTTGAACCAACTCATGGCTCTGCTCCAAAATATGAACATCTCAACCCCCCCATTGTCAACCCCATCGCCATGATTCTGAGCGCGTGTTTGATGCTTGAGTATCTTGAGGAGATTGAAAAGGCAAGGAGAATAAGAGAGGCAATAAGTGCCGTGATTGCTGAGGGAAAGGTAAGGACCTACGACATGCTCCGGCTGGTTGGTGGCCCAGATGTGATCGCAAAGGGAGCAGCTTCCACTACCCAAATGACAGATGCCATAATCGAAAAACTCTAATCTCTCTTTTCCGCTCAGTTTGAAATGAAGAATCATCCGAGGTGATTCATGAAACAGAAAATTGAAAGCCTATTTAAAAATCAACTAGAAAAAATAAAAAACTTGACGCTTCGAGAAAAGGTTGTTGCAGTCTGGGAAGAGGCTGCCTTAAAGGGAGGATGGAAAGAGGGAGACCTGGAGGAGATCCCCTTTACCCTTCTCACAGATTCAAAAGGAGTAAATCTCATCGAACATACCCTTGCTGTAACAGAAGGAGCAGTGGGGCTGGCACGCTCGATGATAGAAAACTACCGAAAAATGCCCTTCGAGATAGACTTTGACCTGCTCATTGCAGGAGGGCTCCTCCATGATGTGGGGAAACTCCTTGAGATAGAAAAGACAGCGGAGGGAAAATATCAGAATAGCAGAAAGGGTAAATGCGCAAGGCATCCTATTTCTGGAGCTATACTTGTGGCCCAGGCCGGACTTCCCGATGACATAATCAACATCGTTGCCTGTCACGCCAAAGAAGGTGAAGGAAGGCCGAAAAGAGTGGAAACCGTGTTAATTCACCAAGCTGACTTCGCAACCTTCGACCCCCTTGTACTTTTGGAAAAAAAGCAGTTAATCGTCTGAGACAAGGAGGAGTAAATGGGTAAGACAATCATCGAAAAAATTATTGCGCGTCACTCAAACCAGGGAGTAAAAGCAGGGGATACAGTTGACATGGAAGTTGATGCCCGGATTGCGCGCGATTTTGGCGGAGCAAATGTGGTCCAGCATCTTGAAGAATATGGACTCACGGTCAATGACCCGCAAAAGACTTATTTCACCTTTGACTGCAATCCAGGAGGCTCATCCCAGAAGTATGCGACCAATCAGCAGCTCTGTAGAGAATTTGCCCGAAGGCATGGAATAAAAGTCTATGACATTGAAGCAGGAATAGGAACTCATATCGCCATAGATGAAGGGCTCGTATCTCCAGGAGAAACTCTTGTCTCCACCGATTCCCATGCAAACCTTGTGGGAGCCATCGGTGCCTTCGGTCAGGGAATGGGGGATCAGGACATTGCTTATGCCTTCTGGAGGGGAAAGATATGGTTCAAGGTGCCGCCCACGGTTAAAATAGTTCTTAAAGGCAAGCCTTCAGAGCAGGTAACGCCAAAAGATGTGGTGCTTTCGATGTTGAAAAGGCTGGGAGCGAGCGGGCTCCTGGGATTTGCCTGTGAATTCTACGGGGATTATGTAGATGGACTGGGACTTTCTGGCAGAATAACGATTGCCTCTATGATGACTGAGATGGGAGGAATATGCGCCTTTTTTCCCCCAAACGATGAAGTCCTCGCTTACTGTAACGCAGTGAGTCAAAAGAAGTTCACACCCTGTTACGCAGACCATGATGCAAGCTATGCAAAGACTATTGAGTTTGAGCTCGATGGACTCGTCCCCCTCATCTCAAGACCGGGGCATCCGGAAGATGTGGTGCCTGTCAACGAAGTTGCAGGAAAAAAGATTGACTCAGTTTTCATCGGGAGCTGCACAAACGGACGCCTGGAAGACCTTGCTCTTGCAGCCTCTCTCCTCAGCCAGAGAAAGGTCGCTCCGGGTGTGGTCCTGAAAGTCGTGCCCTCGACTGATAAGATCTGGCAGAAGGCACTTAGAGAGGGGTTAATCTCGATTTTTAAAGAGGCAGGAGCACTAGTGGGCAATGCAGGTTGTGCCGGATGTGCAGAAGGGCAAATAGGTCAGAATGGACCTGGAGAGGTTACAGTCAGTACCGGAAATCGTAATTTTAGTGGGAAACAGGGAAAAGGGGATGTCTACCTTGCTTCTCCCTTGACTGCAGCTGCTTCAGCCGTAGCAGGACACATCACGACTGCAGACAGAATCCCCGAAAAACCTTCTCTCTTTAAGGCTCAGCTCGAAATTAAAACCAAAAAAGAAGAAGCTCCGCTTAAAAGAGAGAAAAAACTCACCACAATCAGAGGAAGAGTTTGGGTCATAAGGAAAAGTAATATCGACACAGACATGATCTACCATAATCGTTATTTAACAGTAACCAACCTTGAGGAAATGGGGCAGTATGCATTTTCAAACCTTGAAGGCTGGAAAGACTTCCCCCAAAAAGCAAGGCCGGGCGATATAATCGTCGTGGAAGGAGAGAATTTTGGCTGCGGTTCAAGTCGGCAGCAGGCTGTGGATTGTTTTAAAGCTCTGGGCATAAGCCTCATCATCGCTAAATCATTTGGTGCAATCTACGAGAGAAACGCTATAAATTCTGGATTCCCAATCATTCAGGCAAAGAACATCCAGGAACTAAGCCTCAAGGATGGGGAGGAGATTGAGGTTGACCTCCTCAGCGGCGAGGTCAGAAAGTCATCAACGAAAGAAAGGATTCAAGCCAACCCATTCTCAAAAGTCCAGTTTGAAATTTATGAGCGTGGAGGGTTACTCAATCCTTGAGAAAAAATCGTGAGTGAAGTCACTCTTTGAGGTTTAAGAGTAAAAACTGAATGGAGAGAATGGAGGAAAAAATAATTTTGAGGAGGAAAAAATGAAGACTGAGGTAGAAGTGGGGAAAAAAAACACTGATTCTGACTGTTGGATTTTGTTCGAAAAAAAAGAAAGCGGTGGACTTAAAATAGAGGTAAAAAGCAAAGTTAGTTCGATGTACGGTGAGGCAATCGTTCGCAGCGCAGAAGAGATGATGAAATTTTACGGAATCAGAAATGCTCGTCTCTACATCGAGGATGGAGGAAGCCTGCCCTTTGTCCTTGCGGCAAGGATTGAGGCTGCTATCAAAAAATGTTTCCCCGAGAAGAAAGAAGAGTTCTTAAAGCCCGTCCTCCCCCAAAATCTTTATCCTGTGCAAAGAGACAGATTCCGCAGAAGCCGTCTTTATGTTCCCGGCGACCAGCCCCGGCTCATCATCAACGCCGGCCTCTTTAAACCCGATGGGATAATCCTTGACCTCGAAGATGCAGTGGCTCCTGCAGAAAAAGAATCTGCTAGATATATTGTCCGTAACGCTTTAAGAGAAGTTGATTTCATGGGTGCAGAAAGGATGGTGCGCATCAATCAACTTCCGCAAGGGCTTGAGGATCTAAATTTCATCGTCCCTCATGGCGTGCATACCATCCTCATTCCCAAATGCGAAGACCCTGAAACCGTAAAAGAAATTGACTCGAAGGTTCAATCTCTGCGTAAAGAAAAAAACATCAAGAATGAAGTCTTCCTCATGCCTATAATCGAAAGCGCCCTCGGAGTGATCAATGCTTACAGAATAGCCTCAGCCTCGACGAATAATGTGGCCCTCACCATAGGGCTTGAAGACTTCACCGCAGACATAGGGGCAGAAAGAACTCTCGAGGGAAAAGAAAGTTTTTTGGCAAGACTTGAAATTGTGCTTGCTGCCAGAGCCGCAGGCATCCAGCCTATCGATAGTGTTTTTTCTGATGTTGCGGATGAGGAAGGACTTCGAATAAGTGTCCTTGAAGCAAAATCCCTGGGTTTTGAAGGAAAAGGTTGCATCCATCCTTCACAGATTAAAATTGTGAACGAAGGGTTCTGCCCTTCTGATAAAGAAATAGAAAGGGCGATGAAAATAATCCTTGCCCTTGAAGAGGCTCAGAAAAAGGGAACAGGAGTGGTCGCCCTGGGAACAAAGATGATAGACCCTCCAGTAGTCAAACGCGCCGAACGAATCTTAAAGCTTGCCATAGAAAACAAGAAGATTCCGGTAAACTGGAGAGAGGAGGTCAAGAATGAAGGGAAAAATTAACGCAGCTGGGAGATGGGTTCCCGATAAAATAAACGATCAACCGGTCACCCCTTTCCAAGGTGTAGGGAAATACATCCCTACCGGAAGAAAAGCGGCTCCACCCATCGCTTCCTGTGCTCACTATCCACCCGATGGAAATAAAGTTGTTCCCAGTCTACGGGAGGCACTCGAGCGAGCAGGCCTCCGAGACGGAATGACAATTTCCACTCATCACCATTTCAGGGATGGAGATAAAGTTGCGGTTAAAATCTTCGATATTGCGGCAGAAATGGGGGTAAGAAACCTAAGATGGTTCCCAAGCGCTTCTTTCCCCTGCCAAGCCCCCCTCATCAAGCACCTCGAATCTGGTGTCATCCATCATATAGAAGGAAGCATGAACGGACCTCTAGGGGAATACTGTTCCCGGGGAAAGATGAAAGGCCAGGGAGTTCTTCGTTCTCATGGAGGGAGATACAGAGCAGTGCAGGATGGAGAGGTGCATATTGACATTGCCGTCATTGCTGCTCCCACGGCAGACCCTTTTGGAAATGCAAATGGACTCACGGGCAAATCAGCCTGCGGGCTTCTTGGTTTTGCCCTGGCTGATTCTCAGTATGCGGATAAGGTGATAGTGGTCACTGACAACCTCGTCCCCTTCCCCTGTATTCCCTGGCAGATTCACGGAAACTATGTAGATTATGTAGTGGTCATGGATGAAATAGGCGACCCATCCAAGATTGTCTCCGGCACGACTCAAATAACAAGGAGCCCGGCAAGATTGCTCATCGCAGAATCAATCGCCCGCTTCATTAAAGAAGCAGGGATAATGAAGAATGGCTTTTCGTTTCAAGCTGGCGCAGGGGGAATTGCTTTGGCATTTGTGATGTACCTCAAACAATACATGAAGGAAGCCAATGTCAAGGCTCGCTTTGTGAGAGGAGGAAGCACTAAATATCTCGTGGAGCTCCTCGAAGAGGGTCTCACAGATTACATCCTCGATGGTCAAACCTTCGACCTCGAAGGAGTCAGGTCAATGAGAGAAAATCCTCGCCACGTAAACACGAGCCCCTTCACTAGCTACAATTACCATGGCAAGGGAAATTTCGCTAGCATGGTGGATGTAGTTGTCCTCGGAGCCACAGAAATAGACGTAAATTTCAATGCAAATGTGGTCACCCATTCAGATGGGCTCCTCCTCCATGGAATAGGAGGATGGCAGGATTGTCTCTTCTCAAAATGCACAATCATTGGTGTCCCTTCCTTCCGCGATAGAATACCCGTCATTGTCGAGAGAGTCACCACTTTGTGTGGACCATCTGAACTAATCGACGTCGTGGTCACAGAAAAAGGAATCGCCATCAACCCCAAAAGGGAGGACCTCTTAAAAGCAGTCAAAAATTCTACTCTTCCTATAAAACCGATAGAAGATATAAAAAAAGAAGTTGAACAGATATGCGGAGGGCCACCCGCACCTCCTAAGGTAGATAAAAACCACGTCGTGGCAGCAATCCAGTGGGTTGATGGGACTGTTATAGATGTGGTTTACAGAGTCCTTGATTAAAGGAGGAGGATGAAATGGGAAAGACATTGATCGAGAAGATCATAGCCAGGGCTTCGGGAAAAGGAGAAGTAAAGGCGGGAGAAATAGTCTTTGCCTCCCCCTACCGAATCCTTTCCCACGATAACTCTGCAGCTATCTCAAAAATATTTAAAGAAATGGGTGCAGAGAGAGTCTGGGACCCAGAGCGTATCTTCATTGCCCTCGACCACGCCGTCCCTCCCTCGGATGAAAAGAAGGCTCTCAATCATAAACTCATCCGAGAATTTGTCAGAGCCCAAGGAATCAAGCACTTTTACGATTGTGGCGTGGGCATCTGCCATCAGGTCCTTCCCGAATATGGGCATGTCATCCCTGGGTCACTCATTCTGGGCTCAGATTCCCACACAACAACCCACGGAGCCTTCGCAGCTGCAGGAATCGCCATAGGACGAACAGAGACGGCCAGCGTCTGGGCCTTAGGGAAAACATGGCTCAAGGTTCCTCAAACGATAAAAATCATCCTGAAGGGAAAACTCAAGAAAGGAGTTTATGCCAAGGATGTAATCCTCTATTTAATCGGGCAAATAGGAGCTGATGGAGCAAATTATAAATCGGTTGAATTTGCTGGAGAAATGGTTGAAGGGATGTCAGTGAGCGAAAGAATGACCATCTCAAATCTCTCTGCAGAAATGGGGGCAAAGGCAGCCATCTTTCCTTTCGATGAGACCACTCGAAAGTGGCTTGAGCCGAGAGTGCAACAACCCTACGAGCCTCTTTATGCCGATGAAGATGCATTCTACGAGAAAATCCTTGAGTACAACCTGAGTGATCTTGAGCCTCAAGTTGCATGCCCCCATAAAGTGGACAACGTTCATGCTCTGAAGGAGCTGGGAAAGGTGAAGATTGATGTTGCTCTCCTCGGGACATGCACCAACGGCAGACTCGATGACTTAAAGATAGCCTCAGAAATTGTCGCTGGGAAAAAAATAGCGCCGGGCGTAAGGCTTCTAGTTTACCCTGCCTCTCAGGAAGTCCTCAAGGAAGCTTTAAAGCTGGGTTATATTGAAAAACTGGTTGAAGCTGGGGCAGAGATAGCCATCCCCTCTTGCGGACCGTGTCTCGGTGCCTATGGGGGTGTTCTTGCTCCTGGAGAAAAATGTATAAGCTCAGCCAATAGAAATTTCAAGGGAAGAATGGGATGTAAAGAAGATACAGAAATTTATCTTGCCAGCCCCGCAACTGTGGCAGCATCTGCCTTGGCTGGGTTCATCACCGCGGAGGTTTAAGATGAAAATTGAAGGAAGGGTGTGGATATTCAGGGACGATGATATAAACACTGATCTAATCTATCCTGGAAAGTATACCTACGAGCCTCTTCCTGGAGAAGAACAAGCTAAACATGCCATGGAGGACTATGATCCGGAATTCTCCAAGAAAGTAAATAAGAACGATATCATCGTCACAGGCAAAAATTTCGGATGCGGTTCGTCAAGAGAACAGGCGGTTACCTGCCTGAAAAATGCTGGAGTTGAAGCAATTGTTGCCAGATCATTCGCAAGGCTCTTCTATAGGAATGCAATAAACTCTGCTCTCACAGTCATCGAATGCCCGGAGGCTGTAGAGTTCATCTTTAAAAAAACAGATAAACAAGGCTCCATGCTCTCTGAGTTGAAGATGGAAATTGACCTCAAGGAAGGGAAAATCAGAATTGGCTCTGAAGAATTTTCATTCCCCAAATGGGATGAGCAGGCCATGCTTATCTTCGAGGCAGGAGGTCTCGCAGAATATACACGTCGCTTAATCAAAGAAAAAACAAAGGCGTGAAAGCATCGACCTTCTAAGATTTTTTAGGCTCATAAATTTTATCCTTTCCCTACTTCGAAAACAGGAAATATAAATACAATTGATTTTCATCCCACAACCTGAATTTCATTCAGCAATCAGGTCAAAAAAAAGAAGGAAACAAGACCAATAATTTGAAGAGTTTCCTTTAAATCACTATTTTTCGTTTGTCAACAAAGGCAACCAAGATGAAAATAACAACACTCACCATCCAGCAAAAATAAATAGGGTGGGGAAGCCCGATTCTTTTAAAAAAAATCGCAATCTGGGGAAAAATGAGCCAGGAAATAAGGGCTACTATTCCCATGAGAAGCGTCGTAGTTGCATGGCCCTTCCGGCATACCTCCGGCCAGAAAAGAGTTGCCAGAGTCACCAGGGTGTAAGCCGTGGTGAGAGAAAGACCGATGAGCAGGGTAGGAAGTATTCCTCTTACAGATACAGCCAGAAGGTAGGTAAAGAGACTCAAGACCAGAACACACAGGCGAGAAATAATCTTCTCCTCCTTTTCGCTGAGCTCTTTTGAAACAAATCTCTTAATTAAGTCTCCTACGACAAGAGTCGCACTCCCAACAAGAAGTGCAGAAGCTGTTGAAACATCAGCAGCCCACAATCCAGCAAGAACAATCCCTGCTACAAAGGGAGCAAGGCTAAGCACCGTCCTGGGAAGGGCTTCTGTGGGGATAATCTCAGGGTGAAGAACGGTTGCAGCAAGCCCGATCAAAGCGCTAACGAAACCCACAGGCAAAATTATCAATCCCCCGAGAATGAAACCCTTACTCGCGGAACCTGAATCCTTAGCTGCAAAGCTTATTTGAACCACAGATTGAACCGAAAAAGCCATGGTACACATCACCATGAACCAAGCTAAAATCATTCCCCCGCCTATGGCTCCCAATTCAAATCCTGGGTGTTGGGGAGGAAGCCTTTCAACAAGCTCCTTTAATCCCCCAACTTTTGCCACCGCCATCCCTGCTCCAAGCACAACTCCAAGATAGATGAGGATGACGTTGATGATATTGGTCAGTCCGGCTGCCCAGAAGCCTCCTATCAAGGTAATTCCCACGAAGACTAGTGCTGTAACGAGCATCCCCGTCTTGAAGCTAAAAATACCAGGGAGGAGAGATGAAAGAATTGCTCCACCTGCGACGTATTGAAGTGAAGTAATCACCACCTGAAGAACGAGCTGACCTGCAACGGCTATCATTCTGGATGTGGTACTGTAGTGTCTCTCAAATAGTTCGGGGATGGTTGCAACCTCCATCTTCCTAAATCTATTGGCAGCAAAGAGACCGACAAGTATTGCCCCCAGAGCCCAGGCTGCATTATACCAGCCAGCCGAGATTCCTACTTTATATGCGCTCTCAGCCACCCCGACTGTCGATGCTCCTCCAATCGCAAGTCCGGCAAGAAGAGGAGCCACTACCCAGGAAGGAAGACCTCTCCCCGCCAGAAGATAGGAAATCATTCCACCTCGGCTCAGATGACGAGTTACCCAGGTTATGAGGTAAAGAAGAATGATGTAAAGAACGACAATCGAGAGGGGAATCCAGTTCATTTGATCTTCAGGCGAGCGTCGACGACCAGCGCTCCCTTCCCCTTTTCGAAGACAAAAATCGGGTTTAAATCTACCTCATCTATCTCTGGGAAATCAGAAACAAGCTGGGAGAACCGGATGAGAATTTCCACTAATTTCTCAAAGTCAATTCCCTTCTCCCCCCTCACCCCTTCTAAAATCGGGAATCCCTTAAGGGAACGAATCAGCTCCCATGCTTCTTCTTCCGAGAGCGGAGCCAGTTTGAAGCTAACATCCTTTAGGGTTTCGACAAAGATTCCTCCCAGGCCAAACATTATGGTAGGAGGAATTCCCTCATTCCCTTTGGCTCCAATTATGATTTCTTTACCATCCTCTAAATATTCCTGGAGGATGAATTTTGGTTTCTCCCTCTCGAATTTTTTAGACATTTCCTCAAAAGCCTTACGAAGAGACCCCTCATCCCGAATGTTGAGTACAACTCCCCCTGCTTCTGTCTTGTGAACGATGCTTTCGGCATCTACTTTTAAGACCAAGGGAAAGCCTGTCGCTTCTGCTGCTCCTCTGAGCTCATCTTCCTTTTCTACTCTCGTAGTCACCACGGTTGGAATCCCGTAGCTTCTAAGGATTTCAAACACTTCTTGCTGGGGGATGAATCTCTTCTCTCCTTTGAAGGTAGAAATTATTTTCTCTGCCAGGTATTTCTCTGTTTCATATTTTTTATAAGTGGGGGCCTTTTTCTGGATAAGCTTTCCATATCTTGTCATTGCTGAAAGAGCCCTTGCTGCTGTCTCTGCATATTCATAAACAGGAATCCCGCTACTCCTAATGAGGCGGATGACCTCAGCCCATTTCTCGATAGTGATTACTTGACAGACAATCGGCTTCTCTGCCTTTTTCCCAATTTCTCCAAGCTTACGGGCTATCCCCTCACAATCGACAAAAGGGGCAGTTACAAAAACAAGGAGGAGAGAGTCGATATTGGGATCCCTGAGCAGGATTTCAACTGTCCCTCCGTATTGTTCAGGTCCTGCAGTGGCGACTACGTCGACTGGATTGGAAACAATGGCCTCCTGGAAGACAAGTTTTTTGAGATTTTCTTTAGTCTCCTGGCTTAGTTCTGCAAGTTTCAATCCCGAAGAAATGCACTCATCCACGGCGATTATGGCGGGACCGCCAGTATTGGTCACTACCACTACTCTATCTCCTTTTGGAACAGGCTGATTAGAAAAGGCAATAGCGGCTTCAATCATGTCTTCCTGAGTATAAAAGCGGAGCACACCGCTCTTGTCGAAGATCACATCCACAAGAGTTTCCTGCTCGACGAGTGCGCCGGTATGTGAGGCGACAGCCCTTGTGCCTTCTAAAGTCCTTCCTGTCTTCAGGGCAAGGATGGGTTTTTTCGGAGTGACTCTTTTTGCGACTTCTAGGAATCCGGCAGGGTCTTTCAGAGTTTCTATGTGAACCATGATGACTTTTGTTCCCTCATCCTCACCGTAAAAATCTATTATTTCATTCATGCTCACATCCGCCTCGTTCCCAAAGCTTGCATACATCCTGATTCCCATCCCCACCTTATAAAGATGAAGCTTTAGCGTTTCCCCTACCCCGCCACTCTGAGCCACGATGGAAATATTTCCTGGGAACATGGGAACAAAAGTGAAATTAGCGTACACAGAGACTTCTGGGTCTGAGTTTTGGATTCCCTGTGAATTCGGACCGTAAATTCTCATTCCGTATTTATTTGCTATTCTCACGATTTCTTTCTCCAGTTTTTCTCCCTCTTCTCCCACTTCCTTGAATCCAGCCGTGTGGACAATTGCAAATTTGACTCCTTTCTTTCCACATTCCTCAATTACAGAAGGAACAAGCGTGTTCTTAATGGAAATGTTGACCAAATCAACTTCATCGGGAACATCGGTGATTGAAGGATAGCATCTGAAGCTCTTGATGAATTTGGTTTTAGGGTTAATGGGATAGATGGGTCCCTGGAAATTGTGATCAAGAAGGTTTTTCAGCACAATATGGCCTATGCTCAGAGGATTACTCGAGGCACCAATGATGGCCACTGACCTTGGCCTGAATAAAGCATTTAGCATTTAAACCTCCTTTTGCTCAAAGGCATCTAAAGCATATAAGGCTGCTCCAAAAGCGCCCGTTAACTGAGGGAGAGGAGGAATGAAAACTTCTCGACCCAGTTTCTTCTCCATCATCTTGACTAAATAGGGATTGTGAGCAACCACCCCTCCACTCATGACAACGTTTCCTTCGAGAGGATCCATCTCGAGGGCTCTCTTGATCACCGAGCCAAAAATCCCTTTGACGATATCCCTCACTTCCACTCCTTCTCTTATTTTAGTCAGGATTTCTGTGGCTGTGAACACTGTGCAGTAGCTTCCAATCTGGATGTCTCTCCTAGAGCTTTCGGCAAGTTCGTTGAGTCTATAGAGTTTTATTCCCAACCTGTTGGCAATTTCTTCCAGGAAAGCCCCTGTCCCTGCCGCACATTTCCGATTCATCTTGAATCCTATTCTTGAACCTTTTTCGTCAATTCTTATCACCTTACTGTCCTGCCCTCCTATATCAATCAAGGTGTGAGCTCGGGGAAAAAAGAAAAAGCTCCCTCTGGCGTGGCAACTTATTTCAGTCTTTGTAAGATGGGCGAAATCAACATTTCGCCTCCCGTAACCTGTGGCACAAATAAGATATCTATCTGAACTTCTAGTAGCTTTAATCTTTTTTTTTGAGTGGCTGAAACTTTTCTCAGCAGCGGCCTTAAAATTGGCCCCTGAATTTTTCACATCAAAGCCAAGAATGTTTTTTTCTGAATCGATGATTATGCATTTTGTAGCGGAAGCCCCCACATCTATTCCCACAAAATATTCCATTTTATGGCAAAGCCCTGACTCTTTCTTTTTACATTTTATTCTTTATTCATATTTTATCTTTTGCCGAGCTGTTCAATGAAAGCTTCGATGTTAGTCTTTGCTTGCTCTTCAGAATAACAGCGAAGGTCGTTTAAATCTCCATTAATCGTCAAGCTGGGAATGCTCAACTTCTTCTCCAGTCTTTCGGGCATCCCATAGCGATTGTTGGAATTGTTGGGGCAAGTCTTTGCGTCATGAAAAAGGATACCATCCAGCCTGTATTTTCTGACCATTTCTTCAATGTATCTTTCTTTAAAATTCTCATCCCGAACTATAAAAATCTCGGTATATGCACGAGCCATGCTCAAGAAAGGCTCGTCAGGGTCAAAGGACTCGAAAATCCAGCTATTACAATAAGTCGAAGCAATCACTGCTGTCTTGAGTTCGATGAAAAACTCTGCAAGATCTCTAAGTTTTCCCCAAATAGGCATCCCTTCCCAGTAAAGCCTGAATTTCTCTCCCTCAACCGCACCTTCTTTATTGGCGATTCTCTCTTTGAGTTCTTTGAGGAGTAGCTCGTAGTAATCAATGGCCGACTCAGTTCCCCTCAGCACAACGGCCGGACCCATATGAATCGTTGCATCAAAAAAACTCATCGGAGCAGGAGTTGCGGTGTTTGTCTCCAGAATTTCCTTCCATAAGAGTGTGCATCTTTTCGAAAGATCGAGAACATGCTTGAAACGGTCCAAGTCAAATTTTTTACCTGAGATTTCTTCCAGTTTAGGTATCAGTGACTTAATCTGCTCGACAATACTCTGGAGATGATAATCCTTTATCTCCCCTATGCTCCTGTAGGTTGAAATTCCAACAATCGGTACCTTCAATTCTCTTGAATACCAGGAAAACCATTCCTGAACATCCCGGCACTGGTTCGTATTATAAACTAAGACATCAGGTCTTGGAACTTCCTTAATCCCTTCATAGGCACGGGAAAGAGGAGTCTCTTTTTTGACAAAAGCACCTATATCGCTGGTAAGGTAAGAGCAGATGTCAGGAGAATAACCCAAAGCATTGCTTACCGGAATATAATCGTTTGCTGTGCGCGTGGCACCGAGCATTGCTCCATGATTCTCGGGATAGTAGACAAGAAATCCCATGCTCAGGAGGAGTTCTGCCGGTCCAACACTTGTGCACCAGGCTATCTTTGGTGACCCCCTTTTTGCAGCCTCGTCGAGCTCGTAGTAATAATCTGCCATGATTTTTCTCATTTGACCTGTGGCTTGAATCTTTTTGATGCTCGGTTTCTTTTCTTCTGTCATTTCCCCTCCCTCTTTTTGACTAATTACACTTAGTTTTTGAAATTTTTAGAATTCAAAAATACCAGTATTACTTTTTGAAGTCAAGGAACAGGTTTTTTAAAAGGTCAGTGTGTTTTTCTCTATCCCTCAACCTTGCCTCGAAATTACTCATCCCAACCAAACCTCTAATCAGATTAGATAGGCCTAAAAAAGGATTTTACAATAGAATTCGCTTCTCATTTTGTTTATAAGGAAAAGGTCATCCCTCTTCAATTTGACTCAAATAGTTTTAAGCACCACCCTTTGGTTCTAGTCCTAATATCTCCTTAGCTCTGAATAAAAAAGATAGCGGCGGCAGTTGCCGCTTGTACTTATTTCAAGAGCCGAGATATTTTTAGCTTTCGTATTTATTAGAAGAAGCTTCCCTCGATAACTTGATTTTCCTTAATTTAAAGTTAATTCCCCGGCGATAAAGTTTCTTGCTCGAAACGAGTCCTAAAATAAAAGGCAAAACCCCTCTGAATAGACTCAGTAAAAATTTCTTATCTTCATCTGAAAATTCCGAATATTCGGGTAAAGAACCCAAAATTGCCGTTAGAGATTTTTAGAGCCCCCCATTTTGCGGTCAGAGAGCAACAATCTACGGAGATTGTGCTCTTAAGGTCAACGCACAGCCCCATCTCATTATCTTCGGTTCAGTTTCACCGCTCTGATTGTATTT
>CAYSCS010000084.1:0-13798 GCA_964429695.1 uncultured Eubacteriales bacterium
GGGAATTTCCAAAAGGATAGGGAAGAGCTAGAGTTAGAGAGGTCTTATCAATTGGCTCATGATTACTTTTAAGCAATTAAGCCTCTCAATTTTGAAGGTAGAATACAAATGGATTTAACTCCATCTAGCAATTTTGGGACATTGCTAAAGATTGAGAAAGGGTAATCCGATTAGCCTCCTGTATGACGAAATCGGTCGCTCTAAATCCATTCTTATTTCCTAAAAATATCTCATTTTAAAGCTAAATAAAACAGGAGGAGTCTTTAATTTTAAGGAATGATATTTACTTCATGAGAACAAAAATAAAGATTTCTTAAATTTAAGAATAAATTTAGGAAATGAAAAAGGGAAGAAAGGCTGCCTTTAAGGAGTAATAAATTGGTTATTTTTTGTAAATAATTTGAAATTTAGAATTATTTATCTAAAAAATTATTGATTTTTTCTTGTTTAAATAAAGCTAATAAAGAGATAGAATTTTGTTTCTTCCTTTGAATGCTGCGCAATAAATTCACCGTTTAAGGGAGGATTGGATGAAATTTAAGAATATTTTGTCAGTTTTGGAGGCCTGGTTTCTTAACACTGGAATCAGAATCATCGTCATTGCCTTAATCACTTTCATCGTGATTAGAATCCTAAGAGTCACCACCTCGAAATTGATGATGCTTTTTTTGAAAAGAAAGGAAGATGAAGAGTCAAGAAAGCGGGCACAAACTCTTGCTTCTGTAATTAAGAACCTCCTTACCGTTATAGTTTTCATAATCACAACCATGACCTTACTCGGACAGCTCGGAATCGAAATCGGACCTCTCCTTGCTGCAGCCGGAATAGTAGGATTGGCCATTGGATTTGCAGGACAGAATCTGGTTAGAGACCTAATCAATGGATTCTTCATTTTCTTCTGGGACCAGATACGAGTGGGGGATGTTATCCAAGTTGCAGGTAAAAGCGGGCTTGTGGAGAGCATCAATCTAAAGATGACGGTTCTGCGAGATTTAGCAGGTAATGTGCATTTCATTCCCAACGGAAACATTGATATCGTCACCAACATGACTAAAGATTTCTCTTGTCACCTGTTTGAGGTGGGAGTTGCTTATCGAGAGGATGTGGATGAAGTGATGAAACTCATCGAAGAGATGGATGAAGAGCTAAGAAATGTGCCTGAGTTCAAAGACCTTATCCTTGAACCAATAGAAGTTCTCGGAGTAGACCAATTTGCTGATTCTGCTGTGGTCATCAAAGCTAGGGTTAAGACAAGACCGGGCAAACAATGGACTGTGGCTAGGGAGTTTAATCGAAGAGTTAAGAAGAAGTTTGAAGAGAAAAATATAGAAATTCCTTTTCCTCACTTAACTCTTTACCTTGGACAGGATAAAAAAGGACAGGCGCCTCCACTTCGAGTATCTCTGGAGAAGTAAATTTATGGTTCTTTAGGATTCCTTAAAAAATGAGAGAGTTTTTTCCTTTTTTCCAGAAGATTTTCTTTTCAAGAAAGAAAAGAATCCGATTCTTACCTGTAATGCCTCAGGTAAGTGTAGAAATCTATTTCAGTTGAATCAAGACCGTATTCATACACAAAACGGCTCGCCAATTTTGAGGCAAAAATAGCCTTGAGATAAGTGGCAGGAACTCTATCAAGAATATTTTCAAATCCAACCTGTTTGATCAATACCGGAGGACAGCAACATTCTATGACCTTAGAGAAGAGCGCTTTGTCAGTATGGAGAGTGGAGGAGGCTATGGCATCCTTGAGGCGATTAATTTTTTGGCTCAAGAGGTCTGAAAGAACTGGCCTTGGGATTTTTTTCAGCTCATTTTCCTTCCAGATGGTTTCGAATTCAAGGGAGGCATTTTCTTTTATGATTTCGATGATTTCTTTGATGAAACGCTTCCTGAATGAGGAAATTTTACCTTTTTTCACACACATCAACCTCTCATATTCTTCATCACTCAAGGCCAGGCTGGCTAGTACTTCTAGAGAAGAAGAAGTCACTCCTCCCTTGTTTGCCGAGCTGTCTTTGTAGATTATCACTCCTTTTTCTTCAAGCCTGAGCCGAGCTTCCTGAGTCAAGAAGAGGTTTGCACCTTCGACAATAAATTTAAAGCGTGGCTCTTGATTCTCATCTAAGAACTCCCGCCAATTGTTGATATTAATCGAGGCAGGCCTTCCTCCACAGGGAACGAAGAGGTCAGCCTTGAATTTAGGATGGAGATGGAATGAGTTTCTGAATTCGAGTCCGTTGGCCACAATTTCTCCATCAGGAAGGGTGATGTTTCTATCCTTTATTGTTACCAGAAATCCTTGGGGACTGATGAGTCTTCTTGAAAAATTTTCAATCATTTTCCGCTTCCTTGCCAGGCTTTTTAGCTCTTCTCTGTTTATTCCCTCAGGGTCGTAGAGTACTCCTGAGCCATCGATGATGGCCAATATTTTATCCTTGGAAATCAAGATCTCGTTACTTCCCAGGTCGCCGTCCGGCCCCCCTGTCATAACCTTGGTGATTTTTTCTTCTCTGAGACCTCTCTTGCGAAGGATGTTGAGCACATATTGATGGATGGAGTTTGTGGTCATTCCGTAAAGGTCATGGGGAATTCCACCCAGTCCTACAGGTTTTCCCGTCGAGAAAGATTTCCAATACCGATATCCTCTTATTTTCGCTCTAAGAGAAGCCCATTCCATGAATTCTGCCGTACCTTCATCCGGGCCTAAGAAAAGAATGATTTCTTTCCCGTAATAATCTACGACTTCTCTTTCTGGAAGCATGAGGTCAAGGAGACCATCTATATATTTCTTGAAAGCAGATTCCGACCTTTCCTGGGCATCGAATCGAAGCAGGATTGTCCCTTTTGAACCTCCTTCTGGAAGGTCTTTATTCTTAGCTTGCTGAGTGAGGGCTAAATTGTAGTTTTCATCAAATATAAAATCAGAGTTTGAGAGATAACTTTGAAGATTAGGGGAGCGAACGATTCGTATGCCTCCTCTTGCTATGTCTCTAAATCTTACATGGAAACCACGAAATTCACTCCCGATAACCAGAATTATTCCATAAGGTTGTTCAGGATAATCAACGCGGTTAAGAAAACGAGGGTCAAGGAGAAAAGATAGGGATGTTTTCTCCCTAACGTAGAAATTAGTTTTTAAGATAACTTCGATAAACAGGAGCACATAGAGGAATATGTCTCTTTCGATGTCTACAGTAATATTTTCCCTTACTTCTTGCTTTAATTTAGTTAGAGTTTCTTCGATATCATGGTCTTTGAGCAAAGGATTGAATTTTCTGTCAAATATGTCAAAGGCTTTTTTTAACCAGGTGTAGTTGTTTACCAGTGCTTCCCATACTTTTGCTTCATCAAAGGTCCCTTTTACCATTCCCGTCTTCAGATTTCTCAAAATCCCTAGGAGTTCAGGTGAATCTTCAAGAACATCCCTCAGTCTTAAGTATTCTTCGTTTGCTTCTGTTAAAAATTGATGGGCGAAGGTCCAGGCTGAGACGCCGAAGACTGTTTCCTGTGCCGTGAGCTTTCCCATTCTAAAGAGAGGCGAAAGAGGAGATTCTGGAATGACATAAACGAGGCTTATATCCTCGGTGATATCATGAATCTTTTTTTCGTCTTGGATTTCATCAAGATGGAAGGTGTAGATTGTTTTTCCATTCTGGAATTGTTCAACATACTTTCTTTTGGAAACAAGACCATGGGAGTTTATGACATCTGAGACATTGGAGAAGAAACGGGAACTTCCATCTCTATTGGTAACAACGAGAATACAAACTTCACGAGATTTCTTATTGTGGAATACGTCTATGAGGGGCGTTTCCCATCCTTTAGATTTTTCTATGGCTTTTTGGTATCTCTGGTATGTTTCTCTCGGTGTGGAAGCGAGAAATTTCTTGCAGGCTATTTTCTTAAGGTCTGTTTCTTCTTTTAGGATTTTGTCCATCCTGAAGGAGGGTTTATAAACCATATACATCCTCAAGTGTTCTATACCCAAGGCTTTACCCTTTGTTCTGTAGGATTGGAGCCTGGAATTGGGGTATTTTTCCTCAATTCGCTTTTCGATTTCAAGGGCGCGATAATGGTAGTCATCAACAAGGTATATGGCTTCTTTTTCTCTTTCGGTAGCTAAATCTATCTTTAAAGTTTTCTCTTTTTGTAAGGAAGCAATTATCTCAGCAGCTTTTAGGGCTTCGATATGAGCAGCTATTGTCTCGAGTGATGTAGTCTTGAAATAATATTCATCCATTCCTAGCTCTTTACAGAACCACTCTATCTCTTTCCGAACTGTTTCTTGGGTGTAGTTGCCGTGGCTGAGGATTATTTGTTCGATCTTCTCGAGCTGTCTTTTGTTTAAAGCAGATTTTTCAGCTATCTTGTCTAAGCTTTTCATTTTGACCCCCTCATCTATCAAACATATTTTTTTTGCCAATATACCATAAATTTAAAAATATTTCTTTGTTAAATTTTCTTTTCTTATTTCCATTTTTTCTCTTTCTTCATCTTTCTTTTTCTATAAAGCAGATTTCAAAGGGAGGTGGAAGCGGTTTATAATTTTAAGGCTATTTAGATGATAGTCTCTTGCATAACGAATATTCGGTATTGAAATACCCAAATATCAGTATCTGAAAAGAGTGTCAGGCTCAGTAGTAAGGACATCAGATTCACTCACTCGGTTCCATAAACCTTTTTTACGGAGATATTTCTTGATTTCCAGGGCTTTTTTCTTATTGAAGATTCCTAAAAGATGTTTATTACCCGCATCGTCATATATGTAGTAAACTTTTTTATAGGTTGCTCTCTTTAGAGCCTCTTCAATTTGATTTTGATAATCACTTTGTTGTTGAGTTTGCATTTCTAACCTTTATTTATCAATGGTGCAAAATTCATGCCATTTAATGCTTTTATTCACTTTATTTTTAGAGATTCATATGTTTATTCTAATTCAGGAATTGAAAAAGAAGATGAATTTTCTTTCTATTTTAGATTTTTATCTTTTCAATTCTTTTGCCATGCCGCAGTGAGTTTTCCCTTATTTTTTTCTCTAGGGAAGCTTTTATTTAGATTTTTCATAAAATACCCCAGATTTACCTACTTTTTGTTTCCTTTGAACAACTCATTCAGTTTCTCAAGTGCATTCCTGTTGTTTGGGTCAAGTTCGAGTGCCTTGGCATAGTTTTTAATGGCGAGTTCTTTTTTTCCGCTCGCCATATACGCTTCTGCCAGGGCTTCATATCCCCGGGCATAGTTCGGGTTTTCTTTTACATTAAGCTTGAAGATTTCAAGGGCATCCTTCTCTCTTTTCATTTTTTTCAGTAAATGATAACCCAGCCTATTAAGTTCACTAGGCTGAAAGTTGTATTCCTTTCCATAGTTTTTCTTTAAGTTTTCATATTCCTTGAGAGCAGAATCGACGTCTTTTTCGATAATTTGCTTGTACAGGACATCGGCTAGAGGTTTCTTGGGTAAATCATATGGCGCATTAAAAAGGATTTTGATGATGGTGCTGCTTATTTCTCCCAGTTGGGTTGCGCCTGTGTTGTTGAAGAGAACGATGAGATGCCTATAGTCGACCAACCTTTCGATTAGAGTGTTGAATCCATTTATCCCTCCTCCATGGGAAATTGTCTTTATTTTTTCTTTTAAGTTGGGGAATTCTCTTGTACTTATTATCCATCCATATCCATAGGACGCTCCTAATGCCTTTTCATGGGGCTTAAACATCAAGTCTTTCATTTTCTGGGAGAGTACATTCTCAGTGTAGAGAGCCTGATCCCAAAGGTAGAGGTCTTCTACGGTAGAATAAAGAGCACCTGCTGAGTAAGGAAGAGACATATCAAGATAAGGGGCATTTTCATAGCCTCCTACGGTTTTTTCATATCCTCCGGCTCTACCCTGGATGATGAGCTGATTATGGTCATACCCCGTATTCTTCATTCCCAGAGGGTCGAAAATTCTTTCCTTCAACACTTCCTCATACGGTTTTCGTGTGACCTTTTCGATTATTGCACCTAGAATGAAGTATCCAGAGTTGTTGTAGGAGAATTTTTTACCTGGTTCGAATTCCAGGTCCCCGCTACAATATTTTCTGATGAACTCATCTACCTCATAAGGATTTCTGCTTATTTCCTCAAAGAAGTTGGGCATATTTGTATAGCTTGGAATGCCGGAAGTGTGGGTTAGAAGATGATGAATAGTAACCTTCTCTCCAGTATCTTTTCTGTATTCGGGAAGATAATCACTGATTTTACCCTCAAGATTAATCTTTCCTTCTTCAACCAGCTGAAGGATGATGGTTGCAGTAAACTGCTTTGTTAGGGAACCTATCCTGAATTTCGTCTCAGGCTTATTGGGAATGCCCCACTCCATGTTAGCTAACCCATACCCCTTTTTAAGGATTACTTTCCCTCCTTCAGCAACGAGTACCGTGCCGTTGAAGAGTCCATAATCTTGATAGGTTTTAAGAAGTTCATCAATTTTAGAGGCTTTTTCTTGCGAGTAAGAGAAGTTCTGAATAATCAAGATGATAAGAAAGATGCAGATTAAATTGTATCGCTTTAAATTTTCAAGGTTTCTCTTCATTTTGAAACCTCCTTCTCTTCAATTTTAATCTTATTTTCTTATTTAGAAGTGCTCTTCTCGTCTTAACCAGGAACTTGTTGCTTTCTTAAGAATTGCTGTTTAGGTGCTCCTTATTTTTTTTAAATCAAATTAATTTTATAAATATTGCTTATAGCATAGAGAATCCTCCACGTCAATTTTTTACTCATTGGGGATATTACAAAATACAAGGAGAGCATGATTTGTTTTCTTTCTCTGCTCTCCAAAGAAGTCGCCTCTCTTCTTCACCGAAGATATGCTTTTAGAGGAAATATTTACTCTCCCGTAGAAGTCTTTAGAGTTAATTATTTAAATTTTCTTGTTTGAAATTTTTTCTTTAAGTAATAAAATTTTATGAGCCAATAAATGAAGAGAGAGAAAGATTAAGGAAAGATTCTTCTTCTAATTTTGGAGTGAAGAAGATTGGTGAAAGATTTTTCCCTTGGGTTTGCTGAATTATATTTTATTACCTCTAAGTGTTTAGAGGAGATGTTCTAAAAATTGAAGGAGGTTTTTTTATGAAGAAGGGTAATTTAAAGTTTTTACTGATTGTTTTTTTTCTGACTATTTTACCCATCTCTTCTTCCCTAGCTCTTGAAAAAGCAGCTTTTTTCACTGCAAGAGACATCTTCGATTATGAAATCGTCTCAGATTGTCAAATCTCACCCGATGGGAAAAAAATTGTGTATGTTCGCCATTTTGCCGACATCCTTAGCGACAGCCGCTATTCAAACCTCTGGATTGTTGAGTTCGATGGGAGTGGACATCGACCTCTAACTTCCGGTCTCTACAACGACCATTCACCACGCTGGTCGCCAGATGGGAAAATGATTGCCTTCATCTCCAACCGGGAGGGGAAGCCTCAGGTCTACAAGCTTTGGCTCGATACAGGGCAAATGGCTCCTCTAACGCGTCTTCAAAATCCTCCCTCTAACATTTCTTGGTCTCCTGATGGAAAGTATATTGCTTTTTGTTGCCAAGTTCCTTCCAAACCTCGTGTGATTGCCACTTTGCTTACTCCACCTCCTGGGGCAAAATGGGCAGAACCGGCTAAGGTAATCGATAGACTTGTGTATAGGTTTGACGGAGCAGGCTATTCGGTTGGAGAAGGCTATTTCCACATTTTTATAGTGAATTCAGAAGGAGGAACACCTCACCAGATTTCAAGCGGTGACTTCGACCACAGGGGAAACCTCGAATGGACACCTGACAGCCTCTTCATCCTTACTTCAGTTAACCTGAAGGAGGATGCTGAGTATGAGCCTTATGATACAGAAGTCTACGAGTTTTCAGTACCTGAAGGGAAGGTTAGAGCCCTCACTCAAAGAAAAGGCCCGGACAATTTTCCCGCCATTTCCCCAGATGGGAAAAGAATCGCCTACATCGGATATGACGATAGGTATCAGGGCTTCCAAGTGGAAAAGCTGTATGTCATGAACAGGGAAGGGAAAGAAATTCACGTGCTAACAGAGAGCCTGGATAGGAGTGTCTCCAACCTAAGCTGGGGAGGAAGAAATGACTGCGTTTATTTCCTTTACAGTGATAAGGGAAACACTAAGCTTGGCTTCGCCACTTTAAACGGTGAAATAAAGGTCCTCACGGGAAACATAGGGAATGGTATAAGTGCCTATAGTGGTGGTTCTTTCAGTGTGGCTTCCAACGGGAATTTTGTTTTTACCTATTCCAGGCCTGACCATCCAGTCGACCTCGCCGTTGCCACAATCACTGACCCTAAACCGAGGCTCATCACTGCCGTAAATGAAGATATTCTCGCTCATAAGAAATTGGGTGAAGTTGAGGAAATATGGTACGAATCTTCTCTTGATGGAAGAAAAATTCAAGGATGGATCATAAAACCGCCCGATTTCGACCCTTCCCGAAAATATCCTCTCATTCTTGAGATTCACGGCGGTCCTTTCGCTAACTATGGAGATAGGTTTGATTTAGAAAAGCAGTGCCTGGCTTCGGCAGGATATGTTGTTCTTTATACTAACCCCAGGGGAAGCACAAGCTATGGTGAGGAATTCGGAAACTTGATTCATCATGCCTACCCTGGTGATGACTTCTATGATTTGAATTCAGGAGTAGATGCAGCGATAAGGAAAGGATATATTGACGAAGAAAGGCTCTACGTGACAGGTGGAAGTGGAGGAGGAGTGCTCACCTGCTGGATGATAGGTCGGACGAATAGGTTTAGAGCCGCAGTCACTGTCTATCCTGTAATCAACTGGTATAGCTGGGTTCTCACCACGGATATTTCGATTTTAGGAGTGAAATACTGGTTCCCTGGCATGCCCTGGGACCATGTTGAGCACTATGAAAAGCGTTCTTTACTTTCAGTGGTGAAGAATGTAACCACACCAACAATGGTCCTCTGTGGTGAAGAAGATTGGAGGTGCCCCATCTCTGAGTCTGAACAATATTATAAGGCTTTAAAATTGAGGAAGGTAGAAACAGTCCTCGTCAGAGTTCCTGGAGAGCCTCACGGAATTAGGGTTCGCCCTAGTCATCACATTTCAAAAATCCAGCATATCCTCGGCTGGTTCGAGCAACACAAGGGCTCAGCTTCCTCTGAGCCATCATCCCGAGCTATCGAGTGAGATAACCATTGTCTCCGACTTTCCATTCACCCAGCTCGAGCACATAGAGAATTGTTCTTATTATTTCTCTTCCACTCTCTGCAGTGTATTTAAGCTCAATAAGCTTCCAGTCTTCAAGATGTCTAAACTTGAGCCTTAATTCTGCTTCCTTGGGAGAAGCGAAGTTTTTCCCCACAAATCTGCGGAGAATTTTTTCGTTTCTTCCATAATTTCTTATGAATACAGGAAGAAATCCTTTTTGAGATGCATCTTCTTTAATAAACGCCTCTATGAAGTCCTGGGGATAGTAATTTTCATCAATCTTTATCCACTCAGCTTCCTGGGAAAGAGAATGCTTTTCCGCCTTTCCTTTTGCTCTGAAGATGAAATAAGAGAATATCAAGAGAGCATCGATGACCAGGAAAATGAGCAAAATTTTTAATAATTTACTCATCCCTTCCTCTAAAGCTTTTTCTCATTTATTTAATTTTCTTTCCTCTTAACGTTGCCTGGGGGAGGAGGATGAGGAGCTCAACGACTTTTCCATTTTCTTCTATGAATCTAAAGGTATAACCCTCTACCCCTTTTACCATAAATTCTCTCTCCTTATAAGGGATGAGCTCCAGCGATGGCTGGGATGGAACGTTAGCAATAAGAGAGTTTCCGGAAAGGGCAATGGTGAGCTTTGTTCCCATGATTTCATACTCTCCCACAAATTTAGAGAGGAATTTAGGGTCTTTCATTTCTTCTGGTGATTTTCTGATGAAAACTATGGGAGAGACAGCCGGTTCGATAGAGACTGAGAGTCGGTCGATATCACCTTTGAGATTGGTGAGGAAGGAGATGAGCCCAACTCTTTCGCTCGATTTGAAGACATCAAAATGCCAGTGTTCAAGGTTAAATTCAAAGGTATGGAACTTGCCTTTGAGTCCATTCCCGTCTTTTGTAATGGAAATGATCCCGTAAGCGGGGTGTTCGAATTCTCCTGCATATGCCTCAAGAGCATGGGAGGGAGTTGTGTTTGCAACTCTTTCCTTTTCTTTCTCTTTTTCTGCTTCTTTCTCTTTTTCACGTTCCCTTTTAGCCTTTTCGAAGCGCTCTTGGCTGAGTTTTATCCATACAGGATCAAGATCAAGCATCATATCCAGGATGTAACCCATCGTGATATGAAGAAGAGGAGTCCCTCCCAGGTTTGTCAAAACCACTGCTCCCAGGTCATCGTTGGGAAGGAAAGCAACAAGTGCGTAGAAACCATCTATAGAGCCTCCATGATGAACAAGTCTATGTCCTCTGTAAGTCTCGAGGAACCAACCCAGCCCGTAATTCATGTCAGACTCATCATCGGGTTGAAGTGATAGCATCCTTTCTCGGAGAAACATGGCAGGCGTAATCATTTCTTTATGGGCGGTTTCAGAGATTATTTGTTTATCGCCAAATTTTCCTTTATTTAGATGAAGGGAAATCCACTTGAGCATATCGTTCACACAAGAGTTTATCGAGCCTGCGGGACCGATGTTATCGATGTTTCGGAAAGGTATGGCTTCTACTTTGTCTTCTTTTCTTAAATAAGGAAGAGAATAGTCATCAGAGTGCTTAGAATCTTCGACCGAAAAGTTGCTGTTTGTCATCCCCAGGGGTTTAAAAATCCTCTCCCTGGTAAATTCTTCCCAGGAGCTGGTTGTTATCTGACCGATGAGATATCCAGCGGTGAGATACATCAAGTTGTTGTATTGATAGGTGGAGCGAAGGTCAGCGCTAAAATCAAGGAATTGAAGACGGTCGAATATTTCTTTCCTCGAAAAAGTCGTCCCGTACCACATTGCATCATGGCGGGGTAGTCCACAGCGATGGGTTACCAAGTCCCTCACTGTCATTTTTGCTGTGATTATTTCATCTTTGAGTTTAAAAGAAGGAAGATAATTGCGTACAGGTTTGTCCCATTCAATTTTTCCCTCCTCAACGAGGATCCCGAGACCCATGGTGGTGAAAGCCTTTGAGGAAGAACCTATGGCAAATAGAGTATTTGGGGTCACAGGAAGTTTTTTCTCCACATTTCTCAGTCCAAACCCTTCAGCGAGAACTACCTTGCCTTTTTTGATGATCCCTACGCCAACTCCTGGAACTTCCCACTTTTTCATCTCTTCATTTAGAAAAGCACGGAAATTTTTGAGCTTCTTCTCGAGTTTTGCGTTCTGTTTTGAGGCATCAGCTGAGAGTAAAGGCTCAGTGCCTGTTCGGTTAGGCTCTGATGAGGCTGTGGTAGTAAGGGAAAGTAAACAGGCTATGAACGAGAAGAAAAGCAATACACTTAAGAAACCCGATTTTACTCTTGAATTTACTTCTCTCAATCTATCCTCCTTTCCTTTGAGGTTAAAAAAATTTTTAAATCATTAAAAAATCTTTTATCCGGAATGTTCTCTTTTTCCTGAAAATGACAATCGCTACTCCTTTCTTGGAATTACGGGGAGAATGATATGAGAGGGGTAAATCTGTGAGTGATACACAGTTTGAGTTGCCTTTTGAAATTTCATCTCAGTACCCAGGGGTGCACCTGTATTTGAGTTTCTGTCAAATTTGGGAAAGGCACTACTTGAGATTTCCACCCTGATACGATGACCCTTGCGAAAGAGATTACTTGTCGACCAGCAGTCAATTGTATATTCATAAACTCTGCCAGGTTCGATTAATGATGGATTCTCGAGGGACTCGCGAAAGCGAGCCCTGACGATTCCATCACAGAGACGCATTGCATATCCAGAAGGGAAAACATCCAGAAGTTTGGCGGTAAAATCTGTATCCTTTGCAGATGATGAGGCATAGAGTTTTACCACTACAGGCCCTGTGACTTCCAGGTCTTCTTCGAGAAAGTCGCTGGTGTAGACAAGAACATCGTCTCTTCTCTCTATAGCGCGATAGTCATCCGGGCCGCCGATCTGGGCAAACCCAGGAGACGTGATGAAGGGAACAGGGTTTTCAGGATCATAGATGAAGGTATCCGGAGGTTCTTTCTTAGGGGGAGAAGTAGAGAGGCTCCCGTCTCCAAAAAGGCTGTTCGCCGAACCCTTGCTGTGGAAATAGAACTTTGTGTATACGGTCTGAGGGAGAGGCCAGTCAGACTCCTTTCGCCACTTGTTCTCACCCATCACGAAAATGTCTACTTTTGGCTCTTCATCTACTCCGTTCTTTATCCCTTTGAGCCATCTATCGTACCAACGGAGGAAGAGGTTATTTAGATCGATGATGGCTGTTGGGCCAAAATCTATATCCCCGAGCTTAGAAGTTGAGTTGACAGAATGAGGCCATGGGCCCATAATGAGCTTCTGATTTTGGCGGGCTTCTTCGCTCCCACCGTTTTTTCTCATCCCCACGTAATTCATTGTTGTTCCTGGCTGGTCGTCGTCATACCAGCCTGAAATATGAAGTATAGGAACTTTGACCAGATGATATTTATCTTGATAGCTTTGCTTTTTCCAGTAGTCATCATATCTTGAATGAGAAACCCAATCTTTCCAGACTTTGCTTTTAAACCCAAGAGCTTCGTCCATGGTTATAAGAGGGAGGTGTTTGAGTATTTTGTCGATATTCAGAGACTCTAAGTTTTGGTTTGAATGTCCATTGACGAAAAATGCCCAGAAGATGCTGGTAGGCATCAGCGCGCCGTATTGGTATGGGATGTTGTAGAAAGGGTCGGGTGGGGCAACGAGAGGAATCATAGTCTTCAGATGAGGGTTTCCAAGGGGAGCTGGAAGCCATTGGGTCCATCCTCCATAAGAACCTCCTATGGTTCCTATGTTCCTATCACACCATGGTTGCTTTCCCACCCATTCCTGGACATCATAGCCATCCTCTGCCTCATGGATCAGGGGATAGAATTCTCCCTCAGAGTCATGGCGACCACGACAATCGACGATTATAAAAACATAACCACGCTCTGCAAAGAAAATAGCAGTCTTGGGATTTGAGTGATTCCCGTAAGGAGTGAGGGAAAGAATTGCGGGGTATTTCCCTTCTTCCTCAGGGCGGTAGATGTCCGCAGAAAGAAAAACCCCATCACGCAGGGGAACCTTTACATCAAATTCAGTCTTAACTGAAAAAACTGGTTTGGATGCCTCTTGACTTTGAGGGTTTGCAAAGAAAATTAAACTCCCGCACAAAAAGAGGAAAAAGAAAATTCTCTTGATGATGAAAGTTTTCTTTAAGCAAGAGAAGGCTTTTAAAATCATTTTTTCCTCCTTCTTATTTTCTTCTTAAAAGAAGAAACTTCTACTTTAATACCATATTCAAGGTTAAAAGAATATACAAACATAGCAGACATGTCAAAAGTAAAATAAATAGGAATAGAGAGCGAAAAGATGGCTAAATTTCTCTAGAAAAAACTCATCCTTAAGGCTTCATTTCATAAGGCCAAGAGAGTGCTCTGTTTTAATGATGCTTTCTTGAGTAAGAAGTAAAGCCTTATTTATTTTTCCTCTGGAAATGATTAGCCACTTACAAAATCATTGGCTCATCCTTAAAAAGTGTGGTAAAAATTGATTAAAGGGATAAGGGTAAGGGGGAAAAAAGAAAGGAGCATTTTCTTTTTATAAACCTCCACATTTTTAAACCCGTAACTCATCCTCTTCATTAAT
>CAYSCS010000085.1:0-12432 GCA_964429695.1 uncultured Eubacteriales bacterium
GACTGAGACTATAAAGAGTGGGCTCAGGAATTAAATTTTTTCCCTTCTTTTGGGAGGAGGGAAAGAGCAGGATTTTAGCTCATTTTCAGAGGGTGATGGCTCGAAAAAGATACTTCGCTGAGGCTCATTTATAACTTAAAACAGGGCAAAAGTTTTTTAGATTGGTATTTATTAGATTTAATTCTCTAATTTTTCACCATATTAACCCTTATCCGAATATTTGGGTGAAAAAGCAAAAGCCTGTTTCTTGCTGAAATCCTCTCCTCTCTTCTAATTCATGTTCCTCTTAGGTTTCTCACCTGGGAATTAAAGATAGGGAAAGGAGTAATTTTTCCCCTTCTTCGTGAAATTATGGGCGAAAGGAAACCTCTGCTTTCTGGCTAAAATATTTTGTGCTCATTCTCTAATTAAGATTTAATTCTGGAATAAAAAATTTCTAATTTTTTGATTCTGAGAATCACAGCCAAAAAACTTAAGACTTAAACTCCCCCTTAAAGAAGAGCTTAGTTCTGATCCGATAATAGGGAATTAAAAGCAGAATGATTCCAAATAGAGAAAAAAAATACAGTTCGCTCACTCCTTTCTCTATTCCATGGGAGACGAGAATGATGCTCCTTTCTAAATGAATGAAGACTAAATTGAAAAAGATGAGTACTAAATAAATAAATTCTTTTTTTAAGAGAGCATAAGATTGAACTTGCGCCAGGGTTTTAATCTCTTTTTGCAATCTGTTTTTTTTGAAGAAAGGGGTCTGAGGAAGAAAGAAAAAAAGAATAAACAAGAGGCTTTGGCTTAAGGGATAGACAAAAAACAAAGCGGATTTATCTCTATAAAGACTCTGTATATCTGAAAAACTTAGCCAGACGACTATCTTCTCCGGCAATCGAGGATAGGCATAAAGGCTCATGATCCAGCCCGCACAGAGAAGAATACAATTGGCTATGGAGAGGAAAAAAATAGTTCTTTTTATTATAATTAATTTCAATAGAAGAATTTTAACTCAAATTCTGAATATTCTCAAACTCAGAAAACGCATGAATATCGAGTATAAATTCCTCTAGAACGTGTCAAATCATTTAAAAATCTTCTTCTATGATGATTTAGCGCACCTCTGGTGGGTGTTTATTTTGTGATAAATTACCCAGGAAAAAACTCACAAAGGAGGTGCTCATCTGAAGTATATGGGTATTGACCATCACCAGCAATACTCTCACATGAGCATCATGGATAAGGATGGAAATGAACTGAGGTGGGGTAATGTGAGAAATACCTGTCACCACATTGAAGCATTTCTCGATGGGGAAGGGTAAGAGATCAAGGCTGTAAGAAAGGCTGGGCGTTCCACTTATGTTATGGTCGACTTACTGAAGGAGTTTGGAATTGAGATAAGGATTGCCCATCCTCCAGAAGCCAAAGCTATAGCCAAGGCTAAGATCAAAACAGACAAGCGTGACTCTAGGATATTAGCCCATTTATTGCGCATGGATTTCATCCCAGAAGTTTATGTTCGTTCAGAAGATAATCGGGGTTCTCAACAGATCTTAAGGCAAAGGGCATTCTTCGTTGGGAGTAGGACTCGGGTAAAGAATAAGATAGGGGTGTTAAGAGCCCAGCAGAGAATGGAGCTTCAGGAGGAAGCGAGCCGGGTGAAGAATATATTCAGCCAAAAGGGGCTTTTATCTTTGATGAATAGAGAGTTTGGTTAAAATGGACAGGGATTTAGAGGAGAGGATAAAGGAGTGCGATGAGCTTGTGAGGGATTTATACAGAGAATTACAGGAAGCCTAATTTATCAGCACTTTTTCTGGTTTTGGGGATTTTTTTCAGTTTTAGTGGCCATAGAGATAGCTGATGTGAGGAGATTTGAATCAGGGGAGAATCTTCATTCGTATGCAGGGGCTATTCCGTCAACTCATAGCTTTGGGGAGAGGAGGTATCATGGAAAGATCATTAAAGCAGGGAATGCCTGGCTCAGATGGGTAGCAGTGGAGGAAGTTTAACCTGCCTGCAAAAAAGATTCTAATATATGGTCATTTTACAGTAAACGTGCTAGGAGGAAGGAAGCAAATATGGCTAAAGTGGCTACCGCAAGGCGTTTATTAACGATTATTTATAGAGTATCAAAAGATGGCCGTCGTTATCTACCCTACAAAAGATGAAATTCAAGAAGATAATCGGCTACCTTCTTAAAATCTCAACGGACCTTTTAAGGGGTCGCGTTCTTGGTTAGGTTAAGAGGCCGAGACCTGATACCCCAGTGTGTGTGGACTCAATAGAAATGTTAAGGGCACAAATTGAAGATTAGTTCATAAAACCTAAGATTAAAAAATATAAAAAAAGAGAAGGGAGGCTATAAAAAAATACTTGCGCTCATTCATCATAGAAGATTTTAGATCATTCGATTCGTAGAATTTACAATTTTTAACTTTTCTGATAGTATAATAATAATTTATTAAAGGAGATTATGGTAGTGCTTGATAAAGAAAAGAAAACAAAAATAATAAACGAGCACAGAAGACACCCTTCGGATACGGGTTCCTCTGAAATTCAGATAGCTCTCCTCACAGAAAGAATCAATTACCTTACCCAGCATTTCAATAAACACAAAAAGGACTTCCATTCGCGAACTGGGTTGATGAAACTTGTGGGTCAGAGAAAAAGACTTCTGGAATATTTAAAGAGAGAAGATGTAAATCGGTATGAAAATTTAATTAAAAAACTTAGTTTGAGAAAATAAATCTAAACTCTCGGGAACCAAAATGACAGATGACAAAATTACTCTTGAGATAGGTAATAGAGTTCTCTCCATCGAAATCAATAAAATTGGAAGGCAGGCTGACGGCTCTGCTCTTCTTCGCTACGGGGACACGATGATGTTTGTCTCCGCAACTTCTAAAAAAGAGAGTAAAGAAACAAAATCATTCCTTCCCCTGATTGTAGACTACAGAGAAAACACCTATGCCGCGGGCAAGATTCCTGGGGGCTTTTTCAAAAGAGAAGGGAAGCCTTCAGAAAGAGAAATACTCGTGAGCAGGCTCATCGACCGTCCAATAAGACCTCACTTTCCTGAAGGTTATTTCTATGATACTCAAATTGTAGCTCTTCTTCTTTCTGCAGACCTGAAAAATGAGCCTGATACCTTAGGAATAATCGGAGCCTCGGCTTCGCTCTATTTCTCAGACATCCCCTTCACCACACCCCTTGGCGCAGTCAAAATTGGTTATGTAAACAATGAATTCATCATCAATCCCACAGTACACGAACTCCTTGAAAGCCCTCTCAACATGGTGGTTGTGGGCACAGAGGAAGGCATCATCATGATAGAGGCAGAAGCTTCAGAGGTTGAAGAAGATAAAATAGTAGAGGCGATAGCTATTGCCGAGGAACCTATAAAGAAAATCATAGAAAGCCAAAAAATTTTATTCAGTAAGCTGAACATAAAAAAAAGAGAATTTGCTCCTCGAACGATTGACGAAGAAAAATTCGCAAGAATCGAAAAGGAAATATCCTCTTCTTTACAACAGGCACTCCTTATTAAAACAAAGAAAGAAAGAGAAGCAGAAACGCTGAAAATTCTGGACGACTTACTCAAGCCAATTCCAGAAGAAAACACCCAAGAAATAGATGAAATTAAAGAAATATTTTATACCCTGCAAAAAAACATTGTACGTAACCTCATTCTTGAAAAAGGAATTAGAGCCGACGGAAGAGGTTATGATGACATCAGACCCATTAAGGCTGAAGTAGGGATACTTCCCCGTACCCACGGCTCTGCTCTCTTCACAAGAGGTGAGACTCAGTGTCTGGCAACGGTAACCCTGGGGACTTTTGAAGATGTGCAGAGGCTTGATGGACTGGGCGAAGAAAATGAAAAGAGGTTCATGCTTCATTATAATTTCCCACCTTTTAGCGTAGGAGAAGTTGCTTTCTTAAGAGCACCTGGAAGGAGAGAGATAGGACATGGAGCTTTAGCCGAAAGAGCAATACTTCCCTCAATCCCTGATGAAGAAGAATTCCCCTATACAATCCGCATTGTATCCGATATTCTCGAATCAAACGGCTCTTCCTCCATGGCTACAGTTTGTGGAGGAGTTCTCGCCTTGATGGATGCAGGAGTTCCTCTTTCCATGATTATTTCCGGGATAGCAATTGGTTTAGTCAAGGAAATGAATAGATATGTGCTTCTTACAGATATTGCTGGACTAGAGGACCATTTTGGAGACATGGACCTAAAAGTTGCAGGCACAGAAAAAGGAATCACCGCAATTCAACTCGATTTGAAGATACCCCATATTTCGGTTGAACTCATAAAAGAAGGCTTAGAAAAAGCTAAGACAGCAAGGATAAGAGTCCTCGAAAAAATGAGGGAATGTCTTCCTGAACCTCGAACAGAGATTTCTCCCTATGCTCCGCGAATCATAACCTTAGTCATTAATCCTGAAAAAGTAGGAGATGTAATAGGCCCGGGCGGGAAGGTAATCAAAAAAATAATTGCTCAGACTAACTCCAAGATCGATATTGAAGAAAGCGGAAAAATAATCATCGCTGCCAATGATATCGAATCGGCTGAATTGGCAAAAAAAATGATCAGAGAAATAACCATAGAAGCTGAGGTAGGAAAATCCTATACGGGAAAAATCGTACGGATCGAGGACTATGGAGCATTCGTGGAGATACTCCCCAATATCGTTGGTCTTCTTCACATTTCAGAAGTGTCCCACCAACGCATTCGGAACATAAGAGATGTTCTTAAGGTTGGCCAAACTATTCAAGTTAAGGTCCTTTCCATCGATGAAGATAATAAAATTAGGTTAAGCAAGAAGGCGCTTGAGAAAGAAGAGCCTCGTCCTTATGAGGCATATAAGCCTCGCTATAAAAAACATTATTTTCCTAACTACCGTAATAAACATAGATTCTAATTTTTAGAAGATGAATCAAAAGAAAAGGGGCTTCACTCTCGTTGAGATGCTCGTAACTTTGACTATCCTTGCCATTCTTGCGGCTGCCGTCGTTCCTTTAGCTGAGACTGCAATCAAAAGAGAAAAAGAGATTGAACTAAGAAGGGCACTCAGAACTTTGAGAGAAGCCATCGATTCCTATAAAAAACTCGCTGATGAAAAAAAAATCGAGTTCGAACAAGAAACCCATGGATATCCACCTAACCTTGAAGTCCTTATGAGCGGAGTAGAAATAAAGGAGGAGGGAGAAGAAGGGTCAAAGAAAAAAACAGTAAAATTTTTAAGAAGAATCCCACTCGACCCAATGACAAATTCCTACGATTGGGGGTTAAGAGCATATGAAGATGCTCCTGACTCAAGCACATGGGGAGGAAAGAATGTATTTGACGTCTACACCAAGAGTCGAGGAACAGCCTTAGACGGAACCAAATACAGAGACTGGTAAAAATGGAAAAAGAGATGACAAGAAAAACCTCAGGCTTCACGCTGATTGAGATGATCATTGTTTTTACACTCATCGGTATCCTCGTTGGACTAGGAATCCCCCAATACAAATACGCGGTAAAAAGAGCGAGGGAAGCTGTTCTCAAGGAGAACCTTTTCCAAATGAGAAAACTCATCAACCAATATTATTCTGATAAAGGAAAATATCCTGCTTCTTTGAAGACACTAGTTGAAGAAGAATATCTGAGAACAATACCTGTGGACCCAATGACAAAATCTTCTGAAACGTGGATAGAAGTGAGGGAAACCTTGAGCGAAGAAGACCTTCTCTCCGGGAAAGAACAGGGTGTGATAGACGTCTTATCAGGTTCTAACGAAAAAGCTTTGGATGGAACATACTATAATACCTGGTAAGATGTTCATCTTGATTACAAAACCTAAGAAATCATGAAAAGAAACGAGGGATACGTGCTCATCATCCTTCTCATAGCCATCTCTGTCATGAGCATCGGACTCATCATCGCCACTCCAGTGTGGATGACTCAAATCCAGAGAGAGAAAGAAGAAGAGTTGATTTTTAGAGGCAATCAGTATGTTGAAGCTGTGAGGATTTATCAGATGAAATACCCAGGGAAATACCCCAAGAGTTTAGAAGAATTATTAAAAGAAAAATGCCTGCGCAAGCTCTATCCTGACCCCATGACGAAACATGGAAAATGGGACATCATCCTCCACCAGGAAACTTTGACTGAAAAGAAGGAGCAATCAGTCCAAAAAGTGATGATTGCTCCTCAAGAGGCATTATCCTCCCTAGAAAACCCTCATATTCTAGGGGTAGTCAGTTCATCAAGAAGAAAATCGATCAAAATATATCAAAAACAGGAATTCTATAACCTTTGGCTTTTTTTTTACGGCAAAGACCCCCAAAAGCTCCCTGAGATTGTTTATTATGGAAAAGAAAGAGCCAAGTGATGCCATCCTGCCTTATCGTCACAGGTGAGAGTTCAGGAGAAAAGATTGGCGCAACCCTCGTCCATCAATTTCTCTCCCGTAATCCAGAATTTAAGTTTTTTGGTTCAGGAGGAAGAAATATGGAAAGGGAAGGAGTGCGCCTCCTCCATTCCATCGAGGAGATGGCAGTGGGAGGGATGTTTGAAGTTTTCTCTCATCTGCCCCGATTGAAAAAAATATTTAAAAATATAGTTCAGGAGACAGAAAAGTTAAGGCCTGAAGCTGCAATCCTCATCGATTTTCCAGATTTTAACCTGAGGTTGGCAAAGAAACTCAAAAAACTATCCATCCCTGTTCTTTATTATGTGAGTCCTACAGTGTGGGCTTGGAGAGCAGGGAGGTTAAAAACAATAAAAAAAACCGTGGATAAGATGCTGCTTATCTTCCCCTTCGAAGAAAAAATATATAGAAAATACGGGATTCCTGCTGTCTATGTTGGTCACCCTCTCAGAGAGAGGATTAGGGTGAATCTTTCAAAAAATGAATTCTTTGCAAAGTATGGCTTAGAAGAATCAAAAGTGCTCATTTGTCTTTTGCCTGGAAGTAGATTGCTCGAAGTTAAAAACCATATGCCCGTTCTCTCTCAGGCAATTTGGCTCATAAAATCCAGAATTCCCTCTCAATTCGTACTCATCCTTGCCGAAAACATCGACAAAAATTTGATTTTGAAATACATTCCCAGCCAGATTCCTGAGCTTAAAATTCTCAGGGAAGACACCTATGAAGCCATCGCCTCAAGCGATATCGCTCTTTCAGCCTGCGGGACGGCGAACCTTGAAGTATTGCTTCTCAGAACCCCTCTTATTGCTTTTTATCGTCTCTCGCCGCTTACCTTTATCCTAGGCAAAAGAATGGTCAAGATAAAATTCTACAGCATAGTAAATATTCTCGCTCAGAAAAAAATTGTCCCTGAGCTCATCCAGAAGAATTTCAATCCCAAAAACCTTTTCCTAGAGATAAAGAAAATACTTGATTCAAAGGAGAAAAAAGAGGAAATCTTGGAAAATTACAAAAAAATAGATGCTCTTCTGGGTGAAAAAATATCATCTCTGAATGCAGCAATTGAGTTAGAAAATCTGCTCAAAGATAAAAAAAGAAAATAAGATGCTATTCTGCGGGAAGGATGAACTCGAGCCTATCGTAGAGTTTGAGTCCATTACTCTCTACACAACCTGCCTTAAGCTCCAACACATAGAGAGAAGGTATCTTTGAAGCATATGTCGGACAGGGCATTTCTTTACAGGGAGGGACATTTATTTCCATATGGACAATCCTTTTTCCCTCATCTAACCATATTATATCGATAGGAAAACTCATATTTTTCATCCAAAATGAATGAATCTCTTCTTCCTCAAAGATAAATAGCATGCCTTGATCCGAAGCTATGCCTTCTCGATACATCAAACCTCGAGCTCTTTCTTCATTCGTCTTCGCGAGTTCAGCTCTAATTAGATTGCCATTGGGAAGGATGATTTGGATGAATTTATCTTTCTCTGCTTCTTCCCCGCTTAAAAGCGGAAAAACCAGAACCAAGCCCGCCATGAAACAAGATGCAAGCCCCAAAAACCTTAATTTTGCATCCATATTTTACCTCTGCTCAATAATCACTCAATGGGTAGAAATTAAGGGGACAAATCTTACGGGAAGGAGCCTCTTTTTCCTAATCTTTGCCTTTTCTCTTACCACGAGAAAGAGTTCTTGAAAGGTAACACCCACAGGAATTACCATCCTCCCCTTGACTTTAAGTTGGTCCTGCAACGCCTGGGGAATCTTTGCGGCAGCAGCAGTGACGATGATTGCATCAAAGGGTGCGTATTCTTCCCATCCTAAAGAACCATCTCCTACCTTTAAAAATATGTTTTTATATCCCAGGTTTTTCAATACTTCCTGTGCCCTCAGAGAAAGCTTCTCTACAATCTCAACAGAATAGACCTCTTTCACGATTTCTGCCAGGATTGCTGCCTGATAACCTGAACCCGTGCCGACCTCAAGCACCCTTTCCACGCCCTCAAGGCTCAAGGCCTCTGTCATGTAAGCCACAATATAAGGTTGAGAAATTGTTTGCCCCTCCCCTATGGGAAGCGGCTCATCATGATATGAATAAGCCTTCATCTCTTCTGGGACGAACAAATGACGGGGGACTTTTCGCATTGCTTCCAGAACCTTCGTATCCTTTATTCCCCTCTCCTCAATCTGAGCCTTCACCATCCTTTCTCTCTCTCTCTTGAAATCATCGAGGGTTACCAAAGAAGTTCTCCCTGCCGAGGAAGGAAGGAAAAAATTACCCCCTCCTTCTCAAATTTATTTGTTTAGGTCCCTGACCTTTTCAATAGGCTCGAGCGAAGTAGACCTTCAGCTTGGAATCCCTCCCACAAAGGATACATTTCCCCCGTGATTCTTCCGGCGTTCTATCCAAAGGAATAGCACGAATGGTAGCTGCAGTTTCTTCCTTGATTTTCTGTTCACACTCTGAACTTCCACACCAAAATACCTTTAAAAACCCTCTTTTTGACTCAAGGATGGATTTGAAATCTTCGTAGCTGCTAACCTCATGAGTATTTTTCTTTTGAAACTCCTGAGCTTCGGTGAAAAGAGAAAGCTGAACATCCTCAAGTATGGTCCCCAGCTTTTCCACCACAGAATCAAGGCCTAGAGAAAACTTTTCCATGTTATCCCGCCTGACTATCACGGCCTGCTTCTGCTTTATGTCTCGAGGACCAATTTCAATTCTCACTGGAACTCCTCTCATTTCCCAATCAGAGAATTTCCAGCCGGGGGTGTATTCTGTTCTGTCATCTAGCCTTGTTCTTATCCCTGCTTTTTTCAACTTTCTCTCAAGTTCTTCCATTATGGGGATAATCTCTTTCTTCCATTCTCCGATAGAAATCGGAATCAGAACAACCTGGATGGGAGCTACTCGGGGAGGGAGTCGAAGACCTGAATCATCCCCATGACTCATGATGAGGGCACCGATGAGACGCGTAGAAACCCCCCAGGATGTCTGCCATACATACTGAAGATTCTGATTCTTGTCTTCAAACCTGATGTTGAATACTTTCGAAAAATGTTGCCCGAGGTTATGGGAAGTTCCCATCTGCAGTGCCTTTCCGTCCGACATCAAGGCTTCAATACAATAAGTCTCATAGGCACCTGCAAATTTTTCTTTTTCTGTCTTTTTCCCCGAGATTACTGGAATAGCCAGCTCTGTTTCCACGAATTCCCTGTAAAGCTCAAGAATCTTAAGTGTTTCTTCCTGCGCCTGCTCGAAGGTCTCATGAGCAGTATGCCCCTCCTGCCAAAGGAACTCTGTTGTCCTGAGGAAAGGCCTCGTCACCTTCTCCCAGCGAACTATGTTTGCCCACTGGTTTATCAAAACAGGTAAGTCTCTCCATGATTTTATCCATTTGGCATACATATTTCCTATGATTGCTTCCGAAGTTGGTCTCACCGCCAGCCTTTCTTCAAGTTCCTCATCGCCTCCTCGAGTCACCCACGCCACTTGAGGGGAGAAGCCTTCAAGATGCTCGGTCTCTTTTTTCAAGAAACTTTCAGGGATGAAAAGAGGAAAATAGGCATTCTCATGTCCTCCCTCTTTTATTCTTTTATCGAGTTTTTGCTGGATGTTCTCCCAGAGTGCATATCCATAGGGTTTAATAACCATCATCCCTTTGACGGGTGCATAATCTGCAAGGTCAGCCTTCCGAATTATCTCCACATACCATCTAGAAAAATCAGTGCTCTTGGGAGTAATTTTGGTCACAAACCTTTCTTCGGTCTTCGCTTCGTTCTCCGCTTTCTTCATTCTCGAGTCATTCTATCTATCCCCCCTATCTTTGTCAAGGAATCGAATGAGAACCCCCTCTACGCTCTCGATTTTTTCGATTTGAAAGCTCTCTCTAAACATATAAAGAACATGGTGAGCATCATCAATTAAAAATTCACCCCTTATTTCATCCAAAAAGGTGATTGACCGAGCCTTTTAAACCTGAGATTTTAAGCTCTAAAAAAGAAAAGGAAGCGGAAAATGGAGGATGACATCCTAAGAGGTGATGCCAAAAAACATCGTATTGATCTAGAAAAGGGATTCAAGCTCCCTCTCCCTACGCTGGTTGAAGGAAAAGACCTTGAGGGAAAGCAATTTGCAGAAGAGACAACCCTCTCTTACATAAGTCATCAGGGCTCTTCCTTCTGGTTGAAAAGTCGGGTGGCAATAGGGTCTCAGCTGAAATTAAGCATAGACCTGCCTCCCAAGCTTTCCGAAGATAAAAGGCTCAAATTGATAATTAGAGGAAGGGTGGCATTCATTGAAATCACCAATAGTCGTGATTTAAGGCAGAGAGTTTCCTTAAAGTTTGAAAATAAATATGTGATTAAAAGAGATGAAAAATAAGTCCAATTTCTTTCTAAAAACCGAGATTCATAGCTTCCTCAGAAAAAGAGCTTTGACTGGGGATTATCTCAAGCGGAGAAAGGAATTAGCCTCTCACTCCGTCTATTTAGAGGAGAAAAAAAGAAAGAAAATCACCCCAAAATTCATCTTGAATAGCGATTGTCTAAACGGCTGGAGAAGAAGACAATGAGCAATAAAATGAATTGTGTTAGGCCAGTGAAAAGCTCAATAGATTATAGGACAACAAAAATGATAAAAAGAGAGCGAGACTTCGACATCTGCCTTCCCACTTCAGTCTCAGGTGTAGATGCTCGGGGAAGAGAATTTCAAGAACAAACCGAATTGACCTCTATAAGCGCCCAAGAAGCTATTTTTCCCTTGGATTCAGATGTGACCATCGGCTCAAAACTTAATCTTTGTCTTGAAATACCTAAAACCTTAATCTTAGAAAACCATCTGAGACTCTTTCTTTCCGGAAAAGTTGTTTTCATCAAAATTGATTCGAATAATAAAAAGAAACAGCTTATCCTCATGCACTTAGACAAAAAATACAAAATTCAACCTCTCCCTTCAAGAACTTAATCTCCATTTTAAAAGTCTTTTCTATCCCCTTATCTATACATTGACCTGTTGCCTCACGAGAAAATCTATATGAAAGCCTAATCAGTGCCTCACGTAAGAATCTATACGAAAATTTGTGCAGTTTTTCTTTCTTCTTTGTAGTCGCCACAGCTTGCCTTTTAGTCTCTCTCTCTCTGTCTTTAGCTTTACTAGGTTCAGCTCCTGGTATTTTCTCAGGCGCTGGTTCTTTTGCCGCCCTGAGTAATCCCTGGCGATCCTAATAATCTCTAGGGGTCGTCTTGGTCAGATCATATCTTCCTCTCACCCAGCTCCCTATCCTCTCTCTACTCCTTAGCTTCAGGTTAGGCCGAAAGAAGTGATAATCCAACCCGGAGCGCAAGTAAATCTGTTCTAAGAGCTTTTGCTCCTCTTCCGTCTCATACCTGAGATAACCCACCAGGCGCCAAACCACAGAGTAGTTCTTCTGTTCCACATAACAATTATCGTTCTTCCGGTAAGGCCGGCTTCGGGTAAAGGTCAACTCGTTTTCCCGACAGTACTGGATGAGATGTCCATTGATGAAGGTTCCATCGTTATCTGAGTCTATACCCAGCAGCGAAAAGGAAGCCTTTGTTTTATCCTCTCTAGAGCCTGGGAGGCCCAGAGCTGAACATTACCCCCGTCATTACCCACTAGGTCTATCTCTCAAAACCCAGGCCTCCCTTCATCCCACTCGGAAAAGGTCCTTATCAGGACCTAGTGTTTAAGAAGAGTGCCCGGCTTGGTCCTGGCTCGCGATTTTAGCTCATACTTCTTCCTCTCTTTGCTCCCCCTATTTCCCAAGCCCTGGCACTAGCCATCTCAAACTGGCCACCATTCTCTTGCCACAGCTTTGGTCCAGAAGCTCCCATACCCAGATGAGAACCAGCCTGAACATCATAGACCCTCGGCCTCCTCAGCTTTATCTCCTTCACCTCCTAAATAATCACCACCTGCTTCCCATCTTTCCCGGATAAGATTACTTTCCGACCACAGTTGCGCAAAAACTAGCTCGTAGAGCAGCGATTA
>CAYSCS010000086.1:0-41268 GCA_964429695.1 uncultured Eubacteriales bacterium
TTCCCTCTTTCCACATCCCAAGGTTCCTCAAGACCCAAAACATACTGCTAAAGCTCTGTATCTTGCATGACTCCGATCCTTTCGGAGTCATTTTATATCCCCCCAGAACCACAGAAAAGTCGGCTGAACCAAAATTTTTTATTAATCTAATTTTTTAAACCTTTCTTCTTGATCAGTATCCTCTTATTATTTGCATAAAAGGCATCAATCATAGATTAAAGACAATTAATCTTTGTGTCTTAAAGAAGAGAATATTCAGATGGTCTATACCTTAAGTAGCTTTTTAATCTTGCTCATCATCTCCTCTGATTTAAAGGGCTTCATAAGATATTCACATATTTCAAATCCTTTACTCCGTCCTTTAATTTCCTCAAAATCTCCACTGTCTAACATTATAATGACAGGGGTTCCTAAGGTATTTATTTCTTTTCTAAATTCATCCAAAATGGCTCTATCTTCTCTCTCAAATGAGACACCGTCTAAAAGAATCAAATGGGGCATAAATTTTTTTACTTCGCTCTTCATGTTTTTTTTCCACGGAACAGTGAACACTTCATATCCCTTTTTTATCAAACTCATGCTCAGCATGGTAATAAGAATAGGGTCATCGGCCACAATCATCAATTTCCTAGCTTCTCTCTTAGTTTTAATCAAATATTTCTCGATTTTTGAATAGAGTTCATCTGGGGAAAAGGGTTTACGTATGAAGCAATCGATTCCTTCGTCATAGCATTCAGAGATAAACTCAGGAGAATGTAAGGCAGTGATAGCAATGATGGGGATATCCTTGGTCTTAGGGAATTTTTTTAACTTTATTGTGGCTTCAAGTCCATGCATGCCCGGCAAAATCATATCCATCAGAATTAAATCGGGCATCTCTTCTAGAGCCATCCTAATTCCATCTCTTCCATTGGTAGCCACTATGACCTTATGATTTTTCTTCCTCAAAATATTGGCAATCATTTCGGCATCTACAGGATTATCCTCTACTAAGAGAACTTTAGCTCTGGATGCAGCCATTTTCCTTCTCTCTATTAGAAGAAAATAAAATTAAACTTCGTTGTCTACATATATCCTTATCGATGATAGACTCCTCAATAAGGTAAAACAATAGCCTTTAGGGGTGAATTTTAGGGTGATTAACCTTTACTCGCCAGAATCGAAGGGGAAAATTTTAATTCTTTTATCTTCTTCATTTCTCTTATTTGTATCTTACGCTTGTCTCTGAAAAAAGGAAGAAAATAGAATATAAAACTTAACTGAAGCGAAAAGAACTCTTAAGGATGAGGCTAAGTTTGAAAAAAATTGAAGAAATAATTCGGATCTAATTACCTCCACTCTCGAACCTAAAAAATATCATAAATTCCACTCTTCTTAATAGCAATCAAAAAGAGAGATTTTTATCGCTTCGAGAGAAGGGAATGAGCTCAAGAAATCTAGATTGCTAGAGAAATGCTAATTTTTTTAGTACTTTAATATTTTATAAAGGCCTATCGTGATTAGAGGAATGAAATACACAAAAAAGATCCCCCAGCTTATGAATCCATAGCCTTTAGCAATTAAAGCAATCAATCCGAAAGTTGAGAGCGCAAGGCTTCCCAGAAGCATCACCACCGCAACAATCGGCCTTTGCCATTTGGGAAAGGTCTTACCTTTTTCTTGAAAAGCCGAATTTATTCTCTCATTAACTCCGTGGATGAAACCTGTTCCAGTTTCAACCAATGTTCCCACAAGCATTATTAAATAAACAATGAGCAAGATGGGCATCTTCATCTTATGGATGACAAAGACAGCAGGGACTTCTTTGGTTATTATTTCGGGGTAATGACCGAGAATACCCAAATAGAATAAAAACGCAGGGATAATCCCCACCAGAGCAGCAATAATTCCAGAGAGGATGGCTTCTTTCCTAGTTTCAATGTGTCTAATACAGAATAAAATTGCAGGAATTACACACATGTTGTAAAGTCCATACTTAAACCCACCAAGCGCCCATCTGGAGTGAATAATTCCTGAGGCAAGATTCTTTTCTATCATGGGACTGAACTTTAGAAGAGCAACAACCAGGAAGATGCCGTAGACAACATAGATGAAAATTGACCAGGCTGAAAGGAATTTTTCGATTAGATTGCTTCCTTTGAAAGTCAAGAAGGCACAAGAAATTAACATAATCGAGACCCCTACTAGGTAAGGAATCCCCAAGTGATCTCTCAACAATACTCCCGATGCTGACCCGACAACAGCTAGAACAATCACAAGGAGAAGGATATAAAGAAGCTCAAAAGAAACCCAGAATCTTCCCAGTAAATTCTTCAGCAGAGAACGATAATCATAATGACGAAATTTTCTTGAAAATTCAAAAGTAAGGGCAAGAATCAGAGACCAGACGACAAGAGTGACGAGAAACATGCCCAGAATACCGCCAAGAGGCCCATATTTCATAAAGTATTCCACAATTTCACGGCCAGTTCCATATCCCCCGCCGATTAAGACCCCCTGAAAGACAAGCGCAGGAACAAAATATTTCTTAAACGTCAGAGCCCCCATTTAAGGCTTCCTCTCTCTGAAACATTTTCTAAGGCAATTTATCAAATTGCAAGAAAAAATCAACAGAAAATAAAGCCTATGAGAAGTTTTTTAAAGCTTATTTCGAGTGTAAATGTGAAAAAAATTTCAAACGACCAACCTGATTCACAAATTTGCATTTTAATTTTATCTCTTCATTTTATTTCATATATTTTCAAAATATAAATTGGTTTCATATTTGTTTTATAAAAAATATTTATTTTCCCCAAAGAGTTCTAGTTAGAAAAAACAAAGCAAGAGCCTCCCGCTTTAGGGTAAGATTTACTTTACCTTCAGTTTTTAGTAAAGAATAAAACGTAAAGCGGCTTGAATTAAAATTCAGGAGAGAGAAAATGCATAACATAGGGATGGTTATCTTCATAGGAATTTCTATGGTTTCAATTTTGGCTGGAGGGACTTGCAAATCTGAAAGGGAGACATCCCGTTTAATTCAGCCGGATAAATGGTGGAAAGTCCATCCGCGTCCAGTTTATTCAAAATTAGAAAAAGTGAAAACGTTTCAGTCCTGGTTTGATGTCTACCGCCTCGCTCAAGGCACCTATGCTATTTATGAGCCTAATCAATTTGAAGAAGCAATTTGCTACCTTGTTGAAGGGAAGGAAAGGGCTGCCTTAGTAGATACCGGTACCGGAATTGGAAATATCCGTGAGGTAGTCGAGAAATTAACTAATTTGCCGATTGTAGTGGTGCTTACGCACGAACATTATGATCATGTGGGGGGAGCCTGGCGTTTCGATGAAATCATCCATTACAATAATGAAACTGCCTTGCAAGTGCTGGCAAGAGGAATGGATAACGCCTCACTCCAGAGATACATCTCCGGTGATTATCTCTGGAAGCCTCTCCCAGAAAATTTTGACTCCGAAACTTGGACCATTCCCTCTATTACTCCAACTTTATTGGTTGAGGACGGGGATATAATCGAACTAGGAGATCGGGAACTTGAAGTGATATACACTCCCGGCCATTCTCCGGGTCAGATGTGCTTGCTGGATAAATCCCAGCGGATTCTCTATTCAGGGGACCACTTTTTTCCAGGTCCTCTATACGCCCACACCCCTGATTCAAAAATTGCTGATTATATCGCTTCTAATAAAAAGCTCGTACTCCGTCTAGAGGAATTCGACCACATTTGCTCTGGACATAATGAACCCTGGGTGGAAAGTGAGGTACTTATCCGGGTGAGCCAGGCTTTTGAGACAATTCTTGAGGGAAAGGGGAAATATCTAGAAGATAACGACATCCGCCGCTACCGATTTAAGGGATTCGATATTTTGATTCAGAAAAACAAATTCTGGAATAAAGGTCAAATAAATGGAGTGGATTAGAACCTGAATTTGAACGCCAATAAACCTCCCTCATCCCCGGCTCAGGCAAATTATGCTTTGACTAATTTAGAGTTTGTCGACTGGCTACTTGGTATCCTTCGCGAAAGGTCAATCGCCTTTAATAAAAGCGAAAAATTTAAGAACCGCATAATGAAGAGCTTCTCTCCCTTCTTTTCTTTAACCTCCTTTGCATTAATAGAGATTAAGTCTTCCTATTTAATCCAGTAATTATTTCTCTTCTCGAGTTCAAATTCGATGATATCCTCAGGGTCGATTTTCACATATTCAATTTCACCCCTATCTGAAAAATCGTACAGAATTGAATCCAGGATATTATCCCATTCCAGAACTTCTTCTTTGTCATCTAGAAAGTGAATTAAAACCTTAACTGGAAATCTCAGGCAACCCTCTCTCTTTATCCAGACTTTCTTATTTTCAACCTTCTCCACCCTGAAGTCCAAAGTATGAGTTGTTTTCAGGAATTCATCGAGAAAACGTTTCCAATTCTTCCCGGTCACTTCCTGTACTACTTCATAAAAATCTTCTGTTTTAGGATGTTTAAATTTCCATCTCTCGAAAAATGTCTTCATCACCTTCCCCCAGAGTTCATCTCCGTAATAATTATGCAGGGTATGAAGCATTAGCTCAGGCTTGCAATAAGTGAAGGTGAAATATTCATCTCCTGGTCGGAAGAGCCATGAGGGCTGAAGCACAGTGGCTGCCCTCGGTATCTTAAGATAAAAACTTCTCTCATGTTCTCTTGCTGTTTCAGTAATTCCTTTATGTTCTTTTAAAAGATAAACTCCGTATCCATATTCAAGAGCCCTGGTAGAGGCATACGAGTTTATGCCTTCATCAAGCCAGACATCATCTGTTTCGTTGTTTGCAACCATTCCCATCCACCAGTTATGCCCGCATTCGTGGATTGTTAACCACTCTATATAGAGGTCAGAAGGGGGAAGGGGCTCAGCCTGATACACTTCAATTTCATACTTTGAATCGAAATTCCCAGTGAGAAAGATGGTGGGATATTCCATCTCCCCTGTGTCTCTATGCTTTGTATCTACCATGGTGAGTATGGGATAAGGGTATTTTCCGTATCGACTCCCATAATATTCAAAACAAACCTTAACAGCCTTGAGGAAGCGTTCGCCAAGGGAGAGATGGTCTGGCTGACAGAGGAAGCGAATCTCTGTATCTTCAAAGCGATCTTTAATCTCCACAAAGTCGGGGTCAGCAAACCAGGCAAAATCATGAATATCTTCACAATAATAACGTAATCTTTTCCATCCGTTACCTAGATTTTTTTCCTCGATGCATATTCCTGTTGCCCCGACGGTATATTCCTCTGGGACTGTAATTGTTACATCATAAACACCAAAATCGGAATAAAATTCACCGTGGCTATGATATTGGTGACAAACCCAGCGCTCGTTTTCTAAAACTCCGATTTTGGGAAACCATTGCGTGACACTGAAAAAATTTCTCTCATATCCGGAACGGGAAACAACAGGCGGAAGCTTGGTTTCAAATGAAATCAAGAGCCTCAATTCTCCTCTAGGTTCTATCTTGCTAGGAAGCCTTACTGCACAAACAGTCTTATCAAAAGGATTAGCATCATCGGGCTGGATAAAGACAAGATTAGGCAAGAGGTCTGTGCCATCAGGAAGTATCATTTTCAAAATCTTGCAATATCCCCAGTCCTCTTTTAGCCTTTCAGGAATTTCCGGAAGTTCTGTAAGAAATGAGCTCCGCGGGTCACTGAATGCATTCTGATAGAGGTGGAATTGAAGCTCTCTTACCGGCCACTTGGAGGTATTTTTCCAGGTGAGGATTTCTTCTCCGCTGATGATTTTACTCTCGGGATTGAGCCTGCAGCTGATGTTGTAACTCGCTATTCTTTTACTCAATGGTTCCTTGAACATTTTCTGCTGTCCAAAAAGAACCAGAGGAAAAGCGAGGACCCAGATTAAAAATCTTTTCATTCAATCCTCCTCTCAAACTCTGTTCTCATTGAATATTATTCTGTAAAAATAAATTTCATCTCTGAAAAATCAAGCGTCCAGGAATAACGACGCAGAAAGCGATGTGAGATCATTCCGTCTTGAATGAAGCCAAGTCCCCAGTAAGTATCGGGTGTTCGTGAGCCATATTCACCCAGAAGCTCAGTCTGCTTGAGCTCCCCAAGTCCCAATATCTTTATGGGGAAAATCCCTGAAGCCCACTTACTGCCCCCTCCTCCGACTGAATCTTCCTGGACTCTAGTTTCAGGAATGGGAATTCCCACGTAATTTAAAGTTTGAATGGGTGCTGAAAAGGCCGCCTCACTCACAAGGCCTGAATCAACATAAAAGGTGAGATCCTCGCGTTCATTCAACCTCCCCCTCGCCAAAAGCATATGAGTCTGAGCAAGAATAAAAGGAACCTCAGTGAAGGGTTTTCCTTCGATCTCTTTGAGAAACACCTTCTTCCCCTCTGCTGATTTTTCCCGAAGAACTAATTTCCCTTTCAAATAATCTATTGTGGATAAAAACTGCTTCAAGACCCCCACTCCCAGGATTCCCTCAATGATATATCTTCCTTCAGCGAACACCCTGGAGAACCTCCTTGTGGGAAGGAGCGAAATGGGAACACAATTTAGAGAAACCTCTCCAATCTTAATCGAGTTAACTCTTGAAAAACCAAGCTCAGCTTTTTTCCCTCCCCCGAATGTCCCCTCAACCTTAGAAATCTCTTCAATCCCTAGCTCTTCGGCTTTTTCTGTGTCGAGAATGAAACAGTCTGCTCCTGTATCAATCAGGGCGTAAATCTTTTCCCCCTCAACCTCCATAGAAATCACAGGAATTGGGTCTGTGACGAGGAAAGAGGCTTCTGCTACTTTCTTCTCACCTTTCCATTTAATTTGATAAGGGACTTCTTCTTTAAATGACCTCATCAACTCGAGCAAAGGAAGCTCGATTCTTCCCTCTTTAAAAATAGTTTCACCCTTATGAAACTGGTTTGTCTGATAATAAACGAATAGCAGAAGAGTTTCTGCGTTTTTCAGAATCTTATCTCCCTTAGAAAAGCCCGTTCTGATTCTCTCCAATATTTCTTCTGCTCTCTCATAATTACCAGTTAGATATTCAAGCCTTGCCATAAGGAAAGCCGCTTCCACAGAAGGCCTTGGTCTTTTAAAAAGTGGCTGAAGCAGCTCCTTTGCTTCCCAGAAATCTCCTGCTTGAAAAAGGAGATGGGCAAGTTTAAACCTCGGTTCCCCATTCTCTGGATTGGCCTTGAATTCCTCCTCAACTCTCTTTATCTGCTCTAAAAGATAGCCCCTGTATTTTTCATATTCTTTATTCTGCACGGCTCGAACCGTATAAGAGAAAGATAAAGGAAGGATTAAAGAAAGAAAGAAAATCCACTCTCTATAGATCTGTTTATTACTTTTCTTGGTCATCTCCTTCCTCCATGGAATGAGCTCCACAGCGCATTCGCTAAAAATCAAACCTATGTTAGCCTGGTTAGACTTAGACTTCAAGAAATCTGGCCTAGGCTAAAACTTATAATACAGGATAAATATTTTCTAGCCAATCGCATATTGGGGATGAACTGAATCAAAAAGTCCTTATCCCACCCGATTTAAACTTAAATTTTTAAACTTAAATTACTCCTTCCTATTTTGCTCGGATAAAGTGTATTCAATCGTCACACAAAGGGAAAGAAAGACCAACCAAAGTTTAAATTGAAAGAATAAATTTTAAAAGAATAATTCAAGCTTTTTACCATGGCAAACGTTCTGCTGAATCCTTGGAAAGGGTTAATATAGGGTCTTCGAATAAAGATAAAAGAAAATCGCTCAAATTAAATTTTTGGCGATGAGATTTTAGTAAAGGAGGTTCTAAAGGGGATTTTTTCTCTTTTTCCTTTTTCTCTTTTCACTACAAGCTTGAGCCAATTAAAGATTTCCTTCCATGCATCATATCCTCCATGAGAAGCATCTTTCAACTCGAGGTATCTATGATTAATCCCCAGCTCTTTTAGCTTTTCTACAACTCTCCGCGTTTGTTCCACGGGGACCACTCTATCCTTTATCCCATGGATGACGAATACATTGAAGCCCTTGCCCTTTTCCAGAAGGTCAAGGATATTCTCTCCTTTGAGGTAATCCGGGGGAGAAATTGGAGCGGACCGGATGATGAGGGCCTTAAAGAGTCCTGGATTAAGAAGGGCAAGTCTCCATGCCCCGTAACCCCCCATTGCAAATCCATCCAGGACCATATTTTTCTTGTCGATATTATACAGTTTGCTTACATGCTTTAGACACTCGAGGACCTCTTCACCTGAATCACCCAGATACCAGTCGGAAAGACTCCTTGCCTTAGGAGAAACTATTATAAAATTCAGCCCCTCCCTTACTCCCCTTGTCCTGAAAAAGGCAGAAGCAACTTCGTTTAAAGCCTTGCTTTCATCCATCCCGCTTGGATGGAGAGTCATAAAAAGGGGAATCGGGGTCTTAGAATCATAGTTAAAGGGAATAAGAATCGAATATGGCTGGAGGGTGCCGTCAAGCTTTGAACGGTAAGCAAGTCTTACCACGCTTCCTTCGGGGAAAAGAGCTGGCTTTTTCTCCTCAACATTCTTTAAAAGTAAATCCACTTCCTCGAACCAATTTTTCAATTCTCTTATATCCGAAAACCGAGAAGGGCTCTCCATAAATTCCCTTATCCATTCAAGCCTTATCTCAAGAGTGGGAAGACTTTCCTTGAATCTTTCATCTTTTAAAAAAGCCTCACTCCCTTTTGCCTCTAAAATCTTTCTCTCGAATCTTTCTAACTCCTCTCTATCCACAAGATAAAACTCAAAATCTTCGGCGTATCTCAAAGATTTTTGTTCATCAATCACTCCCACACTCAGGAGATGAGAACCAGAACAGAGATTGATTCCTCCAAGCTGTGTTTCATAAAGGTTTAAGCCCTCTTTCAAGCTAATTTCCTTTTCACTTGAAACATTCCCCCTAGCTGAAGTTAGGATATATTTTAGCTGCCACCCTGATGCCTGTTGGAAGGAATTTATAGCTAAGGTGAGAATTCTTTCTTGATTCATATAAAAATGGGTTCCATTCAATGAGGCTTGAAATTCATATTCTTCTGGAAAATGAAACATAAAATCAAAGAGGAGTCCCCGTCTTTTCCTTGAGTTTTCACTATCGTAGTCAGGATCAGGTTCAAGCTGCAATACCTCCCTTTCTTCCTTGTCGCTATCCACATAAACAAGGTTTATGCCATATTTTTGATTAATGAACGGTCTGAAGGGAATTATTTCTTTCCAGGGGATTGATATTTCATAGAAAATCATTCTCTGAGAATAATCGGCAATAGCCTTTACTCTGGCATCTCTTAGAGAAATATGGGGAAAATATTCCCCATTCCTGTTAACTACTACCATCGTTTCTTTATTTCCCTCTATCCAGATTCCGAAGCTTATGAAGTTTTCGCCCTCATTCCCTTTTGAAGGCTCGACGAAGGTGAGATAAATACCATCCCCATATTTCCAGCCACTTTGTTGGAAATCAAAAATATCATCGATGGCTTTTACTGCGAGATAGAAGTTTTTTTCGTCAAAGCTGAATTGGAGCATCACTTGAATGTCTCGAGAAGGTTCAATCTTTCTTCCCTCTGGGGAAAATTCAAGCGCAATTTCCTCAAACTTCGTCCATTCTTCGAGATTTCCGTCGACTTGAATTTGCTTTTCTCTCTGCACAATTTTTTGTCCAAAAACTTGAATTGAAAGAAAGATAAAAAAGAGTAAACTCATTGACAAAAACTTTAAGAAAAGAGTCAAAATCTTCATCGCATTTTTCTTTTAATGAGGATGAATAAAATAATTTTTATTTTCTATTAATTAATCTTTTCACCTTCTCTCTTCATTCACAAGCAAATTTAATTTTATCTCATTTCTTTATTCTCCTCTACTTTTAACTCTCAATTCTATGAAATTTTTGCTTGAGAATTTAACTTTTTTATGTCCAGAGAAAAATTTCGCCTCAATTTAACCTCAATTAAGATATTCTTTTTTCTCTCAAACTTTAATGATTGTTTATTCGTGGAAAAGTAATATCCTAAAATTTTTTCTGTATCTTTCTTTTCTTTAAATAGGGCATCATTAATGCAAGAAGAATCCTGGAATCGATTGGCCTTTTCATTTTTAAAAATTTTACTCTCAAAAAATATTATTCTCGATCGTATAGATTAACCTTAAGATAAGAAAAAGAAAAATCTAATCTACTTCGATTAATTCGCTTTTATTATGAGTAAAAAATATATTTTCAGGTAGCTAAGAAGGAATTAATGTCGGTCGGGTTATTAAGCTGAATATCAATAGACCAGAGAGGCTCATTGTCAATTTTGCCTTAACTTATCTCATTTAAGGGTTCTCTCAAGGCTTTATGATATTCTGGATTCTTTGGGTTTACCCCCACTAAATTCGCAAGAACCATTTTGGTTATTATTTAGTGACTAAATTGGATCCAGAAGGATTATTTAAAATTGGGGAGAGCTTTCTTTTTTTATGGCTAAACATGGCTTCGCACGATGCCAAATGCTAAAGATTAAATAAACATCAAAGTTTCAAAGAGATTCTCTATCCATGAGGCCAAAACTTAACTCAGATTGAGTGAATATATTCTAAATTTTCCGTAGCACTATTCTCCATCTGCTCGTCGGTAAGGAAAAGGAAAATGACTGAAAAGAGCTCGCTAAGTTTTGGGAATGAATTCTATCGATTCTTCCTAAGTTACTTAAAAGTTTGTTCATCTTGGCGGCTTCTCCCTTACATCACTATCCCTCTCCTCTATATTCCATATCTATGCCTGAGTGAGATCCAAGCTTGACAAAGGTCTCATCATTATTTAAATAAATATTATTAAAACAATCGAAATAGTATATTTAGAAGGGAAAAAGATTTATAATTTTAATTGAAGAGTTAAGAAAATTTAGAATTTTCAAAGACCTCAAAGATTACGAGTAGAAACAATATCAGAATAACAGAAATAGAGAAAAGAGAGGATTATGAGGCAGATAAAAGAATCTTTGAAGAGAAATCAATCGCTACAAACCTGTATCTTGTTGTCAAGAGCAAGGTAGAAATCAGAATGAGCACAGACAAGGGAAAAAAACAGTTGCCGCTTGAAACTATCGAAAAAAGGGACCTTTTTGGCTGGTCTGTTCTTGTTGAGCCCCATACCTTTACTGTAGCTTCGTGGACCATGGAGCCCTCAGAATTTCTTGTCTTCAATGGAGATACCCTGGGTGATTTATTCAAGAAAAATAATCATATCGGCTATCTGATAATGTCAAGAATTACTTCTGTCATCTCCTCCAGATTGAGAAAATTAAGCCAGAAATTTATCAATAACCTTTAGTAATTTTAAGACTAGTTTTAGTTTCTAATCCTTGATTGTTCGTTGAATTGAACTCAAATAAGGGACGAAGAGGAAAATCCCTGTTCTACAGAGAAAGTAAAAATTTTATTTATTCGTTGTTGAATTTTTCTTAGCCTCCTTTCAAAAAAGAACCTTCCTCATTCCTTCGCCTTATAGCCAGGAAATCGCCGATCGCTTATAATATTTAGTTCTAATAATGGTAGCGGAAGCGCTAGGTACTAAAGAAAGAAAAGAAAAGCTTGAAAGGGTAAAAAATGCCCTTAGGTCCCTGAGGCCAAATGAGGGGGAGTGTCGCCTTTGTCCGCGAAATTGTGGTGTCAATCGAAGCAAGGGAGAAAAGGGCTTTTGTCTAGGCGGGAAGGAAGCATCGATTTCTCATGCCGGGTTGCACTTTGGAGAGGAGCCAGTGCTCAGCGGTTACTCTAACTTTCTCAAAAATAAGAAGAAATTGGGATTTAAGAAGGGCGGTTCGGGGACAATCTTTTTTTCTGGCTGCAATCTTAAATGTCTTTACTGTCAGAACTATCAACTCAGCTGGCAAAACATGGGAAAACCTCATCTTCCCGAGTCTATCGCAAATTTGATGTTAGACCTTCAGGAAAAAGGAGCTCTGAACATAAACCTCGTCACCCCCACTCATCTCCTGATCCCCATCCTTGAAGCTTTAAGTCTCGCTTATTCCAGGAATCTCAACATTCCCATAGTCTATAACAGCGGAGGGTATGAAAAGCCCGAAACATTAAAACATTTAGAAGGTGTTGTGGATATCTATCTTCCCGACATCAAATACTATTCTCCATTCGTCTCTGAAAGATTTTCTTCTGCACCAGATTATTTTTTCTGGGCTTCCAAAGCCCTCAAAGAGATGCATAGGCAACAGCCTGAGTTCATCGTGGATAGGAAATGGATTGCACGCAAAGGACTTATCCTCCGCCACCTTCTCCTACCTGGCCATGAAGAAGATTCCCTTCGTCTTATTTCCTGGATTGGCGAAAATCTCGATTCCTCAATCTGTTTGAGCCTGATGAGTCAGTATCGCCCTTGCTTCAAGGCTCCGCAGGAAATCCAAAGGAAGGTAGATCCTCTGAAATATAGGAAGGTTGTGGAAAAGGCTTTATCTTTAAATCTTGCCACGCTCTTTATCCAGCCTGAGCCCTTCATCGAGGAAGAGCACCTCATTCCTGACTTTTCCCTCGAAGACCCTTTCCAGTGGAATAAGTCTTCAGAATAAGAGAAATTTGTTTCATTTTATTAGGGATTTCTCATCATCGTCTGAAGAGGCTCTAGCAGAAGAAGTTTCGGGTGGTAAAAAAGATTTTTTATCAGAAATAATTATTTTCTGTAATAAGGTTAAAAACATAATTTCTTTCCACTAAAAGGACCTTTGTTTCATCTCAATTCCAATTTTTTTATCTTTTTGATTCTCAAGGAATAATGTATTAAAATTTTGAGGACTAATCATTCAGACCCAAGTGAAACAGAAAATCATGGGAAGTGAGCCAAGAATGGAGGTGGCCGAAAAACTCGAAGATTATTCCCTCAAACCTGTTCCTTTGGAGAAAAGAAAGTCTTGGGTCGACATTGCCATTGTCTGGATTGGAGTGGCCATTGTTATGTCAGCCCTTCTTCGTGGGATGATAGTTGGAATGGGGCTTGGTTCTCTTCATCGTACACTCCTTGCTTATCTTCTTGGCGAGACTCTCTTAGTGGCGATGATGACACTCACTGGATATATGGGCGCAAAGGAAGGACTCTCAACTCCGCTTCTTGCCAGAAGTTCATTTGGCCTTAAAGGCGCCCTCCTCATTTCCGTCTGCCTGGGTTTTTCCTTCATGGGCTGGTTTTCAATCCAGGCTGGGCTCTTTGCAGAGACCTTGATCACCTATTCAAAAACATCCATCCCCTCTCCTTATCTTGCCTTCGCAAGCGGTCTGCTGATGATGCTTCCTGCAGTTTTCGGGTTCAGGGGGTTGAAGGCTCTGAGCTGGGTGGTTGTTCCTCCCATGATTATCGTCTTTTTTGTGGCTGCTTTGAAGACTGGATTAGGCTTTTTGCCCCAAGAGAGGCTCATTTCCCTTGCCTTCAATCATACCCCCTCTCCCTATCCCACCACTCTGGGAGCCTCGGCTTCCATAATCGCTGGGGGATTCATAGTGGGGGCGGTGACTTCGGCTGACATCTTCCGCTACGCCAGGCCTCGTCTTCGCGAGATTCTCTATGCTTCTACTCTTTCCATGGGAATCAGTGCTCTCCTTCAGCTTATTGGTTCAATTTTTGCTCTCTCTACTGGTCTTTATCATGAAAATCTCCCTCGAATCATCATCTCTTCGGAATTCGCAGGTCTGGGAATTGTAGGCTTTCTTGCCATTGCCTTCGCTCAATGGACTACTAATGATTCCAACCTCTATTCCTCTGTTCTTGCCTTTAACAGCCTCCTGAAGCTGGAGAGATGGAAGCTTGCTGTTTTCCTGGGCATTTTTTCCTCCTTCCTTGCTGCTCTGGGAATTCTTTCTAGATTAGGGCTTTTTCTGAGCCTTCTGAGCATAGTGGTAAGTCCCATCGGGGGTATCCTCATTGCCGAGCAATATTTGCTAAGAAAAAACAAAACTAGCCATAAAGAGGATGAATCGTTTGAGCCCTGGAACCCCATTGCACTCGGAGCTTATCTTATTTCAGTAGTGATAGGTTTTCTGACCTCAGGGCCTGCTTTAAGCATCCCCTTTTTCCCCTTTTCAATCTACGCCTTTAACGGAATAGTCTCAGCAATCTTCCTCTACTGGGTAGGAATGAGAATCTTTCGAAGCCGCGGCGCTAGAATTTCCGGCTGAAGAGGATTGAGAAAGTGGGAGAAAGGGAAGAATCGATTAAAATTGATGAGAGGAAAATAGAAGCCCTCGTCCTGGGTGGAGCTGTGCTGGGTGGTGGGGGAGGGGGATGGATAGAGGAAGGGAAGAAGGTCGCCTTCTCAGCCTTTGAAAGAGGATTCCACGAGATACTTTCTTTAAACCACCTCAGAGATGATTCTTTGCTTCTCACTGTTTCGGCTGTTGGTGCCCCCTCTGCAGGAAAGGATCTCCTTGAGCCTGAGGATTATGTCAGAGTTGTTGAATACTTCATTCAGAAGACAAGTTTAAAGATTGAGGGTCTGATCTCATCTGAAATCGGTGCTCTGGGAGTTGTCAACGGCTGGCTTCAGTCGGCTCACTTAGGAATCCCTGTCATAGATGCTCCCTGTAATGGACGTGCTCATCCCCTTACCCTGATGGGCTCCATGGGGCTTCAGCGCCAGAAGGGCTATATCTCAAAACAGGCTGCCGTGGGAAGAAGAGAAGGGATTCGAGTCGAATACTTCTTTTCAGGAAACATTGAAAGCGTTTCTACGAGAATCAGAGAGGCAGCCATTGCCTCGGGAGGGATGGTTGCGGTTGCGAGGAACCCCTGTCCAGTTCATTACGTGAGAAAACATGGAGCAGAAGGAGCAATCAAGATGGCTCTTCAAATCGGGGAAATGTTACTTGAAGAGGAGAAAAAACCAGAAATTGCTTTGAAGAAAATTCTCAGCTACCTAGGGGGAAAAATGATTGGAAAGGGGTATGTTGAGGAAAAAAGGCTTCGAATAGAAAAGGGTTTAGACCTTGGAATCCTCTCTTTGAAAACCGAAAGAGGAAGGGCAGAGATTTCTATCTGGAATGAATACATGACCCTCGAGTTAAACGGTATTAGGGAAGCAACCTTTCCTGACCTTATCATGACTTTCGATTCCCAATCGCTCACTCCTTTAATAAGTGCACAAATAGAGGAAGGGAACGAGGTCTTTCTTATCTTTGTGCCAGCAGGAAGGCTTATTCTTGGAGAGGGGGTGAAAGATTCGAATCTTCTCCGGCTAGTAGCCGAAGAAATAGGAAAAAATATCCCATGATGCTGGAGGGGCAGATGAAAATTGGATTTATTACCCTCGGACAAACTCCAAGAGAAGACGTAATCCCTGAAATCCTGAGCCTCGTGGGGAAAAAAATAGAAATTTTAGAAATGGGAGCACTTGACAACCTTTCCCAAAAAGAGATAGAAAGACTCAAGCCTGAAAAGGAAGATTTCCCGCTCCTAACGCGTCTGAGAAACGGGAGCGCTGTGGTTATAGGAAAAAGAAATATTACTCCCCTTGTCCAAGACCTGGTGAAAAGGCTTGATAAAGCTCAAGTTGATTTCTCTATTCTTCTCTGTACCGAAACCTTTCCCGGGCTTCGCTCTGTTAAACTCCTCTTACAGCCTTCAAAAATCCTCATCCATGCAGTGCTATCTCTTCTTGATGAGGGAAGAATCCTTGTTCTCTCTCCCTTGAAAGAGCAGATGGCAAAAGTCGAGGAAAAATGGAAAAAAACAGCGCTCGAAGTTACCACTTCTCACCTGAATCCTTATGCAAGGCTGGGGGATTTAAAGCATCCTTTCCTGAAACTGGAAAATAAGGCTCTAGACCTCGTTGTTCTTGACTGCATTGGGTATAATCTTAAAATAAAAAAAATGGTAAAAGAAATAATAAGAAAACCAGTAATCTTGCCCAGGACAATTCTGGGAAGAATCATCCAAGAAATTATCGAGGAGTAGGCTCATGTCATTTAAACAAGTTATAGAAGTGCTGGACCTTCTTGAAACCCCAGTAATAAACATAGAATCCATAAATGATTATTTTAAGCAAAAGGGGCTTCTTGATTCAGAAATCGAAACAACGAGGGTTGAAGGAAAAGAAGGGGCAACCGATTTTATAAAAATTACCATAAGAGGAAAAACAAAAAAAGCTAATAAAAAACGTGTTCCAACTCTGGGTATCATTGGTCGATTGGGAGGAATAGGAGCAAGGCCGCATAAGATCGGGCTTGTCTCCGATTCAGATGGTGCGGTGTGTGCGCTTGCCGTGGCAGCAAAGCTGGCTGAGATGCGGAACCGGGGAGATGAGTTTGAGGGAAAGGTGATGGTCTGCACTCATCTCTGCCCTAATGCTCCAATCATCCCCCATGATCCCGTTCCCTTCATGGGGTCTGTGGTTTCTCTTGAGGTGATGAATAAATTCGAGGTGAGCCCGGCCATGGACGCCATTCTCTCCATTGATACCACAAAAGGAAACCGTATCATTAACCAGCGGGGCTTCGCCATTTCTCCAACTGTCAAAGATGGCTACATCCTCAAAGTCAGCGATGACCTCCTCGATATCATGCAACAGGTTACAGGAAAGCTTCCTGTAGTCTTTCCTTTGACCACCCAGGATATAACTCCCTATGGAAACAATATCTACCACCTCAATAGCATTCTTCAACCATCAACTTCTACTCATGCCCCTGTAGTTGGAGTTGCCATAACTACAGAGGTCGCTGTTCCGGGATGCGCCACAGGTGCCAGCCATGCGCTGGATATTGAGCTTGCCGTAAGATTCTGCGTCGAAGTGGCCAAAGCCTTCGGAGAAGGCAAATGTTCATTCTTCGACAAAAAAGAGTTTAAAAAATTGGTAAAACTTTATGGCTCGATGGAACATCTTAAGACACTGGGGAGAATAAAAGAAAAATAGGATAAATATAAATTACGTTTTTAATCTGTTGACTATTGGAATAAACGAGGTAAAATTCCTTCAACATAAAATTTAGTGAGAATTTTTTTCTAAAAGGAGAAGAAAGATGAAGAGTTCGCCCGTTATTCCCCCCATCTACATGACAGCCACTTTTAAATTCAAGTGCTCTGACGACCTCATAGATGTGGTCCAGAATCGTTCAGGATATATCTACTCACGCTGGGATAATCCCTCTGTCATGGAGGCAGAGAAAGCCATGGCACAACTTGAAGGATATGAATTTGCCCTTGGGTTCAGTTCTGGGATGGCAGCCATTTCTACTTCAATCTTCGCCTTTCTTGAGTCAGGGAGCAGAGTGATATACCAGCGAGAAATATATGGAGGAACATTTGAGCTCCTCCACGACCTAATTCCTCGTCTGGGAATCGAAACAGTCGACATCAACTGTTTCGACACGGAGAGGTTCTTCTCTGAGATAGATAAAGGGATAACTATCCTCTATCTCGAAACCCCAACCAATCCTCTCCTCAGGATTGTAGACCTTGAGCCCCTTGCTGAAGCTGCTCACAGGAAAGGTGCAATCGTGATGCTTGACTCAACTTTTGCTTCGCCAATAAATCAGCGCCCCCGTGATTTCGGCATCGATATTGTGCTTCACAGCGCCACCAAATATCTTGGCGGTCACCATGACCTTACTGGCGGCTTTGTTTGCTGCGAGGCAAAACATTTTGAAAAGCTTTGGCACTACAGAAAAATCCTGGGTGGAGTGATGGACCCAATGACAGCTTTTCTTGTCCAGCGTGGAATCCAGACCCTCGAACTCCGTATCCAAAAGCAGAACGAAAACGCAATGAAAATCTCCCAATTCCTCGAAACTCAAAAAAAGATTCGTATAGTCCATTACCCAGGTCTGAAATCCCATCCTGACCATGAAATTGCAAAGCGTCAGATGAAAGGATTCGGAGGAATGCTGAGCTTTGAACTCGATGCTGATTTTGAAAAAACAAAAAAATTTATGGATAGCCTCAAGTTCATAAAACTCGCCACAAGCCTTGGTGGAGTAACAAGCCTCGCAAATCAGCCTATCACGAACACTCACGCTGTGCTCAGTCCTGAAGAAAGAGCCAAGGCGGGTATCAGCGAAAGCCTTGTTCGCCTTTCAGTGGGTATCGAAAATGTAGAATCTCTTATTCTAGATTTGAAACAAGCTCTGGATTCAATTTGAAAACAAGGGGATGAATTTAGCTTCCCTTTTTATGCTCTGAAAATCAAAGAAGAAACCCTTCTATTCGAAATAATATCTTAGTCCCACTCCTCCTGACATTTCGAATTCTGTAGACGGTGTCAGATCAAGAATTGGGCCGAGTTCAAAGAAAATATCCAAAGGAGCCTTCTCCAACATGTAGCTTATGCCAAGCGGGATTCGAGTCCCAAATCTAGCCTTCTTATCTGATTTTATCCGCGCACCTAATCCATAATAAACACAAAATTTCCCTTTTTCTACCTTAATAAAGTCAAAGTCATGGTATAGATAGTCTCCATGAAAATGAAGCGTATCTTTTCCTTCCAAAGACCATGCCACGACTAAGTCGATCGCGGTTCTGCTCTGCATCCATGCCTTGAAGCTAAGCCCGGTTGGTTCACCAAGGATTACTCCTAGGCCTACGCCCTTTTCCTCTGCAAATGAGTTGAGGGAGAAGATGAGGGTTAATAATAACAATAGGAAGCTAAGTTTATTATTTTCTCTTCTTCTATTTCCTAATCCCTTGACTCTTGTTCTCATAGTCATGATTTTAACCTTGAAAATTTATTGAGTCTATGAAAATGAAAGAAAATTTGCTCTTCTTTCTCGAATTTTCTGGGAAAATAAGATTTCCTTTAACCAGGCCTATATTCAATCAAAAGGTAATGATAAACTCAGTCCCCTCCTCTCTTCTCACCTCAAGATGGCCGTTAAGCTGCTTTACTAGAGCCATTACTAGTTGCATGCCGAGTGTCTCTTCATTCGCGACATCAAAATCTCTGCCGAGTCCTACACCATTGTCTCTAACCACGAGTCTCCACCTCCCATCCAATTCCTCTGACATCTGGATCGATATTGCTCCCCCCTTCCCATTAGGAAAAGCATATTTCAGAGAATTTGACACCAGCTCATTGACGATCAGGCCACAGAGGATGGCTCTATCGATATCGAGCGAAAATTCATTCACGGCAAGCTCCATCTTAACCCTACTCTTCTCCTTGCCATAGGCTGAGAAAAGGTAGGCAGCTAACCTTCTGAGATAATCAGAAAAATCTATCTTTGACATATCCTTTGAATGGGAGAGCTTTTCATGAATCAAGACCATTGATTTTACTCTCCTCTGAATGGCCCTGAACACTTCTCTGATTTTTTCATTCTTTGTCTTCCCAGCTTGAAGACCGAGGAGGCTCAAAATAACCTGCATGTTGTTCTTCATCCTGTGGTGGCCTTCCCTCAAGAGGGCATCTTTTTCTTCAAGCAATCTTTTTATTTCCTCTTCTTTTTCTTTAAGCCTGCTAATATCCCTAAGAACCATATTTAAAGCCATCGGCTTTCCTCCACTCTCTGTGGTTAAAGCAATAGCCACTTCTCCCTTGAAAGTAGTCCTATTTTTCTTCAGGAATGTGTATTCTGAATTGAGGACTAATTCCCCCTGGAGAGCCTTTTTAAAATCCTCAACAGTCCTCGGCCGATCTTCCTCTTTGACAAAATCTAAAATATTTCTTCCGATGAGCTCTTCTTGTTTCTCACAGGAAAAAAGAAAAAGAGTCCTTTGCGAAACAAAAATGATTCTTCTCTCTAAGTCAGTTATTATCAAGGCATCAGGAGAAGATTCAATGAGCTTCCTGAAAAAATTCCCTGAGTTCATGTCCATTTCTTCTTTCAAAGCAAATTTCTCTTCTTCGTTGAGATTCAATCCAATCTCAATGAAAAACTCTTTTTGATTTTAAAAATTTCTGATCTGTTTCTTAATTAAATTTAATCAGATTTCCTGAAATCCTCTCTTCAATCCTTGACTAATTTTTTCTCGATGAGCCTATTTTTCCCCAATCACAAAAAAGATGAATCACCTTTCGGCATGAATCTGGGGGTGATCTTTGTTTTGATCCAAATCACCGCAAAAGACTATTAAGAGACTCTGTATCTATTCTATTTAAAACCGAGAGATTTTTTCTCGATCAAGATAAATTCTTTAATTTTAGGAGAAGCTTCAGATGATCGAAGCCTCAACTTCTCTTACCTAATTTTAAGGTTTTTTTATGACTTTGAAACCTCTTTCTTCAAGCTTTGAAATTACCTCTCCTAAATCCTTCCCCTGCTTTTTGCATCCCTGAGGGATGGTGGTCATCCTCCCTAAAGTCTTGCGAACCACAGGATTCGAAACTCCCCAAAAGCCCATTTCTTTAAGAATCTCTATAAGCTCAGGATATTCTTCAGTTAGCTCGTAGACAGTCTTCTCAAGGTCAATAGCTTTCATCGAGAAGCCTTTTCTCTCCTTTTAATTTTTGAATTTCTGTCACATCTTGAGTTACTTCCAGGGTTCCAAGATACGCTCCTTCTCTATCTCTTACAGGGAAGTAGCGGATATAAATCATCCTCCCCCTAAAAGAAATCCAAAATTCATAAGGTTCCCGTCTTCCATTTTTAAAGGATTGAAGGATTTTCTCCACAACATGAACACTCTGGGGCGGATGGCAGTTTTGAACCTTCCTGCCTAAGACTGACTTTGTCCTGACAAAGATTCTTTCCTTTCCTGCTGAAAAATATCTCACTAGGTCTTCTCTGTCGACAAAGGTATAATCCACGGGTAAGGTGTTTAGCATATGCATTAACTCTTCAGGGCTAAGGGATCCTGTGGGAAATAAGACCTTCTCCTCTTCAATCTCTGGCACCTCTAAAAGCGCCTCTTTCAATTCCCTGATCAAGGCTTCGGTTTCCTTCGGCTTCTCAATATAAACATACCCAATTTCATCGCTTTCCTTGAGGATTTCTACCCAATCACTTGTCTTCAATTTTTCAAGGGAAGTAGGGAAAAGAATATTTTCTTCCTTGAAAATCATGCCTTCTATTTCTTCAAGTAAAGGATTCAAAAGGCTTTTTTGGTATTCATCAAATTGCTCTTCATTTCTTATCAAATCAACCTTGGAAAGAGAGTTTCTCAGAAGGTCTCTTATCTCGTTGTCCTTTCCCCACATGACCTTGGAGGGACCGAAAAAGCCCTGCTTTTCGAGGAATGGAAAAAGGAGCTGTTCCTTACGCTCATAGTGTTTTTCAACTTCTTTGAGCCTGAGTAACATTTCTCTTAATTCTTCCTTCAATCTCTCGAGCGACTTCCCATCTCTTTTCTCAAAGAGCTCTCTTATGCCTTTTGTGATTTTCTCCACCTCTCTATTTTCCAGTTTAAAAAGATGAACTGGATGCGCAGGTGATGTCTCTTTGGTGATGGATTCTTCAAGCGTCTCTTTAAACATAAGGGCGTGGACATTACAGAACTTCTTTATTTCTTCTGGAGAAAGACCCTCGTTGATTAAAGACTGCTCAATCTCGGCAATCTCTGTTGAGCTTATTTTCCCTACTTCCTTCTCCAATTCTTCTTTGGCTTCCCTGACTGAGAGTCCCTTGTGCAATTTGAGGATAATATCCTTTATGACTTCTTTTTTTGTTCGCTTTTTAATTTCTTCACTCATTTATCTCTCTCCTTCTGAAATTGGAAGGCTTCAAGTCTTAAAGATTTTTGTCTGAGATGCTATATCTTTGCCAAAATTGAAACACATCTGCAAAGCTTCCTTATCAGGATTCCAGTTAACTTTTAATCCTTCGTTTAAAATCTCAAATCCTGAATCCTTGAGCGCGTCCTTAATCATTTTTATTGACTCACCGCTCCATCCGTAGGTTCCAAAAGAAGCAGCCTTTTTTCCCCTGAACCTCAATCCTTTAACCATCTCGAGGAAGGCTGCCACGGAAGAAAGAATCCCTTTGTTAATGGTCGGTGAACCAACAAGAATTGCCTTTGACTTAAATACTTCGGTAATGACATCGTTTTTATCTGACCCTGAGAGTTTGAAAATCTTTACCTCTACCTCTTCATCTTCAGCCTTGAGTCCCTCAACTATTGCCTCTGCCATCTTTTTCGTCCCCTTCCACATGGTATCATAGACAACTGTTATCTGATTTTCCTTATACTCCCTTGCCCACTCAAGATACTTACCAACAATCTGAAGGGGATTCTTCCTCCAGATTACCCCGTGGCTAGGACAGATCATTTCTAGAGGAAGGTTCATGCTTGCGAGTTCGGAAATTTTCTTTTCTACGAGCGGACTAAACGGGGTTAAAATGTTAGCATAATATTTTAGGCACTCCTGGAAAAGTTCTCCCTGATTAACTAGGTCATTATACAGCAATTCCGATGCATAATGATGACCGAAGGCATCATTGGAAAAGAGAATCTTCTCTCCCGTCAGATAACAGAACATGCTATCAGGCCAGTGAAGCATGGGTGCCTCAAAAAATATCAATTCCCTTTTACCCAGATTGAGTCTCGTTCCTGTGCTGACGGGATTAAAATTCCAGCCTTTATGGAAATGACCTTTTAAGGATTTGACTCCATTGGCTGTGCAATAAATCGGGGCCTGAGGAATAAACCTCATCAATTCTTCTAGGGCACCGCTGTGGTCTACTTCAGCGTGGTTTGAAACTACGTAATCTATTTTCTCAATATCAATCACCTTCTTCAAATTTTCAACAAACTCCCTCCCGTAAGAATCCCATACAGTATCAATGAGAACGGTCTTCTCATCTTTCACAAGGTAGGAGTTGTAGGTAGTTCCTCTGTGAGTTGAATATTCAGAGCCGTGAAAAAGCCTCAATTCCCAATCAACCTTTCCCACCCAGAAGATATCTTCGCCTATTTTTCTAATCATAATTTTCTCCTAAAATACCGATTAATTTAATTTTTATTTTATCATATCTATCGATTTATTCAAAGAATAAATTACACCTTACTCTCCTCCTCTTCCAAGATAAGCGAAAGGCTCGATGAAAAGATGAAAAATCATTTCAATGAGAGAGCAATATCACGAGCTTATTTATTCCCTGAAGCTTGAAGATTTTATTTTGGAGAGAATGAAATCTTTCTCCTGGAATCTGGTTAAAGAAAAGTTTTTTAATCCAGATAAAGAAACAAGCCTTTAAGATATTCGCTCTCGGGATGGAAGATATTAATGGGATGGGAAAAAGAAAGGCGGTGTTTTTGGATGATTCTTGCTCTCCTCCCTGCCTCACGTGCTGCCTGAAAGACAACCTTTCGAAAAAGAGACTCCTCTATATAATAAGAACAAGAAAAAGTCATTAACAGTCCTCCTGGACTCACTCTCTCGATCGCTATTCGATTGATATCTTTATAAGCTCTTGCGGCTGAGATTATATCTTTCTTTTTCCTGGCAAAAGCAGGGGGGTCAAGAATGATAAAGTCATAGAAGGTATCACACTCGCGTAAAAATTTGAATGCATCCTCAGGATAGGGATTGAAAGAAGAAACATCGATTCCATTGAGCACAACATTTTCGCGAGCCAAACTCAAGGCTCTTTCAGAACTGTCAACGGCATCAACTCTCGTTGCCCCTCCCTTCAGTGCTGAGACAGAAAACCCTCCTGTATAGGAGAAACAATCAAGCACCTTCTTTCCCGAAGAAAATAAGCGCACCAGACTTCTCATCTCACTCTGGTCAAGAAAAAAACCCGTCTTTTGAGAGTTCTCGAACTCGACAAAAAATGAAATTCCTGCTTCCAAGATTTTGATTCTATCAATTTTTTCACCATAAAGAATACCCTCAAACTCAGAAAGTCCTTCTTCCTCCCGAGAAGGAGAGAGAGATTTTTCATACACACACACGGGTTTTACAGCCTTCACCAACTTATCTAATATAAAGGGTTTGAGTTTCTCCATTCCTAGGGTTGTAACCTGGATGACTAGCACTTCTCCATAACGGTCCACAATCAAACCGGGAAGAAAATCACCTTCTCCGTTTATCAGCCGATAGGCATTCGTTTCTTTTCTGGTGAGATATTCTCTAAATTTAATCGCTTTTCGGATATTCTCTTCAATTTCCTTCAAGGGAGGTGTTTTTCCAAAACTAACAATTCTTCCTATTAGGGAACACTTACGGTTGAAATAAGCATGTCCCAAGAGCTCACCTTGATTGCTCAAGACAGGAAGAATACTCCCTTCCTCAAAATCTTCGGGAAAGGATTTAATTGCTCCAGAAAAAATCCAGTGATGTCTGTTCTTAACAGGCTTTTCTCTTTCTTCCTTCAGGATGACTGCCTGATTTTTTTTCATCTTTTTCCCTCTTTCTAGATTTTATTTTCTCTACAATCTCCTGATCAGGTGGAGAAAAATCGTAGCCTCCTAGTTCTTTGGCTGAGACCCATCTTACCTCTTGATGCTCCTTTGGCGTAAGGTTTCCCGAAAAAGAAAAGACCTCATAGGCATGAAGAAGAAGGGAAAGATGTGGAGAGGTATACTTCACAGAAGAAAAAGGCGCTCCAATTCTTGCTTCTATTCCAAATTCTTCGAATAGCTCCCTCCTTAGAGCCTGTTGAGGAGATTCATTAAATTTTACCTTCCCCCCTGGAAACTCCCAGAGCCCGCCGAAATGCCCTTTTTTCGCTCTTCGCGCAATCAGCACCTTTCCTCCCTTGTGGATTATGGCTGCAGCCACAAGTTGAATTTTTGAAATATTTTTCATCTCCTTTTGACTAAATACCCTTTCCTCATCTCTCCTCTTCCCTCTCGTAATCTCCTCCCCCTTTCCTTCTGGGTCAAAATAAATGAATCTAAAGAATTAATTTTTCTCCACAGAGCCTGGTCTCTAGCTTAGAAACTCATCTAAACTGCCTTCTCTTCCCTTCTCTTCTTTTATCTTCCCTCTAAATCATAGAATATAGGTCATTAGGCCTTAATTTTTCGGAGGCTAAGGAGAGCGGCTCTTCCTTTCTTAGCTTGAGCAATCTTAAAGCAATCGGGTAACAAATTGCTCCCCATATGAATCCGAAGAATGGGTCAGCTGCATGATGATAACCCAAATAGACTGTGGAAAAGGCAACCCCAAAAGCCATAGGCATCAAAAAATACCCTATCACTCTTTCATAACGAAGGGCTACCAGAGACCAGACTAAAACAGCAGAAATATGAGAGGAAGGGAAGGTCCCTCCTCTTACTGCTCCATTGGCTTGAATTAAGCGGGTAACTTCAGCAAAAAAATATCCTGTATAATGATTGTTGTTCAAGCCCGAAAGGGTCTCGGTCATATTCGGGGCAAGAGTCGGAAAAAGATAAAAAAGACAATAATTGGAAAAATAGGTGAACGTCGCCATCGAGAAGGCGGCAAAAGTTTCCTCCCTTCTGCCCTTAAGATAAAGAGGCAAGATGACGACAGGCATGAACAGATAATAACCCGAATAAAAAAAAGTCATGAGTTCATCGAGCCACGGTCGATAAATCCCTTGGAACCAGAGCGTAGGATGAACTCTAAATACTAACTTATCAAGACGTATGATTGAATCCGTAGCCCAATAATTTCCAAACACCATCGGCACTAGAGCATCCAGCTCTCCCCATCCGAAAAGAATCACCACCACAGGGTAGAAGGTCCTCATAATCCAGAGGAGTTTTCTTTGAGGATTTTTCTCTCCTGCACGAACTGTTTCCAGAATAGAGACTATGAGTACTCCATGGAGGATAAAATAGAAAGCCCAGTTCTCGACCTTCTCATGAAAAATGAAAAGAAGAAGACCAATAAGCGATAAGTAACCAAGACAGTTAAAGTCAACTAAACGAAATTTGAAGCCTCCATAACGCCTCTTCCAGAATAAAGCTATCTTTTCGGCTAAACCAGTTAAAAGCCCCAAGCCTTATCTCCTACATACTTAAAACTATGAAAAAATCCAGAATCACGCCGATTAAATAGTGCATAAAAAAAACCCAGATGATCGAACGGGTTCGGATGGCTATAATTCCAAAAAGAAAACCGGCAAGTAGGGAAGAAAAAATCTCTCCTACTGGCATTCCTATGTGCCACAGACAGGAAGGAATTACCTGGACGCAGATCGCAGGCCAGTCTCCAAAGCTCTCCCTTAACCCAAAAAGCATGAACCCACGGAAGAAAAATTCCCACGCAATATAAAAAAATAATCCTCTTAAAATCTGGAAGCGAAAAAAATAGAATGCACTTTCACTTATAGCTTTATCAAAAGGGAAAGAGAAACGCATTTCTTGGGTTTGAGAGGCGGGGTAAAGCAATACACCTGCAATCAAAATCAGAAGAATGATAGAGACTTTTAAACCCCTTCTCCAGTCTCCCAGGATGAGTCCGTAGTCTCTAAGGCTTTCCTTGAAAACCAAAGTCACAAGCACTCCAGGAATTACCCCCATTAACACAAATGCCGTTACAAACATGTAGAGAGAGGATTCAAATTCCCCAAAAAAAGGGAAAGTTTTCCGGGCAAAGGAAATTGAGCCAAAGTAGCGATGAAAGGCAGGAATAAATGCACCAAGAAAAAGAATGAGGGTCGCTTTTAGCTGCTCGTGAGAGTAGAGTCCCTCAGGATTTAGAATTTTTAATGACTGTTTCACTTTCTACCTCTCTCTCCCAAAACCTCTTTTTGAAGCCAGGCTACAGTATGAGTCAATGCATCTTGAAAGGGAGTTATCCGGTAACCTAGTTCTTTTTTGGCTTTCTCAGATGAAAAAGCCCAGTTTCTGGCAAATACCTTAACCCAGCCTGGAGTGAGCAGAGGATAAATGCTCAATTTTTTAGCAAGGAAGAGCTGTAATCTGGAAAAGGTGAATGCCATCCACAAGGGGATATGGAACATTCTGTATTTCTTTCCAGATATGGCTCCCAATACTTCGAAAAATCTGTTATAAGAGAGGTTTTCTCCCCCTAAAATATATTTTTCCCCGGGCTTTCCCCTTAAAAGCGCAAGCCACATTCCCTCTACCACATCCTTGATGTAGGCATAATTTCCCACAGATGTGCCATCCGAAAGAATCAAGCGCCACTTTTTTTGAAGATAAAGCTTAATCATTCTGGTCACCGAATTCGCTTCGCTCAGGAGTCCTGGACCAAAAAGCCTGGTAGGGCTAACAATCACCACAGGAAGCCCTTCCTTAAAAAAAATATCTGCCACCTCTTCCGCCCTAGACTTTGTTCTTTCGTATTCGGTGAAGAAATCTTCTTCTCTTCTCCACGACTCATCAACGGGCATAGTCTTAGACGAGCCGAAGGTCATGCAGGTGGAAGTATGAATTACCTTCTTTACTCCAGCCTTTCGCGAAACTTCAAGAACATTTCGGGTGCCTTTGACATTGACCTCAAAAAAAGAGCCAGGGTCTTTAGCCCAATTCTTGGCATAGGCTGCAAGATGAAAAACGAAATCACAACCTTCGATTGCTCTTTCGAGACTCTGGACATCGAGGATGTTACCCAGACATATCTCCACTGAGTCATTCAAAAAATTTGAAAAATCCGAGGTTGGGCGGCAGAGAAGCTTGAGGAAAAAGCCCTTTGCTTCCAGAAATTTAGCGAGGTTGGAGCCAATGAATCCAGTTGCTCCAGTTATAAGAACCCTCTTTCCTGATTTTAAAACTTCATCTTCCATAAAAAGTTCAACCGGAGCTCAGAGAAAATTATAAATACCAAGGATTCATCCAATCTCTTCGCTTAACCTTCAAGCCTTTATCCTCATGTTTGAAGAAATCCTCTCTCCGACTCCACAAAAAAGCATATATCTAGAGCGGAAGAATTGTCAATTCAAGAACTCATTTGGGTTAAGAGATAGCATCCACCTCATGGGGAAGTAATATATGGAGAAGGAGGTAAGGTTAAAAGAAGGTTATTTTTTCCTGAGGCTTATATCCCCGCTAAAAGTCTTAAGTGAGACCTCGGCTCCTCCTCCATTCACCGCACCCTGTATTCCCTTTTCTCTTATTCTCCCCAACGTCAGAATTTCAAACTCACTCTCAATCGAACCACTGAAGGTGCTGGCCTCAAGATTAAAGGCCGATGTTGGGGGAAGATGAAGCTCGATATCTCCGCTATGGGAGGATAAAGTGTATCTTCCTTGAGGATTTATCTCTCCCTCAAACAAAATTGAGCCACTCACCGTTTTCCCTTTCAAAATAGAGGCATCTGAAACTCCACTCAAGACCACATCCCCGCTTACTGTCTCAAAATCGAGAGATCCTTTTATTCCTTTGACTTTTATGTCTCCTGAAACAGTTCCCAGTAAGGAATCCCCAACGACCTCTTCGACCACTATATCCCCACTCACGCTCTTGCATTCAACTCCCTTATTTGCCTCCCTGACTTCAATTTCTCCGCTTACTGAGTCTGCCCTAAGTGAGCCTCCGATTTCAAAGAGTCTCACTTCCCCACTCACAGATTTCACTTTTATCGAAGCCTCATCAGGAATAGTCAAGTGATAATGAACGGTAACATTTACTGATTTAAAAAAGGTCTTAGGATAATCACTCTCAATCTTCAAAATATTTCCTTCCTTTGTGATTTCAATTATGACTCGCTCTGCATTTTCTTTTGCCCGAGAAAGCGAGGAGGCCCTGGAGACCTTGAGGGCATCAATCTTTACTTCAGCCTTGTCCCAAGTTCTAACTTCAATATCACCTGAAACATTGGATAAGATGACTGTCCCCTCTTTGGTAAGCTCAACAGTCTTCTCGAATTTTTCCTCATAACTTTCTCTCTCTGCAGCCCAAGAAAGGAAAAGAGCCGAATTGAAAAAAACAAGTGAGAATAGAGTAAACATAAATAAATAATTGAATTTTTTCACCTTAATCTCTCCTTTTTAGAGAAATTTATTCGAGTCTTCTCCTCTTGAATAAGCAGATTTTGTGCTTATTATTTTATGGAGAAGATCCAGCTTTTCGCCATAGACAAACAATAAATGGTCATAAAGCTCGAGATTCGAAGAATCTTCGCGCATTTCCTTCTCTAAATTATGTATGGACGAAGAAATGAGCGCTAGATTTTTGCGGAAGACCTCTATAATTTCCGGGTCAAGCTCACTCTGGGCGGAAAAGGCTACCTTAGAAAGAGAATCGAAAGCTTGCCTATAATTTAGTTCTGCCTCCTTTAGTTTCGCCAGAGCATAAGCTTGGGGATCACTCATGGGCAAGATGTTCTTTTCTTTTAGAGGGCGATAACTCAAAAACAAAACTACTCCGCATAAGACTAACACCCCAGCCGAGACAAACACATACCTTAAATTTTTCTGAGAAAGGAGGCTTGGTAATAATTTTTCTCGAGAAAATTTAACTCTTTCAGCTTGCTGAGCTTTCTCTTCCACACCGGAGACTATCCTCGACCAGAGGTGGGGTGAAGGGTGCATGACTTTTAATCCCCTTGCCTCCTGCAAAATCTCCTCTAGCTCTCCAAGAAATGATCTGCAATCTTGACAAGAATTTAAGTGGTTCTTTAGATTTATTTCTTTTTCCTTTTCGAGAATGCCATCGAGGTAGTCATTAATCCATTTTTTTGCCTTTGAGCACCTCATTTTCTACCTCCTTAAAAATCTTTTTTTCTCAAGAAAATTTCTTATCTTCATCCTTGCTTTAAAGAGTTGAGACTTAGAAGTTCCTGTTTTCCAGCCGAATATCTCTGCTATCTCTTCATGCTTGAACCCCTGAACATCATGAAGGAGAAAGACGCTCTTCAGTTTGGAAGGAAGGTTTTCTATTGCCTCATCGAGAGGTTTTTTTAGCTCTTCACAGGTGAATTTTTCCTCTTCAGGGAGTGAGGATTCAACCTCATCAAAAGAAACCATCTTCCTCTCTTCTCTCTTTTCCCTTAAATAGCTATAATAAGTATTTAAGGCGATTCTAAAAGCCCAGGGCTGAAACATGCTTTCATCCTCAAGCCTGCAAAGGTTAGTAAAAATCTTAATGAAGACTTCCTGCAATAAATCTTCTGAAGTTTCATAATCATAAGTATGGCGATAGAGCAGATTGAACAAAGGACGCTTGTAAAGTTCATAAAGCGCTTCCATAGCGTGCTTATTTCCCTTCAGGCTTTCTGTGATTAATTGCTTTTCTGAGCATGAATCAAGATTCTGAAGAGTTAGCTTATCCTTCTCACTTTGATTCATAACAGGGGTTAATATTTTTCCCCTCATTCTAACATAATTTGTTGCTCGATAGCCTCCAGGCAATTTTCCTCTCCAGCTTAAACTAAGATGATAAGCATTCTTTTCGTTCCTTTATATCTTGATGAAAAATTAAATAAAAAGGTTGCCTGTTTTTTTAATAAATTTTAAAACAATGAGAATCTTATTCTTTATAATCAGTTTAAACAATAGAAAATAAATTAAAATCATTCTAGGGCAGGCAAGAAGAAAAAATATATTCTAATAAGCTTGGGGAAAGAAAGATTGAATTTATGGCGAAAATAGACCTTATCCTTTTCTTAAGGGCTGACATGTCAGGAACAAAAATAGACATTTCCTGAAATTAATTTTTGCCGAAAGGCTAGTATCTACTCAAGATGATTTAGTTTTGACACTCAATTCTGAGAATAGTATTAAATATTTATAATTTTTTTGGAGGGAAGCCATGAGGATAGCTCTTCTAAAAATATTAATCACCATAATTTCTCTTATTCTGTTTGGAGCTTCTCCTCATGCCCTCAATTCGGCAATCAAAAAGGAAACTATTAAGCTCAGTGGACTCTCTGAAGAAGTTGAAATAATCAAAGACAGATGGGGCATTTCCCATATCTTCGCCGGTTCAGAGAAGGACCTCTTCTTTGCACAGGGTTTCAATGTGGCTCGAGACAGATTATTTCAGCTCGAGGTTTGGCGCAGAAAGGCAACTGGAACCCTCTCTGAAATTTTAGGCGAAAAGGCATTGAAGAGTGATATAGGTTCACGCTTGCTCAAGGCGCGAGTAGAGCTTGAAAAAGAAATGACGCATTACCATCCAAATGGTAAAGAGATTTTAACCTCTTTTGTAAAGGGCATAAATTCATACATTGAGCTTGCTGAAAAAAATCCCTCACTCCTTCCTTTAGAATTTAAAATCATGCGTTTTTCACCCGGGAAATGGACAGAGGAGGTGGTTTTATCGCGACATAATGGACTTTTCCGCAACGCAAGTCATGAAATAATTCTTTCTAAATCCCTGAATCTTTTAGGTGAAGAGAAGGTAAAGAAACTCATAAATTTTCAACCCTTCTCTCCCCAGCTTTCTCCCGCTCAAGGTGTTGAACTTGGTAGAATCTCGGAAAAAATACTCGAGTTCTACAATGCCCTACACTCTGAAGTTAAAATAAACTCTGAGGATATTGAAGATTCCTCTCCTCTCAAAGAAATGAAGATTGAGCCCTACAACCCCTTAAGATTATTTTTTCCCCCCCTTATTCATCCCTTAATATTTTGGGGAAGTAACAACTGGGTTTTAAGAGGAAGATTGACAACTTCTGGATTCCCGATGATGGCCAACGACCCCCATCGAAGTCTTCAAATCCCTTCCCTTAGATACTGGGTACATCTTCATGCACCCGGCTGGAATGTGGTGGGAGGAGGGGAACCAGCCTTACCTGGAGTCTCAATCGGACACAATGAATACGGGGCGTGGGGACTTACAATTTTCGCCATAGACCAGGAAGACATTTATATTTATCAAACAAACCCTTCGAATCCTAATCAGTATCTTTATCGAGGAGAATGGGAAGAGATGGAAATAATCCGCGAAAATATCCCCGTCAAAGGAAGGGGAAATGTCGAGGTCGAATTAAAATTCACCCGACATGGTCCTGTGCTTCAAGAAGACCTGAAAAATCGTCTCTGCTATGCGCTCAGAGCTGCATGGCTTGAGATTGGTGGTGCACCCTATCTTGCCAGCTTAAGGATGGATCAGGCTAGAAACTGGCAGGAATTTCGCAAGGCCTGCAGTTTCTCCCACACTCCATCGGAGAACATGGTCTGGGTCGACCGCGAAGACAATATCGGATGGCAAGCCTCAGGAATCACCCCCATAAGAAAAGGGTGGGAAGGACTTCTTCCGGTTCCAGGTGACGGTCGATTTGAATGGGAGGGATATCTTCCCCTCTTGGAACTTCCCCATTCTTTCAATCCTCAGGAAGGATTCATAGCCACGGCGAACGAGTTTAATGTTCCCTCCGGTTATCCTCATGCGCTCGGCTTTATCTGGAGCGAGCCCTATCGCGCCCTAAGGATTAAGGAAGTCCTGAATTCAAGAAAAAAGTTCAGCCTGAAGGAAATGATGAGCCTTCAGCATGACGTGCTTTCGATTCCTGCCAGAATTATCATTCCTCTACTCGAACCTCTTGCCTCAGAAGATGAGATAACCAACAGGGCTCTGAAGATGCTCTTGAAGTGGAATTTTCTGATGGAAAAAGATTCACCTGAAGCAGCTATCTTTGCCAGCTGGATGAGAAGACTTTCCACGAATTTCTGGAACCTTTGCTTACCTGAAAAGAAAGAGGTCCTCCTTCCCCTTCTTTCAATGGAAAAAATGGTTGAACTTCTGATGACACCTGATGAAACCTTTGGCCAAAACCCTCTCCTCACCCGCGATAAACTCCTTGTGCGAAGTCTTGATGAAGGAGTTAAGGACCTCATCACTCGCTTCGGAAAGGATATGCGCAAATGGAGATATGGGGATGAAAAGTTTCATCATGTTAAGATTCGACATAGCCTAAGTGCGGCTCTAAGTGACAATCTTCAAAAAAAGCTTGATGTGGGACCAATAGCGAGGGGCGGTTCTTCCTTCACCGTAAATATGACCACAAACGAGGATAACCAAAATGCTGGCGCCAGCTTCCGCATCATCGTTGACCTCAAGGACTGGGATAACACTTTGGGAACAAATTGTCCTGGACAGTCTGGCGACCCCCGAAGCCCGCACTATTCAGATTTATTCGAGCCTTGGGCAAGGGGAGAATATTTCCCTGTCTTTTTCTCCCGAAAGAAAATAGAATCTGTTGCCGAAAGCATAACCATTCTTAAGCCAGGAGGTTGAAAATTGATTGAATTCGAAAAAAACTTTCAAGCTTTAAATTCACACAGATGGAAGCCAAGGAAAGGGAAAACCGCCCTTCTCCTAATAGACCTCCAAGAATACTTCAGAGATTATGTTAATCCCATTTTGAATAATATCTTGCGCGTCATTGAAGTCTCGCATGAGAAAAAAATTCCCATAATCTTTACCCAGCATGGAAATCTTCCAGAAGAAAAACAAAATCTTCTTAGGATGTGGTGGGGAGGGCTCATCTTCAAGGGTAGTCCTGAAGCTCGACTCCTTCCCGAGATTCGAGTGGGGAAGAATGAGTTCCTGGTTGAAAAAACAAGGTACAGTGCTTTTTTTAAAACCTCGCTTGAAGATAAATTGAAACAATTAAAAATAAGGGACTTGGTTATTGGAGGCGTGATGACTAACCTCTGCTGCGAGACAACAGCCAGAGATGCCTTTATGAGAGATTTCAGGGTGTTTTTTCTCGCTGATGGAACTTCAACCGTAAGCGAGAAACTTCATCTTGCTTCGCTGAAGAACCTCAGCTTTGGATTTTCCATTCTCCTTACCTCCAGGCAATGGGAAGAATTGCTGAGGAACTGGTGAAAGTAGATCTAAATCTCATTGCGCAAAAAAGGATGCTCCTCGCTCCCTTTATGTGTATGAGTCAGCCTAAAAGGATGATTATGTGCGCCTCTCAAAAGGCAATTTTCTATTCATATTTTCTTTTGTTTAAAGGTTCGAGGAAAAAATTATTTTGAAAACAAGAAAGATTATCCATTCTCTGGTTTCGCTGACTCAGTGTCTCACGTTTTCTTCCCTCTTCAAATTAATAGCTTCAAATTACCAATCTTTAATATTCAATAAAAAATTTAGAGTGGCTATTTAAGATAATCGAGCATGAGCAAAGGAAAATTCAGAGAACAAAGAGGCAACCCATGTTTAAATAAAATTCATGATGATTCTCAATGTATCCTCAAAACTCTCTCGTCTCGACCGACCTCTATCAAAGGTCGAGTTTGGATTCGAAGGTGACGGGCATAGGAATCAGGCATTCTTCTATAATTCAGAACCGCCTTTAAAATGACATCTTTCCCCGATAGTCTCTCTGGAACCTGCCAGCGATAATGCTCGACCCTTTTTTCAAGAGGCCTTAGCCTATTCTCAATCTCTTCAGTGGCATACCACTGGGCATAGGTAATATTCTTATCGGAATCAAGAAAAACACTATGGTAGATTCTATCCCCTTCGGGAAGAGAGTCTCTTTCTATAGGTTCGCTGTATCTGCTGTGGGTAGGGTAGGCAACTTTTTCGTTCGTGGTTATGAAATACATATCATAAGGGTCATCTGGATTGGGCAATATCTTTATTTGCTCCAGTTCTCTTCCCTCCTCGTCATAGATTCCAACATGTAGCCAGAGGTCCCGCTCTTCTGAAGCTCCTGTAGGAAACTTATGTCCGGGAGCAAGGTGATGAACTTCAATCCTGAAATTGACTTCTTCTCCCACCTTTAAACTTGACTCATCGAGAAATAAGGTTACCTTTGCCGCTCCCTCGACAAAGCCCTCAAAACCTCCTCCAAACCAATGCTCATGATTCTCCTCTCTGAGAGGTCCCATTTTGGCTGGCTTTCCTGAAAAAGGAGGCATGTGACAGTGTTGACAGACGATATTTCTTGCGGGATAAGGGCCTTCCTTATACTCCATTTCTGTTGCCTTTACCCAGACTCCAAAATCATTCAACTCATTGTGACATATCCCACAAAATTCTGCACTTTCATGGAGTTCTGATCTTACTGTCCTGTGATAGGGAGACCAGGGAAATTCAAGGTCTCCCCTCTTTGGATCAACCCCGGGAGTAGGGTGCGAGAGATAATTGTGGTTGAAAGGAACTTTATCCTCAAAGCCCTCGATTGTATGGCATAAATCACAGAAGACACCTCTTTGCGCATAAAGCCTCATTTCATCTCTCTTCAGCCAGAAACTATCGGTTTTTTGGGAAGGAATTGGAGAGGGAGGGTGATCCCCAGCAAGAAAGGCCGAGGGAGAATGGCATCCCAGACATCCTTTTTTAAGCCCTTTAACCCTTTCGTCCCTTTCTGCATCCAAAAGGGCGAGTTTATAATACTGAGCCTGGAAAAAGTCTCCGCTGAATCCTCGAGACATCTGCGATTTCTCCCAAGTAGAGAACTTCTCCACGTGGCAACCAAGACAGATCTGCGGATTTTCAAAGAGGTTGTACTTTTCTTGAGTTTCCCTGTCTACGATTTTCTGGCTTCTCTCCTCTTTTTGACGAGATGCGAATAAACTCAATAAAAATATGGAAATAAACAGACTAAAGAGCACTGCTTGTCTTCTCATCTTTCTCTCCCTTTAGCAAAATTAAAATTTTATAACATAGGAAAAGATGCTTTTGATGATTATCTTCTCCGAAGCCTCTGTCAAACCAAATCCAATCCCTGTCTGCCACTTAATTCTTCTCCAGATAAAAAAATCCAGAGTAGGGAAGATATAATGACTCTGATCTCTCCATGGCTTTAGTTTAGCTACCTCTCCCATCTTTCCGTAAAACTCGATTCCAGGCTGGATAATAATTTTTTCTGTGGAATAAATCCCTTCTCCCCTGTTCAAGTAATAGAGCCCAAAAGCATAATTGAGTTCAACACCTTCTCCAACTTCTGGGCCACTTGTCTTCTTTTCAAAGATGGGGTTAAAGTCGATTCTTAAAGCGCCCGCATCTTTCTCCAAGATGAGCCTTATCTCAATTTCCTCATAATCTCGATGACTTTTGTTATTAAAAATATATTCAAGATAGATCCCAATATCGAGGGGACGGCTCCCCTTTTCAAAAAAAGCATAGTGAGCCATCAAAGCCTTGGTTCGCACATGGCGAAGAGCCTTACCCCTCGGGTCTTCATAGTCAAGATACAAGGCGATTCCCCATCTTCTGCTAAGGCCGTATTCGAGCTCAAATGAATGGGCAACAAGGCCCTCTCGAGATAATTTCTGGTTAAAAAAATTGTAATTCAGATCACTGGAAGCGATGTAAGAGTTCCAGAGAGAAAATTCTATCTCCCCTGCCTCTACAGGCTGATAAGGGTAAACTTTATAAAATTGCGCCTGAAGCAGCGAGGTAAGGAATGAAAAGCTAAAAACTATAGAAGAAACCCTCTTCCTCAATACATTGATAAACATTTCTTTCTCCTTGAAATCTATCGGGTTTTAAAATCACTCATCCCTAAGAATCTCTATTGAATCAGATTCATAATTTTTCTAATTAATCTCAAAATCCTCGCCTTCTCCCCAAAGACATTTCTCGAAGGCTCATTCTTTACTCTCTCTTGGAACTTCTTTTCTCGAGGAGAATTTAGCTTCCCCATCCTGAAAATTGTTCAATCCTTCAAGCGTCCTTTAAATCTAGTTTTCCCGAACTTAAATATCTCTCCTCTATCTTTATCAATAAAAAATTAAAATCATCAGGCTTCTTGGGGGTGAAATGAGAAGGGTTGGGGAGCGCATGATGTGCAAAGTAATCGATATGTTCTCCCTTTCGTGATGTTTCTATTTTTCTAAATTTACTCATCAAAAAGACAGAAGAGAAAAATATAGCCTTCTAAATCTTTATTTAGTCAAGCTTCATGGGTTATTTTTAAGCTTTGTGTGACAGAACCACCAATCAAAGCACTCGAACTTCTTGGGTCTCTCCGCGGCTGTTTTTTCGTCTGCAGCCGGAGGGATAATTACTCCATCTTGAATGAGCTCGTTATTTGGCCAGTTTGCAGGCAGAGCAACCTTATTTTTATCAAACACCTGGAGCCCTTCGACCATCCTCAGAATTTCATCTATATTCCTTCCCAGCTCCTGAGGATAATAAAGGATCGCACGAATCGTTCCTTGGGGGTCAACGATAAAAACCGCACGGACTGTGTTTGTTCCTTTTGCAGGATGGATTAATCCCAGCCGGGATGAGATGCGACCTAAATCATCAGCGATGACAGGAAATTCAATCTTTTCTTTGAGGTTCTCTTTTATCCACTGAGTCCACTTGATGTGGGAGTAAACCTGGTCGATGCTGAGGCCGATGAGTTCCGTGCTGAGTTTGCGGAACTTAGAGTAACGCCGCTGGAAAGCATAGAATTCAGTGGTACATACAGGAGTAAAGTCTCCAGGATGAGAGAAAAGTATAAACCATTTACCCGCATAAGCCTCAGGAAGCCTCAAAGGCCCATGCGTTGTTTTTACCTCCACGCTGGGAAATTTTTCTCCGATAAGAGGCATCCTCTCCGTTTGGTTCATTTCATTCATGATAATTCCTCCTTTCTTAAACCTATTTTATAAACAATCGGAACAAGTCCCGTAAAAATAGACCCGCCATGATTCTATTCGATTTTCGTCAATCTTATCCCGCGGGATATCTATCTCTCTAAAAATGTCTTTAACCTTCCCGCATTTCAAGCACTGGAAATGATGGTGAGGCGATGGATCAGGGTCAAAACGAATTCTTTTGTCTTCGAGAAGTAGCTCTTGAATTTCACCAATCGCAAGCAGGGCATCGAGCGTGTTATAAACAGTAGAGAGTGACATCATAGGATAACGCTTCTTCACTTCTTCATATATCGCCTCAGCAGGGGGATGATTCTTGTTGCCGATCAGATGTTCAAGTATGGCACATCGCTGGGGAGTGACCCTAAGACCATTCTTGCGCAGCTTTAAAAGAATTGAATTCAAATCTAACATGTATTTAAAATAAAATAATAATTATTATTTGTCAAGAATTATTTTTAATTAATATTATTTATAAATAAGGAAATCATAAAGGAATAAATTTCTGGCCCTTCCCCAGGTTAATTGATAAAAATCTTTATCCTTGAAGGAGTAATAGAAAGATGTCATTGAAGAAACGATGAGAATAAGAGTCGCGATATAAGGTAGAAAATGAAAGATAGATTTTTTTGTGCTCTAATTAATCTTTACCCTCAAAATAAAATCTCTATTTCTTTCCTTCTTTCCCTTATATTATTACTTACCAATTTATTTAGAGAAGGATGCATTTCCTGGAATTATAATTCCTTTCATATCCATTCATATCCATAAGTTTGAGGATACCAATTTTCCACTTTTTCTAACTCATATTATCTATTTAGGAGCCAACAAATTACGACCCTTTTTTATAAAAAATCACTGTTTTTCATGTTTTATGGTTAAAAATTGACCAAGTTAGGAAAAATAATTTTTTTGACCTCTGATGATAAGGGCATTTTTTTCTTATGTTCTTAAATCAGGAAAGAAAATTATATAAAATATATATAGAAAATTAACAATTCTTATCTTTAAACTCAACTCCTTCGATTCTCCACATATTTTTATCCTATCTATATTCTTGCTTCCTCAGAGAGGGTAATTGCCCTTTGTTTACAATCCTTAGTCTGAATCTGAAGGCAAGTTTCGTGACTTAAATAAGACTTTAAGCTCTTAGTCGGAGGCGGTTTCGACTCTCTTCCCTGTGCAAAAGTCTTTCTCAGGGTTACGGAAGATAAAAGCAAACTACCTTTGGTTCTGTCATTTCTTGAAGCGCAAATTTAATCCCTTCTCTCCCGAGTCCAGAATATTTTACCCCTCCGAAAGGCATGGAATCCAGTCTATAATCAGTTGAATCGTTGACCATCACTCCCCCACAATCCAGATTCAGAATGGTCTTGAAGGCAACGTCGACATCTCTAGTGAAGATAGCAGCATGGAGACCGTAAGGGAGCTCATTTGCTTTTCTTATAGCCTCGTCTAGGTCATCAATTGGGTAAAGATTTACGGTCGGGCCAAAAACCTCTTTCTTGTGAATATTTGCATTTTCAGGAACATTTTCTAAGACCGTCGGCTGAAGAAGCGCACCCTTTCGTCCTCCGCCTGTAAGCAGACTCGCACCCATTTCCACAGCCTCCTTAATCCAAACTTCCACTCTCTTAGCCTCCTCCTCGGTGATCATGGGACCCATATCGGTCTCTTCTGAGAGTTTATCTCCTATCTTGTAGCTTGAAGTCAAGGCCACAAATTTTTCTTTAAATTCTTCATAGATTTCCCTGTGGATGTAGAGGCGCTGGACTCCGATACAGTTCTGTCCCGCTGCCCAGAAGGCTCCGGAGACACAGGACTTAACTGCCCAATCAAGGTCTGCATCTTTCCAGACAATTACTGGAGAATTTGAGCCAAGCTCCATCCCGATTTTCTTCAATCCTGCGAGCTTTACAATCCTCATCCCTGCCTCAACCCCTCCCGTGAAAGACACCATCCTTGCCCTTTGGTCCTGGACGAGAAGGTCTCCAATCTCAGCCCCATATCCAGTCAAAACCTGCAACACGAGTGGAGGTAAACCTGCTTCGAGAAGCGCCTCAGCCAGCTTCAAAGCAGAAAGAGGAGTCAAGGTAGCTGGCTTCAAGATGACCGCATTTCCTGCTGCGATTGCCGGGCCGAGTTTATGGGCAACGAGGTTCAAAGGGTCGTTAAAAGGAGTTATCGCCAGAATGATTCCAATCGGAAAGCGGTAATAATAACCATGCCTTTTCTCTCCCCCGGGAAAAGAACTGAAGGGAATCGTTTCTCCGAGGATCCTTTTTGCCTCTTCAGCCGAGACGGTTAAGGTGTTTATGCAACGGCTGGTCTCCTTTCTTGCTTCGCGGATAGTCTTTGAGGATTCCATGGCTATTAAGCGAGCAAAATCTTCAAAATTTGCTGAGATTAGGGAGGCAGTCCTGGAAAGAATCTGAGACCTTTCATAAACAGTTAATTTCTTGGCAATCTCAAATCCCTTCGTGGCTGCTTCGAAGGCTTTGTCAACATCCTCTCGAGTCGCACAGGGAACCGTATCTATCTGAGAATCATCAAATGGGTCTCTTACCATGATTTTTCTCTCCCTATCAACCCATTCTCCATTGAGAAGCATTTTCATCTTTTACCTCCTTAATTCTTGACTATGCCTGTTCAAAATTAGTTAAAATATTGATATTTAAAGAGATATCTGGTATATTTTTTATCCTTTACCTCCCCTAAGGAGAAGTAACCATGAAAGGGCAACTTAGTTTTGCAGATTGGATAATCTCTCAGAATATCTCCAAGGATGACCCCTTGGCAAAGATTTTCTCCTCTATCGATTTCTCTTTTATCAGAAACCTTATCCCAGAATCTTCTTTGGGAAGAGAAGGATTTGACCCTGTTAGCCTCTTCAAAGCCTTGCTTTTGATTCCTCTTGGAGAAGTCCGTTCTCAGAGACATCTCGCTCGAAAACTGCGATTCGACGGCCGTCTGAGCTACCTTTGTGGATTCTCCTACGGTAAAACTCCTTCTCATAATACTTTTACTGTCTTTAAGAAAAGAGTGGGGGCGAAACGATTCAAAGAGATTCTGGAAACCCTGATCTCTCAAGCTCTTGCTTGTAAAGGGAAAGGAAAAACTTCCCTGGCCATAGATTCTACTCATATTACAGCTCACTCCAATCAAAAATTTCCTTCCGACAAGGACACTCGCTGAGGTGTGAAAGATGAGAATACATTCTTCTTCGGGTATAAACTCCATGCCTCGGTCATTCCTTCTAACTTTCCCCTTCCTACCTCTGTTGAAATAACCTCGGGAGAAGCTTATGATGGAAGGTTCTATAAACCTCTCCTCAAGAATACTCTGGAGAAAGTCCCTGTAAATCGAGCCATCGCTGATGCCGCCTATGATAGCCTGGTCAATATCTCCTTTTCTGAGAAAGAGAAGATTCAGCCCTTCATCGCTTCTAATCCCAGAAACTCTAAAAACTCCACTCTGCTCTCTCAACTGACCATTACCCCCGAAGGAGAGGTGTTCTGTCCCGCAGGGAAAAAACTTATCTACTGGGGAAAAGAGAAGAAACGAGAAAGAATGAAGTTTCGCTGCCCCCTTATCAGGGAAAAAGGCCACTGTCTCTTCAAAAATAGCTGCTGGAAGGGAAAATACGGAAAGTCTTTCTATATCAGTACCCATCATCGCCTCTCGGAGAAGATGAAGCTTTTTAGAGCCACTAAAAGATTCAAAAAAGTCTATAAGAAGCGCCAGGCTATCGAAAGATTCTTCTCTCTGCTTAAAGAAAATTTCTCTCTGGAGAAAAAAATGAGAGTCAGAGGCGCTGAGAGAGTTCGTATCTATGTTTACATCGTTCTCTCTGCTTATGTTGCCTCCCTCGCCGCTCACGGATTTGGCTAACTGAGGATTCTTCAGTTCTTTAACAGAGGAAAGAGGAGGATAAAAAGGAGTAATCTCTTCTAAATGACAATCAGAAGGAGATAAATAA
>CAYSCS010000087.1:0-88705 GCA_964429695.1 uncultured Eubacteriales bacterium
ATTAATTCATCAAATTAAATTATTAAATAATAACATTATTTTTCAATGATTTTCTGCCCGTGTCAAATTTTGTTCGCAAAATGGCCACGTGAGCTCTCCATTTCTTATATCTAATTAGCTTCTAGAATTTGTTCTTGCTCTCCTGTGTGACCCAGCTTATCAGCTTTGATATAGGCATAATCATTGGCCCAGTCTTCCATGTATTCCATGAGATAGCAAGTAACAAGACGAAGATAAGATTCAATCGAAGGGAAAACCCCAACCACCCGGCTTCTTCGTCTTGTCTTGAGATTCGTTCTTTCCAGGAAATTGGTTGATGAGAGCCGGCGCTTATCTATCTCCGGGAAATTATAAAACTGAACCGAGTCCTCAAGCCCTTCCTCAAGACAGCGCATCGCCTCAGGATACTTGCCCTCATACTCCTCGATGATAAGCCTGGCTAATCTCTCGACACTGCGTCTCTCCGGCTGAAGCCAGATCTGTTTTAACTTCTCGGCCAGACGCGCCTTATCCCAATGGGCCACTTTAACCAGAATGTTTCACATAAAATGAACCTTGCACCCTTGCCACCAAGCCCCTAACCATTCCTTCTTCATCGCCGCCTGGATTCCCCGGTGAGCATCTGAAATGAACACCCTCACTCGGCTCACCCCTCGCTTCTTAAGCTTCCGCATAAACTCCCTCCACGACTCCTCCCTCTCCTCCCACATCGGCTCCACCGCCAATATCTCCCGCATTCCCTCTTCGTCCACCCCATAAGCTATCATTATCGCTACCGACATTACCTTACCCTCAAACCACACTTTCTCATAAAGAGCATCTATCCAGACAAAAACATACTCGGCCTTCAAGGGCCTAGTCTGAAACTCCCTCACCCGCTCATCCATCTCCCTCGTTATTTCTGATACTTGAGAAGCTGAAAGGCTCTCTATGCCCAAGCTCCGGGCTAACCTCTCTATCTTTCGCGTCGAGACGCCATTAAGGAAGGCCTCCTGGATAAGACTTATCAAAGCCATCTCTGAGCGTTTCCTCGTCACGAGAAAAAACGGTACATACCCTCCCCGGCGCACTTTCGGTATGACTAAATACACACTCCCTACCCGACTATGCTTGCCCTTAGGTGCCCCTACCTTCGCCTCCTCCTTCATCAGCTCCGCCAACAGCCACTCTAACATCGCCTTTATCGGATCGTCCTCCAGTAAAAATCTCGTTAGCCATTTCTCCAAAAATGCCTTATAATCTCTTTGAGCCATCGTAAATGAAACCCTCCTTTCTTAAAGGTTTCACTTTTAAAAGGAGAGTTTACGATGGCTCATCTCCTTAGATTAAATTGCGAACTATTTTGTAAACCAGCTTTAAGGAGAGAGGGACGCTTCAAAATTTAAATGTTATCTTTAAATAAAAAATATCTATCTCCTTTGGGGGAAAATGGACATTAGAAATAAAATCCTTATTTATCTGTATTCAGAAAGAATAAAGTCGGGGTTAATAATTGCTTTTAAGCTTATTTCAAGGGTAGATACCTTGAAAGGTGAGGAAAGGCTCGGAGCTGAAAAGTTGCTTATAAGTTACCTCGCGGCACTTCTTGCTGAAATAAGGATCGCCGAGAATGTGGAAGACTCGCAAAATTTTAGAAAAGCAGAAAAGAAGGTTGAAGAGGCAGAGGCAAAAGTTTATCTTTCAGAGACCTCTGCTGTCATGAGGTGTCTCTCTGAAGCCCTTACGGCAATTACAACCTCTGCCCAAGCTGCGATAGAAACCCTTGAAAAAGAAAACCTTCTTTAATCTGCAGCCATCTTATCTTAAGCTTAAAGCACAGTAAAATTTCGCTCTTTTTAACTCCCTCTTAGATTAAGGATATTTCTACGTAGATAGATCTTCTTTTTCAAGACTTATCTTGAAGAGTGGAATAGTTTAGATAAGCACGAATTGATAAACTTTTTCGGCTCTAAGAGAAAAAATAATCAAGATTGGAATTGCAATTATCTAAGTTGAATTTTGGGCTTTATTATTTTAGAATTATCAGTTGTGGATAAGATAAGAATATTCGGGAACAGCAATCTTCAACTCAAAGGAAAAGTAAGGATAAGCGGCGCCAAGAACGCTGTTCTCCCGGCTATAACCGCCTCTCTATTAACCAACCAAGAAATAAAACTCCATAATATTCCTCTGGTGAAAGACGTCTTTACCATCCTTACTCTTATGAAAGAGCTAGGCGCAGAATATGAGTTAAATGAAAACTCTCTTACCATTTGCGTCCCCCAAATTCAATCCGAGGAAGCCTCTTATGAGCTTGTTCGAGCAATGAGAGCATCGATCCTTGTTCTTGGCCCTCTTCTTGCGAGACAAGGAAAAGCCGTGGTTGCTCTTCCCGGCGGATGCGCTATAGGCTCTCGTCCTATAGACCTCCATATTCATGGACTTGAAAAACTGGGTGCCTCGATAACCCTCGAGCATGGCTACATCAAGGCAGAGGCAAAGAAACTCCGAGGCGCTTCAATCGACTTTGAAAAGAAGACTGTGGGAGGGACAGAAAACCTGGTCATGGCTGCTTGCCTTGCTCAGGGAGAGACGATCCTCAGGAATTGTTCTCTGGAGCCTGAGGTTACGAATCTCTGCGAACTCCTAGTTAAAATGGGGGCAAAGATAGATGGAATAGGAGAAGAAACAATTCGGATTAAAGGAGTTAAGGAATTATCTTCTGCAACACATGAAATAATCCCTGATAGGATAGAGGCTGGAACATTCTTGATTGCAGGCGCTTTAACCCAAAGCGATATCATCCTTACCCATACTAAACCCCATCATCTTGACACAGTGATTGAGAAACTTCGATACTCTGGTGCTGAGATAAGTGTTCTAGACCATCATACCCTCCAGGTTAAAGGAAACACCAAGATCCGACCCCAGGACGTAACTACTTCAGCCTATCCAGGCTTTCCCACAGATATGCAGGCCCAGTTCATAGTGCTCATGACTCAGGCAGAAGGAACTTCAATTATCACTGAAACAATTTTTGACCGCAGATTCTCCCATGTCAATGAGCTCTGCAGATTGGGCGCAAACATCGAAGTTAGAGGTGATAAAGCCATAGTCAAAGGAAAAACTCCTCTTTCAGGAGCAGAAACGATTGCTACTGACTTGAGGGCTTCGGCTTCTCTTGTCCTAGCAGGGCTCATTGCGACAGGCGAGACAATAATAAATGAAGTGGAACACCTCGACCGGGGATACGAAAAGATAGAGAAAAAGCTCAAAGCCCTCGGTGCACAGATTGAAAGGATAAGGCAGTGAGAGGTGAAAAAAAGAGGGAGGCATGTATATTCTGTAAAATAGTGGAAAGGAGAAAACCTTGCACCATAGTTGATGAGGACGAAAAAATCCTGGCATTCAAAGATATAAATCCTCAAGCTCCATTTCATGTCCTGCTCATTCCTAAAGAACATTTTTCATCTTTAAATGAAGTCCCAGAGAAGAAAAAAGCAATACTCGGTGAGCTTCTCTTTAAAGCTCGAGAAATAGCGCGCCAGAACAGTCTGGATAAAATAGGATACAGAATAATCCTCAACACAGAAAAAGATTCAGGGCAGCAAGTTTTCCACCTCCACCTTCACCTGCTGGGCGGGAGGAGAATGCTCTGGCCCCCTGGCTAAGAGAAGGAAAGAGTTTTTAAACACAATTTCGATATATCTTCCAAAGAGGAGGAAAGACGATGGAAATTACATGGCTTGGACATTCGGCAATAAAAATCAAAGGAACAAAGACAGTCTACATTGACCCATTTTTAACCGGCAATCCTAAGGCTTCTCTTACCGCTGACGAGATTACAGAAGCAGATGTGGTTGTGGTAACCCATTACCATGGAGACCACCTTGGGGATTCCTTTCTTATCTGTAAGAAGACAGGAGCTGTCCTCGTAGCCATTCACGAAGTCTCGGTTGAGGGGCAAGCTCAGGGAATTGAAGCGGAAGGGATGAATATAGGTGGAACAGTCGAAGTAAGAGGTGTGAAGGTTCACATGGTTCCTGCTCTGCACTCGGCAGAAAAGGGGGGCCCAGCAGGAGTGGTCATTGAGCTCGACGGGAAAACAATTTACCATGCTGGAGACACGGGTCTTACCTATGACTTGAAGCTCATAGGAGAATTCTTCCATCCTGATTTGAGCTTCATCCCCATAGGGGACAGGTATACTATGGGGATTCCCTCGGCAACGAAAGCAGTGGAGTTTATTCAGACTAAGAAAGTAATCCCCATCCATTACGATACCTTTCCAATTGTGAATGCAGATCCAGAGGAGTTCAAGAAGAGAGTCGGGAATATGGCTGAAGTAATCATTCTCAAACCTGGAGAATCATACATTCTTTAAAAAACAAGTAATCTTTGTCTTTCTCTTCTCCGGCCAGAAAAGAGGTATGAACTCTAGATGAAGAGCCGGTCTTCACCCAGGTGAAGCAAGAGAAAAGATTTTCAAAACTTCTTTTTTTTTGATATAGAAAAGGAGAAAGATGGATATCGCCATCATTGGGGCAGGGAGACTCGGCACTTGTCTGGGTTGGGCTCTTTCCAGAATAGGCTTCAGGATAAAGGCAATTTCTTCAAGGAAGCTCTCTCGAGCAAGACAAAGCCAAAAAATAATTGGCCAAGGAAAAGCAACCAGAAGCAATGTGGAAGCATCAAGGGAGGCTGAAATTGTTTTCATTTGCACGCCAGATGAAGAGATATCGAAAATCTCTGAGGAGCTTGCTTCCTCAGATATAGATTGGTCAAAAAAAATTGTCATCCATTCAAGTGGACTTCTTGCTTCTGAGGTGTTGAACTCTCTTAAAGAAAAAGGAGCATACATCGGCTCTTTCCATCCCGCTCAATCCTTTCCTCATAAGAAACCAAGCCTTGAGCAATTCAGGAAGATTGTTTATGGTCTCGAAGGCTCTCGAGAGGCTCTCTCTCTTTCCAAGAAGATAGTGAAGAAATTGGAAGGTCATCCTCTTATCCTCAAGAAAGAAGATAAGCCCCTCTATCATGCTGCATGCAGCATAGCTTCTAATTTCTTCGTCGTGCTTCTGGATTTGGCAATCTCTCTCTTGAGAGAACTCGGGATAAAGGAAGAAAAAGCATCTGAAATAATTCTACCTCTTCTTAAAGGAACTCTCCAAAACGTGATAGATTTAAAAACAAGCTCTGCCCTCACCGGGCCACTCGTAAGAGGGGAAAAGAGCTCGATTCAAGCCCATCTAAAGGCACTCGAAGGCCATCCTCTCTACCTCGAAATTTATCTCAGCCTCGCGAAATATGCCTTAGGAATGGCAAAAAGAGAAGGAATTCTTTCTCTTAAAAAAATTAAGCTCCTAGAGGATTTGCTGGAAGATAGATGACCTCCTCTTCCAATTCGACATTGAATTTTTCTCTAACCCTCTTCTTTAATTCTTCAGCAAGTTTCTTTACCTCCTTCGCTGAGGCATTCCCTTTATTGATGATGAAATTTGCATGTGAAGAGTCTACCGCCGCCTCTCCTATTTGAAGTTCTTTAGCATTCACCTTTTCCAGAAGATAACCTGCAGCAACCCTCCTCCCATCAGGCAAAACAGGATTTTTGAAATAGCTCCCGGCAGACGCGACCTGGGGAGGAGGAAGTTTTTCCCTTCTTTTTCTTAAGTTCTCTTGAATCTTTGCCTGAATTTCTTCTTTCCTTGTCTTCTGGAATAAAAAAGATGCCCTTAAAAGAATATCCTTGCTCTTCTGAATGAAACTAGTTCTGTAGCCGAACCTAAAATAATCATTTCCTACCTCAATCTCTTCCCCATTCACCTTGAGTAACAAGGCCCTGTTCAAGATATCTCCGACGCTCTCCCCAAAAGCACCGCTGTTGCTGAATACGGCGCCTCCCACGGTGCCTGGAATCCCGGCAAGAAATTCAAACCCTCCTAAGCTTCTTTCGCTCGAAAATTCTAAGATTTCTCTTAAGAGTGTTCCCGAAAGAGCTTCTACCTCTTTCTCCTTTAAATATATTCCTCGCGAGGAATTTTTTATGATTAGACCTCTGAAACCCTCGTCGTCAAAGAGAATATTGTAGCCTCCACCGATGATATAAAAGGGAATTAAAAATTCGCGTGCTAGAGAGATAGACTTTACAAGCTCGGAAATAGATTTTGCCTCAAAAAAATAATCTGCATCCCCTCCGATTCTAAAACTCGAGTAGCAACGCAAAGGAACTGATTTTCTGAGGCCATCCCCCACTCTTTCTTTGAATACCTTTAGAAAATCTTTTTTCCCTCTTCTCACACTCTAATTCTACAGAATCTCTCTTAAATTTTCCAAGAGACAATTATCAATTGTGCTCATCTTGAAAACTGCTTCTTACCTATAGTATATTCCTCGAGAGCATGGCAACCTTTCTCTACTTATTTTCCTTCCCCTATCGTTTATGTTCTCTGCTAAAAAGCCTCCTCTATCAAAAAAAAATCTTCAAATCAAAAAAATCTCCCCTGCCAGTGATAAGCGTTGGAAATATATCCTTCGGAGGCACAGAAAAGACCCCGCTCTGCGAACATCTCCTCTCTTTTCTTGAGAGAAAGGGATTAAAACCAGCATACATTTCCAGAGGCTACAAGGGGAAGTGGGAAAAAATGGGGGGAGTTCTTTCTGAGGGAAGAGTGCTTCTTGGAAACTGGCGAGATTCAGGTGATGAACCATTCATGGTGGCCAAAAATAATCCTGGGGTTGGAGTCTTTGTCGGTAAAAAAAGGTTCGTTTCCTGTCTTAAGGCTAAAGCCTTAGGGTTCAATATCGCCATCCTGGATGATGGCTTCCAGCATCTAAAGCTCTCTCGGCATTTAGACATTGTACTCTACTCACCTTCGAAGAAACTTCCCCTGCGTGAGTGCCCATCATCTTTAAGAAGAGCGGATATAGTTCTGGTAAAAGGGGACATGGCCTCTCAATTAAAAACATCCTTAAAAAGTTCCCTGACTCCTGTCTCAATATTCAGATACTCTGTCGTCCCTGCTGGTTTCAAGAGAGTCGGCTTTTCTAAAACGATCTCTGCTCAAGAGCTTCAAAAAATGAGGAGCATAGGGTTTTGTGGAATCGCTCATCCCGAAAGATTCCTCTCCACTCTCTTAAGCCAGGGAATAAAAATCATGTTTCTTTTTAAATTCCCTGACCATTACTCTTATCCACCTTCTTCTATCTCAAAGATAATCGCTAAATATAAGGAGCTCAAGGCAGAAGCCATAATCACCACTAAAAAGGATGCGCTTAAAATCGAAGAGAACGAAGCCCTAAAAGAAATCCCGACTTATTTTCTCCAGATAGAGCTTTCGCTCGAGGAAGGTTTCTATCAGAGAATTGACTCATTTCTCAAAGAGAAAAATTTAATTGAGCCATAAAGTGAAGAATTGTTTGGAATGGATTTTATTTGAGGCACTTCATTTATTCTGTCTTCTTTCTCCTCGTAAGCTCTGCCTTTCTCTGGGGCGAAATCTCGGGTGTCTTGCTTATTTCCTGGATAGAAAACACAGAAAAATAGCCCATTCCAATCTCCAAACCGCCTTTGGCAAAAATTTTCCACTTGAAAAGCTTAAACAAATTGTGAAATCATCATTCAAGCACACGGGCGAAATCATAATGGACCTGCTCAAATTCCCCCATCTTAGCGAGGAAAAGAAAAGAGGGCTTTTTTTCGTTGGGGGTGAAGAAAACCTCAAAGAAGCACTAAACCAAGGCTCAGGAGTGCTCCTCTTCTCTGGACATTACGGGAATTGGGAACTTGCTCCCTATTATCTTGCGCAAAAAGCCAGCTTGAGTGTGGTCGCAAGGGAGCTAGATAATCCTTTTCTAGAAAAGAAACTCAGAAAAATAAGAAAGTCGATGGGTGCAAAAGTAATCTTAAAAAAGAAAGTCACGAGGAAAATTTTAAAGTCTCTCAGACAGGGGGAGATGGTAGCAATTCTGATTGACCAAAATGTCCTCCGCAGCGAGGCAGTATTTGTTGATTTCTTTGGAAGAAAAGCAGCTACCACCCCAAGCCTTGCTGCTTTTTATTTGAGGACCAAGGCAGTTTTACTTCCCGTCTTCTGTTTTTCAAAAAATAAGAAGATATATCATCTTAAAATTCTGAAGCCTATAAGATTTAATCCTACAGGCAATTATGATGAAGATGTATTGAAAATCACCCAGATCTGCACTAAGATAATAGAAAATCAAATAAGAGAGAACCCTGCACCCTGGTTCTGGTTTCATAACAGATGGAAAACAAGACCTAAGGAAGAAGCGGAAAAATCAAGCTCGAGATAAACTCTTTATAAGAAGGAAAAAATGAGTCTTAGAAAACGAGCAGCTGACCAATTAAGACCCGTAAAGTTAAAGATAGACTATCTTGATTATGCCGATGGTTCTGCCTTCATCGAAATAGGAAAAACACGAGTAATCGCCACTGCTACCATAGAAGATAAATCTCCTTCTTTTCTTAAAAACAGTGGAACAGGATGGATCACAGCCGAATACTCAATGCTCCCCTGCGCGACTGAAAAAAGGGCGGCGCGGGAGAGGTTTCCTGGAAGATTTTCGGGTCGCACACAGGAAATTCAGCGCTTGATTGGACGCTCTCTTCGAGCCGTAACAGACCTCAATCTTCTTGGAGAAAAAAGTATCATCATTGATTGTGACGTGATTCAGGCTGATGGGGGAACAAGAGCAGCCTCTATCACTGCGGGCTGTGTCGCCCTTGCCCTTGCCTTGAAGAAAATGCTGGATGAAGGAAAAATTGACCGTATGCCTCTTAAAAATCTGGTGAGTGCGGTGAGCGTAGGAATTGTCGATGGAGAAGCGCTTCTTGACTTAGATTATGCAGAAGATTCTAGGGCTGATATCGATATGAACGTAGTGGAAACTGATACAGGCCAACTCGTGGAGATTCAGGCGACTGGAGAGAAAAAAGTCTTCTCCAAAAAACAGCTCCTTTCTCTCTTAGAACTTGCTCACAAGGGGATAGCCGAATTAATCCAGATTCAGAAAGAAACTCTCAAGAAAAAGAGCCTTCTCTTCATGGCCTATGGCAGAAAATAGAATAAAGGAGAAAACCCACAGAATTCTTGTCAGTGGAGGAGCCGGTTTTTTGGGCAGTCACCTTTGCGAATTTCTTCTAAATAAAGAGGAAGAGGTTATTTGTGTTGATAATTTCTTCTCTGGAACAAAAGAAAATATCCGCCATCTTTCCTCCCACCCCAACTTCGAGTTAATCCGCCACGATATCATTCATCCCCTCTATCTCGAAATTGACAGAATCTACCATCTCGCCTGTCCTGCTTCTCCTCTTCATTATCAATACAACCCCATAAAAACTATAAAAACAAACGTGATCGGAACAATTAACATGCTAGGTCTGGCCAAAAGGACTGGGGCACGAATCCTCCTCGCTTCCTCTTCAGAAATCTATGGAGACCCAAGAATTCATCCTCAAACCGAAGACTACTGGGGAGACGTTAATCCAATTAGCCCGAGAAGCTGTTATGACGAGGGGAAAAGAGTGGCTGAAACTCTGATGATGGATTATCACAGACAGAATAAAGTTGACATCAGAATAATCCGCATCTTCAACGCCTATGGGCCGCGAATGGCCATTGATGATGGGAGAGTGGTGAGCAATTTCATCGTTCAAGCCCTTAGAAAAGAGCCTTTGACGGTGTATGGAGATGGGAGTCAGACTCGCTCCTTCTGTTATGTCTCTGACCTGATAATGGCTATCTTTACCATGATGGAAAATGATGAGTTAAAAGGACCCTGTAACGTCGGTAATCCTGAAGAAATTTCCATCCTAGAACTTGCTGAAAAAATTATCAAGCTCTCAAAAAGCACCTCCAAAATAATTCACCTCCCACCTCGCTCAGATGACCCGAAAAGAAGATGCCCTGACATTTCACTTGCCAGGGAGAAACTTGGCTGGTTTCCTCAGGTTGAATTGGATGAGGGATTGACAAAAACCATAGACTACTTCAGGAAGAAATTATCTTGAACTTCCACCTCAGTAGTTCTCATCATCTCCATTCTGCTTTAAAAAACTCAATCAAAAATTTATAATACTATCAACTTAAACATGAATTCTTTCGAAGCATGATTCCAAGGAGGTGAAAATGACTCTCTTGACCAAGTTAATAATTCTGGGCATTTTTCTCCTCATCCTTGCCCTCCTTGTAATCTTGATGGCCAAACAATATCGCAAAGTTGGTCCCAATGAAGTCCTCATCATCTCGGGAGGAAGAAAGAGAATCGTCATCGAACCGGATGGAACAAAAAGAAAAATTGGTTATCGTTACCGCCTCGGAGGGGGGACATTTGTCCTTCCTTTTTTTGAGACTGTAAACATCTTACCTGTTGATGTCATCCCCCTCACCATAAAGACTCCAGAAGTACTGACTTTCTCTGGGGTGCCAATCATGGCTGAAGCGACGGCACAGGTCAAGGTTGATACTTCTGACCATGCCATTCGCCTTGCCGCAGAGCAATTCTTGGGACTCAGTAGAGAAGGAATAAGAGATGTCTCGACTACGATTCTCGAGGGCAAGATGAGAGAAGTCATAGGAACGATGACTGTGGAACAGATCTATAGAGGAAGACACGAATTTTCCGCCAAGGTAGCTGAAATCACAGCTTCCGATTTTTCAAGAATGGGGCTTTCCCTAATCTCCTTCTCTTTAAAAGATATCAGTGACACTCAGGGATATCTCGATGCCCTCAGTAAGCCTCAGATAACAGCAGCGAGGAGGGATGCTCAGATTGCAGAAGCAGAAACAGAAAAAGAGGCAATCATAAAATCTTCAGAGGCAAAAAAAGAAGGAGAAATAGCTCGCCTCGCTGCCGAGGCACTGATTGCCAAGGCACAATGGGAAAATGAGGCTAAAAAAGCCGAATCGCAGGTGGAAGTAAACCGCAAGAAAGCCCAGGCTGACTATGCCTACGAATTAGAGCGATTCAAACTTAGTCAAGAATTAAGAAAGGAAGAGGCTAAAGTCAAATTGATTGAAAAGGAAGAGGCGATAAAAATAGAAGAATTGGAAATTGCAAGGAAGGAAAAAGAGCTAAATTCAACAGTCATTAAACCTGCTGAGGCTCGTAAGTACCAACTTAAAGCAGAAGCCGAAGCAGAGGAATTCAGGATTCAGGCGGAGGCAAAAGGCAAGGCGGAGGCCTTGAGGCTAGAAGGCCGAGCTGAAGCAGAAAGGATCAGGCAAAAGGGACTTTCTGAAGCTGAGACTATGCTCAAAAAGGCTCAAGCGTGGCAGAGATATAACCAAGCAGCAATTCTTGAAACATACTTAAACATTCTCCCTGAACTGGCAAAAGCAGTAGCAGAACCTCTTTCCAAAGTAGATAAAATCATTCTCATCGGAGGAGAGAAAGGACTTGGTACTTCCAAGCTTACTTCTCAAATAGCCGAAATCCTTGCTCAGATGCCTGAAGTTGTTGAGTCTTTGACCGGAGTTGATTTGAAAAATTATCTGAAAAAGAAGTTTTCCGCGCAAGAACAAACTGAATAAATTCACTCAAGAGATAGGTAAGCCATGATATCCGAAATAATTAATCGAATAGGAATCTCTCCCACACTGAAAATAACTACCAAGGCCAGGGCAATGAAATCTGAAGGGATTGATGTTGTCGACCTCAGCGTGGGAGAGCCAGATTTCCCCACACCAGAAAACATAAAGGCTGCGGGTATAAGGGCTATCCAGCAAAACTTTACTAAATACACGGAAAACGAAGGCATTCCCGCGCTTAAAGCTGCCATAATCAAACGGCTAAAAGAGGACTATAATCTGACGTATGAGAAAAATGAAATAATAGTTTCTTCAGGAGCAAAAAGTGCCCTTTATCATCTCATCCTGACCCTGATCAATGAAGGAGATGAAGCCATAATTCCAGCCCCCTACTGGGTTACCTATCCCCAAGCAGTAAGAATGGCAAATGGAAAAGCAGTGATCCTTCCCACAAAGGAGGAAGATGGATTTCTTCTTTGGCCCGAACAGCTTAAATCAGCCATAAGCCCTGCAACTAAACTCTTGATTCTCAATAATCCCTCAAACCCTACAGGCGCAGTTTACAAAAGGAAGGAGCTCGAGCGAATCGCCGAGATAATCCTGGAAGAAGAAATTTATGTCATTTCCGATGAAATTTATGCCAAGTTAATCTATGATGATTTTCGTTTCACAAGCTTCGCTTCCTTAAGTGAGGAAATTAAGAAAAAAACAATCCTCATCAGTGGAGTCTCGAAATCATACGCTATGACTGGATGGAGAATTGGGTATGCGGCAGGACCTGCAGAAATAATCGATGGCATGGCAAAAATCCAGAGTCACACAACCTCAAACCCCTGCTCAATCTCTCAGATGGCGAGCCTGGAGGCACTCGAAGGCCCACAGCATGAAATCTCAAAAATGGTCTCAGAATTCCAGAGAAGAAGAAACTATGTCTTGATGAGGCTTCAAAGCCTTCCTCACGTTTCTTGTTTCAAACCTCAAGGGGCATTCTATCTTTTCCCCAATTTTTCTTTTTATTACGACAAAGAATTCAAAAACACCAAGATAAGAAATTCCTATGGTCTTGCCTACTATCTCCTCAAAGAAGCCAAGGTCGCAGTTGTACCTGGAGATTCTTTTGGAGCTGACAACTATCTCAGAATCTCTTACGCTACCTCGCTTGAAAATCTCGAAAAAGGGATGGATAGAATAATTCAGGCTCTTCAGAATCTAAAAACCCCAATCAAGGTCAAGCGAATCACCCTAAACAACACCATCACTCGCTGGAAGAAATCTGTTCCCGTAGATTCCTCAATCTCTGTCCGTATGAGAGACGCTCTTGTCGCTGAGATGGAAAGTCATCTCAGCCATGAGAACTATTTTGAATGGAATGCGAATATCAACGGAGTCATTATCCAGCTCAGGACAAACGTCTCTCACCTAAATGACTTCTGGATTGAGAACTGGTATCCTGCCCAACTAGAAGCTGATCTTGAACCTCACGGAATAATCTATGCCATGGATGGCATTCCAGGTAGAGAACCCCATCTTTTTTACAATTCAGAAACAAACACAGGCATCCTGGTGAACGCAGATAATTATGCTCCGTTAAGAAACCTCGCCCTGGGGTTGGTTGCTGATGTCTCGGAAAGGATTTTCGGCGCCCAGCCAATAAGGGGGATGTCCGTTGAGGTAGAAGGCAAAGGAATAATATTGGTAGGTCCAAAAGGGACCCAAAAAACAGAGCTCTTCTTCGGCCTTCTTCAAGATGCAAGGTTCCTCCTTCACTCAAATGACATTTCATTCATTCGTTTCCAAGGACAAACCCCCCTTGCTGATTGCGTGGAAAGAAAACTCTTCTTCACTAGCAACACTGTCGAGCTCTTCCCTTCGCTTGCCAGGCTTTTCGACATGAGCAAGTGCGAAAATGTGATTGTCCGTAAAGAAGATTGTCAAGAAGCAGAATGCCTCAGGAGGGAAGATTGTCGGCTTGACAGGGGCTCACCTTATTGTTACAAAGCTTCGAAAGATTCTCGTGTTCTTCTTGACCCTTACTGGATTGGGGGCCCTCAAAAACATACTAAAAGAACTGCTCTTCGTCTGATATTTTTGCTTGGTTACGACAAGACCTCTCCTCCTTTTCTCAAGCTCAAAAGTGAAGAAGCCCTGCGTCTCATGGAATCTGGAGAAGCTCCGGGACAGCGGAGGAGTCTGAATGCATCTCAAATTTATCCTTTTTACAATCCCTATCTTCTTCTAAAGACACCAGAAAGATTAGAAATCCAGAAAAATTTTTTCAGACGCCTCCTCGAGAGAACAGATTGCTTCCTTTTCAATAGCGGAGTGGGGGGAGTGGAAGACCTAAAGAATGTAATTTTTAAAGAATCGAAAACATGAAAGAATCTAAACCCATTTATAAAGAAGAGGAGTACAGGAAGTTTGCAGAGGAGCTACGCAGAGTCCTCAAAGGTCCGAACATAAAGAGCGTTGACCTCAAATGGCTGGAGCCAAGAGCGAAAGTTACAGGATTAAGGACTAAGTATGGCTCATATGGATGGCGTTCAACCATCTCAAGCCGCATGGCTCCAAGAACAGTATATCTGGGAAGTGAGAGAGTCCGCCTCCCTGCTCTCACAGAAGAGCAGAAAGATTTAATAGCAAAGGCTCCTGAAGAGCTAGAAAAGGTGCTTCATTTGCTCCGCACCCTCCCCTTCTATCATCTTCGCAGACAGATGGGGGACAATGATTCTTACATTCCTTTTTGCAATCTCTATGTGAGTGAGGCCAATGTTTCAAATTACAGGCTTGGCTATATGTGGGGTTCAACTCTCTTCAAGCCCTCAAAGAGACCAGGACCCGAATTCATAATGATTCACATTCCTGAAGAACACCTTATTCGCCAGCAAGTCCTCGTCATTCCTGAACAGAACATCAACATTGCCCTGGGCACTGACTACATGGGTGAAGACAAAAAGGGATTCCTCCGCCAGGCAATGTGGGTAGCAGATGAGCTCGGCATGCTGGGCCTCCATTCTGGAACGAAGCTTGTTACTGTGAGGGATAAGGAAGAAAAACTCAAAACTTATGGGGTCTTTATTTTCGGATTGACGGCGACAGGGAAGTCGACATGGTCATGTCATCAGCTCGGACTCAACCATGAAAACGGAGAAAAAACTCAGGTAATTCAGGATGATATCGTCTTCTTGAGGGAGGATGGTTCTGCTCTGGGTTCTGAAGACAATTTCTATGTCAAGACCGATGTCGAGGAAAAACATCAGGAAGCAATGTACAATGCCCTCATCGATAAAACAGCCCTCCTCGAAAATGTGATGATTAAGGCCAATGGAGAGATAGACTTTCTCGACGAAAGTCTCACCGCTAATGGAAGGGCTGTCATCCGCCGCGATAAACTAAGAGTGAACGTAAAAGGAAAAATGATCGGGATATATCATAAATCAATAAACCTTCCTCCCCTTGAAGAGCTGGACGGACTTTTTTTCACCTTCATCACTCGTAGAAATACAATCATGAGCTTTGCTCAAGAATTGAGCCCTGAACAAGCAGTACTCGCCTATCTCTGGGGAGAAAGCACACATAGCTACGCCACCCAGCCTCAAAAGGCAGGTGAATCAGTAAGAATCGTAGGGACAGATGATTTCATAATAGGCTCCAGGGCTAAAAAAGTTAATCGCTTCTATGAAATAGTGATGAACCTTGTTGATAACTTTCCTCAAAAGATAAAGTTTTTCCAGTATAACACGGGAGGAGTCGGAGAGATCATCGAGGAAAGAGAAGAAGAAGGGAAGAAGAAAAAGATACTGATTCGCGAGGTTAAGAGAGTTCCCATAAACTTGATGGCCCAAATTCAGAGAGGAGACCTTCGAGGGACAAACCACTATGAAAGGGGAATCCTGGGGACAAGGGAAATAAAATCCTGCGAAGGAAAAAACCTTGAGGAATATGACATCCACAATTTTTACCATGAAGAACAGATTCACGCTTATGTCCATGACCTTGTTGAAGGCAGGAGGAAATTCACTGAGGAAGTCGCCGCTGAAGGATTGAAAGAAGAGATCCTGGAGGCTGCGGAAAGGTCCTTTTCCATCGATAAAAAGGATGGAAAATCGAAAATCTTCATTCCCGGCCCTTTTTCTGAAAAAGAAGAACCCGTCGTCTTTGAAGAACTAAAGAGGAGACCTCGAAGAGACGGCTTCTGGCGCTCGCGCTAAGAAAACATTTTTTTCTCAATTTCCTGAGCCAGAAGATGGATAAGGAAGAGATGAACCTCCTGAATTCTGGGAGTCTTTCTGGAAGGGACCTTGATCACATAATCGGCTTCAAGGGAAAGCTTCCCTCCTCCTTCACCTGTAAAAGCCGCAGTAATCATTCCTTTTCTCTTGGCTACTCTGATTGCTTCTATCACATTTCTTGAATTGCCACTTGTGGATATTCCCAAAGCAATATCCCCTTCTTTCCCCAGCGCTTCAACCTGACGGCTGAAGACAAAATCAAAGCAAGTATCATTAGAAATTGAAGTCAAAGAAGAAGTGTCTGTGGTCAAGGCAATGGCACAAATGGGGGGCCTTTCCTTTAAAAATCTATTTACGAGCTCTGAAGCAAAATGTTGAGCTTGGGCTGCACTCCCTCCGTTTCCAAAGACAAGAATTTTATGGCCAGATTTCAGCTGACATATGATGCGAGCCTGAAATTCGAAGAAGACCCCCTTTTCCCGGAAGAAGAAACTTTCAATACTCCTCGTCAGTTCTTTAGCCGCCACCCGATACCCCATCTTTCCTCCTCAGAATAAATTTTAGTCCTTAACTTTATTTTGAATTTCACCAAGACTTCATTCTCCTTCTAGGCTTGATTGAATGACATTTCTTACTCGGTCTAAAAGAAGAGAGAGATTCGAACGACAAAATCCCTCAACAGACACTGGCTGATGGAATGTAATTCTCACTTTACCCCTCTTAATAAAAAAACTTCCTCTCGGCATTATCTCATAACTTCCAGAGATTGAAACTGGTACTATGGAAACTCCACTCTCCACTGCCAAGAGGAATCCTCCCCGCCTAAAAGGCTGGAGTTTCCCATCTCTACTCCTTGTCCCTTCAGGAAAGATAAGATATGAATAACCCTTCTTTTTGATGAAACTAGATGCTCTTTCGATGCTTTTTTTACCACCCCTCAGGCTTCTTCTATCCACAGGAACAAAGCCAACAAATTTCATGCCCAGGCCTATGATTGGTATTCGGAAAACTTCTTTCTTTAAGATGACTCTTATCTTCTGAGGGATAATGAAAAAAAGAAGAGGTCCATCGATAAAACTCAAATGATTCGCCATGAAAACATAGCGCTCTTTTCTCTCAATCCTCTCAAGTCCTGAAATCTCAGTATGAATCCCGAGTAACCTCTTCCCTAAAGCAAGGGCAGCTTTACCAATAGAAATCAAAGGTTCTCTCTGTCGGATGAGGAGACACACACAAAGAACAGGAATGAGGAGAATGGTGAGCAGAATGTAGATAAGAAGAAGAAGGATGGTCCTCATTCTTTACTCAATTTTATCCTTTTCATGCCTTTTCATTTCCTCAATCAGCCTAAGAACCTTTTTATTCGGAAAAAGAACATAATTTTTCTCAAGTAATTCAATTGACTTCTGATAATCCTTCTTCAAGTTGTAAAACCTTGCCGCATGGAGAAGCACCAGGTAATTCTCTGGAAAAAGCTCAAGCATCCCTGAAACAATTCTTTCCCCCTCCTGAATTTTCCCTTGAAACAATAGAAAATAAGCATAGATAAAATAAGAATACTGGGATTTAGGCATCTTCGCTAGATAACTAAAATATTCCTCTGCTTTCTCAAATTCGCGTTTGAATGTATAGTGAGAAGCAAGTTCTTCGTAAATTTTAATCTTGAATAAATCATAGAGGTGGTGCTTTTTCTGGTTTGAGAGAATCTCATTGAACATTTGAAGGGCTTTATTTTCATCATGGATGAGGTTCTTCTGAGCGATGTTGAATTTGAAGATTAAATCCTCCTTTTCTACATCTTCAATACTCAGCCAGAATTCAGCTTCTTCTTTTCCAAAGAGACGATTCTTGGGGTATATCTCAAGGACATAGGTGAAAAAGATTAAGATTATCAGGCTTAGAGCAATAATTTTCCCCTTTATTTTTCTAAATATGAAGGAAACTAGATAAGAGACAAACAATGCCGAGGGAAGATACATAAAGCGCCAGGAGACAAAAGAAAGGGTCAAGCCAGAAAAAATGAGGATTGTTGCGGGTAAGAGGAGAAGAAAATAGGAAAAATAAACAAGCTTAGCCGGCTCTCCTCTAACTTTCATCATCAACTTCACCGCCACGTAAAGGAAAAGGAGGAAGGAAATTATTCCCAATATCCTTAAAGGAATGCTTTTAAAGATTCGATAGGAATCCACGGAAACGCTCAAATTATAAGGGAAAAAAGTCTTGAAGACATAGAAGCCAGAGGTGGAAAGAAAATCCCAGATGCTTCTTCCTGAATACTCAATGGAGAGAGAACCTAAAGCGACTCTCCTGAAGACAAACCAAATAAAGAAAAAGGTCAAAAAGGGCAGGCTGAGAAATAACGAGCCTTTAACACTCACTTTCTGTCTTAAATAAATTAGAAGGTAAAGCAGAGGAAAGAGTATCACGTTTTCTTTGCAAAGCAGGGAAGAGAAATAAAAAATTGAAGACATAGCCAGAAAAAGCCATTTCTCATTTCTCAGGAACTTAAGAAAGAAAAGAGTGGATATTCCTATGCATAAAAAAGAAAGTAAATCAGTCCTTCCTGAAATCCAAGAAACATTTTCAAAATGAAGCGGAAAGACAGAATGGAGGAGAGAGGCCAGAAAACTGATTTCCCTTCGCAAGCCTAATTTTAGGAGAACAAAATAGAGAACAAAGCAATTTAGAATATGGATTATGATGTTTGTCAGGTGGAATCCAGCGGGATTTAAACCCCAGAGCTTATAATCGATCCAGTAAGAAAGAGAGGTGAAGGGGCGGTAGAACTGGAGGATTCTGTCGAGATATCTGCTATTTTCATCCTCGCCTGAGACTCCGCCAAAAGGCATAAACATGAATTTCTTTAAAAAATTCGCACCTAAAAGATGAGGGTTTTCGCTTATAAAATAAGAATCATCCCAGACAAAGTCTCCTTCAAGGGAGGGAAGATACACCGCCAGATTTAGGCTCATCAGAATGAGGATAAAGATGAGACTAAGGCGCTTTCCTTTTTCGAGATCCAATTTGCTAAAATTATTCAAAGGCAAAAAGATTTTATCACAAACTCATCTTCATCAAAAATAGATAATGGCTGCTATGCTTCATCTCCTAAGCTTCCACATTTGATAAGGATTAACCTTAAAAAATCAGGATGATATTTTCATCTCGAAGGAAATAATATTTCCCTAAAATGAAGAATCATCTTCGGATTTGAAAGATTAAAATAAATTAAGGGTAATCCGAATTTCTGGAGAGTAAGATAGAGCTTTACCCCTCAATAACGGATCCAACCAGGACTATTTTATCACTTGGAGAAATATACTAATAAGACTAATAAGATAAAAGATAGCTATTATCAACTTGAATTAAAAATCCTCTTGCTTCACTATATCCCTTAATTTTCTGAAGAAACTGAATTAAAGGCGTAGAATAGAAAGTATGTTCTAATTTCTATTTATTTTTGTCTCCTTTCTCTTCGGACAGGAATCCAGTCAATCACTGTCCCTCCACTTTCTAGATAATAAGGGCTGACAAGGAGATTCGTTCCCCACTCTCTTATCACCATGAAATCTTTAACCTGGAATGTCCTTCTCTGGTGAAGGTCCTCCATCTCTCTCTCCATCGGGGGAAGATTATGGAAAGGATAAAGACTCCTTAAGACCTTCTCTTTCTTCTCTTCTGGAATCTCATAAACATCTACCTTCCCCCCTTCCTTTTTTATAGTGCGGAGAGAGAAGGGAAGTCTACGCTCATGAAAAGTGCATTTAAAAGGCATGAGACTCACTCCTCGTTTACTCCCTTTGAATGGACGCTTTAGAAAGCATGAATTTTCTCATTAATTCCTTGAATATTTCTAATGTCTGACTCCTTTTGGGATGAGCTTTACTAGGAGATTCTATGTGTAATTATAATCGACTAATCAAAATGAAGATAAAAAAAGGAAAATTTAAATTAAACTAAAACTTAAAGGAGCAAGGGATAATCCTCCTCATCTATTCAATCAAATTAATAAAACTAGGTTGGATTTTTCTTAGCTAGATTAAGCTTTAAAGCCCAAAAAATTCCTTGAAAATAACATAAAAACGATATATATACCGATTAATCAAAATTTGATTGGGATGAGGCACACATATTTAATCGAAAAAATAAAATTTTTTGGCTATTCTCCCCCTTAATTGATTAAAATATGATATCTCAATGAGGAGAGAAGACCAATAACTTCTTCCTCTTGTTAAAATTTGGCTAATTCAAAACGCTGACGAGATACTCCCTTCTCGCTTTGAAATTTTGAATCTGAATCCTCCTTTTCTTCCGGTGAAATCATATAGTTACACGCCCCGATATTCTATTTTTTATCAACTTATCGGGAAATGATCCAAACTTTCTCACTCAAATAATTTTACCTTTAAAAAGAAAAGGGGCGGCCACTTTTGTCGCCGCCCTTTTCTTTTTTCGGTTTACAGGCTGATGATTATGAAGTTGCTCTGGCTACAAGAGGCGCCCTGATCCAGCTTCCGCTCCAGTTAACTAGGTCATTATTGAAATCATCCATGGAGTTAATCACATAAAGTCCTGCTTCAGGGTTGGTGGAGGTATAGTTCCAGCCATCAGTCGCCGTATCACGCCCTGTTGATTCAATCAGGAAATCATCATCGGCAACGTTTGTTGAGCCGATATTTCTTGTACCCCCTACAGCAGCTGCACCAAGATAGAGACGATAATAATGTCCCCAACCATCTCTCTGAGGACATGTCTTGATGTAGAAGGGAGCCATGGCCGTTCTGAAATTTGTGGGCATGGAAGTATATGTGCCGGCAAGAGTACCCCATGTCCCGTTGTCAGTGATGTAATCTGCAGCACCCGTGGCAATGGTGGTAATATCCTTCATCGTGCTTTTCTGCTTTGATTTCTGGATTGCAGTTATGGCGTTGGGAATTAAAAGAGCAGCAAGGATTCCGATGATGGCAACGACGATGAGCAGTTCAATCAGCGTAAAACCTCTTACTTTTTTTAACATTAAAACCTCCTTTTTAAATTCTTTCTTCTCCCACCCGAAACTTGAACTCGATCCGGGGAGGTAATATTAACTGCAATTTAAGTGCCAAATTATTATTTATTTAAATTACTTATATTTAATAATTTAACCTCATCATTCTCAATCAAAGCTATTGTTATTAACAATTTATGCCCACCAAACGACAATTATTGTCACTTTATGAAGCGAATATTTTCGTTTGCTTTTCTGAGTTCTTACTCTTCGCTCTATTAGCTTCTTTTAACCCGAATTTATCGACTAAATACCTCATGGACCTGTAATTTATCCCAAGAATCGAAGCAGATTTCTTAAGGTTTCCTCCCGTAGCTTCTATTGCCTCCTTTATGCAGTTTCGAGAAATCTCATCCAAGTATTCATTCAGGCAGAAACCCGGCTGGATGAATAATCCTCCCTCTAATTTTCTCTTTGGAGAAACAAGCTCTTCAGGAAGGCTTTCCTCTGTTATCGTCTCCCTCTCTTCAATGGCTACTATTCTTTCGATTAAATTTTCTAATTCCCTTACGTTTCCTGGCCAGTCATAACTCTCGAAGATTTTCATCACTCTGGGTGAGATTCTCTTCATGCTTTTCTGCATGTTCTGGCAGTACTTCTGGAGAAAATGATGAACAAGGAGCGGAATATCTTCTTTCCTTTTCCTTAAAGGAGGCATTTCAAAAGAGATGACATTCAAACGATAGAACAAATCTTCCCTGAATTCTCCCTTCTCAATTTTCTTCTTCAGGTCTTGATTGGTCGCGGCTATGATTCGCACATCGACTGGAATTTCTTCAGTCCCCCCCACTCTTCTTATTTTTCTCTCTTGAATTGCGCGCAGAAGCTTTACTTGGGTCCAAGGTGACATCTCACCCACTTCATCCAGAAAAAGAGTACCCTTCTCAGCCACTTCAAACATCCCTTTTTTAGTGGTAAAGGCGCCGGTGAAAGAACCCTTCGCATGTCCGAACAACTCGCTCTCGAGCAGGTTTTCGGGAAGTGCACCGCAATTTATGGAGATGAAGGGATGTTCTTTGCGACGGCTGAGAAAATGAATTGCCCTGGCAGCAATCTCTTTTCCAGTCCCACTTTCTCCTGTGATGAGGACTGTTGAATCTATCCCGGCTACTTTTTCGATGAGGCTATAGATTTCTCTCATCTTTTTACTCTTGCCAATCATGTTCTTGAAGCTGTATTTCTCTTTGAGTTCTTTTTTAAGGAGAATATTTTCCTTCTGAAGCCTGCTCTTTTCCAACCCTTGAGCCACGATGATCTTCAATTCTTCCACATCGAAGGGCTTTACTATATAATCCAAGGCTCCAGCTTTTAAGGCCTCTACAGCCTGTTTGATCGTTCCGTAGGCAGTGATCATCACGACCGGTAGATGAGGCTTCTCGTTTCTCACCCTTCTCAAGATTTCCATCCCGCTTATTTCTGGAAGCCTGATGTCAGTGAGAATAAGGTCAAAGTCCTCATTCTCGATCAGTTCCAGCGCTTTTGTAGCTGAAAGAGCCGTCTGAACCGAATAACCCTCTTTCTCAAAGACTACAGCAAGAAGGTCGAGGATACTCTTTTCATCGTCTATGATAAGGAGCTTATTCATCTCTTCTCATTTCTTGAATTCTATCTTCTTCCTGGGAAAGTGATTACCACTTCTGTCCCTTTATTTAGCGCTGAAGAAAATTCAATTTTTCCCCCGTATTCATCCACTATGCGGCGCACAACTGCTAGGCCTATTCCTCTCCCATCGCCAAAGCCTGAATAGAAGGGCTCGAAGATTCTATTTTTTTCTTCTTCCGACATTCCTCTTCCTGTATCAGCGAATCTTATCTTAATCTCTCTCTTTTTGGTGGGGATAAAATCTATGCTCAGTTCCCCCTCGCCCTGCATGGCTCGAAGGGAGTTTTTGATTATGTTCCAGAAAATTTGTTTAAATTGATTCACGTTTCCATAATAGGGCACTTTCACCTCCCTGAAGTTTCCCTTGAGTTTGTAATTTCCATTAAGTTCCCCGCCTCTCTCGAGTAGAATCAGGGTCTCTTTTAAAACCGAGGCGAGCTCAATTGGAGAAAATGTCTTCTTCCCCGGAAAAGCCAGGCTCAAGAACTGTTCAATCGATTGTGAGATTCTTTGAGATTCTTTGACTACAATATCCATAAGTTGCTTTTCCTCTGCATCAAGTTCAAGCTCATCCCTCAGAACCTGAACCGCTCCCGAAATAGCGGCAAGCGGAGTGCGAATTTCATGTGCCAGCTGAGCAGAGACCTCTCCAGCAATCGAAAGACGGTTTTTTATCTCGAGCTCTTTCTGGGTTAAATGAAGTTCCTCCCTAGTCTTTTTAAGATTGGTGATTAGATAATTGGTTAAGAAAGCCACAAGAAAGAATGCTGTCCAGGCGATGAAGATATTGTTAATCACAAGGCCGAGGGAAATATTCATTTCCTGCGCCGCTCCAAAGTAAGGAATTAATCCAAAGTACATTCCATCAACGAGGAGACCGAAAAAAATAGCAGAAAGAGCAGCTGTTAAATAGGCCGCTCTTTTCGAAAGAACTACGCTTGCGGCGACGATTTCGAATAAATAAAGGAAATAGAAAGAGCCTCTGAGACCCCCAGAAAGGTAGACTAAGGCTGTTATCAGAAAAAGGTCAAAAAAAATCTGAAGCGATGCCTGAAAAGTAAGATGCTTACCCCAAAAATAAAAAATCAAATAGAGAGCTGAGAGCAGGTAGAAAACGAGGATGAGATAATAGAAATACATGAGGGGTAGATACACAGAAGTGCTAAACTGGATTATTACCGCAGAGATGAGGAGGGAAGTGACTATGAGAAGGCGTAGGATTATGAGCCAGAGAAGGCTTTTCCGTTTCTCTCTTTCGTCCATATTCCCTTTTAAAATCTCTCTTAGAATTGTTGCATGAGACTGAAGATAGGAAGATACATCGAGATTACAATCGACCCCACTAGACCGCCTACCATGATGAGAAGCACAGGCTCAAGGGCAGAAAGAAGTGATGCCACTGCGGCATCAACTTCTTCATCATGAAAATCTGCGAGCTTAGAAAGCATCTCATCCAGGGTTCCTGTCGTCTCACCCACACCCACCATCTGAATCATCATATGGGGAAATTGACCGCTTTCTTTGAGGGCGTCCGTGAGGCTCATCCCCTCCGCCACGCGTTTTCTTGCTTCCATAATCTGATCCTCTATGATTACATTGCCTGAAGTGGCTGAAGTGACCTTGAGGCTCTCAAGCATAGGAACCCCTCCTGCAAGAAGGGTGCTCAGGGTCCTTGTCATTCGTGAGAGAGCAACTTTCTGAAGAAGCTTCCCAAACAAAGGCACTTTGAGGTAGAAACTATCGGTTGCTCTTCTACCCTGAGGGTTTCTCCTGATGTATCTATAGAGGAAAAAAAGAGCGATTATCCCCGCAAAAATGAGTAAAATGTATTTTTGGACGAATCTGCTGATAGATAGAACCGCTACAGTGAGGAAAGGTAATTGAGCACCAAGTTCAAGAAAAACCGAAGCGAAAACTGGGATGACCTTCCACATCATGAAAATTACGACGAGAAAGGCAAAGCACAGGACAGCAGAAGGATATATCATTGCCTGTCTCACCTGGGCGCGGAGTTTCACAATCTTTTCCAGGTATTCCGCCAAACGGCGGAGCATGATGTCCAGAGAACCGCTCTGCTCTCCGGAGGCTACGAGGTTACAGTAAAGATCATCGAAAACTTTGGGGTGTTTCCTCATTGCCTGGTTCAGGGTGGAGCCTGCTTCCACATCTTCTTTCACTTTATTGATGACACTTCTGAAGTATCTGTTTTTTGTCTGCGCTGCAAGCGTATTGAGGCTCTGAATAAGGGGAAGTTCGGCATCGATGAGGACTGAGAGCTGGCGGCTGTAGACAGCCAAGTCTTTGAGCTTTACCTTCTGTCTCTGGAGAAAGGGAATTCTGATTTCTGGCTTTTTCCTCGAAATTTCAAAAACAGATATTTGTTCTCTTTCAAGAATTCTGGCCAGCTCCTGTGGGGACCTGGCAATCCTTTCTCCTCCTACCATGTCTCCGTATCTATTTCTTCCCTTCCATTTAAAAGTAGGCATCTTTTCCCCCTTCTATTTCCTTACTTGAGCAGGAGAGAAGCTCGTTGAGGCAACCTTAAGCCCTTCCCTCCTCTGAATTATTTCAGTCAATTCCTCGGGCTTAGAAGTGACACTCATGGCTGTTTCAAGAGTAATCAATCCCTTGAAGTACAGGTTAGCTAGAGATTGATTGAAGGTCTGCATTCCAAATTTCTCCTGACCCATCTGCATTGTGGAATAAATCTGATGAATCTTATTTTCTCTGATGAGATTCCTCACGGCTGCGTTGGGGATGAGAATCTCCATGGCCAACACTCTTCCTTTTCCGTCGGCACGGGGGAGAAGAGCCTGAGTTATTACTGCTTCCAGACACATGGAGAGCATGATTCTAACCTGTGCCTGGTATTGAGAAGGGAAGATATCTATGATACGAGAAATCGTTTCTGCTGCAGAGTTGGTATGGAGAGTCGAAAAAGTGAGGTGGCCAGTCTCGGCTACCCGGAGAGTGGCTTCCACTGTCTCTAAATCTCTCATTTCTCCTACAAAGACCACATCGGGGTCTTCTCTCAAAACCGAGCGGAGTGCGTTGGCATAATTTAGAGTATCGACATGGAGCTCTCTCTGATTGACGATTGCTTTCTTGGGAGTGAAAAAGTACTCAATCGGATCCTCGATGGTTACTATATGGACGCTTCTTTCTTTATTGATGTGGTCAATCATACAGGCAAGGGTTGTGGACTTGCCGCAGCCTGTAGGCCCGGTGACAAGGACTAGCCCTCGGGGCAGAAAGCAGAGTTGAGCTAGCCTCTGAGGAATACCGAGTTGAGTAAAGCTGAATTCATGAGGCATAAACCTTCGGAATGCCGCTGCTACCGCCCCTTTTTGCATGAACACATTTCCTCGAAAACGACCCAAGTCCTTCAGGCCAAAAGAGAAATCAAGCTCAAGCCTCTCCTCAAACTGCTTTTTCTGTCTATCAGTCAAGACGCTATAGGCCAGGGCCTTTGTTTCTGCAGGAGTCAATGGTGGATGATCAAGAGAGATCAGGCTCCCGTGGACTCTCACTCTTGGAGGGACATAAGTCGTGATATGAAGATCGCTTGCATCCATCTCAACAGCAAGTCTTAACAATTCCTGAATCGACGCTGCCATTGTCACACCTCCGTATCTCTTATTGTTTCTCTTAAAACTTCCTCAACGGAAGTTATTCCTTCCTTTATTTTGATTAAACCGCTACGTCGCAAGGTTATCATCCCTTGCTCCATGGCTTTTTGTTTGATCTTATATGACTGAGCCTTATTGAGAATCATATCCTTAATCTCTTCTGTGACTTCCATGACCTCAAAAAGCCCTATCCTTCCCTTATAGCCTGTGTTGTGACAATGAGCGCATCCATTAGCTTTATAGATAGTAATAGTTTTAGCTTCTTCGGGAGTGAATCCAATATCTATCAGCGCTTCTTGAGAAAGTTTATGCTCGACTCGGCATTTGGGGCAAAGCCTTCTCACCAATCTCTGAGCAACAATCATGATCACCGAATCCGCAATTAAATAGGGCTCAATGTTCATGTTCACCAGCCGTGCGATTGTACTCGCTGCATCGTTGGTATGAACCGTAGAAAAAACAAGGTGTCCGGTAAGGGCAGCTTTTATGGCAATGTCAACTGTTTCATGATCTCTCATCTCGCCCACAAGCATGATGTCGGGGTCTTGTCGCAGGAAACTCCTCAAAGCATTAGCAAAGGTCAAACCTATCTCTTCTTTGATGTTTACCTGATTAATTCCAGGAATATAAAATTCTACCGGGTCTTCAGCGGTAATGATGTTTTTCTCCATCGAATTTAAGGTAGAAATTGCCGAATAGAGAGTGTTTGTCTTCCCACTTCCTGTAGGCCCTGTGACAAGAATGATTCCCCATGGCCTCTGGATTCCTTTCTTGAACACATTCAGAGGCCCCTCCTCAAATCCCAGCTTAGTTAGATCCAGATGGAGCATTTCTCTATCGAGAATACGGGCAACAATCTTTTCTCCAAAGATGGCTGGTATAGAAGAAATTCTCATATCCACTTCTTTTCGAGCGCCATTTTCAAGCTTCACCCTCATCTTTATTCTTCCATCCTGAGGAAGCCTCTTTTCTGCGATATCCATGTTAGAAAGGATCTTCACCCTCGAAATCACAGGGTTCTTAAATTTTGTTGCCAGGCTCATCATCTCATGCAGGGTTCCATCAAGACGGTAGCGAATCCTGAAGGAACGTTCATAAGGCTCAAAATGAACGTCGCTGGCTCCCTTTTTTATGGCATCTATGAAAACCGTATTGACCAGGGTGATGATTGGGGCCTCTTCTGTCGAATGGACAAGTTCTTCTATATCATAGTCTTCCTCTTCCTCTTCAATGATGTTCACTGTCGTATCCTCAGCGAGGGCAATCTCATCCACAATTTTTTTCACTCGTAACGAGTCTGTAGTCCCGTAGTACTTGTTGATTGCATTCAAGATTCCCGATTCAGAGGCTATTACGGGTTGGATGCTGAGCCCCGTTCTGAATCTTATGTCTTCAATCACATCCAGGTCAGTAGGGTCAACCATGGCCAAGGTAAGAAAAGAACGGATGCGGTGAATTGGCATTATCCTGTATTTCTTGGCTATTTCCACAGGGATGATGTTTATCACATCAGGATAGACTTCGAATTGATTGAGGTCGATGTAGGGATAACCTAACTGCCTGCTGAGAGCCTTAGCTAAATCTTCCTCAGAAACATAGCCAAGAGCGACAAGTGCAGAACCAACTGTGACATCGTTCTTTTTCTGGTATTCTAGTGCAGATTTTAGTTGCTCTGCCGTAACTAACTTTTCTTGAAGCAGCAACTCTCCCAAATTTGAGGCCATCTTAAGTTCCCTTTCTCCAATTTAATAATTTTTCTAAAAAAATAGATTATTCGACAAAATTTGTCAACTGATTTCAGCTTATTCCTCAAGACGGTCCTTTTTCGGAATTTTCTCTTCTACTCATTATTCTCCTCAAATATTTTTTTGAGTTCTTATCTTTTCAGAGAAGAATTGACCCGTCAATCACCATCAAAGGGGATTTTAAAGGTGAATTTTCTTCCTCTCCTCTCACCTGAAAGGGTTAGAAGAATTATCTTCTGAGGACAGGAGATTATTTACCTTCTCTTCTTAACTCCCTTTCTAATTTACATTAAATCCATTTTTTATTTAAAGAAACGCGCCTGGAGAGACTCGAACTCCCGACCCGCTGCTTAGAAGGCAGCTGCTCTATCCAACTGAGCTACAGGCGCAAGATTTAATCCAGGCTATTATAAAATGTATCTTTTTTGTGCTTCAATAAACTATAACCTAATCGCTCATTTTTTTCAACGTCAGCCTCTTCAATCTCTTTTATGAATGAGATATACGGCTGGTCGGGGAGATCGGATTTGAACCGATGACCTCCTGCTCCCAAGGCAGGCGCGCTAACCAGGCTGCGCTACTCCCCGCGAAAGAATCTCTCTAAATGACTTTCTCTAAAGACTCGAGAGATGTTAGCAAAACGAGAAAATGTTGTCAATTTTTCAGCCTCTCTTCAATCCTCTCTCAATCTCCTTCTTCGAGAGTTTAATCATGGTCGGACGCTGATGAGGACAGAGCGAGGGATTGGATGTCTTGAAGAGCTCTTCAACAAGAAACTTCATTTTTTCTAGTGTCAAGGCCTCACCAGATTTAATGGCAGTTTTACAGGCAAGAGTTGAAAGAAGCTTCATTTTCCTTTCCTCTAACTTTTCTTCCTTAATCTCCTCGAGCAAAGAAAGAAAGACTTCCTTGGCTTCCTCTTCCTTGAAGATATCAGGAAACTCCCTCAGGGAGTATGCTCTTCCTCCCACATTCTCTGCGCTGAAGCCTGCTTCTTCAAGAAGCGCTTGGTTTTCTTCAAGGCTCATCATTTGGGAAGGAGAGAGTTCAACAATCAACGAAAATAGGGGAAATCTTGTCGGCCATTTCCTCTGCTCATGAATTTCCCTGTATTTTTCGAATAAGACCCTTTCATGGGCATTATGCTGGTCGATAATCAGAAGAGCCTCTTCATTAATTACGATAAGGTAGGAATTAAGGTATTGCCCCATGACTAAGGGAAAGGCTTCCTTTTCTCTTAATCTCTCTAAAAGAGGAAATATTTGACTCAGAGCCTCTTCCTTTCCAGCAGGAGATTTGAATCCTGGGGAAGCATTTTCTCTTATTTCAAAAATTTTAGAGCTCCCTTCCCAGGGGTGTATCTCTTTTATCTTCTCTGTGTTGAGCATTCCTTTCTCGATTGACTTCAGAACAAGACTATAGATTCGATTAGAATCTCTGAATCTAACCTCAGCCTTCGCAGGATGAACATTCACATCCACTTCAGAAGGAGGGCAGCTAAGGAAAAGGACGGCCTCAGGATACCGATCTTTCTCTAAAAAACCTTTATAAGCTTGATTCAGCGCAGAGGTTAAAATTCTGTCCCTTACGGGTCTTCTGTTTACAAATATGAGTTGGAGGCTTCGGTCGGATCTTCCCTTGAGAGGAAAGGAAACATAACCATGAATTCTCTCTTCCCCTTCCCTGTAATCAACTTCCATAAGCCTCTCCATCACATCCTTCCCAAAGACTTGAAAAATCCTCTCCCTTAGTGTCTGAACAGCAGGAAAATGAAAAATTTCTCGATGCTGGTGCAAAACAGAAAAGCTCTTTTCCGGGAAAGCAACGGCTACAGAAGTCATGTATTTTATTATCTGCGTTAATTCTGCTTTTTCCGAACGTAAAAATTTTTTTCTTGCGGGAAGGTTGAAAAAAAGGTCCGAGACCTCCACGCAAGTCCCTTGCGGAAAACCGATGTCTTCTATCCTAAGAACCCTTTCCCCCTCCTTCTCGATCAATGTTCCTTTCTCTTCCCCCTTCAAGGTTGTCCTTAAAATGACCCTTGAAACCGAAGAGATGCTGGGCAATGCTTCTCCCCTGAATCCAAGGGTTCTGATTTCATTTAAGTCCTCTTCTTTGAAGATTTTGCTTGTAGCATGTCTTGCAAAGCTCAGTTCCGCATCTTCTCTACTCATCCCCTCGCCGTTATCAGTGACACGAATGAGCTTTTTCCCCCCTGACACGATTTCCACCCTGATCCAGGTTGCACCTGAATCAAGAGAATTTTCAACTAATTCCTTAACCACAGAAGCAGGCCTTTCTATAACTTCACCCGCTGCTATCTTGTGGAATATTTCTGGAGGGAGGATAAAAATCTTTCTCATGAATCTATTATCCCCTTACCCATGGCCAGAAAAGGAATGACTCAAATTTCCTGAAAGGTTCGTAAAGCATCGAATTTAAAACTTGAAAAATGGCATCTTTAATTTAATCTTTCCTTTTATTCTCACCGAAGTTTTAAAATTTTTTTATTGCTCAACTATCTCTCCTTCGCCCCTCATTCCCTCTACTCCGGTGACCTTCACCCTCACCTCTTCCCCTTCTTGCTTAAAACAGAAAGGAACAAAGACCTTTAAATAATTAGAAGTAAGGACTTTTGCTTCTTTTTTCTCTTTTCTGATCACCACTGCTTGATATTCTCCTCCTATTGCCTGAGCGTAGAATTGAAGACTCTTAAACCTGGAGAGGCGCCTCAGTTCCTCGCTCCGCTTCTTCTTCAATTTAGAATCAATCTGAGGCAGGTGAGAAGCCATTGTTCCCGGTCTTGGAGAATAGGAGAAGACATGGAAATAGGTAAGGGGAGAGTCCTGAAGGAAAGTGTAAGTCTTCTGGAAATCCTCCTCGCTTTCTCCTGGAAATCCCACAATTATATCGGCACCAAGAGAAGCTTGTGGCAATCCCCCTCTTAAATATAAGAGAATCTTTGTATAATCTTCTATCTCAATCTTTCGTCCCATTTTTGCAAGGACTTTCTCTGAGCCATGCTGGAGTGAGAGGTGAAAATGAGGGCAAATCTTTGAGCTTTTTACAAAATGCTCAAGGAGAGAGAAATCGAGGAATCGGGGATCGAGTGAGCTTAGTCTTATTCTCCCCAGCCCCTCAATGTTCTCAATCTCTTTAAGTAAATCAAGAAGAGAGCTTGGGGGAGAAAGGTCGAGACCATAGGAACAAAGATTAATCCCGGTGAGAACAATTTCCCTGAAACCCTGAGACGCAAACTCTCTTATTTTTTTGAGGACCTCGCCTTGAGGAACGCTCCTGCTTCTCCCTCTTACCCTAGGAATGATACAGAAGGTACAACCAAAATCACATCCATCCTGAGCCTTAACCAGAGCCCTTGAACGAAAACGCCTCCTCGCTCTATTCCGCGTTTTAAATTCATTCTTCAATTCTAAAAGCGAAAGAAGGTCTCCAACAAGATAGTTCTTCTCAGAATTTAGAAATGTTTTCCAGATTCCTTCGGCCTCCTTTCCCTCAAGAGCGAGTCTTTCCGCATAGCACCCTGTTAAAATGAGTTTTGCTCTTGGGTTCTGGGTAGATATCTTCTTTATGAATTGGCGAACATCGCTATCTGCTCTCTGGGTTAGAGTACAAGAATTAATTATGACCAAGTCACTCTTGAGGAAATCTCTTTCATACCTTAATCCATTTTTCTGGAACTCATCCGCCCAGAGAAAGGCTTCTGCCTGGTTAACTCGGCAACCGAAATTCTGGATCGAAAAAGAATTCATGCTCTGTTTTTAAGCTCTTCTGATTTTTTTTCAATTTCCCTAGCCATATTTTCCCGATAGGCCTTTAGTCTTTCCCCCAGTTCAGGCACCTTTAGGCTAATTATTTCAACCGCCAGAAATGCGGCATTCACCGCCCCATCCTTGCCCAGACCCATGGTTGCAACCGGCACTCCTTTTGGCATCTGAACCGTTGAAAGAAGCGCATCTAAGCCTCCAAAGCTACCCCCTTCCAGGGGAACCCCTATTACCGGATGAAGAGTATGGGAGGCAACAAATCCTGCAAGGTGGGCAGCCTTCCCAGCTGCGGCGATAAAAACCTCGACCCCCTCTTTCTCCAAGGCATCGACAAGCTTCAGGGTCCTTCGAGGAGAACGATGAGCTGAGGTTATCTCCAAATAAACAGAAATCCCGAATCTCTTCAAGACTTCTAGGGCTTCTTTAATTGACTCAAAATCTGATTCACTTCCGATGAAGATGGCAACTTTCATCTCTCCTCCTCTTTAATGGCTCCTATATCTCTGCGAAAATACATGGCTTCGAAATAAATCTGGGGGATTGCTTTATAAATTTTGGACATGGTTTCAGCTAGAGTGTTTTCTGAAGCACAGATGTTCAACACCCTCCCCCCATTTGTATAATAATTTCCATCCTCAAATACTGTTCCGGCGTGGAAAATCGTTATTCCTGGTATTTCTGAAATCTTATCCAGACCTTCAATCAACTTTCCTTTTTCATATTTGAGAGGATAGCCCCCTGAAGCAAGAACCACGCACGCTGATGTCTTCCGACTCCATTGAATTCCCTTCTCCAGAACATTTCCTTCTAAAGCGGCAAGGAGAACCTCAAGGAGGTCACTTTCCATTCTCAACACCTGGGGCTGAGTTTCTGGGTCTCCAAAGCGACAATTATACTCAAGGACTTTGGGACCGCTCTCTGTAAGCATCAACCCAACATACAAAACACCCCTGTATTTTCTCCCTTCTTCCAGCATTCTGGTTATGGTTGGTAAGACAATATTCCTGATAATATCCATGAAAATTTCTGAATCAACGAAGGGAGAGGGTGAAATTGCTCCCATTCCTCCTGTATTAGGTCCCCTATCTCCATCATAGAGAGCCTTATGGTCCATGGTGGTTACCAAAGGCAGAATTTTTACTCCATCAGAGATGAGTATGAAAGAGACTTCTTTCCCTCTCAAAAATTCTTCAATCACTATCCTTTCTCCTGCATCACCAAACCTACGTTCGACCATCATAAATTCAACAGCCTGCTCTGCTTTCTTAAGACTCCGGCACACAATCGCACCTTTTCCCGCAGCCAGACCATCCGCTTTCAACACAAGTGGAAAAGAAAATTCTCCTGAATTAAGAATTTTCCTTGCTTGAGCTGGAGATTCTGCAATCCTAAATCTTGCAGTCGGAATTTTATGACGCTCCATGAATTGTTTTGCAAATACCTTACTTCCTTCAATCTCAGCCGCATTCTTGTCCGGTCCAAAAATTTTTAATCCTCTTCTCTCAAACTCATCTACAATCCCCATGGTAAGAGGCACTTCAGGACCGACTACTGTCAAGTCAATCTTTTCTTGAGAAGAAAACTCAGCCAACCGTTCTATTTCCTCCGCGTGGATAGGGACATTTTCAGCAATGCTCATCGTCCCCCCATTTCCAGGTGCACAATACAACTTCTTAAGATGTGGACTCTGAGCAATCTTCCAGGCAAGTGCATGCTCACGTCCCCCTGAGCCTACGACCAAAACTTTCATCAGAACTCCATTTCTCGTTAATCAATAATCAATTTAGTCAATATTTCTTGAATATCAATTAAAATCATCTTTCAATTCCAATCGAGTTTTTTCTAAGCTCTCGATTAACATCTCACCAAAACTGGGATAAGGGAAGATGCTCTTAATGATGCTGGCTGCGAGAGGAAGAGCATCTTCAGGAGAAAGACAGAATTTCATCTGCAGAAAGTTTTTACGGAATTCTCTCACCTCTTCCTTGACATTCCTCTTCCCAACAATAACTTCAGCAATGTAACCTGAAAGGACATCAAAATCATCCTCTTTCATCCCAAAGCGAGTCATTTCTTGAACTCCCATCCGAATTCCGCTTGCTTCGAGGAAAGTTTCATCCTCAGGCAAGGCCTGGTAATTGGTTAAGATATTGTTTTCCTCCAAACGCCTTGCAATCGCCTGAGCATTCCCATAGGATTTTACCCTTATGAGCACCTGATGAGTATTGGTGAATCCTTCAGATTCATCACCCTCGACTTTAATCCCTTTCTCTTTTAAAGCACGAGCAAAAGCCTTCGCGTTAAGCCTTACCTGTTGTTGATATTCCTGCTTAAATTCATTCATTTCATAAGAAGCCACTAACAGAGCAAGCAGAGTTCCCAGATGATGATTGCTTGTGGAACCTGGAAAAGCCCTGCTCACGATATCCAGCCACAGATTTCTGAGCGGGCTTCCTTTTGGGAAATTTCCAGCCACTACTCCCCTCTGAGGCCCAAAAAAAGTCTTATGAGTGCTTCCTGTAATTACATCTGCTCCCTCAGCCAAAGCATCCTGAAAAACTCCGTACAAACCCAGGACATGGGCCATATCATACATGAGCACAGGCTTTGAATCCCAATCCCTGACAAAATCCGCAACAAACTTCACGGGCTCCTCACAAATGAACATGCTCTTGCCGAAGATAACAAGTTCAGGTTTTGTGCGCTCAAGAATTTCAGCAAGTTTGGCAGTGTCAGTCTTATAAGGATTATCTTTTAAAACTGGAAAATTTATTACATTTTCTTTCCCTGTTTCAGGGTTTTCTTCCACGTAATTGAAAAGCGCACCCATGGGTTGAGAACTGAGATGTCCTCCCTTGGTTAATTCATTATTCAACACCAGCTTGATTTTCCTCATCTGCTGACCCTTAGGACGATCTCGGTTTATAAAGCGCACCATGGCTTTAAACACAACCTCATTTGCCATCTGGCCGCTGATGGGCCTCAATTCAACTTCAGAGCAACCAAAGAATTTAGCGAGTTCCTTTCTTGCTTCCTCCTCGACCTCTCTTATAAAATCTGTTCCCTGATAGAAATACACTTCTTCACCCTTCAATGTCCTGTGCTCTGCGTAGCGGCCTGAAGGATCGCATATTTCGCACATCTTCACCAGCAAAGAAGGTGTTGTTTCAGAAGGAATAAGATTAAAGGAATCCCTCTGTCTCCAGTAGTTATTTTGGATGATTTTACGGGACAAAGATGAAATCTTTTGCTTAAGTTCGGACATCGCTATTTCCTTTTATTTTAATAATCTTAAAATAATTATTTCTGTTTTTCTCCCAATCTCTCTCTAATGCTCATTTTAACCATATTTTTCTCTATTTACAAAGATACACATGAAATAAAAGGTAATCTCTCTTACCTTATTCTATCCCCTCTTCATTTTAACTCCAATTCAAAAAGCCTGTTCTTAAAAATATATCATTTAAAAAACAGCGCTTAATTTAAATCCACCTCAAGGAAAATTATTATTCTCCTTATCCACTTTTGGTTCAAGGTCTCCATTCAAATTTCTAACTTCTTTCTATCCCAAAGGGGAAAAAGAGCGAAATGTAATTATTAATTTTTTTCTTAAATTCAAATTTGAATCAGGGTGAATTAAATTACGCGATCTACTTTATAATTCTCGTGTGGACGATTATTTCTTAAAGGCAAAAATATAATCAAGAACTCTTTTCATGAATCAAGCTCTCTGCCTCAGGCAAGACCTCAATCGCTTTGAGCACTACTGGATCACTCATTCTGTAGACCTTGATTCCCTCTTCGAGCCCGAAAAGTGAGGAATGTATTTCTCTTTCAAGCTCTCTTTTTATTTCTTCCCGAGCCTCTTCAAATTCCCTTGGATCAACCTCTATCTTAATTTCCTGAAGATATAGCTTGAAATCTTCAATCACACGCTCATCGAGAGGAATACCTTTACCCACCAGGACTCTCTCTCTAAAATTTTCAATCTTCTTCCAAGGTTCGGAGACTATACTCAATTTCTCTGAGAGTGGTGTTTTATGGTTTGAAAATTTTCTAGCATAGTTGAAAAAGGCTCCTCTAAGGAGGAGCATCCCGGTCAGAGCGGTGCGACTCATGCTAACTTGATAGTCTGGAAAAATACCACCTTGAGCGAGTACCTTTCTTCCTCTCAAAGTATACCTTACCTCTCTTTTCTCCTCGGGCACATCGCGAGAAAGCATATAATCATCGAGGTTTGTATAATCCCTCTGGATCGATGCCCCACTTGGGGTAAAATATTCTGCAGTGGAAAGGGCAATCCCAAGTTCTTCTCCCAAAGGAAAAACAGTCTGGACTAATCCTTTTCCCCATGATTCCTCGCCCACAATTAATCCCCTATCATTGTCTCTTATCGCCCCGCAAAAAATCTCTGGGGCACTAGCACTCCCACGATTGATGAGGATGACGAGGGGAATTTGCTCGTATTGATTCCCCCGCACTGCTTTAAACTCTCTATTGTAATAGGGATTCCTCCCCTTTATGGAAACAAGAAGCGCTCCCTTTGGCAGGAATTCATCGGCAAGCTCTAACGATTGCATGAATGTTCCTCCTCCATTCTCCCTGAGGTCAAGAATCAGCTTCCTCATTCCCTGTCCACTCAATCTCTCCATCTTCTCCTCAAACTCGTGAGTAGTGGTAGAAGAAAAATTTCTGATTGAGATATATCCTATTCCTTCCTCGAGAATAAAGGCATAAGGAACGCTATAAAGAGGAATCTCCTCCCTTTCCACAGTCAGCTCAAATGGTTCTTTAAGCCCTTCTCTAACTATGGTTATAGTGACACTCGTTCCTTTCGGCCCCCTCAATTTTTGCATTGCCTCAAAGCTCGAAATAGGTTTAGTGCTTTCTCCGTTGATATGAGAGATCACATCCCCTGCCTGGATTCCAAGTCTATAAGCTGGACCTCCCTCAATTGGTGAGATGACTACGAGTCTGTCCTCCTGCTTCTGAATCATTATCCCCAATCCGTGATATTTTCCGCTGTGTTCTTCTTTAAGACGAGAAAAATTTTCAGGTTCGAGAAAATAAGAATGGGGATCAAGAGTCTGAAGCATTCCTCTTATAATGGCGAAAATGAGCTCTTTCTGGTTTACTTGATCAAAATAGTTTTCCTCAATCAGAGAGAGCATTGAAGAGATTTTATCCACTCCAGAGCTCCAGAAATCTTCAACCCGTGCAGGAATGAAAATCAGGAGAGAGGAGGTTAAAAGGGAAATTAATATCTTTCTCTTCATCAAGATAAATCCTATCAGAGCAAGAGTCTGTTGTAAAGCTCATATTGACTTATCTTCCTTGAAGGACTATATTTCCAGTGGATTTTCAAATGTTTGGAAATATAGGATTTCCGGAACTACTCGTCATCCTCGCCATAGCCTTATTGATTTTTGGTCCCAAAAAGCTCCCTGAAGTAGGACGCTCCCTCGGCAGAGCAATCAGGGAATTTCGCAGAACATCGGATGAAATCAAGGAAAAAATAGAAGAAGAAATCCGTGCCGAAGAATTAAGGGAAATAAAAGAAGAGATTAAGAAGGACATAGAAGGTGATGAGGAAGGGAAAGAAATCTCCTGACGAGATGACCTTCCTTGAACATCTCGAAGACCTCAGAAAAAGAATCTTCTACTCATTCATTGCCATCATCATCGCCCTCATTCCCGCTTGGGTCTTCAGCAAAGATATCTACAGAATCCTGGCAAGACCTGTAACTCAATTCCTCCCAGAAGGAACTAAACTTGCCTACACTACTCTTACCGCCCCCTTCATGCTCTACATCAAGGTTTCCTTCCTCGCCGCCATCTTCTTTACCTCCCCCTTCATATTCTTGCAATTCTGGTACTTTGTTGCTCCTGGTCTCTATCAAAAAGAAAAAAAATACGTAATACCTTTCGTAATCTTTACTTCAACTTTTTTCATCCTTGGTGCTCTTTTTGGCTATTTCATTGTCTTCCCCTGGGCCTGCCATTTCTTCCTGAGGATGGGAGCTGATTTTCAACCTGTCATAACCGTGGATAAATATTTCAGTCTTGCACTCAGAATGCTTCTGGGTATTGCAACCATCTTCGAACTTCCCACCCTCGTTTTCTTCCTCTCTCGAATGGGGATCATAACCCATGGCTGGATGATAAAGAACTTCAAGTATGCAGTCCTCGCTGTCTTCATTATAGCCGCGGTCATAACACCGACACCCGACATGATTACCCAGAGTATCCTCGCTGTTCCTATGCTCGCACTCTACGGTTTAAGTATCCTGATTGCCTTTATCTTCGGGAAGAAAAAAGAAAAAAAATCAGAAAAAGACACTCCTGCAGGATGAAAGAGAGCAAATGAAAAAAAGCCCAAGGCTTATAGGATTAACGGGAACAAACGGAGCAGGAAAAGGGGAAGTGGCTTTGTACCTTAAAAGAAAAGGGTATGAAATTTTCTCTCTTTCCGACCTCATCCGCGAAGAATTGAGAAAAAGGCGCATGACAATGACCAGAGACGACTTGATCAAAATGGGAAATCAATTACGAGAAAAATTTGGTGCTGATATACTTGCCAGACGAATCATGAAAAAAATTAAAGGAAAAGCAGTCATCGATAGCATCCGTAACCCTGAGGAAGTGAAATATTTGAAGAAAAAGAAAGGATTTATTCTGCTTGCCATAGATGCCCCTCCCCGAATAAGATATGAAAGGGTGAAGAAAAGGGGAAGAGAAGAATCAGTGAAATCTTTCAAGGAATTCTTGAAAAAAGAGGCAGAGGAAATGAAAGACTTCAAAAATGGACAACAGCTCCACAGCTGCATTAAACTTGCTGACATAAAAATCATCAATGATGGATCCCTTGAAAATCTCTATCAAAAACTTGAGGAGTTGCTATGGAATCTAAGAGAATCTCAAAAGATGAATATTACCTGAACATAGCTAAAGAAGTAGCTCGGAGAAGCACCTGTTTCCGTCGCTCCATAGGTGCCCTCATCATTCGAGATGACCAGATAATCTCCACTGGCTATGTAGGAGCTCCGCGAAAGACAAAAGACAGCCTTGAACATGGATTTTGTCTAAGGGACAAACTTAAAATTCCGCATGGCCAGCGCTATGAGCTCTGCCGCAGTGTGCATGCAGAACAGAATGCCATCATCAATGCCGCAAGAGCAGGGGTAAGCCTGTTAGGAGGAGACATTTATATCTATGGAAGCACCTACCAAAAAAATGAACCCATAGATGCTTTCCCCTGCTTCATTTGCAAGAAGATGATTATCAATGCGGGTCTGAAAAGAGTCGTATGCTCCACCTCAAGAGGGGGAATGAAAATATTCAAGGTTAAAGATTGGATTACCAATTGGCAGAAGAATGATATTCTCGATAATGAACACCGCTATGGATAGTTCTCAGTTTAAATTTAAAGTAATTCTCTCTTTCTTCCCTAAAATCCTAAAATCTAAAAGAACAAATATCTTTTCACCCTTAATCAGGCACATTCCAGGCGTCTTCTTTTTGCTCCTTCTCACCTTCACTCCCTATGCCTTTTTCCGCTCAGCCACGAGGATGCCTCAAAACTTACCCCCACAGAGAAACCTCCTTCAGCTTCTGGGGATCAGTCCAAGCCCTGAATCAATTGATTACGTTCAGAACAAGACACAGTTTCAGCTCCATAATCTTCTCACCGAACAACGCCATCCCAAGACCTGGAACTTGAGCGAGGTAGTCAGGCAAGGCTTTCTCCCTGGACTAAAGGCTCTTCTTGCAGTGGATGAAGATATCACTAAAAAGCTGGAAAACTTCTCATATGAGATGAAAACTTGCGAGGAGTTAACCAAGGCCTTTGAAGAATCCTTCCTCGGTCACAAGAAAATCTATATCTATGGATGTGGAGCAACTGGCCGCTTAGCCAAACAGATGGAAAGCAGTTTCTGGCGACCTTTCTGGAAAAAAATAAAAAGTGAAAGAAAGATATGGACCAAGCTCAAAACACAATTAGGCGAATCCATAGAAGATAGACTCATGGGAGAAATGACGGGAGCAGATAAAGCCCTAATCAGCTCTCTGGAAGGATTGGAAGACCTTCAGCTCATCGGAAGACTTCAGCTTGAAGAGAAAAAAATAAAAAAGGGTGATCTTGTAATCTGTGTCACTGAAGGTGGCGAGACTTCATCGGTAATCGGAACAATCCTGGCTGCCCTTGATTTATGGAAGAAAGAAGGCAATTTTGACCCTCTTGAATCAAGGAAAAGTCTCTATTTTATTTATAACAACCCAGATTCGACCCTCCTTCCCCTTGAAAGAAGTCGCAGAGTAATTGAAGAGCCTGGAATTTCGAAGATAAACCTTACTACAGGTCCCCAGGCAATAAGCGGGTCGACCAGGATGCAGGCAACCACAATCGAAACCTTTGTTATCGGCACCATTCTTGAGACAGCTCTAGAGAGAACCCTGAGAAAATTCCTGACAAAAAAGGAAATGTCCCATCTTGGTTTTGAGTCTTCTCTCTCTCTCGAGGAAAGGCTGGGGAACTTTCCGAACATCCTCAACCAGCTCAAGAAATCTCTTCCTTCTATCTCTCTCTTCACAGAAATGGAGGCAAAAACCTATGAAGAAGGTCATTTTACTACTTATTTTGCCAACAGGGGTCTAATCACAGTCTTCATAGATAGCACAGAAAGAAGCCCTACATTTCGCCTCCTTCCGCTGGATACAGTCAAAGAAAAACAGAGGAGATGCTGGGTTCAGCTCTGGACTTCTGCGACAAATCTTCAAGAAGCCTGGGAAAAATTCCTCGGGAGAACTTTCCGCGGGCTATCATCTGCATTCTACGAGCGCGCCTTCGAAGAGGAAATTGAAGACCCCTTTCTAAAAAAGGCTGCCCTAGAGAGCCTAAAGAATGCTGGAGACGACCAACAATTCTTGTACGACTTTTCTCTCTCTGAATCAAACCTTTCCTGGAGAGGTCCAAAAGCAGGTGATTTGGGTGTCTGTGTACTCATCAGCCCAGAAGAAAAAGAGCTTGAAGATGAGCATTCTCATTTCAGGGATTTCCTGAGGCTTTTTATAAAGGAAAAGGCAAGAATCGCTGGTTTAGCAATCAGCGATAAATCCTATGGAGAGATAGAAGAAATCATAAAAAAAATTCTAGAATTCAATCTTAGAAAGGAAGGGTGCCTTGTTGTCGTCAATGTTAGCTCCAAAAACGACCCCTTCCACCTCAACCAGCAGATTGCCCTCAAGATGCTTCTCAATGCTCACTCCACTGCAGTAATGACCTATCTAGGGAGGGTAATCGGAAACACGATGACGAATGTAAGCCCCAGCAACCTCAAGCTCGTTGGGCGTGCCACATACCTCGTTCAATCTCATGTGAATGACATTCTCGTCAAGCCTCAATGGATCAAGCGCTATGGCCTATTTCCCCTTATCTCCTATGGAGAAGCAAATGCTGTCCTCTTCGAATCAATCGCTTTTCTCAAACAGAAAAAAGACATGACCCAGCAAACCGCAGAGGTAGCACTTTCCATAATCAGGATTCTCGAATCCATTCGTCTTCAAGAAGGAATTTCCAATGAAAGGGCACTGGAAATAGTCAAGAATCAAGGACTGAGAAATTATCTCTTAGAATTGATTGAAGAAAAATGAAAAAGTTGAAGCTCCATTTTCTCCTTAATCCTGGGAGTCGAGTAATCTTTCTCCTCTTGTTTTCCTTTTCATTGATGAATCCACAGGAATTGCCACGGGTAGAACTGGGAAATGAAATCTTTATTAAGAATTTTCCTTCTGAGCTTGAAGGAAAACGCCTTGGGCTTATAATAAACCAGACTTCTTTTCTCCCTCAAGGGAAGCCGCTCCTCCAGGCCCTTCTTGAACTCCAAAAGAAAGTTACAGCCATTTTTTCACCAGAGCATGGATATTCTGGAGAAATAGAAGGGGGAAAATTGGTGGAAGATGTCCTTAAAGGAGATATTAAAATTTATAGCTTATATGGAAAAACAAAAAGACCATCGTCAGAACAAATGAAGGAAATCGATGCTTTTATTTACGATATTCAGGATGTGGGCACAAGATTCTATACCTATATCACCACTTTGAAATACGTGCTCGAGGCAGCTGCGCAAGCGAGGATTCCTGTTTATGTTCTCGACCGCCCTAACCCCTGCGGAGGGGTCATAGTCGAAGGACCATTGCTCGCGCCTGAATATGAATCTTTCATCGGAGCTCTTCCCATTCCCATTCGCTATGGACTCACAGTAGGCGAACTGGCCATGATGATGAAAGGAGAGGGATGGGTGGCGAAAGAAGTTGAACTCCACATCTACAAGATGAACAACTGGCAAAGGCATTTCTTCTGGAAAAATACAGGGCTCAAATGGATTCCCCCTTCACCCAACATGCCCTCCCCTAAAACAGCCATTATTTATCCAGGGACTGGTCTCCTTGGGGCTTTGAGAATCAATCCTGGATTGGGAACGCTGAACCCTTTCCTTCAACTCGGTGCTCCCTGGCTTAAAACAGAAACTCTATTGAAAAAACTAAATCAAGGAAAATCCTACGGAATAGAGCTCGAACCCATAGATTACACACCTCGCTCACTTCTCGGAAAGACTCTCCACCCTCCTTATGAGAACAGGCTTTGCCATGGGATAAAGGTAATCATTAAAGAAGAAGAAAAATTTTATGCGCTTAAATTTGTTCTTGATCTCATTAACATCCTCCACGAGTTAAATCAAAAAGAAATTCTCCCCTATTCAAATCAACTGAATCTCATGTTCGGCAAAAAACACCTTGCCGATTTTCTCGAGGGGAAAATTGAATTTGATTCCCTCAAAAAAGAAATTGAAAAAGATGAAAAAATCTTTCAGAAAAAAAGAGCTCCTTATCTCCTTTATTGAAAGATTGATGAAAATTTTAAAGACCAAAACATCATGCTTAATTTTAAGGTGAATAAAACACGGAACGACTAAATAGGGAGTGAAATGAAAAAAAAAGAACTCCTCTTTCTCTTAATCCTTTCTTTGACTCTTTTTGGTATTTACTGGAAGACATTTAATTATGAACTAATCTGGGATTCCAAAATCTTCTTCAAAAATAATAGATTTCTGCTTGAAGATAAGCCACTCTACCACGCTTTTGAACTCGGTTACTTCAAGCAGAAGTTGGCCACAAGAAGCAGCTATTACAGACCCATCACTGTCCTTACCTTTCTCCTCGAAGAAAAAATATGGGGGCTTAAGAATATGACCATGAGGCTTGTAAACCTCATGATTTACATCTTGTCACTCTTATTTATTTATTTTTTCCTGAAGAATCAATCCTTGAAAGAAAATTTTGCAGAAATTGCGACCCTTCTTTTTGCGCTCTTTCCTCTTAACTCTGATAACATTATCTGGGTAGTTGGAAGGTGTGATCTGCTGCTTCTTCTCTGGGCAGGGATGACCATCTATTTCCTTGACCTTTACTTGAGGAGAAAAAAAAACATTTATCTCCTTTATTCTTCCTTTGGTTATGTATGTGGGCTCCTCTCCAAGGAGGCTTTTTTCTTCTTCTTACCCATATTCATTCTCTACGAATTCCTGAAAAGAAAAAAGATTACCTTCCCTTATCATCTTTCCTTACTATTGATCACAGCCTCTTTCTTCTTCATAAAAACAAAGTTCTTAGGCATAAAAAACCTGCGGATTGTTTTCCATTCTAATCTCCTACAAAACCTCTTTGAAACACTCTCGGCCTTGGGATTCTATTTGAAATCTATTTTTTTCCCTTTAAACTATGACATGTTTCTCCCCCTTTGGGAAATAACTAATTCTCTTTATATAGGACTGGGAATCTTGTTCCTCCTTCTCCTTGGCTGCATGGGATTTATCACTCTGAAAAAAAAAGAGTTGATGATACCGCTTTCTCTAATTGTCTTTTTCCTTGCCGGACACATCATCCTCATCTTTACTCTCATTTTTCCTTTTAAAGTGTACACTCGCTATATGATGATTCCGGTGCTTGGTTTTGTATGGATTTTTACTCATTTTATGGTGCAGATAAAAGAGAAACTAAAATTTCTCACAGTCATGTTACTCCTCCTCCTCTTCATTCCCGCTATAGTCATCCATAGCTATAATTACAGAACCGAGCTAAGCTTTTTTCAGAGAGCACTCAAGTCTTCTCCCCAAAATAGCTTTATCCTCTATTCTATTGCAGACATTTATTATGAAAAAGGTGACTATCTCCTTGCAGAGCTTTATTTGAATCGTGCCCTCTCTTATAAGATGGAAAAGCAGGCAGCAATGTTAATCACTCTCCGCTATGCTGACATCGAATTTATCAGGGCTAAATATGATTTAGTCATAAGATGGATAGAGAGCCTTAAAGCCTTTTACTCTGCCTCGACTCAGATTGGTCCTTATATTCTCTTTCATTCCAACCACCAAAAGGCGCTGGTCTACATGAATCAGGGTAAATTTGAGCTCGCAGAGTCCGCTTTTCAGAAAAATATCCAAGCTTTCGAAGAGATGGAGGACTCCTACAAGGAACTCTATACGCTCTATGTTGGTCATAATTTCTGGGATAAGGCAAAAGATTTAGAAGCCATGATGAAAACTAAATTTCCCTTTGCTCGAGGGATTGAAACCCCACAATTGGAGCGGCACTTTAAATCCCTCTCCCCTGAAGAAAAATTGAAATTCTACATTCTCCACAAGAATTTCATAAAAGGAATCGAAATCCTTGAGGGTCTCGAGCGGCAAACGAATGAAGACAAAATTCTTCTTGCAAGACTCTATTACCGTGCGGGGAAAGAAAAGGAGGGAGAAAAATTAATTCATGAGATTTATTCTCGAGGTAAGAATGACTATCAGCTCATGAATACCTTGGGGAATTTTTATTTAAGAGAGTTTCTGAGAGTTGAAGAGGCCCTTTATTTTTTCAGAAAATCTCTTGAACTCAACCCTTCTCAGCCTGATCTTATCTTTTTGACAAATCGCCTCATTCATGATTATCTGGAGAAGCTGAAAAAAGTTTGGTATTAATGAAGCTCAATGGGCTCTGACGATTTCTTTAACACGCATGAGCTGGACTTGATAAGAGCGCTCCATTTCTTCCAACCGGCTGGAGATGTATTTAATGGTTTCTTTAATGTTAGGAATGAGGATAAACTCCAAGGCATTCACTCTTCGCCTCGTGGTTTCAATCTCATGGGAAAGAAGCTGGGCTGCTTTCCAGAGACGTGCCATTTCTAGAAGATCATCCATCAATTCTCCGCACTTTTTAAGCCCCACATCGAGCTCTCCTTCAGTATTCAGCAAATCGTAATCGGAGAAAATAAGGTCCTTTTTCTCAAAATAAGGTATTATTAGATTAAAAAGCCTCTCCTTCCTTGCTTCAACAATCAATCTCCCTTCAGGTATAAGGCTTTCGAGCTCTCTGAGTGAGCTTCTTGTTCGAGCAAGGGCAAAAGAAAGGAAGACCTTCTCCATTTTGCTCTTAACTTTTCCCTGAACTTCCGAGAGCTGACGCATGAGTTCCAGAAACCTTCTCATCAGTTCTTCGAGTTTATCCTTCAGGAGTTTATGCCCCCTCTCTGCAAGAACAAGCCTTCTCCTCAGCCTGAGAAGCTCCATCCTGTTAGGATTTACAGAAAGCCTCATTTTACAGAGTAATATTTTTTTAAATACTCGGGGCGAACTCTCTTTAGCTCTGAAAGGGGTAGCATTCTCAGTAGCTTCCAGCCCAGCTCTAAAGTTTCTCCAATCGAGCGGGCTTCAAATTCACCCTGCCTGACGAACTCATTCTCGAAATCATCCGCAAATTTTAAATAAAGTCTATCAACCTCAGTCAAAGCTGCCTCTCCAAGGATGAGTGCCAATTCCCTCGCCTCCTTTCCCCTTGCATAACAAGCAAACAATTGATTCAGGACATCAGCATGGTCCCCTCTTGTCTTTCCTTCTCCGATCCCTTTATCTTTAAGCCTGGAAAGGCTGGGGAGCACATCTATGGGAGGATAGATACCCTTACGATGAATTTCCCTGCTGAGCATTATCTGCCCCTCTGTTATATACCCAGTCAGGTCAGCAATGGGGTGAGTCTTATCATCTTCAGGCATGGTCAAAATCGGGATGAGAGTTATTGAACCCTTTTTACCCTTGATTCTCCCTGCTCTTTCATACATAGAAGCAAGGTCTGTGTAAAGATACCCTGGGTACCCTCTTCGACCGGGAATTTCCTTCCGGGCAGCGGAAATTTCTCTGAGAGCTTCAGCGTAGAAGGTCATGTCCATAAGAATCACAAGCACATGCATCTCAAGTTCAAATGCTAGATACTCTGCACAGCTCAGAGCTAGCCGGGGAGTAGCTATGCGTTCTATGGGAGGCTCGTTGGCTAGATTAAGAAAAAGAACAGCCCTTTCAAGAGCGCCCGTGTTTCTAAAATCCTCGATGAAGAAATTTGCCTCTTCAAAGGTAATTCCCATGGCCCCAAATACAACTGCAAACTTTTCCTCCTTGCCCAAGACTGTGGCCTGACGGGCAATCTGAGCCGCTATTCTTGCATGAGGTAGGCCGCTACCGGAAAAGATGGGGAGCTTCTGACCTCTTACAAGAGGGTTCATCCCGTCTATAGAAGAAATCCCAGTCTGAATGAATTCTGAAGGGTAATCTCTCGCATCGGGATTTATAGGACTTCCATTTATATCAAGCATCTTGCTTGCAATTATTCTGGGGCCTCTATCTTTAGGGTTTCCTGAACCGTCAAAGATTCTGCCGATTATCTCCTCTGAAACTCCGAGTTGTTGAGAGCGCCCGAGGAATCTCACCCGAGATTTATCCACATCCAAACCCACCGTGCCTTCAAAGACTTGAACTACCGCCCTTTCTGTGGAGACATCGAGAACAGTCCCACGGCGAAGATAGCCATCCGCGCTTTCTATTTCCACCAGTTCCCCGTATTTAACATCCCTTATTTTCTCCACCACCAGCAGAGGTCCTACGATATTCGAAACAGTCAAATATTCCTTAAACATTCTTCCCTCTCACATTTTGCTTTCACCAAGTTGTTTAAAGGAATTCGAAACTTCGATGTATATCTCAAGAAGAGAAACATCATCTTCAGGAAGATATTTCATCTTAGATATTTTTTCCCGAACCGGAAGCGAAAGAATTTCCTCTAATCCTCTTCCTTCCTCCAAAGCCCTCAAGCCTAGACGGTGAAAATGAATAATCGTCCTTAGCATCAGGTATTGTTTACGTAGGGATGAATAAGTGTCATGAGGATGAAAGGCGTTCTGGTGGAGAAAATCTTCACGCAGTGAACGGGCTGATTCAAGAGTGAGTCTCTCCCTGGCTGAAAGAGATTCGATACCGACAAGGCGAGCTATCTCCAGGAGCTCTGCTTCCTCTTCGAGAATCTGCATCGCTTCTTGCCTGAGCATGGTGAAATCTTCTGCTACATGTTCATTGAGGAAATCCTTTATGTTCTCAACATAAAGAGAATAGCTCAAAAGCCAGTTTATGGCTGGAAAGTGACGCATGTTTGCCAGCCTGTCATCTAAAGCCCAAAAAACTTTGACCACCTTTAATGTTGCTTGAACTACAGGGTCTGAAAGGTCTCCTCCTGGAGGAGAAACTGCACCTATCACACTCAAAGCTCCCTCTCTCTTCGATGATGCTAGGCAAATTACCTTACCCGCTCTCTCGTAGAACTCTGCAATACGGCTGGCAAGATAAGCAGGGTAACCCTCTTCTCCTGGCATCTCTTCCATACGACCTGAAATTTCTCTCAACGCTTCTGCCCAACGACTTGAGGAATCGGCCATAAGGGCTACAGAATATCCCATGTCTCTAAAATATTCAGCGATAGTCATTCCTGTGTAAATCGATGCCTCACGAGCTGCCACAGGCATGTTGGAGGTGTTAGCAATAATAACTGTTCTTTCAAGAAGTGGATATCCAGTATGGGGGTCAAGGAGCTCAGGGAAACTGAGAAGAAGGTCTGCCACTTCATTTCCTCTTTCTCCACAAGCAACAAAAACTATGACTTGAGCATCACACCATTTGGCAAGCTGGTGCTGGACAACAGTTTTTCCGCTCCCGAATGGTCCAGGCACACATGCTGTCCCGCCTTTAGCAAGGGGGAAAAGTGTATCGAGCACTCTCTGGCCACTGGTAAGAGGTTCATCAGGTATGAGCCGTTCATAGACTTCTCTATTCTTTCTTACCGCCCAAGTTTGATACATCTTAATTTCTTTTAAAGAATCCCCACAGTCGATTTTGGCTACCACTTCTTCAACCGTATATTCACCTCCTCTTATTTCAGCCACTTTTCCCTCACATCCAACTGGAACCATGACCTTGTGTTTGATGAGCCGAGTCTCATCCACCTCTCCTAAAATATCACCTGTCTTCACTTCCTGCCCGGGTTGAACAAGGGGGGTAAAATTCCATTTCTTCTCTCGGTCTAAAGGGGGCAATTCAATCCCTCTTATTACATAATCGCCCTCTTTTTTTCGGATGACATCGAGCGGCCTCTGAATCCCGTCATAAATAGAACCCACAAGACCTGGCCCCAGTTCAACACTCAGAGGTTTTCCTGTTAAAAACACAGGTTCCCCAGGACCTATTCCAGTCGTATCTTCATAGACCTGGATGAAGGCTTTTTCTTCCCTAAGCTCGATTATCTCTCCGATGAGCTTCAGGTTCCCAACCTTCACCATGTCATACATTTTTGCCCCAAGGCAGCCTGTAGCCACAACCAAGGGGCCTGCGACGCGAATGATCTTTCCCTCTTGCATTTTAGCCTCTTCTTTTAACCAATGAATCCGAACCAGTGGCGATAATCGCCATCTCTTTCATCTTCACTTCCAGATAATCTAAAATTTTGCGGTGATCAGAAAATCCGAGAACTACAGGAAAAACCTTTTTTTGAAAGGATTTTATTTCTTTTTCCAATTGGGCAAAAAAAACCTCATGAAGAAAACAGAGGCTAAAACCCTCTTCCTCGACTGTGCTCAACGCCTTCTTAGCCTCCTCAAGGTTACGACAGGGAAATACTTTAAATCCGACGGCTTTCAGCCCAAACACCAAATCGCCCTCTCCAATGACTGCTACCTTCTCAAACATAGGTCTTATGAATCCTTTCCTTAAGAATATCGGGTGAAATTTGGGTGAGCTTACCAATTCCTACAAGCCTAATGAGTTCGAGCTCCTTTCTTTTAGCTATGGCGTAAGCAAACACGGGTTCAGGACCAAAGACTATAAATTTTGCACCCTGAAGAAACCTCATCAAGAAATCCTCAATTTCTCTTTCCAGAATGATGAAAGTTTCCTTCTCAGAAAGAAAATTAACGGCACGGACCCAGAGTTCATGATAAGGAGTGGTTGAGAGTCTATCTCCCAGTTCATAAAGAGAAAGAGGAAAACCTTTAACAAAAGTCTCTCCCTCCACGAACCCTCCTTCCATAATCCATTGTTTTAGTTTCTGAGGGGGAAGGCTCAGGTATTTTATGCGACAGAAAATCTTTAAGTTACCTAAATCAATTTTATGGCGAAGATAATCGACGATAAAAGAATAACCCACGTCCTTGGCAATGGCTAGAGATACCTGGGGTCTGTGTTCGTTCAAGAGGATGTCAACAATTTCCCTCTCGAGAATAATTTTTTCCATGAGGTTGAGGAGGAGGCCTTTTTCTCTCTCTATAAACTCATCTAGTTCTTGAGAATCCCTTATTTCAATCATCTCCTCGGAGAATTTTCCAGCATCGAAAATTATTTTCATTGCCGAGCTGATATCCTTTCCTAAGGCAGCCTCCTTGAAAACAGAATCGTTTACTAAAAACTTCTCCAGCGCACGAACCCTGCCTACAGAATATGCGTAATCAAGTCTTGAGCGCTTTTTCATAAATTGAGAACCTCGGCTATATATTTTTCTAACTTCAAACGCATCTCTTCTTTCAATCTCTTCTTGTCTAAAGGAATTTCTTCTTCTCCATCTTTCAGAATAACCTTCCTCTTGAGGATTTTCTTCTGTAAGTCTTCACTCTCAAAAGCTTTTTCTAAAACTTCTTCTATCAATCTCCGCTTGGAATCGAGGATTTGAATCTTCCTCTCCAAGCGTGCCTGGGTTAAGATTCTTCTCGCCTCGAGATTTGCCTGGCGTTCAGCTTCTCTGATTAGTACATCTGAGGCTTGTTTTGCTTCCTTTTCTGCTTCTTCTTTAATCTTAATTGCTTTCATCTTGGCTTCACTCACAATTTTTTCTACTTCAACCCGAGCATCCTGGTGAATCTTTTCGAGAATTTTTTCCAGACTCATATCTATCTTTTATTTAAAGTTTTATTCCATTTAAGAGAAGGATGGTGATAAGAAGACCCAAGACTGCATATGTCTCTACTAGTGCGGCCATGATCAAAGGCTTCATCAGGTCCTTGGGTTGCTTTGCCACCATATAAACGCCCGAGGCACACACCTTCCCCTGGTGAATACCAGAGATAAGTCCTGCAAAAGCCACAGGTAGACAAGAAATTAGAATTTGCCAACCCTGAAAGACTGAAGGGTAAACAACTTGAGCACTGGTAAGACCCACTTTAAGAATCACGAGAAACGCACTCAAGAATCCGTAAATTCCCTGCGTTCCAGGAAGGGCAACGAGAAGCAATAAACTCCCAAATTTTTCTGGGTCTTCACTCATCACCCCGCTTGAAGCTTGACCAGCAAGACCAACACCTATTGAAGAACCGATGGCTCCAAGGATGACGGCCAACGCCCCTCCCAATATTGCCAAGGTTAACCCTAAAGCCATTTTTTCCTCCTCAATTATTCAAAATTCTACACAAATTCTACATATTTCCCCTGGAGAGAAAAGGGTTTGAACGGATTTCCTCCAGCCCTAAAGAACTTGCTGAAAAACTCTACGAACTGAAGACGCATTGAATGAACGAATCCCCCCAAAAAGCTTATGGCCATGTTAAAAAGATGGCCTCCGAGGAAGATAAGGGCTGCGAAAAGCCAGCCCAACCAGGGAATGCCAAGAGCAGTTCGACACAGGGTGTTAACCACCATGGCGATTACACTCGTCGCCAACCCCAAAGCAAGAAGCCGCGAATAAGAAAGTATGTCTGCAAGATAACGCGAAATGTCGTAGAGACTGTAAAGACCACCAAAAAAGCGGGCCAGTGGATTTCGTTTAGGGGAAGCGAAGAAAATAATCGCAGAAGCGCCTATGATTGATAATAATCCCCAAAGAGAATGCCTCTTTACTCCATAGAGAAGAAGCGAAGGAAGCAGAAGAAGCCATCCTCCCTGAACAAAAATAGCTTGAAAAAAATCCCTTTCTTTTAATTTGGAAACCATGCTCAAGAAAGTCCCATACCAAACCTGAAAAAATCCCAGAATAAGGGAAAGCAAAAGAAAAGAAAGTGGATCTCGGAGAGGATCAAGGACCATGAGTCTTCTCAAGGGAATGCCAAACCAACCTCCCACGAGTGTTCCGAAGATGACTGTAGAAACTCCAAGAATGCTGAGTAATCTTAAAAATTGAAGGAGTCCGCCCCTCGGTTTAAAGCGTTTTATGTATAAGAGGCTGAAAAGAGCAGCGAGGAAACCATAACCTGCCTCGCTTACACACAGACCAACAAACAAAAAAAAGAAAGGAGCAAGGGGGAGAGTGGGGTCCAGTGATCCCTGCTGGGGTAGACCGTAGAGTTTAGTCACAATCTCAAAAGGCTTTAAAGCTGGAGGATTTTCGAGGATAACAGGGGGTTCTTCCTCTGGAAGAGGGTCTCTGAAGTACATCTCCAGGAAATCAGAAAAAAACTCTGTCTTTGACTTCAGCTTTTCAATATCTGAAGACCGCACCCATCCTTCTAAAAGGAATACCTTCTCTGTCTCTCCAAGGAAGGAAGAAGAGATGAGTTTCTCTTTCTCACTCAGTAATACGTCATGAATGAGCATCAGCTTTTCTCTATGAACCAGATTCTCACGGGCTTTCATTTCCAGGTCCCTAAATTTTCTTTTTCTGAGCTCAATCTCTTTTCTAATTTTTTCCCGAAGCTTCGGGACAGAATCTTCCTCATCAGCCATGAGCAGAAGAGACTCGGGGAAAAAGATGGAGTTAAAATTCAACTCCTTGAGGATTTGTTCTATCTGATTCTTTTCGCTCGTGGAAAAGATTATCAAGAGATAAACGTTTCTTTTTTCCTGCCCGATGATTCCATACCAAAAAGGCTCATCTTCAAATCTTTTCTCGAAATCCTCGGTCCTCGAATGGGGAATCCAGCCGAGGCTAATCTCTGTAGACTCGGTAGGTTTGAGTTTCTTTATGGGAATTTCCAATCTCTCAAGCGGCGCAAGAAATTCCTGTTCTTTCTCCAGGAATCTAATCTCCGCGAGTAACTCATTCTTTTCTCTTTCAAGTTCTTCAATTTTACTCAACACAGAGTGGTAATCAAAGTTGAGAATTCTCTTCCTTTCCTCTATCTTGAGCCTTGGCTTTTGAGAAAACAATCTCCCTAGACCCCCACCTCCCTCCCATTGAGATAGAATTTGCAAGGCTTGAGAAATACGGTAAATTTCCTCTTCAACATGGGCAAGATCAAAATCTGGAGTATTAAGCCATGACTCTTTTTCGCTAATGCTTTCAAGCTGAATCAAACTGCTTTCCTGAAGAATTGAAAGAAGTTCCTCTTTCACTTCGCGATACGCGATAATCTGAACCTTGCTAATTGCAGCGATTGCCATTAGCTCCTACCACCCTCTCTCCATCAAACTCAAAATTCTCTCTGCTACTTTCCCAATGGCTTCATCCATCGAAAGGCTTGCCCTCTTCTGAATCTCTTTTATTTCCTTTTCTGTATCTTCTCTTATTTTCTGAGCCTCTTCCCTTGCCTTTTCAATGATGGCCCACCTCTTTTCCTCTGCTTTTTTCCGAGCAAGAGAAAAATGGTCTTCTTTCATTTTTTGTGCCTCTTCATTGGCCCTCTTTACAATCTCCAGTGCCACCTTTTCTTTAGCTTCAATTATCAACTTTTTTGCATTAGTTTCAGCCTCTTTAATCTTTTCTAGGGCAATGAATGCATCCTCTTTTTTGATTTTTTCTTCTCGTGGGAAGCCTTTATTCATTTTGTTCTCTTCTGCAAGAAATGAAGATTCGAAAATTACGGAAAGCTATTATAACCAAGGAATCCTTATTTTTAAAGATGGAGAATGAAAAAAGACTTCTTCTAGATTCAGGATAAGAAAAATGGGTAGAGGTAGTAAGAGCGAAAATCAAGTTTTTTAGTGCGAGCCTCTTCGATCAAATTTCTAAGTGCCGATCTGTAGTCAACAAGCAGGGATCTAAAAATAAGAAAAACCCCTGCTTCCATCAATTCCCTTAATAATGCTACATCTTCCGCCATCTCAACATGAAAAACAACTCCACCCCCTTCTTTTCTCGAGGCTCTGGAAACATCCTGGACTAAAAGCCAATCCTCATCTTGCTCCATGTTTCTCTCCCTAACATGAATCCAGGCTCCATTCCTTCCTAGTTCTATGAGGTCAGCACAAAGAGGCTGATGATGATAATAAACCATCCAGCTTCCCCCCTCTCTGCACCCATAGGCTAACTCGTTAAGAAGAGAAAATTCGAACCTTTTCTTTTTGCTAGAAAGATAGAGATAGATCCCACATCGAGAGAGCTTATTTAACTCCTCAAAAACTTCAGAGAAAGATTCTTCTTCAGAATTAGATAATCCTCTATAGAAATAGGCTACAAAGCCTCCTCCTCTTCGGGCAGCCTTATTCACCAGCTCAAGTTCATCTGATTTTTTCCTTGCCTCACGTGAGGAATAAAGTTCTACTCCTTCCTCTGCCAACCATTCAAGCTGAACGAAGTCCAGCTTACCCAAATCAATGAACCTCAAGCGACATTTGCTCCTCCTCATGACCCTCGCTATGTCCAGAAGCCACCAAAAATCAAGCTCATCATCTCTCAAAGTAAGTCTTTCCCCTTTTTTAATCCTGGAGAGAAGATCCCATTCTTTTAGCATGAACTCTACCTCTGACGTTTTATTTTCACCGCTCTTCTTGAGTAAAAATTATTGAAAATAATTCACATCTTGGAAAAATAAGAAAATATAATTTCATAAATTTCTTCATCTGTAAAGAAGCTTGAAAAAAAAGAGACCATCTTCTATCATCTATTTAGATTAGAGGAATGTGCGTTGTCCTTTTTTCAGGAGGAATAGATTCCACAACCGCCCTTTACTGGGCTCGGCAAAAGTTTAAAAGAACATATGCCTTGACTTTTGATTATGGACAGCGCCATCGGCTCGAAATTAAAATGGCTCGACTGATAACAAAAAAGCTTGAAATTCCCCATAAAATATTGAGGATTGGGCTTGAAAATATCGGCGGATCATCACTAACTGATAGAAATATTCCTCTCGAAGAATACGATAATCTTAAAGAAATAAGGGAAAAAATTCCCTCTACCTATGTCCCTTTTCGAAACGGAATATTTCTTGCTCTTGCAGCTGCCTGGGCAGAGACAAATGGCTTCAAGAAAATTATATGTGGTTTTAACTGGATTGATTCTCCACATTATCCCGATACGAGCTCAGAATTTGTGCAAGCCATGGAGAAAGCCATAAACTCAGGAACGAAATATGGAAAAGGGAGGGAAAGATTAAGAATAGTGGCTCCCTTCGTAAGCTGGAAAAAATCTAAGATAATCGAAGAAGGCCTTAATTTAGGAGCAGACTATTCACACTCTATTTCCTGTTATCAAGGAGAAGAAATCCCTTGTCAGAGATGTGCCGCATGTCTTATGAGAAAGAGAGCTTGGCAAGAAGCCGGGATACCTGATCCCCTTCTTGTCCGTCTTAAAAAAGAAGGGAAGCTATGAGCTGGATCCTAAGGGTGAGAGAAAAGTTTCAAGCCGCTCACTTCTTGAAAGACTACAGGGGAAAATGCGAAAACATCCATGGACACACTTTTAAAGTAGAGGTCAAAATAAAAACATCAAAAATTGATAAAACAGGCATCACAATCGATTTTATGGAGATAAAAAAGAGGGTCAATGAAATTCTTCCCGACCATGCCCTTCTTAATGAAATCTATGATTTCAATCCTTCGGCCGAAAACCTTTCTCGCCACTTCTATTTCCAGCTGAAAAAATATTTCCCTGTGGTGGAAGTCACAGTATGGGAATCAGAGGATGCAGCAGCCACGTACTCTGAAGATATCTGAAATATTTCCATCTCTCCAGGGCGAAGGACTTCGTCAGGGAGAACCAACTCTTTTCATCCGCTTCTCCGGGTGCAATCTCCGTTGTCGGTTTTGCGACACAAAATACGCCTGGTCAGAGGGGAAGGAGCTTTCTGTAGAGGAAATATTCCAAAAAATAGAGAGTATAAACAAAAGACTTCCCACAAGATGGATCTGTTTTACGGGCGGTGAACCCCTCCTCCAGGACATAAAAAAATTAGCCCTCAGGCTCAAGAATCAAGGATTCAAGATTCAAGTCGAAACAAATGCCACTCTTTATCAGAATCTTCCTGTGGACTGGTATTCTATAAGCCCCAAGCCAGAGCAATACTTCTATCATCCGCAATACCTGCTGAAGGCAAAAGAGGTCAAGGTAATCATAGTCAAGGATTTAAGAATGGAAGTAATCAGAAGGCTAAGGAAAGAATTCCCTGACAAAACTCCACTTCTCCTCCAGCCTCAAGGAAATAGAAAATGGAGCATAAGACTGGGATTAAAAATATTAAAAAAATCCGCAGAAGAAGGGCTTGAAAACATTCGACTCTCTCTTCAGTTGCACAGAATGGTCGGTATTCGCTGAAGATAATTCTGAGTTTTCTATATCTTACCTCTCTTGCTCCAGAGATAGAGCTTGCTCCTCCTTGTGTCTTTTGAAAATCAATTGAGAAAAGGAGAGATTTCTGGTAGTTAATAAATAATGCCAGCGGTCTTGAAAAAGGAGAATTCTTCAGGCAAAAGAGATTTCTTCTTTTTTATGATATTTTTTGTATTTTTTCTGATTCTGTTTAAGAATTTTTTTTTCACTGAAAACATTTTCTTTGAAAGAGACTCTACCTCTCTCGAAATTCCCACAAGACTCCTCTGCAAAATGCTTCTCAAGCAAGGTAATTTCGCTCTCTGGACAGATGCACACGGAAATGGACAACCTTTTTTGGCTAACCCTAAAAACTGTGTTCTTTATCCAACCACTTTCCTCTACTTAATTCTGCCCTTCCTCCTTGCCTATAAACTCCATTATCTCCTCCACGTCTTGGGTGCATGGAGCGGACTCTACTTCTTTGGCAAGTCCTGGAAATTTTCATCCAAAACCTCATTCTTTGTGGCTACCACTTTTATCTCAAGCGGTATCTTCCTCTCTTCCTTTGAATTCTACAATCACATTGCCTCTTTGTGTTGGATGTTCTGGATTCTCCTTTTCATAAAAAAGGAAACAAAAAATTCATTTCTTCGCCTGATAATACTTTCCTTTCTCTGGGCTTTCCTCCTTCTTTCTGGAACTCCTTATGTGGCAGTGCTTACCGTTATCTTCGGGTTCTTTCAATCTTTACTACTTCGGGGAAGAAGAAAAAAGATGCTCTTCCTCTTTGCTTCCCCCTTAATTCTCTCCCTCTTCATCGCTTCTGCCCAACTCCTTCCCTCTGCAGAGCTATTGCTGAGAAGTGACAGAGAATCTCTTGAACCTTCCCTCTGGTCTCTTGAGCCAATCCAGCTCTTGAATTTAATCTTCCCTTCCTTCCTCGGCGATGACCGAAGCCCTAACAATAAAGATTATTGGGGCAGTCATCTTTTCGATAAATCATATCCCCTGTATTACAGCCTCTATTCTGGAATTGGGGTAGTAATCCTCTTTTTCTTCGGGATTAAAAGACCTTGGACAAAAAATCAGCACCTCCTCCTCACTTGGCTTTTCATCTCTCTCCTTTTATCTGCAGGAAAATATTTTCCTCTTTATGCAATTCTCAAGCCATTTCCTCCTTTCTCCACGATAAGATATCCAGTGAAATATCTTATGGGCTCAATTTTTTGTATGTGTATGATATCTGGTGCAGGCTTTGAAAATCTCTTCGTCATCCAAAAGGTGAAGAAAAAAACCGCCTCAATCCCTTTAACCTTATCCCTTGGAGCGCTGCTTTTGTATTTATTTATTAAAAAAAAACTTATCTCCAAGCTTGTGGAGTTCTTCGTGATAGACTCTGAAGATTCAGCTCAAAAACTCAGTCAATCTCTAGAACATGGGCTTCTTCTCTCGCTCTTGCTATCTCTACTCTTGCTGCTTTTTTTCATCCTTAAAAAGGTGAGAAAACAGATCCTCTGGACATTCATTGCTCTTGTTATTTTAGACCTTGGTCTTATGAACATGAACATAAACCCTGTTACCTCTTTTGCATTTTTCAAAAAGCCCCTGTTTATTGAAAAACAGAATGCTCCTTTGAGAATTCATAGAGAAGATTATTCTCCTTATAACCTTAGAAAAGAAATTCAAAGCGGGCTACGTTTCAGCAATTATTTAAGAGAGAGCATCTTCCCCTTTACGGGTTTAGGAATTAATGTACATTATCTTTACAACAAAGACTTCTATGGCCTCTACTCAAAGGAATACAACACAATCTCAAATTATCTAAGGAACTGCAAAAACGAGGATTTTTTGAAGATCTTAGAAGATTCCCTTTGCGATTATTACATCACCCATCATCCTCGAGCAGGACTTCCCGCAGAAAAGATTAAAGTCGAAGGCTACGATGTTTATTTCCAAAAAATACAAAAAAAGGGTAAGCCTTCTTACCTTGTCTATGAAACAATTAACTCAAAATCTCTTGAAGAAACCCTGAAGACTTTTCTGAAAGGAGATTTTACCCCAGAAGAAAAAGCCATCGTGAGGGGAAATACCCCATTACTGACAAAAACGAGTAGCAAAAACTCCTGGAGCCTGGAAGTTGTAGAAGAAGAACAAGGGAAGAGTAAATATTCGATTCAAACTTCAGCAGAGGCTGTTCTTGTCGTCCGGGGGAACTATTTTCCTGGATGGAAAGCTAAGATAGACGGAAAAAAAACTAGGATTTTCCCCATAAATCTCACCTCGAAGGGAGTAATTATTCCTAGGGGAAGACATGAAGTACGGCTAGAATATTTCCCCTCGAGTTTTTTATACGGCTCACTGCTTAGTATTCTTTCGCTTGTGGCGCTTACTGTTTCTTCTTTATTTTTACCGAAAAAAGTTAAAAGTATGAATCTTTCGCAAAAATTCTCAAGGCTACTTTCTTATAAATCTTTTCTTCTCAAATCTTCTTCAAGCCTTAAATTCAAAAGGAAATATTTTCCTCATACATAGAAATTGAGGGTTCAGAATGCATTTTCATAAAAACAAGAAGAACCGAGAAATGAATAGCTTTTTTTATCCATCGGAGTCTCAACAATCTTCAGTTAGATTGATTCGATCTTTCTCAATTTCCCCTTTTCTTTTCAAAATTTTAGCCTCTATTCAGAAGCTCTTACCTCATCTTAAGCAGATGCTTATATTTTATATGAGAGAAAGTTTCAAATAAAATGAATCCAAAAAATCAAAATTTCCTCAAAAAGAAGAAGATAGGTACATATCTTCCTCTTCTCATTACCTTGATCGCTTTCACTATGATTATCTTAACCTGCTTCTTTGTCTCCTTGAATCTTACTGAAGGAAAATTCATCTATCCTTTTGACGACACTTACATCCATCTCACCATGGCAAGAAATCTCTCCGAGTACGGAATATGGGGAGTAGAAAGGGAGCGTTTCACATCAACCTCATCCTCTCTTTTATGGACTTCACTTCTTTCTGCGTTGAATCTTCTTCTTGGTGAAAATGAGATGATTGCCCTTTTTTTGAGCATAAGCTTTTCTTTCCTCCTCCTCTTTTGGGTCTTTCTTATTCTCAAAAAAAAGGCCTTCCCTCTTCCACTTCCTTTAATAATCCTATTCTCCATTATTTTCTTTGCCCCCCTTCCTGCAATTTCGATGAGTGGACTAGAACATGCTGCACACACGCTTTTTGCTGTTGCCTTCTCATATTCTTGCGCAGATGCTCTCCATAAGAGAGTAATTTCTGGCTCTTCTAAAATAGTTCTTCTCTCCCTGGCTCTTCTCTTAACTTTAACGAGATATGAAGGTATTTTTTTAGTCTTTATCACAGGATTGTTATTCATCCTGAGGAAGAGGCCTCGCTACGCCTTTCTACTCTGGGAAGCATGCGCTCTTCCCATAGGTTTTTACGGGCTCCTTTCTCTTTCCAAGGGGTGGTATTTCTTTCCCAATTCAGTCTTCCTTAAAGGCAATTCTCCTCATTTTTTTTCGTGGAGAATCCTTCTCAAAGATTTAATTAAGCCCTGGGAACAGTTTCTATTTAACCCCCATTTAAGCCTTTTGATTCTATCTTCCTTTCTAATCATCATCATTCTCTGGTCAAAAAACCGCTCTCTGTGGCACTCTCCTCTGTTGATGAATTTAATTTTTTCAGGAACCTCTCTTCTCCATATCCAGTTTGCGCGTGTCGGTCTCATCTTCAGGTATGAAGCCTATTTAATAGTCCTTGGAATTTTAGCGATCTCATTCGCCTTGGTTAAGTCTCTCCCCTCAGAGTTCAAGATTTCAGCCACTGACAAAAGATTCGGGCTAAAAAACATGGGACTATTTTTTTTAATCCTGGTGACAATTATTTATCTCCTGGTGAGGGGGATTTTGATAATGGCAAAAATTCCTCGAGCATCCAAGAATATCTTCGAACAGCAATATCAGATGAGTCTTTTCCTCAAAGAATTTTACCCCGAAGAGAGAATTGCTGCCAACGACATCGGCGCAATCTCCTATTTCGGGAATGTTCGCTGCCTTGACCTCTGGGGACTGGCAACATTAGAAGTAGCCCGCGCAAAAAGAAAAGGGATTTACGGCCCTCATTTCATTCGCCAACTCGCAAGAACAAACAAGGTCAAAGTAGCGGTAGTCTACGATTCCTGGTATCTTGAATACGGCGGCCTTCCTCCTGAATGGGTGAGGGTGGAAAAATGGAGAATCCCCGACAATGTCATCTGCGGGGACGAATCTGTTTATTTCTATGCCACTGAGCCACAAGAAGAGGAAAGGTTGAGAAAAAATCTCGAGAAATTCTCAAATAAGCTGCCTGAGGATGTGGAAAGGAAGATATATTATTAATTAATATTTTTTCCATAACTTGCCCCACTCTGTCTTCATGAACTTTCTAATCCTTAACTTCCCAATTGTAGGATACCAAAGCCAGTCATGGTAGATGTTGCTGGCTAAAGGAGCCCAAACCACAATAGGGGAACGGAGCAAAAGCCCCTCTAAACAGCTGAGTAATCCTTTCCTTAACATCTGGTCTCCCCAGATTACAGGGCTTCTCTTTACCTTAAATCCAAAATTAAGGGAAGAAATGTCCTCGCCGATTATTTCTACTTCCCTCAAATCACCAACTCCGAGTCCCATTTCATGTGCCATACGGATATAAGGAATCTGCAACGGCTCAAACCCCATTATTTTTGCCGCTACAGAATCAATTGCCACTGAATCTCCGCTAGAAAGAATAAGATTATGAATTTTCGGCACCATCGTCCTCGGTCCTGCCCCATCCCCGCAGACTGTTCCATCCATAATTGCGAAAACTCCTGGATGGAGTTCCTTCTGCATCAACAACAGGTCTACTAGAACCTCATGGATGTACTTATGGGCATAGTGCCTTATTTCCTTGAGAAGCCCTCCAAAGGCATTTTTTATTGCTCCTGTGGTAAGCGAATGACCATGAGTCTTCATCGTTGGCAGATGGATTATATTTTTCCCGATAAACATCCTGGGTATTTCTATCCCCTGGGAAAAAACCTGGTTCAGCTTGAGCAACTTAGAACTGAATTCATATCTTATCCATTCCACCTCAGTGAGAGGAATGAACTTCAACCCATATTTTTGGAAGATAAGGTCCCATTTGTTGTTTTTTGCTCCTTTCCACGGGTCGGTGACCACAGTTTTATTCTCGATTGGGATTAATCTTTCTTTGGGGTAGCCATCTTCAAGCATGGTCTTTATAACTCCTTCTAGCTGCCAGGGCTGGGTGGAACATGAAGGAAAATACTTCGTCCAGGAAAGGTTGAGCTTTATCAGAGTTTCCTTTTCTAAAGAAATAAAACTTTTATAATCGGCAAGATGCATGAGCTTACAATAATCCTCAACCACATTCTCTGCTGAGGTTTTGAGAACAACTACTCTTGCCCGAGACATCTCTTTACCATTTTACATAAAGAATAATGACTACAGAAACAATCCAGAGAAAGATGTCAACCAGCAAAGGCTTATCTTTGATTATCAAGGCCTCAGGACTTCCTCCCTCATACCTCTGGTGAATGAGATAAAGATAACGAAATATGCCATAGAGGACGAAAGGAACGGTGAAGATGAGGTTTTTAGTCTGGAATTTGGCCACTGTTTCTTCAGAAATTGTGTAAAGACAATAAGAAATGAGGGTAGAAGCAGTAACCACTGCTATCATCTGATCGAGGAGATAAGGATTGTAGTGAGCAAGTATCGGGCGATGATTGCTGGCATTCTCTTCAAGAAGAATTATTTCATGCCTCCTCTTACTCATGGCTAGAAAAAGAGAAAGGAGAATAGTGCAGATTAGAAGCCAGGAGGAAAGTGAGACTTCAATGGCAACCCCCCCTGCTACAACACGAATGAGAAATCCTGCTGCAATCACGAAGACATCCACGATGAGAACATGTTTGAGCCAGAAAGAATAGAGGAGCTGAATGACAAAGTAGATAAAAACGCTTAAGAGGAAAACAGGATTCAAGATGGAAGCAAGGGCAAAACCAAGAATACTCAAGATGAAAAAGGAAGCGAGGGCATGCTCTTTCCTGAGGCTACCGGAAGCAAGAGGCCGCCTTGACTTTAGAGGATGGAGCTTATCCTCCTCAATATCTTTGATATCATTCAGGATATATACAGCCCCGGAGAGAAGGCAAAAAGAGACGAAGGAAAAAATGGCTTTCAACAAGAGCTGAAAATCAAACACATTCTTGGAAAAGATTAGCGGAGCAAAAATGAAAAGATTCTTCACCCACTGCCGGGGACGCATCGATTTTATAATGTTGATGACTATCATTTTAGCTGAACTTTTTATACCCTTTTTCTTAAGCTAAATCAATTCTCCACGAGGAGTAAAAGTTAAAGATAAAGCCTTATTCTTCCCTCTCAGGTTTTTTCTGAAATTCGCTCTCCTCCATAATTTAAGGTCCTCCTCTCCTTACCATAAGCAAGTAATCAGGCTTCCCCCCTTCCAGGAGAGACGACTCTTTATAAATCATGGACGCTTCTCTTTAAAAATTAAACTCCCCTTTCTTTTTAAGGCGCGATTCAAACGAGCCTTTTTTAAAATTCTGGGCTTCATTTGGCTCTAGGAAACTTCTCCAGCTTAAATTAAGCTCGAATTAAGGTATCCAAACCTTCAATGAAGCTGATAAAAATGAGGGGGAAAAAAAGCCATATGAAATTTCTCATCCTACACTCCCGCTCCGAACTGACTCGAATTTAATTTTCTCAAGAAAAGACGGTAACCGGAGCGAGTGAAATAAACGCCGATAAAGATGGTCAAGGCTCCGCATATTTGTAAAAAAGATATCGACTCAGCGAGAAAAATATGGGCAAAAAAGACAGCAAAAACAGGAGTCATATAATTATAAATCGCTGTCTTGCTGTTCCCGATTCTCTTTACAGATGAATACCAGGCAAGATATCCAAAAACCAGGGCCAGAAGAAAAGAATAGATGAGAGCTGCCCAGCTTGCAAATGAAATATCTTTAGAAATAGTTTTGTGAAAATCTCCCTTACAGAAGGGAAGATAAAAGAGAGTCCCGATAGACAGGGTCAAAGCAGATAATTTAAGAGGAGACATCTTTTCTAAAAGAGGCTTGGCATAAACAGTATAAAGAGCCCAGCATAAGTTACCTCCAAGAATCAACAATTCTCCCCTGACGCTTTTCTGTTGAAATCCAATTTCGCGGTGATTACTGAGGGCTACGAGATAAAATCCTATAAAACTCAGCAGGATTCCCAGCCACCCTGCCCAGTGAATCTTCTCCTGGCCGCTTATGGAACTCAGAATAGCCACAAAAATGGGACTCATCGACATTACCAGCGAAGTGTTGGAGGCAGTACTCAGGTTGATACCATGGATGAAGAGAAGCTGGTAAACAGTATTTCCTACTATTCCCAGGAATATAATGGGCAAAATCTGAACTTTCTCCAGAGAAATTTTTTCTTTCTTTAAAAAAAGAAGTGCCATCAGGAACAAGGAAGCAAGCAACATTCGCAATCCGTTGAAACCTAAAGGTGCAAATTCCCTCAGAGCAAATTTGACCAGAGAGAAATTCATCGCCCAGGTTAAAATAGAAAATATCATCAATATGTCTGTGAGTCCAAATTTATTGTGGTTGTTCATTCTTCGTGATTTTTCTTCTAGTCTTATGGTGATTTTATAGATAGGCTTAAAATAAAATACTGTTCATCTATCCTTGTTTCTTCCTTTTGAGCGTGGATAATGTGCCTCCACAAAAGATTTTATTCCTCCTCGCGGATTAAACTCTCCTGTGACAACCGCTCTTACAGGTTGACAGGCTTTCACCACGTCTTCCAGGATGCGGTTGACTACATTTTCATAGAAAATCCCCAAATTGCGGTAAGCCAAGATGTACATTTTGAGTGACTTTAGCTCCAAACATTTTTTATAGGGAACATAGCGGATAACAATCGTCCCGTGATCGGGGAGCCCTGTCTTGGGACAGAGTGAGGTAAATTCCGGGATTTCTATTTTAACCTCATAATCTGGAAACTGATTGGGAAAGGTTTCTATTTCCGGTAGCTTCTCACTGAGTCCTGCCTTAGCTTCTTTCTCACTCATTCGCGGCATTCTCTTTCCCTCTTAAGAAGATTGAAGTATACCCGAACTGCCCTTAAAAAACAACAGACCGGAAGGGCATTGCTCTCTTCTTCAAGGGGGATAATGATTTTTATCTTGAAAAAAATAAGAACAAAGCCTATTATTGAAAATGATATTCATCATTAAACAAGGATAAAAATGATATCGGAATGCCATCGATGGAGGAAAAGGCTCCGCTCTCAAGTCGCAAGATGGACAGTCCCGAGAGAAGCCATCCTGAAAGTTCTTCTTCAAACCTCAAAGCACATGAGCGCTAAAGAAATATATGCTACTTTGCATAAGATATATCCTGGGATTGGCCTCACCACTGTGTACCGGACTCTGGACCTTCTTTCCCGAGTAGGCGTCATCAGCAAGCTTTCTGTAGGTAATGGTCATACCCGTTATGAATATAAATCGGATGAAAAAAAAGAACATCACCACCACCTTATCTGTAATCGCTGTGGCAAAATCATAGATTACAGCGATTTTCTTGAAGAAGAATTAGAGCTGGTAAGGAAGACAGAGGAAAACCTGGCTAAAAAATATAATTTCACGGTCCAGGATCATAACATAGAATTCTATGGACTCTGCAGCAAATGTAAGTGAGGTTGAATATTCATTTTTACGGGTTTAGACTTTCGCCTATTGTATAAGAAAGAAAATTTTGCAATCTTAAATAGAACTCGGATATAAATACAAAAAAGCTTCACCCGGAAAGGGAAGAATCTCCAGAGAACACTGAAATAATCATTCAAGAAAGCTAAGGACATTCTCTTCGACGCTTTTTTCTTAAGACATCAATAGATTGCATGAAGGAGGAAAGAAGGTTTTTATAAACACAATGACTGAACCTTAAGCACTCAAATCCTTTATAATCCAGCTGAAAATAGCAAGAAAACGGAAAGTTAAATCAAAATGAAAGAAAAAACCTCCCTTTTGAGATAAAGCACAGTATAAATTTTAGGCTCTTCTCCAAATTAGCTCCTGAAAATATCTTGGGGAAAAAGGAAAAGAAATGGATGTGTCCTTACCTTCACATGGCTAAAATTAGCAAAAACGTAAAAAAGCACATCCTTTATTCTCTAGCTAATAACCTAGCTCTCAACGCTCCAGGTATCTTACTTAAGATATATTTCAGTCGCCCCCTGGCTATTATATTTGTATCCATAAATCGGAATATGAACCGAATTCGAATTAAATTTTAAGGAAGATTTAATTTAAGCCAATTATCATTGCCTATCTTAATTTGGCCATAAAGCCTAAAGATAAATTCAAAAAGATTGAATGATAATTGAGTGGAAAAAAATCTATGATTTATATATAATTAAATCTAAAATATTCAATTTTCATTCAAAAAAATTAACTTGCAAGCCAAAAGAGGAGAACTCCCTAACCATGCCTAAAGATGAAGAATTAGAAAAATTCATACAAAAACTTCAAGATCAAATCCTGGAAGAAGCAAAGAAGCGCTATTCGAAGACTGTAATCGAACACTGGCGAAATCCCAGAAATTTTCGCAAGATAGAAAATCCAGACGGTTATGCAAAAGTTAAAGGCGTCTGTGGTGACACAATGGAAATGTTCCTCACTATAAAAGATGGAAAAATCTTAGATTGCAGTTTCTTAACAGATGGTTGTGCAACTACCATAGCCTGCGGGAGTATGGCTACTGAGATTGCTCACAAGAAGTCTTTCACAGAAGCACTTGCCTTAGTGAGTGCAGATTCGATTCTGAGAAGACTCGGAGGACTCCCCGAAGAAGACGTACACTGCGCCCACTTGGCTGCAGAAACGATGCGCAGGGCATTGGCAGATTATTTAGCTCAAAGACAGGCTCCATGGAAAAAATACTATCGAAACACCTAACCTACGGAGAAACTAAAGAAAGACTCCATTCAACAAGAGGTAAAAAGATGAAGGAATGCAGGGAAAAAATAAACCTCAGCCAGTGTAACTGCAGCTGGGAACCATGCAGCAGGAAAGGAATCTGCTGTGAATGTCTGAGTTATCACTGGAGAAACAGAGAGCTTCCTGCCTGCCTTTTCCCTGATGATGTGGAAAGAACATATGACCGTTCGCTGAGAAGATTCATCCAGATTTATAAAAATCAACTCTGAGAAAGCCTTGAACAAAACGACCAACCTTCAAATCCATGTCTACGGACCCGTTCCTTCTAGACGCCTTGGTTTTTCGCTCGGGGTAGACATAATTCCCTTTAAGACTTGTTCACTTGATTGCATCTATTGCCAATTAGGACATACTCCCAAAAAGACAGTGCGGCGAAGGGAATATTTTTCTTCAGAGGAAATTTTAGCCCAGATTCAAAAAAAAATAGATTCAGGCGAAAAAATTGACTTCATCACTTTTTCCGGTTCGGGCGAACCCACCCTTAATCTTGCCCTTGGAAAAATCATCAAAGAAATCAAAAAAATGACAAGAATTCCAGTTGCTGTGCTCACTAATTCTACCCTCCTTACGCGAAAAAGCGTAAGGAAAGCCCTGCTTGCTTCAGACCTGGTCATTCCCTCTTTAGATGCAGCTTCCCAGGATATATTTCTAAAGGTCAACCGACCCCACCATTCGCTAAAGATTAAAGAGATAACAGAGAGCATCGCTGAATTCAAGAAAGATTTCAAGGGAGAAATCTGGGTTGAAATCATGTTGGTTAGGGGAGTAAACGATTCTCCCTCTCATTTAAAAAAGCTCAAGGAATTGATAAAAAAAATAGACCCGCACAAAACACAACTAAACACTGTCATCCGCCCACCTTGTGAGAAGTATGCCTTCCCTTTGACTCTAAAAGAAATGGAAGAAGTAAGAAATATTCTCGGTCAAAGTTGCGAAATAATCGGAACCTTCAGAATTGGGGAGCAAAAACCTTCTTTTAAAGATCTCGAAGGAGAAATCATCACCATGCTTAAAAGAAGACCCATGACCCTCGAAGATATCTCGATTTCTTTAGGGTGGGAGAGAGATAAAGTCTTAAAATCTCTGCTTCAACTAATAAGAAAAGGGGAAATTCGCAAGGTAATTCATAAAAATACTTCCTACTACGAGCCTTCCTGAAAAGGAGAAATCCAGCATATCCCTCAAGGAGGAAAAAGATGAAGGAAGTTAAAGACCTGAGTAAAGAGGAGCTTATAGAAGTTTTAGTTGATGCCTCTAAAAACTGGCTTGCCCATGATGGTCTCTGGTTCCGCTCTGTGGAGGAAAAGTATGGTCTTGAAGTAGCCATCGAGCTCGATAGAAAAGCATGGGAAAAATTCACTGTCATTGAGGCCAAAAGAATCATGAAAAGGCTCTCCCTCCAGCCAGGAGGAGGAATCCCAGCTCTCATCCAGGCACTAAAATTCAGACTATATGCACATATCAATCTCCAAGAGATAGAAAAAGTGAGCGAGACTCAATGTATTTTCCGCATGCGAAGCTGTCGGGTTCAGGAAGCACGCTTGAGACAAGGTCTTAAAGATTTCCCCTGTAAATCAGTGGGCAAAGTGGAATATAGCGGTTTTGCCCGAACCATCGACCCCAGGATAAAAACAACCTGCCTCCTCTGTCCCCCTGACCCTCACCCTGAAGATTTGTGGTGTGCCTGGGAGTTCAGACTGGAAAGCTAATCTTCACAGGTTAGGGATGACCGTATTTAAAGAGACTCTAAAGAAATTTATCTTTCTTAATGATTCCATGAACCTAAAAAGGAGTTAAACATGTTTCTTACTACCCATTTTCCCAGAGCAAAGAAATTCTGGTATATGGGTTCGCTCTACGACTGGTGCCAAGCCCACATCCATACCATGAGTCATGCCTTGCATTACGGGACATCTGTGTTTGAAGGCATTCGGGCTTACAAGAGCGCGCAGGGACCGGCTATCTTCCGTCTCCATGACCACCTGGAAAGGCTCTTCCACTCTGCCTCGGTTCTGAAGATGAAGGTTCCTTACACAGAAAAAGAAATAGCTGATGCTATCATCTCAGTCGTCAAAGAAAACAATCTTGAGTCAGCATATATCAGGCCTCTTCTTTTCTATTCCTATGGAAACCTTGGCTTGCTTCCCAAAGCTTGTCGAGTTGAACTCGCCATAGCGGCGTGGGAATGGGGGGCTTATCTAGGAGAAAAAGCAGAAAAAGGCGTTCATGTCTATATAGTTCCCTTCAGAAGAATTCACCACAGCCAATTCGACATGAAGGCTAAACTGGGAGGAATGTATGTTCAATCCGCAATATGCGGACAAATTGCCAGAGAAAATGGTTGTGATGAGGCCTTGTTTTTGAATCTCGAAGGAAACATTGCCGAAGGACCTGGAGAAAACATATTCATCGTTAAAGATAAGAGGCTCAGAACTAACGACCGAAAAGAATCCATTCTAGAGGGAATAACAAGAGCCTCGCTCCTCGAAATTGCAAATGATATGGGGATTGATTTTTCTATCGAAGCGATAAGAAAAGAAGACCTCTTTACGGCAGACGAAGCCTTCTTCTGTGGAACAGCTGTGGAAATAATCCCTATCATCCGTGTGACTGATGCCTCAAGAATAAACACTCCCGCCAAAGAGTATAAAATCTCTTCTGGAATTTTTGGAGAGATGACAAGAGCGATAAAGGAGATTTATCTAAAGGCTGTTAGAGGAGAGGAAAAAAGATATCAAAAATGGTTAACTTATGTAAAAAAATAATCCCTTTCTTAAACCTCAATGATAAGACTCACTAAAGCTCTTCTTGTGAAGGAGATTACAGAAAATATTTCTCTTCCCCAAAAAGGAAGCTATATCCTTGTCCTTAAAATAGATGAAGAAAAAATCTTCAAACCTGGCAGATTATCCTCTGCAAAATTTCTGCCTGGCATCTATCTCTATGTGGGAAGGGCAAAATCAAACCTTCCCGCTCGTTTAAGGAGGCATTTTAAAAGGAAGAAAAAGAGATTCTGGCATATAGATTATCTCCTCAACGACAATAAAGTTAAAATTAAAGAAGCCCTCGTCTTCCCTGGCGAGTTTGAAGAATGTCAGTTAGCCCAGAGGATACAAAAAGCTCTAAAGCATTCAATTTTTCCTCTTAAAAAATTTGGATCTTCTGACTGTAACTGTATCAGCCACCTCATTTATCTTGCGCAGACCAAAGTCTCCCTGACTTCCGTTTTGTTCAGAAAAATTAAAAATAATTTTGCCTCCTCATGAATCCAAGCCTTAAACAAACTTCAACCGATAAAAAAATGATGAGAAAAACAAGCAGCGCTTCCCTTATGAATTCCACTCCTTGAGGAAGCGAAGGAAACATGAATCCCATGCTCCTTTTTACCCCTGTATTCAAAATAAGATAAAAAATTGCCAAAACAAAAATGCTTTTTACTCGGGAGGAAATATCATTTCCCACCTTGGGCAACCCTCTCTGACGGATTAAGAAAAAAGAAAGATTTATCCCCCAAAAAGATGGGGGCAAACTCGAGTTCACACCAGGAATGAAAAGAAGAAAAAAGGGAGTGAGAAAAAGATAAAAAAGAAACATACAGTTTTTAAAATCGAGACTGAGACCCTGTTTTTCTACGAAAAGGTATTCAGTCAACCTTTTATTTCTGAAGACAAAGGCATAAAAAATTAAAAGAATACCGAAGCCGACAACTAAACCCCCAAGAATATCTGCCAGAAAATGTCGACCAAGATAGATGCGTGAGAAAGGAATAAACGCCATCATCACCACCGAGACCACTCTCACCCATTTTTTCCGGAATAAAATCCAGATTGAGCCCCAAAATGAGGCAGCTCCACTCGTATGACCCGAAGGAAAGCCGAAGGAATCAATCCTGTGAGTTCTGAAATAGCTCACCACATCTTTAGGAAGAGAACTGAAGAAGCTTCTCCCCCCCATGCTTTTGAAAGGGGTGAGATTGGGGAGACCTTTATCCAAGGGAAGGACGTTAGAATCTACGTTTACTGGACGAGGAAGTGCAAAAATTTCTTTCAAGGCATTGGTCAGGACACCATTCCAAATGAAAATGTGAATGAGGATAAATCCCTTCCTGAAGTCAATCCCAAAGGCGATGATAAAGATTAAAGGGATAACATAAGAGCTTCGTCCTATTTCAGTGAAAAACCTGAAAAAATAGGTCAAGAAATCTGAAGAGAAGGACTGGAAGAAAATTATTATTTCAGTCTGAAACATGGTTGAAAATCAAACAGAATTTTTTTTCTTCATTTTAATCATCCCCTCTTATCTTAAAGATTATTTCTCCTTTCGCTTTCTCTTCTTAAGAATTCATCAAGAAGCACCATTCTAAGGGTTAACGATTTTGGGAATTCCTGGTTTAAATTAAAATTAAAAATCATCTCTGCAAGTTTAGGCTTCCTTGAGGATTTCTTCTGCCTTTGATGAAATTATTTCCCATGCTTCTCTCACGTGGCGTTCTTCGGTAGTTCTCGAACCTACCACCATTCTAATCGTATATTTTCCCTTTAAATTCGTGTGAGTCAAAAAGAGCCTTTTTGTGCTGTTTATCTTTTCCAAGAGCCTTCGATTAAGTTCATTCAATTTCTCCTCGCTTCTTCCATCATTCAATCTAAAGCATACCAGACTGAAATGAACGGGGGCCATGAGTTCAAAACGAGCATCGGCCTCAACCCACTCCTTGAAAATCTGAGCAAGACGAATATGTTCTCGGATGATTTTTTGCAGACCCTCAACCCCATAAAATCGAATTACAAACCAGAGTTTCAGGGCCCTGAACCTCCTCCCGAGCTGAATTCCCCAGTCCCGAAAATTCTTCACCTCTTTATCCACATCTGTCTTTAAATATTCGGGGTGGATTTCAAAAGTTTTAATCAGAGTCTGGGGTTCTTTGACAAAATAGGCTGAACAATCAAAATTAGTTAGCATCCACTTATGAGGGTTAAACACGAAAGAATCTACATACTCTGACCCTTCCATCATCCATCTTTTCTCGGGGAGAATAGAGGCTGTCCCGGCATAGGCCGCATCCACATGAAGCCAGACCCCATGTTTCTTACAGATTCTTCCCACGGCAGAGAGAGAATCCACACCAGCCGAAGAGGTCGTCCCGAGTGTCGCCACCACACACACAGGAAGAAAGCCATTCTCCTTATCTGAAGTTATTGCCCTCTCAAGCTCTGAAGGGATGATGGCAAAATTTTCATCCGCCAAGATGTATCTGAGATTCTCCTTTCCAATACCAGCTATTTTTACCCCTTTTTCCACACTCGAGTGCGCCTCTTCTGAGGTATATATCGTTAACCTTTTACGAATTCCCATCCTGTTTGATTCAAACTCAGTAGCCTTTTCTCTTGCGCTCAAAAGAGCACAGAGAGTAGCTGTTGAGGCTGTATCCTGAATGACCCCCTTCATTCCTTCTGGCAAGCCTATCATTTGCCGTAGCCATTCGATAACCACTTCCTCTAACTCTGTAGCAGAAGGTGATGTTTGCCATACCATACACTGGGCACCGATCCCAGCTGTTAATAGTTCGGCAAGGATTGAAGGCGGGCTGTTAGTGGCAGGAAAATAGGCAAACCAAGAGGGGTGTTGCCAATGAGTTAACCCAGGAACAACGATCTCTTTGAAATCGCGAAACACATTTTCCATCGCTTCCGGTCTAAAAGGAGGGCTTTTGGGAAGCCTCTTCTTTATCTCTCCTGGTTTTATATCAGGGACAATGGGATATTGCTCAACCTTCTCCAGATAATCTACTACCCAATCCACAAACCTGTAGCCAAATTCCCTGAAATCTTTTTTCTTCATCATCCCATCCTTTCTCTAAAATGGAAATTCTATAATTGTTCCCATTTTTTGGCAAAAAAATTTTAAAGAAAAATGACTTTTTTAGTCAAAAAGATAAGAAAAAAACCATATTTGAAGGTGAAAACTTTCATTAACACTAAAAAAAGGGCAAAAATGCCTTTTTTATGGGCATAAAATTGTATGGACATGGACAAAATGAGGTTTTTTAAAAAATTAAAAAAAATTTGTTGAAATCAGGAATATAAATATGTTATAATATATTTTAATAAAGGGGGAATAAAAAATTTTAGCCAAATGAAACCTTTTACTTCTCTCATGCGTATAATATTATGGAAAAAATGAAAGAAGAGAAATTCTTCAAAAAAAGAGGTCTCCCCCTCTTTTCTGCCCCTCCTTTTTTTGAGGATTTTTTTACCATAAATCCCTTTACCCATTAATCCATCCCCTAACGAGGCTGCCCTCTTTCGCTTAGAGGGCAGCCTTTTTTCTGAAAAATAGGGACTTAATAATCTCAATAAATGTTTGAGCCAGTCGTGGTCATCAGCAATTTTCCATGTTTAACGCTCTTGGTAGACAAAAGAGAATTGGCTACTTTCCTGATCAAGCCACTCTTTCCCTTTAAGACTATGACTTCAAGACAATTATGGCGATCGAGATGAATATGCGTTGAGGAAATCACGATGTCGAGATGCTCATGCTGGATGCTTGTCAATCTCTCGGTAAGCTCTCTGCGCTTGTGATCATACACAATCCCCAAAATTCCAATTGTCTCCTTTTCCTCCTCCTTCCACTCCTCAGCCACCAGCCTATCTCGGATAAGGTCGCGTATGGCCTCTGAGCGATTGGTGTATCCCATTCTCTCCATAAAGGAATCGAACATCTCTAAAAGCTCCTCTTCAATCGATATTCCGAATCTTTTCACTTTTTTCATTCATTTAACCTCAATTTTTTATGAAGATAATATTATCTCTTCTCAATGTCAAACCTCCCCTCTGATTTGATTGTTTCTCAATCTCCTCAGTATACTTAAGATCGTGACAAGTTAAAGACCATTTTTAAACCTGAAAAATTTACCAACCCAGCTTTTTTCTTCTCTCCACTGGTTTGAATTTCGGCAAAAATTCTTATTAAGCAGGAAATGTCCCCAACACGGATTTAAGCAATAAAGGGATTGAGCATCAAATTGATGTCCGTTAAACTTAATAATATAAGATCAAAAAAGACAGATTTTATCTTTTTCTCTGCTCTCACCTCATCCCTAGCCGTAAATACATGATCTTTTAAGAAAATGGTCTTCCCTCTCCTCAAGCATTCGTGCCAGATTTAAGTCTTCCTCGGCTTCTAAAAAAGGGGTGAGCAACATAAACTACACTGAAGCTAGAAAATTAAGGAAAAATCTCAACTCAAGGTATAAATCTTCTTATTATTTTACTTATTCATGAGTTACCTTAAAGGCAGGTTCACCTTGCCGCCTCTTCCATATATCACTTACCAATTACCCTGGATACTATGTCTGAGCCTAAATGATTAATTATCTTGACAATCTAGAAAAAAATATAATAGATTATTTTCTTAAATATAGACCTTTGAAAAGATTAATCGGGTTTAAGAGAGAGGGAAGTCCGTAAAAAGCGGACACAGCCCCCGCTACTGTATTCGGGGACGACTTCCAGAGAAAGCCACTGCCCCCTAAAAGGGGTGGGAAGGTCTGGAAGGAGGATGATCCGAGAGTCAGGAAACCTCGCTTAAGCCAGAAAGCCCATCTTCGGGAGGAAGCGTGGGTGGTTTTTTTTTGCCTTCCTTCTCCCCTGAAGACGAAGAATCTAAGAAATTTTTCATAAGGGAAGCGCGGGGGCAATCAAAGAAGGAGGAAAAAATGTTAAAAAAGTTCTCTTTGTTTGTTCTCGCCTTCACTCTCTTCTGTTCGCTCTTGATTTCAGAACAAGAAAAAGAAAAGGAGGAAAAACGACAAGAGCTCCTTCATTATGACTTAGTGGTCACAGCCACACGTCTTGAAACTCCTCAAAAAGAAATTGCAACCTCTTTCTCTCTCATCACAAGAAATGAGCTCGAACGCAGCAAAAAAAATTCAGTTTTTGAGGCCCTCCAAGAGATTCCAGGTTTGTCTCTGATTCAGAATGGCTCCCCAGGCGGGTCGGCCTCTGCTTTTATTCGGGGTGCAAATTCGGAGCATACTCTGGTGATGATCGATGGAGTAGAGCTCAATGACCCCATTTCTCCTTCACGCTCCTGTGACTTAGCTCATTTTATGCTGGAGAATGTAGAGAGAATAGAAATCCTGAGAGGACCTCAGAGCACCCTTTATGGCTCAGACGCGATGGGAGGGATTATTCATATTTTGACTAGAATGGGTGAGGGTAGGCCACGGCTCAGGCTTCAAACCCAGGTAGGCTCATTCGGCACCCTCTCGAGTATGGCTGAATTCAGTGGCGGCACAGGTCGTTTTTCGTATTCTCTGGGCACCTCATACTTCAAAACAGAAGGAATTTCGGCCGCCAATTCTTGTTATGAAGGGAATGAAGAAAAAGACGGCTACAAGAATTTTTCTCTAGGTACAAAGTTTTCGCTCCAGATTCGAGAAAATCTCGAGTTGAGCTTTTTCCTCAAAGCCATTGACTCTAATTCTGATATAGACAATTTTGGAGGAGCTTTCGGAGACGATCCAAACAGCACTCAGAAATTAAAGACCTTTGTTTTCAAAGGAGAATCAAGAACCCTGTGGCTTGAGAATCGCTGGGAACAGAAACTGAGCGTCTCTTTGTTTAATTCTAGCCGAAAGCATGATAACCCAGAAGATGAAACTCATCCCTACGATTCTGAACATGGTCATTTTCACAGCCGGAGGTTGGCCCTCGACTGGCAGCATAATTTTTTTCTTAATGCATCACACACTCTCACTCTTGGCTTGGATTTACAGCAAGAAATGGGGAAATCCGAGTACTTCTCAGAGAGTTTCTGGGGCACTTATTCAAACCTTTTTCCTGAAAAAAAGGCTCATCAAGTAGGTGTTTACATCCAGGAACAGCTCAGAATTTCTGGTTGCTTCTTTGCTACCGCAGGCCTTCGAGTCGATAATCACAGCCAGACAGGAAACTCTCTAACCTATCGCCTCGCACCAGCTTTTTTCCTTAAGAAAACAGAGACAAAACTCAAAGCAACTTTTGGAACGGGATTCAAATCACCTTCCCTCTACCAACTCTATGCCCCTCAGACTTTCTGGGGGCCAATCGGCAACGAGAATCTCATGCCTGAAAAATCTTCGAGCTGGGATGCGGGAGTGGAGCAGAGTTTTTTCCAAGGTCATCTCACTCTTGCGGTAACATATTTTGGAGCAAGGTATGAAAATCTAATCGAATTTGATTACACCCAGGGATTTATCAACATTGCTAAGGCCTCTTCCCGAGGAGCCGAATTTAGCTTAAGTCTCATACCTTTAGAAAAACTACGCTTCCTAGCTTCATATACGAGGTTGAAAGCAAAAAATGAAAATACAGGAGAGCTCCTCTTGAGGCGGCCAAAGGAGAAATTCTTGGCATCGGTAAGCTTAGACTTCTTAAAAAAAGGAAACTTCATCCTCTCCCTTATTTTTAATGGAGAAAGGGATGATATGGAGTACAGAGAATGGACTTCGGTGAGAGTCAAGATGCCAAGATACACTCTTTTAAACGCAGCCATTTCCTATGAACTAGCTCCATCTACCCAGATATTTTGCCGTTTTGATAACATTCTGGATAGTGAATACGAAATGATAAAAGGCTATGGAGCAGCTGGATTCTCAATTTATGGGGGATTGAAACTCTCTCTATGAAGTTTTTAATCTCTTGATAAAAGAGAAATAATTTTATGAAGAGTCAAATGAAAAGAGCGAAAAAAATTCAAGCGCAACTATTTTTTTTAATCCTCTCTGCGGTGATGATGCCTGTTTCAATCTCTAACTTTGCTCTAACGAGGGAGTCACCTCAAGGTTCAGGGGAAAAAAATTTCAAAAGAATCATCTGCGCCGCTCCGAGTATCACTGAAATAGTATTTTCTCTTGGCTGCGAAGAAAGGGTAGTGGGTGTAAGTGAGTTCAGCACCTATCCTCAGGAGGCGAAGAAAAAACCGAAAATAGGAGGACTCTTAAATCCAAGTCGCGAAAGAATTCTGGCTCTTCAACCGGACCTCGTCATTGCTCAGGGAAAGCACGAAGCGCTTAAAAGGCTGTGCATGCAAAATAGAATCCATTTTCTCTCTCTGAGAATTAACACCATAGAGGAGATTTTAAAAGCCATTCAAACAACCGGAGAATTGTTGGGGGAAAGAGAAAAGGCGGAGGAGTTAATAAGAAGACTAAAAGATAAACTTGGCTTCATAAAGAAAAAGACAGAGCGCTTCCCACGGAAAAAAGTTTTTCTCGCCTTAGGTCACTTACCCGGAAATCTCAATGGTCTAATGACGGCCGATGGTTCCTCTTTCCTCAATCAAGTAATTGAGCTAGCAGGAGGGGAAAACATCTTTAAAGAGAGTAAAGGATTTTATCCCCTAATCTCCAAGGAGTCCCTCATTCGACGTCAACCTCAAATAATAGTGGAGGCTTTTCCTGGTGGAATCTCAGAAAAAAAGAAAAGGCTTCTCCTCAATGATTGGGAGAAGCTACCTATGCTGCCGGCAGTAAAATTGGGAAATATTTATTTTCTCAGCGACGATTTCCTCCTAATCCCTGGCATTCGTGTCGACCAGACGGTGCGCAGGATGGCGGAGCTCCTCCATCCCGAGGCATTCAATGAAAAAGAAAATACTTGAGCTTCGAGACATCCATCACCGTTTCCCTGATTCAGGCTGGGAACTAAATTTTTCGAGTTTCACCCTCTTTGAGGGGGAGATTCTCGTCATTATCGGTCCAAATGGCTCGGGAAAAAGCACCCTTCTTCGTCTCGCTGCGGGAATAATATCGCCACTTAAGGGTAGCATAAGGCTCGAAAATAAGGAGCTTAAAACTTTAAAGCGGAGAAAAATTGCCAAGCTCCTGGGCTATTTGCCCCAGGAACTTGGAAGCCAGTACGATTATACTGTCGAAGAGCTTGTCGCCATGGGGCGTTATTCATTTACTAATATGATGGGAATACTAAATAATGAAGACATGAAAATCATAGAAAAAACCCTCCTCCTCACAGGGCTCCTCTCCCTGCGCCAACGTCATCTTTCGAGTCTTTCTGGCGGAGAGAGGAAACGGGCTTTTTTAGCTTCGGTGCTGGCACAAGAACCTAAGGTCTTGCTCCTGGATGAGCCCACCACTGCTCTTGACTTACACTTTGAAATCCATTTTTTTCATCTCCTCCGAGAATTAGCAAGAAAAAACATCGGTATTGCCATTGTGACTCATGATGTAAATCTTGGTTCACTTTTTGCTGATCGCTTGATAGTGATGAAGGAAGGAAAAATCCTTGCCGAGGGAGGGGTAACAGACATCCTCACTCTCAAGACACTCCACTCAATCTACGGAGATGAAATCTTGATCGAAAAACATCCCCAATGCAAGCGCCCTATAATCTTACCTCGCATCTTAGCTGAGAGATGAGAAAAAAAATAAAGACTCTTTGTCTTTACGGTTTAATCTTCATCCTTGTCACTCTTCTTTCTCCCTGGATTGGGGCTGAAAAGTTAGAATTTGGAAAAATATTTCTCTATCTCACTAAAAACCCGAACTCTGACGGTGCCATATTCTGGTTTCAAAGAGTTCCCCGGGTAATCCTGGCTTTATTGGCAGGGGGGGCTCTTTCTGTTGTAGGGGCTTCTCTTCAGGTTCTCCTTCGTAATCCTCTGGTAGAACCCTTTACTATAGGTATAAGTGGAGGAGCCTCACTGGGTGCTTTCCTCGCCATCTCAATTCCATCTCTCTGGGTAACTTGGGGTCCGCTAAGCTCAACAATGATCTTTTCTTTGGCAGGAGCCTCTCTGACTATCGTGCTTATTTATTTCCTCGCCAAAAGCTCTCGGGGACTCTCCATCCACACCCTTCTTCTCGCCGGGATAACCATAAGCATCATCTGCAGCGGTTCAATTCTACTCCTCACATATCTTTCAAGCCCGAATGAAGTAGCCACTTTCCATCGCTGGATAATGGGAGGAATAGATGTCGTGGGTTATCAGGAGCTCCTGGCGCTCTGCCCCTTCCTTTTTCCCGGACTGGGCCTACTCTTCTATCATTCAAATGACCTCAATCAAATAAGCCTTGGTGAGGAAATGGCTCTTGGGCATGGTGTTGCAGTCAAAAATGTCCAGAGGAATGTTTACATAGGGGCAGCCTTTGCCACCGCTGCGGTTGTCTCTCTCGTCGGTCCCATCGCCTTTGTAGGCCTTGTTGTTCCTCATGCAGTAAGGGAACTAAGCGGGTTTGACCAAAGATTCGTGCTTCCGGGTTCTTTTTTACTCGGGGGAGCCTCACTTGCAGCCTGTGATTCCCTGGCCAGGACAGTTCTTACCCCTACAGAACTTCCTGTAGGAATAATCACGGCTCTTTTGGGCGGCCCTCTCTTCATTCGCCTCCTCATCGTTCGGCGTGTAAGCCTCTCTTCATCTCAGGGTATTTAATTTTATCAAGGACTTTCTCTTTTTCAGGAGCTCTACCTGAAATAGGGGTTAATTCATCTAATTTCATCTATTGCCGTAAGATTAAGAAAATCAAAATTTAAAATTAAACCTTGGAGGAACTCTTAAGACTTTTTCAGAGGATACTTGGCAAGTATTACATCAAAATCAAATAAAATTTATGGGAACAGATTGTCGAAATGCGAGGAAACTTTCTCGCTATTTTCTCTTGACTCAAGGAAGAACAAAATGTATATAAATTTTGGTATTGATGGATTTGGAAATGAGTGATGTTGATGGTCCGAGTAGCTTCATAGCCAGAGTTCTGTGGCTCTTGAAGCTACACATAACTTTAAGGAGGCTGCAAGGGTTTTCTTATGCAGCGAGCGGTGTGAACCTGAATCATTCCCATAGAGATTGAACCTCGGTTCACCCCCTTGGCTGCAAAAACCCTGCAGCCAGAGGGAGGTGAGCCATGAAGATACCTCTCCTTGTTCCTGAATTGCGGGAAGCAATTGCTACAGGAAATAGCGAGGAACTTCGTCTCTTCTGTGAATCAGGTCACCCCAGCGTCATTGCTGACTTAGTTTCAGCACTTACCCCTAAGGAAGCATGGGAAGTAATTCGGCACGCTCCCCATCCCCTTCAAGCTGAAATCTTTAGCCAGCTGGAGAAGGATATCCAGGTTGAGATGGCTGAAGTCATGAAAAGAGAAGATTTAGCCCGCTTGCTTGTAGAAATGCCGTCTGACGACCGAGTCGACCTGTATAAGGGAATGCCCGAAGAGAAACAGAAAATGATTCTCCCAGCCCTCGCTCAGGCAGAGAGAGAGGATATAAGAAGGCTTGCCTCCTATCCGGAGGGAACAGCGGGGGCTGTGATGACCTCCGAGTATGCAACCCTTACTGCAGATTTGACAGCCGATGAAGCCATTACAAAGCTACGTCTCGAGGCTCCTGATAAAGAGACAATTTACTACGCCTATGTAATTGATGAGAGGCGAAGGCTTCTCGGATATGTTTCTTTAAAGGACCTCATTCTAGCACGGCCCGATTCTCTGGTGCGCGAAATAATGCACAAAGATGTCGTCTTTGCTTGGGTAACTGATGACCAGGAAGAAGCAGCCAGAAAAATTCAAAAATATGACCTAATAGCCTTGCCAGTCGTCAACGGCCAAAAGACTCTGGTGGGAATAATAACCCATGACGACGCTCTAGACATCATCACTCAGGAACATACCGAGGACATGGAGAAATTCATGGCCATAGCCGGCCGCCACGAGGCACGCCCCTACTTGAGAACATCTGCTTGGGACCACTTCAGAAACAGATTTATCTGGGTCTTTGCCCTTGCTCTTCTCGGTTTTATCTCCGGATACATAGTCCAGAGCTTCGAAGGTCTCCTTCTCCAATTCGCCATCCTTGCTTCCTTCATGCCCATGCTGGCTGATACAGGAGGAAACACAGGAAGCCAGTCAGCGACCTTAGTGGTCCGAGCCTTAGCCTTAAAAGAAGTTACCGTAAAGGATGCTTTCAAGGTATTTGCTAAAGAAATTCAGGTCTCATTTCTTCTTGCAATTTTACTGGCAGGAATAGCCTTCAGCCGGGTCCTTTTCTTTAGCGGAAAATCCAGTATGTCTGAAGCCATCTCCCCCTGGACAGTGGCGATTGCCGTAAGTGTGGCGCTCGCCTTTCAGGTAATGAGCTCCACTCTGATCGGAGCCCTTCTTCCCCTTGCTGCCGCAAGGCTAAAATTTGACCCCGCAGTTGTGGCAAGCCCGGCGCTTACCACCGTAGTTGATATCACAGGACTCCTAATCTTTTTCATGACAGTCAAGCTTATTCTTAAAATCTAATAAGAGGAAAGACAATTCTTTCTTGATAGTCCTTCTGGGCTCTATCTCTTCAGAATTGGGTAATTATAAAAGGAGATGTTTTAAATGAAAAAAATAAAAATAAATAAGATGAGCTTGGAAAAAGGTAGGGAAAAAGAAAACAGGAATCCCTTCATTCTCTTAATCTAGGCTTGAAACCACATAATTGGGAAGGGAAAAACCCACATCGTCATTTTCCAGTAAATCTTTTTCTACGCCAAGAGTGCTCGTTTACTTAAACCACCCTGTTTTTTCCATGATTTCACGAGTAATCCTCATGCTCGGACTATCACCTCGAGCAACAAATACGCCTGCTCTATTCTCAACAGCCTCCTGAATTTCATACACATCCCTGTGAGTGAAGCCAGGACAGAGAAGGATTGAATGGATTCCTTCCTTTTTGACCATTTCCTTTGCCACGGAAATCGCTTGAGATTGATCCCGGACGATAACCACCTGCAGGTTAAACTTCGATGTTTCGATGGCTGCCCGATGCTTCTTCATTTCTGCGTCAGGAGCATGAGCGAGGAATAAGGCTTTAAAAATCATGGCAGAACCTCCTTTTTGAAATTAAATTATTCAGCGCACCCCCACACATCCCCGAACAGATTCTATCAATCTCAATGAATCATAGCCAATTCCATCCTTAAAGACAATCTCCACATTTTCAATCTCAGCAATATTTTTTGAAGGATTTCCTTTGATGAGAACCATATCAGCCTGTTTTCCAACGGTAAGACTCCCTATTTTTGCCTGCTGATCAAGATAAAGGGCGCCATTATAAGTGGCAATCTTAATCGCTTGCTCAGGGCTAAATCCTGCTTCTACAAGAAGTTCTATTCCACGCTGGTCACCAAATCCTGGGAGCACACCTCCATAGCCAGTCGGATCAGGCCCAGTGAGAAGCAATCCACCTGCCTCAACAAATGCACGTTCAAATTCCATCTCTTTCTTAAGAAGTATCTCCATGGTTGAATCTCTTCTCTCGCCCAAGCGAGCCCTCTGGCTAAGGTAGGTAACCTTCGTCTCCACAGCCATGGCATCGAGGACACGCTGCTGGAGGGGTGGGCGGCCCGGCACTGAAATCTCGAATACAGGAAGAGTCGAAGTTATGGCTACATTGTTTTTCACCAGAGTTCGAATTGTCTCCTGCACTGAGGGGCTGGAAATATCGAGGGAAAGAAGGGAGTCTCGTACCTCTCGATAGGGAGGGCAGATATCGGGCTTTTTTTCGGGAAAAAACTCAGTATCCACAAGGAGACCATGCTCAAGGTTATCAATTCCAATCTCTGCCGCTTCCCTAAATCCAAGCGAACAGAGATGAGCAGTCATTTTCATTCCGAGTTTATGAACTTCTTTAAGCGTGGCTTCAAGTACCTCTTTCTTGATATTGGTATAAGCTTTGAAATCATCCACTCCCTCAGAGGCCCAGTAACGCACAAACCTCAGGCCGTGTTCAACATCTGCTAATTCATTCATCTGAAAAGTAAATGCACCGGGCCCTTCGAGATAGGGGCTGGTAACGTAAATCTTAGGACCGAGGACCTTTCCCATATTTATGGCTCTCTTCAAATTTAGCTCAGTATAGGGCTCTAGACTTCCAGCAGTTCGAATGGTGGTTACTCCACAGGCAAGGTAAAGACGGGGAGCACTAAATTCTAGGGTGTTATAATGAGCCTCGCCAGCGGGATAGAAAATGTGGTTGTGCATGCCCACAAGCCCCGGGATAAGGGTATATTCAGGCTTTTCATAGACTCTTGCTCCTTCAGGAATGGAAATTTTCGTTCTCTCGCCTATAGCCTGAATTTTTCCCTGGCAAACGATTACCGTTTGATCTTCCTTTGGGGGTCCGCCTAAACCGTCGATAATGCGCACATGAGTAAGGGCAAAAAGAGGATCATCTACAACCACAAACTCTTTAACTCGATGAGAAAGGTCTTCAAATGTTTGAGACCATGAAGAGAAGGTGAGAAAGATTAATAATAAGACTCCCATTTTAAAAACCTTGATTTTAAATCTCATGATTAACCTCCTTTTTCTCCTTGTCCAAAGCCTAAAGGGAGATTATTTTTTCGGGAGAGAGGTTTTACTTTTTCCCCCTCATAAAAATATGCCTGGAAACTTTTTACTCTGAGCAAACCTGAGTGTCAAGAATTTTTCAAGCCCTCTATACCCTTAATGCAAAGACAATCAAGTTCACTCATCTTATTGATGCCTCTTTATTTTTGAGAAGAAAAAGCTAAAAGCCTAACTCTTGCCACCAAATTTTTACTAATTTCTTTTCTCCCCCGAGATAAAAAAATTGAAACTCTCTTATCAAAAAGAGTGGAAAAATTTCAGGTTTATTTAAAAAATGATTCTCTTTTACTCCTCGGGGAAGATTAAACCCTTCTGCTGAACGAAGCAAAAGTGAAACCTTAGGGAACATTATATGTTTCGTTCCAATCTTAAATTTGGATCTCCTGGGAATTTAAGTCCTTTCCCCTCTTTTATTACTCTTATTTTTCCCTAAAAATGGGTAGAACTAAAATCATTTATGAAAAGAATTATTAAAGAAGCTTGAAAATTTTTTTATTTTTCTTCAGCAGCATAAAATAAAGCTCTCATGACTTCGATTCTAAATCACATATCTCTTCCTTTGGCTAATTATTAAACAAAATTTCTAGAAGGGAAAAGAATTTTTTTATATTTTCTCCTGAGGCAACGAATCAAATTCGTATAGATTTTAAGCGATGCAAATCGGGCGGTTGACTTTTTCCTTTCCTTTTCAATATATTTAAGATAAAAAGGATGATTAGAAGGAATAAAAAGGATTTCGACGTCGGCCTCATTTTCCTCTTCTTGTTCGTCATACTCTTTATTAACCTCTTTCATACAGAAAAAAACTTCAAGGGAGATAAAAACTGCCCAGCTTGTAACTTTCAGTCCTCCTCACTTTCCACGCTGACAAATATTTTCCATCTTCCACCCCCTTCAATCTCCGCTATTTTGAAATCGATAACCTCTCCTAATTTTGTCTTTATCCTAGACTCTGAAACCTTTTCTCGCTCTCCTCCTCGGAATTAAAGGCCTTCTTCCTTTAAAAAAGGATAGCTTCCTCTCAAAGATATCCCCAACAGCAACTGAGGAGGTCAATGCATGAAAATAAAGTTTTGTTTAATTTTCTCTTTGTTGCTCTTTGTTCAGGAGATTTTCTTCGGCTATTTTCTTGCTGAGGAAGAATGGACACTCGAACGCTGTATCTCTGAGGCCCTCAGGAGAAATCCCCTCATCCTTTCTGCCCTGGAAGAGCACAGAGCCTCTCTGGCCCGTATCAACCAAGCGAAGGCACTTCCTCAGCCTTTCCTCGAGTTTGATTCAGACCTCCAGCCGACTTTTCTCAATTTCAAGGCATCAGAAGAATCATACTTGGGTCTGAGTCAAGCTCTCGAATTTCCGGGTAAAAGAGCGCTTAAAGGAAAAATAGCTTTCCAGGAGTCCAATGAATTAAAGGTTGAAATCGACCTTTTAAAACTGGACCTCGTTTTTAGGGTCAAACAGGCTTTCTATGGGCTTCTTCTTGCTCAAGAAAAATTAAGGCTTGCAGAGCAAGATTTAACTCTCAGCAAAGAATTCTTGAAGAAAGCAGAACTAAGATATGAGTCAGGGGATGTAGGGCGCGTGGAGCCTCTCAGGGCAAGAGTGGAAACAGCAAAAGCGGAAAATGCCGTTAAAGTGGCTTTAAACGAAGTCGAACTCGGAAAAACATCTTTGAATTTTCTTCTGGCGAGAAAGAAATATGAACCCCTATCGATCAAAGGAGAGTTAAGGAGAGCGCCCTTAACCCTGGAGAGAGAAGAATTGAGGAAAATAGCTCTCGCCTTTCGTCCAGAAATAAAAATGATCGATCATTCTTTAAGAAAACAGGAGCTGATAAAAGACCTGGGATACTTAAGCTATCTTCCTGATTTTCAGATTACTATTTCCAGACACCGACTGGAAGGAATTCCTCCAACCTGGGATTTCAGGCTTTCTCTTCCTCTCCCTCTTTTTTTCTGGCAGCCAAAACGCGGAGAAATAGCAGAAGCCCTGGCTAACATAGAATCTCTGAAGAAAGAAAAAGAGCACATGGAAAATTCTATTCTCCTTGAAGTGGAAGAGGCCTATACCAAGGCAATGAGTGCGATCCACCAGATTGAGCTATTCGAAAACGAAATTCTGAGGCAGGCTGAGGAAGTTTATAATATTTTTTTCTTTAGCTACCAGGAGGGGGAAATTGGGGGGATCGAGCTCATCGAGGCACGAAGAACCTTAATCGAAGCCAGAAAAACATATCTAGATGCCCTCTACAATTATTCCATTTCCCTGGCAAATCTAGAGAAATCCCTTGGCTTCGAGTTCAAAGGAGACCAGAAATGAAGATAAAAACCATCACTATAATTCTAATCTTTTTATTAGCAATCCATTCTTATTGCACAAGAGAAAAAGCCAGAGAAAAAGAACCAACCCTAAATCAATCAGGAGAAAAGTCCAGCTCAAATATCGAAGCAAAACCTCTTCATAGAAGGCAAAGAGAAGGAAGAAAAGGACAAACAGGCAAAGGGGGGCAAGAGCCAAGGAGATTCACAGGAGCTGCAAGGATGTCTGATTTTATCAAACTCTCTGAAGAAGAAAAAAATGCGCTTGAAATTGAAACAGAAAGAGCTTCTTGGAAGAGCATAAGACCCCAGCTTAGTGCTATGGGAAAGGTATTCTCCCATCCCTTAAGAAGAGCGATTGTGAGTTATCCCTTCCCTGCAAGAATCTCTAAGATTCATGTTCAGATAGGAGAATGGGTCCAAGAAGGGCAAATTCTTCTAACCCTTCAAAGTGAGGAAGTTGGAAAAGCAAAATCTGAATTCTACAAAGCGTCAGCTGATTATGAGCTGGCAAAGGTTAATTTTGAAAGAGCAAAAAGGCTTTATGATCAGGGTGCTGGAGCAAAGAAAGATTATTTATCGAGCGAGGCTCAGTTCAAAGTGGCAGAGACAAACCTCGACGCCGCAGAAAAAAAGCTTCATCTACTCGGATTCACTGAAGAAAATATAAGGGAGATTGCCCATGCCCACGAAATAAACCCCAGCATCCATCTCTTCTCGCCCATAAGCGGAAAAATCATCGAAAATAAGGCTACTCTCGGCGCGCTTGTCGACCAGAACGAGGAAATTCTGACTGTCATGGACCCCTCTCTCCTTTGCATAGACGCCGAAATCTATGAAAAGGATATTTCCCAAGTGGCGATAGGTCAGGAAGTTGAGGTCACCGTGCCTGCCTATCCTGAAGAAATATTCATGGGAAAAATAAGCTACATTGGAGATATCTTAAAAGAAGAAACGAGGACGGCGACCGTGAGAACGGAAGTCAAGAATAAAGACAACAAACTTAAACCTGGCATGTTTGCAAACATAAAGATCTTTCTTAAGAAAGAGAAGAGGGTCCTTGTTGTACCAAAAGAAGCTGTATTAGACGATAGGGATAAGAAGATCGTTTTCTTGAAAAAGGAAGGAGGATTTATTCCCAGGGTTGTAGAAATAGGAGCAAGCGAGGGAAATTTTATAGAGATAATGAGCGGGATAGAAGAAGGAGAGGAGGTCGTCACCCGGGGTAGCTTCCAGCTAAAGTCAAAACTCTATGAAGAGGTCCTCCGTAGAGGGCATGTCCACTGAATTCTCAAAAAGGAGGTTGGAGAATGATTGACAGACTCATCGACTCTGCCCTCAGAAATAGAGTCCTCACCCTCCTCCTTGTGGGTTTAGTATCTGCCGCAGGGGTAATCACTTATTCTCGGCTCCCAAAGGACATTTATCCTGACCTGAATGCTCCTCTAGTCAAGATTATCACTGAAAACCCAGGGATGGCCTCTGAGGATGTAGAGAGGCTTATTTCTTTTCCCTTAGAAAGCCTCCTCAATGGTGCCCCCCTTGTGACGAGAGTTCGTTCTGAATCAACAACTGGGTCATCAGTTGTTACGGCAGAATTTGAATGGGGAACCGATATCTACCTTGCTCGTCAAATTGTCTCTAGCAAACTTGAGCTGATCACAGGAAGACTCCCTCTTGGAACTACGCTTCCCATTCTTGGCCCTGTCTCCTCAAGGATGGGAGAAGTGTTTGAATTTGCAGTCACGGGAGATGAAACAGACCCTCTTGAGCTTCGTTCGATCGCTGACTGGACGATCCGCTACAGACTTCAGGGAGTGCCAGGAATCTCATTTGTCATTAACCTCGGGGGGTTTGTTAAACAGTTTCAGGTGTTCCTGAAACCAGAAATGCTCAAAAACTACAACATCACTATCAACGAAGTCAAGGAAGCCATCGAAAAGAGCAACCGCAACTTCTCGGGAGGGATAATCCTCAAAGGAAGTCAGGAAACGCTTATCAAAGGGGAGGGACGCATTGAAACCCTGGACCACATTAAAAACACTGTCATAACTTCCCGAAACAATGTCCCTGTTTATGTGAAAGACGTGGCAGAGGTAAAAGTTGGAAAAAAATTTCGTAGAGAATCAGGTTCTCACAATGGGAAAGAAGCAGTGTATGTGACAGTCGAAAAGCAGTATGGCGGCGATACCCTGGAAGCAATTAAGAATGCAAAAAATGCGTTGAAGCAAATCGAAAAAGACCTTCCCCCTGACGTGAAAATTAAGCCCTTCTACGATCAATCTATTCTCATCCGAAAATCCTTGGACCACCTCGAAATTTCTATGCTCGAGGGTGCGCTGCTCATAGTGCTGGTCATGATATTTTTCATGTGGCACATTAAAAGCGCCCTCGTTGCCTCCCTAACCATTCCTCTCTCAATTCTTATAGCCTTGGTTTTAATGGGAATTTTCGATATCAACCTAACTGTGATGTCCATAGGCGGTCTTGCAATCGGGATTGGAAAAGTCGCCAACGGGTCAATCATCATGGTCGAGAACATCTTCCGTGTTTTCTCCGAAAAGAAAGGACAACCCCCCGCTCTTACGCTCACAGCTGAGGCTGCGAAGGATGTAGGTAAGCATCTTTTTTCAGCCAGTTTGATCATCATTCTTGTCTTTCTTCCCTTATTCACTTTGAGCGGAATAGAAGGGGCGATGTTTAGGCCGACTGCCTTTGCAGTTGCAGCTGCTCTTTTTGGCGCCATGATCATCAATGTTTCCCTCCAGCCTGTTCTTTCCTCTTTCCTCTTTTCTGGAGCTCAGCTAAAGGAAAGAAAAAATCCTCTTTTAAAATATCTAACGGAAAAATATCAGCTCTTTCTTCTCACTTCACTCAGGCACAAAAAAACCGTCCTCTCTGTCTTCCTCATTCTCATTCTGGGGGCGGCAATTGCCTCTAACTTTCTGGGAAAGGAGTTTGTCCCTCCTCTTGATGAGGGTTCAATAATGGCTTCCACAGTAATGCTCCCCGAGACTTCTCTTGAGGAATCAGTAAGAATGGGGACCAAAATTGAAAATATATTTCTCTCCCTTCCAGAAGTAGTTTCGGTTTCCAGGACTACTGGAACGGCTGAGGCTTCTGAACATTTGCATCCAGTCAACCACAGCCACTATAACATCCAGCTCCTTCCTCGCGAGAAGCGTAAGCGAGGTTTCAAAGAAATTACCCAGGCTATGCGAAAGGAACTGGATAAATTACCCGGAATAGCCTATATCTTTGAGCAGCCGATATCCAACAAGCTGGCTGAGATGTTGACAGGGACTGAGGGACAGCTTGCTGTAAAGCTCTTCGGGAAAGACCTCGCTGTCCTCAACGAAAAGATTGAAGAAATAAGGAATGTGATGGCTGAAATCAAAGGGGTAGCAGATTTACACATCGAACAAACGGCAGGAATCCCCCAGATGGTGATAAAACCCGACAGAGAGAAGCTCGCAAGATATGGAATATCGGTGGGAGATGTGGCTGAAATCGTAGAAATTGCCCTCAATGGGCTTGAAGTCACAGACGTCTATGAGCCTGATAGGATTACCTCTATTCTTATTCGACTTCCTGAGGAATACAGAAACGAGGAGGAGAAGATAAAGAATCTTCTCGTGGATGCTCCAAATGGAGAGAGAATACCTCTCTCTCAGCTTGCAGAAATCTCGAGGAGTGAAGGGCCACAGACAATCTTTCGAGAAAACTTAATGAGACGTAAAATCATCATGTGTAATGTAGTCAAGAGAGATATTGGAAGTTTCGTCAAGGAAGCAAAGGAGAAAATAGAAAAAGAGGTGGACCTTCCTCCAGGATATTTTGTTACCTTCGGCGGTCAGTATGAAAGTCAGCAGAGAGCCCTTAAACATCTCTCTCTCCTGATGCTCATCGTCCTGGGAATCATCTTTGTAGTCCTTTTCTCTTCATTCGGCTCAGTTTGGCAGGCCCTCCTCGTCGTCTTGAACATCCCCTCCACCCTCATAGGAGGAATTCTTGCGCTTTTGATTTCAGGAGAGACATTAAATGTCTCATCCACGATTGGATTGGTGGCTCTTTTTGGCATCTGTGTTCAAAACGATATCATCCTTGTTGCCAAGATAAACGATTTGAGACGCCAAGGATTCTCCCTGAGAGAAGCGGTCCTCAAAGGAGCTCTCCTCAAATTTAGGCCAATCTTGATGACGGATGTGGTGATGATTGTGGCTGTTCTTCCTTTGGCCTTGATCCAGACTACAGGCTCGGAGCTTCATCGTCCTTTAGCTGTGGTCTATATCGGCGGATTCTTCTTCGCCATCCTTTTGAGGCTCATCATTGTCCCTGTTCTCTATGAATTTTTCGGTAAGCTTGCTATAAAAAAAAGCTAAATCTAAAGAGTGAATTTAAAACTACTTTCTTCTCCAATAGAATTAAAAATCTTCTCTGATAAAGGGCAATAAGCTTGCCCTCTTTCCAAATTCTGACATTAATTTCTCTCCTAAAAGCTTAAAAAAGCCCCTCAAGCGTTTCTCATTCTGCTTGAGCTATCTCTTCCGCATCCTCACGCCTGAACC